>CAZETS010000085.1:0-19255 GCA_964515335.1 uncultured Spirochaetaceae bacterium
CCATGAACCGAGATCAAGCAGAAATCATGCCAGGCACAATCCTCGATCCACTGTTCACGGTGCGCCCCGCCGTGGCACAATCGTCGGACCGGCGCCGCGCCGTCGCGCGGCTGGCCGGCACACGGAGAAGAACGTGAGCAGAGACGGCCGCACCCCGGACGCGATCATGCAGGAAGTCGTCGAAGCCGCGAAGCACATGCTGCGCACCGGCCTCGTCGAGGGCACCTCGGGCAACATCTCGTCGCGGCTCTCCGACGAGCACGTCGTCATGACGCCCTCGTCGCTCGACTACGAGGTGATGAAGGCCGACGACCTGGTGATCGTCGACCTCGCGGGCAACGTCGTCGAAGGCGACCGCGCGCCCACCAGCGAGAAGGCACTGCACCTGGCCTGCCTGCGTGCCCACGACGACATCGGCGCAGTCATCCACTCGCACGCGCTCTTCGCCAGCATGTTCGCGGTGGCCCGCCAGCCGATTCCGTGCGTGATCGAGGAGGTCGACGTCTTCGTCGGCGGCGACGTGCCGGTCGCCGAGTACAGGCTCACCGGCTCGGACGAGCTCGGGGAGGAGGTCGCCCGCCACGTCGGTGATCGCGGCGCCGTGCTGATGGCCAACCACGGCCTGCTCACGGTGGGCCGCGACCTCGCCGACGCCATGAAGGTTGCCCACCTCGTCGAGCGCACGGCGCACATCGTCTGGGGATCGCGAATCCTGGGCTCGCCGGTGCCGCTTCCCGAGGAGACGCTGCGGCGCTTCGCGCCGATCTACGGGGCGATGCGCAAGCGGTAGCGGGGGAAAGGCAGGCGCGGGCACGTCCCCGCCCGCGAAGGCCGACAAATTGATGCATGCTCCCCGATCGGGTAGCGTGCCGACCACTCGCCATGACGGTCCTCTTCCTCGTCCTGGCCGGCATCGCGCTGGCGTTCGGCGCCGCGATCGCGGTGCGCTACGTGCAGATGGTCGACTTCCGCCGGCACGTGCGCGCACGGGCCGACGACTTCCTCGCCCGGGCCCGCGCGCAAGGCGTGCTCGATCATCCACCCGCCTGGCTGCGCGAGGACCGGCGCGACCGCGGCATCGTGATGTGCGCGGGCGGGCCGTCGCTCCTCGCCCAGGCCTGGACGAACCTCGACGTACTTCGCAACCAGCTCGGCTGCGCGCTGCCCGTCAGCCTCTACTACGTGGGCCGCGCCGAGCTGCCCGAGGCCTGCCAGCGGTTCTTCGAGAACAGCTTCGACGGACTCGAGTGCGTGGACGCCACGAAGCTGCCCGACCGTCCCCTGCAACCGCCGACCCGCGAGCTCGGCGGATTCGACACCAAGCCCTTCTCGTTGCTGAACGCGCCCTACGACGAGGTGATGTTCATCGACGCCGACTCGGTGCCGCTCCACGACCCGGCGGTGCTCTTCGACTCGCCGGGGTACGTGGAGCACGGCAACCTCTTCTGGCCGGACGTCTGCATGCTCTCGTCGCTGATCCCGCATCCCGGCGCGCTCAGCGACTACGGGCTGCGCGACGGGCGGGCGCGGTCGTACATCCAGGGCGTGAACCCTCGGATCTTCGACTACGTGGGCCTGCCGCGGCCGGGCACCCTCGAGCGCGCCGGCTACGAGACCGAGTCGGGCCAGATCCTGATCGACCGCCGCCGCTGCTTCGACGCCGTGCAGATCGCGTGGCACTGGAGCGCACGGCCGCGCCACTTCCGCCTCTTCTTCTACGGCGACACCGAGATCTACCGACTGGCGTTCGGCGTGACCGGGCGCCACTTCCACCAGATCCACCAGCCGAGCTGGCACGCCGGCGTGGTCGAGGACGACGTGTTCCACGGCAAGGCGATGATTCCCCGCGACGAGTCGGGCGAGCCGATGTTCCTGCACCAGATGCACCGCAAGCCGTCGCTCGGCGGCAGCTGGCGGGCGCTCAGCCACGTGACCCGCGATCCCGCCGTCGACCACCCCCGGCCGCGCGCCGTCAAGGACGTCACGATGCTGGCCCCGGTGGCGTCGCTCTCCGATCTCGGGCCGCTCGATGGACCGCTCGAGAAGATCGAGGAGCGCATTCGGGTCGCCCGCGAGAGCCTGCTCGCCCGGCGCGACGAAGCCCACCTGCCGCCGCCACCGCCGCGCCGCTGGCTGCGGCGCAAGGTGCTGCCGTGGTGAACGCGCGGGCGGCACGGCCCCGCACCGCCGGCCGGCCGTGAGCGGCGCCGCCGCCGTCGTCGCGCGGGTTCGGGCCTTCGACTGGGCGCAGGTCGGGGACTCGCTCGACCGGAGCGGCTGGGCGCGCCTGCCCCGGCTGCTCACCGCCGCCGAGTGCCGGGGGCTGCGCGCCCTCTACGACGACCGCGCACGCTACCGAAGCTTCGTCGACCTGGGCGCGAAGCGCTATGGCGACAACGGCGACTACCGCTACTTCGCCTACCCGCTGCCGCCGCTGGTACGGACCCTACGCACCCATCTGTACACCCCGCTCGCCCGCATCGCGAACCGCTGGCAGGGAGAGCTCGGGCGCGACGAGCGCTTCCCGGGCGGCCTCCGCACCTACTTGCGGGCATGTCACGATGCGGGACAGACGCGGCCCACGCCGCTCCTGCTCCGCTACCGCAAGGACGGCTACAACTGTCTCCACCAGGATCTGTACGGCGCCATGGCGTTCCCGCTGCAGGTCGCGGTGCTGCTCTCGAAACCGTCCTCCGACTTCACGGGAGGCGAGTTCCTGCTGACCGAGCAGCGGCCGCGCATGCAAGCGCGGGGCGAGGCGCTTTCGCTCGCGCTCGGCGAGGGCCTGGTCTTTCCGAACCGCGAGCGCCCAGTGGAGGGGCGGCGGGGCCACCATGCGGCCGCGATGCGCCACGGCGTCAGCCGGGTGCGGTCGGGACATCGCATGACGCTCGGGCTGATCTTCCACGACGCCAAGTAGAGGCCGGCAATCCGTCGTATCCTGGAGGTCATGATGCAACGCCGCCGGACCACGATTCGAAGCCTGCAACAGCGAGTCGGCACCGCGGCACCGGGTGTCGATGTCTTCGTCGGCCTGCTCGCCCTCGCTGTCACGCTCGCGACCGGGCTCGTCGACCCGTCGCCGTCGTTCGCCCAGGACGAGCCGGCCGCCGCCGCCGAGGCCCGGTCCGAGGTCGGGAGCGAGGTCGAGACACCGCCGATCGTCCGCGCCGCGGCGAGGCTGGTCGCCCAGCTCGAGGCGGTCGGGGAGGATATCGACGACCTCAACCAGCAGGTCGCGAGGGCCGAGGGCGAGGACCGGCTGGTTCTCGAGAAGCAGAACGTCAACGCCAAGCTCGAGTTCCTGGAGCTGATCGGTCGACTGGTCGACAACATCCTCGAGCAGGAGGAGGAGCAGCTCGACGCGTCGGAGTTGCGGATTTTCGTCGAGACGCGGGTCGTCGACCTGACGCCTACCATCGTGAGGCACATCGAGCAGATAGAGACCCAGCTCGCCGGGATCAGGCGACGGCGAGACGCAGCACCAGCCGAGGAGCTGCTCGAGTACGAGCAGGAGCTCGAGAACGAGGCCGAGTGGCTCGACTCGGTCTATCGCGGCTACGTGGAAAACGTCGAGCACCTCGAACGGCTCGCCCTGGCCTCCGAGCAGGCGCGTGCCGATCTGAGCGACCGGCTCATCCGGCGAGCCGACCTCGAAGCCGGGCGCATCGAGCTCACCATGCAGACGATCAAGGAGCTCGGCGAGCGCGCCGGAGAAGACCCCGACGACCCGGCCGTGCAGAACGAGCTGGCGGCCCTCAATGCTCGACACGACACCGTGACCAGCAGCCTCGAGAGACTCGTCCGGCACATGGACGCCGTCGGGCTCGATGCCACCGAGCACCAGCAATTGCTGATCACCAGCACCGGCGAGGTGACGGCCGACATCTTCAAGCCGGAGGTCGCGATCGGGCTGGTGCAGGAGTGGCTCGACGACGCACGCGCCTGGGTGCGCGAGAACGGACCTGCCGCGTTCTTCAAGGCGCTGGTCTTCGTGATGATCATCGTGGTCGCGCGGATCGCCTCGAAGCTCACCCGGCGCATCCTCGAGCGGACGTTCAGCACGTCGCGCGTCCAGGTTTCGCAGCTGCTGAAGCGGATGACGGTGGCGGCAACCAGCAACGCCGTACTGGCGATCGGCGCGCTGGTGGCGCTGTCGCAGCTGGGGCTCGAACTCGGCCCGCTGCTGGCTGGCCTGGGCATCGCGGGCTTCATCGTGGGATTCGCCCTGCAGGACTCATTGTCGAATTTCGCCGCGGGGATGATGATCCTGGGCTATCGGCCCTTCGACGTGGGTGACATCATCGACGCCGCCAGCGTGCGCGGCGAGGTCAGCCACATGAGCCTCGTCAACACCACCATCCTCACATTCGACAACCGCACGCTGATCGTCCCCAACAACAAGATCTGGGGCGGCGTCATCGCGAACCTCACCAACCAGGACCGCCGCCGCGTCGACCTGGAGTTCAGCGTCGCCTACTCGGACGATGTCGACCAGGCGGAACGCATCCTGACCGACATCCTTGCCAACGACGGACGCGTCCTCGAAGAGCCCGCGCCGATCGTCAAGCTCCACGAGCTGGGTGAGCGAGGCTGCCAGTTCGTGGTGCGACCGTGGGTCGGGACCGCGAACTACTGGGACGTCTACTGGGACGTGACGCGCGAGGTGAAGCGGCGTTTCGACGCCGAGGGGATCCGCATCCCCTATCCGCGACGCGACGTCTACGTGCACCGGGCCGACGACGGCGACGGCCGGCGCGAAGGCTGATCGGCGATGCGGGGCGTTCACGTCTACGTCGACGTCGACGACGTGCTGGCCGAGACCACGCGCGCCATCCACGCGCTGGCCCGCTCGGCCTTCGGAAGCGTCGTCACCTTCGACGACATGGTGGACTTCGATCTCGCCAACTCGCTCGGACTCGATGCACGCGAGCACGCGCGGCTCTGGAACGCCATCCACGAAGAGCACTTCCTGGGCGCCCTCGACCCGATGCCCGGAGCCGTCTCCACCCTGTCGAGCTGGCACGCGTGCGGCGCCAGAATCAGCGTGGTGACCGGGCGACCGCCAGACAGCCGCGCCGTCACCGAAGCCTGGCTGGGGCGCTCCGCCCTCCCCTACCACCGCCTCGAGATGGTCGACAAGTACGGCCGACACGGCGACGTCGGCGGACCCACCCTGGACGACCTGGCCGGCCGCGACTACTCGCTCGTCGTCGAGGACGCGCCGGGCATGGCGGAGTTCTTCGTCGAGCGCACCGAGGCGGTCGTGCTGCTCGTCGACCGCCCCTGGAACCGCAGCTGCGATGTCGCGCACGAGCGGCTGCACCGCGTCGCCGACTGGCGGGCCATCGATGCGACCTGCGATGCCCTGGCGGAGGTGATCGCCCGCCGCGCTTCCTGACCGGACCGCGCTCCGGTGATACCCTTCCCAGCATGGAGCATCCCGAAGCCTTCCGCCCCGAGGACCACGCCGTCTACAACGCCGAGAAGATGGGCAAGAGCACCGTCTTCTCGTCCGAGCGCATCATGGTGGGCCTGAACGCCTTCGAGCCCGGCCAGGAGCACAAGCTCCACGCCCACGAGGGCATGGACAAGGTCTACCAGGTCGTCGAGGGCGAGGGCGTCTTCGTGCTCGAAGACCGCGAGCTGCCGATGTCGGCCGGCGTGATGCTGGTCGCGCCCGAGGGCGTGCCCCACGGCATCCGCAACACGGGAAGCGAGCGCCTGCTGGTGCTCGCCATCCTCGCACCGGCGCCTTGAGGCAACGCGGAGCCCGGCGTCTCGCCTAGGCCTGAAAGTACGGATTCGCGCCCGCGGCGTGGTCGGTGGTGTCGAGCACCTCGGTGACCTCGGGCACCTGCGCGCGCAGCATCGACTCGACGCCGTGCTTGAGGGTCGCGGTCGACATCGCGCAGCCCTGGCAGCCGCCGCCCATGTGCACGAAGACGCGCGTGTCCTGCACGTCGAGCAGTGTGATGATGCCGCCGTGATCCGCGACGGCCGGGTTGATGTCGCGGTCGATCACCGCCTGTACGCGGTCGCGCAGATCACTCGACTGCGAGGAGTCACCGCCCACTGGCGCGGGAGTGGCCGCGGAAGTGGGCGCCGCAGTCGGTCCCGCAGTCGGTGCGGGCACGTCCACACTCTCGAAGGCGGCGAGCAAGGCGGGCTCCACCCGTTCGAGCACGTCGCTCCAACTCGCGCTGTCGTGACGCGCCACCACCAACACGTCACCCTTGCCGATCACCGAGTGCACGCCCGGGATGCCGAGCAGCGCCTTCACGGCGGGCCAGGCGGCGGCTTCCTCGGGCGTCTCGAACAGCGAGGTGCCGCCGGGCGAGACCGGCCGGTCGAAGCGGATCGGGCAGGTGACGGCGTTGGGGCCGGGATCACGAAACGTAACCTCGAGGGCGTCACGAGCCGGCTCCTCGCCGGAGACCATCCCACGCATCTTGTCGAGGAAGCCCATCTAGTCACTCCGATCGGGCGCGTTGAAAATTACTGACGGGAGGGGAAGAGCGGAACCCGCTCAGGGGTGAGCGGCGCCCGAGAGTAGCAGCACCCGGTGCTCCATCTCCTTCAGCGGCATCAGGTCGCCCTTGCGCGACGCCACCTCCATGCCGGCGCGATACACCTGCTCGGCCTCGGCGGTTCGACCGAGGTGCTCGAGCGCCTTGCCGCGCGCCAGATAGACGGCCGAGTTGTCGCGCTCGACCTCGGTGGCGCGGGCCAGCACGGCGGCCGCCTCCTCCCACTCGTCGAGCACCAGCAGTGCGCCTCCCAGGCCGAAGAGCGCGATGCCGTCGTCGGCGTCGATCTCGAGCACCTGGCCGAACATCTCCTTCTTGCGCAGCGCGTCGGCGCGCCGCTGCTCGGCGAATACCTCGTCGAGCTTCGAGCCGTCGACCGCGCTGCCCGACTGCTGCGCCATGCTCTTCTGCATGGCCTTGGCGGCCTCGGCCTCGGCGGTCTCCTTGTCGCCGATCTTCATGAAGTAGAGCGACAGGTTGGTGTTCACCATCGGCTCTGCGGGCGCGATCTCTTCGAGGCGCTTGAAGATGTCGATCGCCTCGTGGAAGCGCTCGGAACGGCCGAGCATCACGCCGACCGCCTCGTAGCCGTCCGAGAAGCCGGGATCGAGCCCGAGTGCCTCCTCGAGCAGGCCGAGCGCCTCGGTCTCGCGTCCCTCCGCGAAGGCGCGCACCGCGCGGTCGTAGAGAAAGGCGACGCGCTCCTGCGCGCCCGGCGCGTCGTAGATCGGCAGCAGCGCGACCGTGGCGCCGACGACGCGATCGCCGAGGCGAAGCGAGAGCGTGCTGCCAGGCGTGCGGTGCGACTTGTCGAGGTACGCGTACGCGACCGCGGCATCCGCCACCGGCGAGAGGGCGCGCGAGGCGAGCTGGCCGACCGCCGCGCCGTCGTCGAGCGTCACCGCCGAGCCGGGCTCGGGGAGCGCGTCGAGGAGCCCGGCGCGCTCCTCCCAGACATCGCCCGACTCGTCGCTCTCGAGCACCAGGGCGCGCAGCGCGAACGGCAGCTTGCCGTAGGTGCGCACGCGGGCGATCACCTCCTGGCCGAGGTAACAGCCCTTCGTGTAGCTGACCGTCTGCTGCTCGAGCCCGGTCTCGGGCAGGATGCGCCTCCGCCCGGCCGTATCGGGACCGATGCGCACGACGCCCGCCTCGACGCGCAAGAGCTCGAGGAGCGGAGAGAGCTCGGGCTCGTCGACGAGCGCGAGCCCCGAGGCCGCGGACGCGTCGCGAAGCCGCGCCGCCAGAGCCGCGCTCGACGGGTGGGCTTCGGGCAGCGCGACCAGCCAGCCCGCGTCCCCGGTCAGGCTGCGGTTCAGCACCACCAAGCCTTCGGGCACGCCCTCGCCGGTCGGCACGGCGAGCGAGCTGCCCGGCGAGTCCGCGTAGCCGCCGGAGGCCACCGGCAGCACCTCGTCGAGCACCGACGCCGCAGCGCCCCCCTGCAAGGCCAGCCACGCGAACGCCTCGGAGACGTCCTCGAGGTCGACCCGGTCGGCGAACAGCACCGCGTCGAGCTCGGCCATCAGGATGGGCACCCGCTCGCGCTCGAGCACCATCAGCACCACGGGCGCAGCGGAGTCGGGCAGGCGATGCAGCGTGAACAGCTCGACGAGCTGTCCCTGACGCGTCACCCGCGCCGAGCGGTTGCCCTGCCCCGGCGCGAGGCCTTCCACCTCGTTCGTCACCTGCGAGTGCAGGAACGAGAGAGCATCGGGACCGCTCGCGCGGATCGCGCCGAGACTCGCGAGCCCCGAGCCGTCGCCACCGAGGCGCGCGTAGAGGCCGCGGTCGCGAACGGCGCGGGCGAGGTCGACGACCCGGGCGTCGGTGAGACTGGCCCGAATGGGCGTCATGAGCGCGCTAGAGCGAGAAGCTCTCGCCGCAGCCGCAGGTATTGCTGGCCTGCGGGTTGTGGAACACGAAGCCGCGGCCCTCGAGCCCGCTCTGGTGGTCGAGCGTGACGCCGCGCAGATAGATGGTGGACTTGCGGTCGAGGAAGACCTTGAAGTCACCGAGGTCGACCACGGTGTCGCCCTCGCGCTCCTCGGTGAACTCGAGCAGGTACGAGAGACCCGAGCACCCGCCGCCCTTGATGCCGAGACGCAAGCCGGGCTGGCCCTCGGCCGCGATCAGCCGGCGCACCTCGTCCCGGGCGGCGTCGGTGATCTCGACCACCGGGACACCGTCACCGGCGCTCTCGCCGCCCTCGGACCCGTCGCCGGGCAGCACCCAATCGGCGGGCATCGAAGCCATGCCGCTTCGGACCGTGGGCCTGCCGCCATTTCCCTCGGGGGAATCAGAGCTCATGGCTCCTCCTGATCCTGGCTCTCCGCTGGGCCCGGCGCCGCCAGCGGTGGGTGGCCTTCGCTTTCAGATGCCGGTACTCCGGCCGGGGTGCGCGGGGCGATGAAAGCGCTGTGTTTTCAGGCTGTTGGAAAGCCCTAGCGTACAGCCCGGGCGGGCGGGCGACAAGTGGCCAGCGGTGCCGCGCGCCGCGACCTACGAGCGCCTGCGCGGCCGGGGCTCCCGGTATCGTCCCCGGTTCCGGTCGACCGAGCAGGAGACCCCTCCCGTGGAACCCATACCCGCGCTCCATCGCATGTCGGACGTCGTCTTTCGCGTGCTGTTCAGCTTGATCTTCGTGGTGGCCGGCCTCGGACACTTCGGCCAGCACGACGTCATGCTGGCCCGGCTCGAGGCCTCGCCGTTCTTCGGCCTGATCGAGGTATTCGGCCCGCCCTCCCTCATGCTGTATGCGAGCGGCGCGGCGCTCGTCCTGGGCGGGGTCGGGTTGCTTCTCGGCTACAAGACGCGTTGGGCGGCCGCGCTGCTCTTCGTCACCCTGGTGCCGATCACGCTCAGCCTCCACATCGCACCCGGCCACACCGGCCCTCTGCTCAAGAACGTCGCCCTGCTCGGCGGCCTGGTGCACTTCGCGGTGCGGGGCGCCGGCGCGCACGCGATCGATGCTGCGACCGGAGAGGGGTGACTTCTTCGAACCGCGGCCCCGAGCGAGGCTCGGAGGCTCCCGCTTCGCGTCCCGATCGGTCGATCGGCGAGCCGGCCTCGCCGGATCCGCACGCCGCGGAGGCCAGCTTCCGCGCCGACGTCGACCGCCAGCTGGTGCGCAACTACACGGCCTTCCTGGCGCACGGCCTGCTCGGCCAGACCGGCTTCCGGCTCGTCAACGCGCCGACCTTCCTGCCCGCCTACATCGAGTTGCTGTCGGGCTCCGAGTTCGTGGTCGGACTCGCCCGCTCGATCCAGTACTTCGGGATGTTCCTCTCGCCGCTGCTCAGCGCGAGCCTGATCGAGCACCGTCGCCGCGTGCTGCCCCTCGGCTTCCTGATCGGCGGACCGATGCGACTGCAGGTGCTCGGCATCGCGCTCGCCGGCCTGCTGCTCGCACCCGACGCCGCCGTCGTGGCGATCTGCGCCCTGCTCTTCCTTTTCGGCTTCCTGATGGGCATGCAGGGCGTCGTCATCAACTACCTGATGTCGAAGCTCATTCCCGTCGAGCGGCGCGGGCGCCTGCTCGGGCTGCGCCACGCGCTGGCCGGCATCAGCGCCGCCGCGGTCGCCTACGCGGGCGGGCGCTGGTTCGTAGAGCCGAACCTCCTTGGCGACGGCTACGCGGTGACCTTCGGCGTGGCGTTCGTGATGACGGCGCTCGGCCTCGCCATGCTGGGCTTCGTCCGCGAGCCCGAGCCGCCCGAGGTGCGGACGCGATCGCGGCTGGGCGATCGCCTGCGCGACCTGCCCACCCTGCTGCGGGCTGATCGCGGCTTCACCTGGTACTTCTCGAGTCGCGCGCTGGCGACGATGGGCCGCATGGCGGCGCCTTTCTACATCCTGCAGGCCAGCACCACGATCGGGCTCTCGGGCACGAACCTCGGCGTGCTCAGCACCGCGTTCGTGCTTTCGAACTCGACCGGCACGCTCTTCTGGGGGATGCTGGCCGATCGCACGGGCTTCCGGCGCGTCTTCGTGCTCTCGCTGGCGCTCTGGATCGCGTCGGTCGTGGCCCTGATGATGTCGGCGTCCCTGCTGGGCTTCGTGCTGGTCTTCCTCGGCATCGGCGCCGGCATGGGGGGATTCCAGATGGCCGCCCAGAGCATGGCGCTCGAGTTCGGCCAGCGCACCGACCTGCCGCTGCGCATCGCGGTCGCGAACAGCGCCCAGGAGCTGGTGGGTGCGATCGGCCCGCTGCTCGGAGGCCTGCTCGCCGTCACGCTCGGGCGCGAGTCGGTCTATCAGGTGGCGATCGTGTTCCAGCTGGCAGCCATCGCCCTGGTGCTCTGGCGCGTAGACGACCCGCGGCATCGGACGGCGGGCTGAATCCGCTTCGGCCCGGCGGCCGGTCCGCGACGGGGTACGCTCTCGCCCCCGCCGACCCGTCACTTCGAGGAGCCGAGATGCCCGCCGAGATCGCCGTCCACGGCCACTGCGAGCCCAAGTTCGCGAAGGTGCGCGACGTCTTCGTCGAGAACCTGCGCTCGGGCAGGGATCTCGGCGCCGCCGTGGCCTTCACACTGGACGGCGAGTCCGTCGTCGACCTCTGGGGCGGCTTCCTCGACTTCGATCGGACCCGCGAGTGGCAGCACGACACGCTCGTGAACGTCTACTCGACCACCAAGGGCATGACGGCGATCTGCGCCCATCAGCTCGTCGAGCGCGGGCTGATCGACCTCGACGCGCCGGTCGCCGAGTACTGGCCCGAGTTCTCCGCCAAGGGGAAGGGGGAGATCCCCGTCCGCTGGCTGCTGAGCCACCGCGCCGGGCTGCCCGGCATCCGCGAGCCGCTGCCCCATGGCGCCCTCTACGACTGGGACCGCATGGTGGCGGCGCTGGCCGACACCGAGCCCTGGTGGGAGCCCGGCACCGAGCACGGCTATCACGCGCTGACCTACGGCCACCTGGTGGGCGAGGTGATCCGCCGCGTGTCGGGCCAGTCGGTGGGCGCCTTCTTCAGCGAGAACGTCGCGGTACGGCTCGGCGCCGACTTCCACATCGGCTTCGGGCCCGAGTTGGACGCGCGCACCAGCGACCTGCACGGCAGCCTGGTGACCTCGGGCGGCGAGAGCAGCAGCGCGGAGGACGACTCCAGCCGGCCGAAGGTCGAGATCCCCAACGAGATCCGCGAGTTCATGCGCAGCATGACCGACCCGTCGACGATGACGGGCGCGGCCTTCAGCAATCCCAGGCAGAAGCACGGCGACGTGAACACCCGCGCCTGGCGGGCCGCCGAGATCCCCGCCGCCAACGGCCACGGCACCGCGCGGGCGCTGGCCCGCATCTACGGCGCGCTGGCCCGGGGAGGGGAGATCGACGGTGTGCGGATCATGGCGCCCGAGACCATCGAACGCGCCATCGAAGAAGAGTCGAGCGGGCCCGACGCGGTGCTGGCCCGCATGCCGTTGCGCTTCGGCCTGGGGTTCATGCTGCGCTCGCCCGTCATGCCCATCAGCCCGAGCAAGCGCGCCTTCGGGCACCCGGGCGCCGGCGGCTCGATCGGCATGGCGGATCCCGACGGCCGGGTGGGCTTCGGTTACACGCTGAACAAGATGCAGATGGGACTGGTCGGCGGCGCCGGCGGATTCGCGATGCTGCGCGCCTTCTACAAGGCGTTGTAGAAGCACGGAGCTCGCGCCCGATCGGGGATTTCGAGCTACGCGAACGTGTTCGCGTATTTGCCGGCGCCGGCCGGGCGGCGGCTGAAACCCTCGGAATCGAACGCGAGACCGCTTCTCCTGCGTGTTCTCGATCGGCGACGAGCATCAGGCCGCAACGATCTCCGGCACCGGCTGCGGGGCCGGCGGTCCGACGTAGCGCGCACTCGGACGGATGATGCCACCGCCCGCCGCCTGCTCGAGCACGTTCGCCGTCCACCCGATCACCCGGCTCGCCGCGAAGGTGGGCGTGAAGACCTCGCGCGGAATGCCGCAGAGGTCCATCACCACGCCGGCCCAGAACTCGACGTTGGTGTGGATGTCTCGACCGGGCTTCAGCTCGGCGAGGATCTCGAGCACGCGCTCTTCCACGCGTCGCGCCAGCTCGACCTGCTCGCCCCGCTCGCCTCCGAGCCGCGTGGCGGTGGCGCGCAGCATCGCGGCGCGCGGATCCTCGGTGCGGTAGACCGCGTGACCGAAGCCCATCAGCCGACCGCCCGCCTCGACGCGCGGGCGCACCCAGTCGTCGATGCGTTCCGGCGAGCCGATCTCGTCGAGCATCTCGAGCGCGCGCGACGGCGAGCCGCCGTGCAGCGGTCCCGACAGCGCACCGATCGCGCCGACCACGGCCGCGCCGACGTCGGCGCCGGTTCCGGTGACGACGCGCGCCGTGAACGTCGAGGCGTTGAAGCCGTGGTCGACGGTCGCGATCAGGTACTGCTCGACGGCCCGTGCCTGCTCGCCGCCCGGCACCTCACCGCCGAGCATCCGCAGGTAGTCGGCCGCGTAGCCGAGCGAGGCATCGGGCGGAATCGGCTCCTCGCCCACGTGATGGCGCCAGAGCGCCGCGATCAGTGTCGGCACCTGGGCGCACACGAAGAGCGCATCGCGCCGGCGAGCGGCGGGCGAGAGGTCGAAGACCGGCCGCAGGCCGCGCTCCGCGCAGGCGAACGAGAGCGCCGTGCGAAGCGCATCGAGGGGCACGAAGGGCTCGACGGCGGCGAGCGCGGGCAACAGATCTCGCACTCGGGGCGACAGCTCGCGCAGGGGTGCGATCTCGGCCGCGAAGGCCGCGCGCTCGGCGGCGTCGGGCAGCCGGCCCTGGTAGACGAGGTGCCAGACCCCCTCGAGCGTGCGCGTCTGGGCCAGCTCGATCGCCGAGTACTCGCGGTAGTGGTAGAAGCCCTCGCCGCCGCGCACGTCGCCGATCTCGGTGTCGGTGACGGAGACGCCCTTGAGGCCCGGCGGAACCTCGATCTCGCCGGCGGGGCGGCCCGCCGCTCCAGCGTTCCGGATTCGGTCGGTCATCGTTTTTCCTCCCTGATGTCGGTGGTTTGCGGAGGGCAGGCTGCCGGGTGGCGGGCCTTGTGTCAATATTGATCAACTCAACGTTGATTTAGTCAATGGCGATCTGCGATGATGGCCCGCTCAGGTGGACGAGGCCGACGAGGAGCAGCCCGTGGCATCCGCCGGACGTCTCCGACAGCTGACCGCCCGGCAGGCGGCAGCGCGACTCGGAGTGAAGGTCGAGACCGTCTACGCGTACGTGAGCCGCGGAGTGCTCGACCGGGTGCCGGGCCCGGACGGCCGCTCGAGCCGGTTCGACGCCCGCGCCGTCGAGCGGCTGGCCGCGCGCGGACGCGGCGGCGGCCCGCGCACCGGTGGCCTGTCGGTCGTGCTCGGCACGGCGCTCACCTCGATCGAGCAGGACCGGCTCGCCTACCGGGGCGTCGACGTCGCCACGCTCGCTACATCGGCGCCCTTCGAGGCGGTCGCCGAGTGGCTCTGGCTGGGCGAGCGCCGACCGGACGCGGACGCGCAAGACGCGGGGCGGCGACCCTGGAGCGGCGGCGAAGACACGTTGCGCGCTGCCCGCAACGCGCTGCGCGGGCTGCCCGCCGGAACGCCGATCGCGGATCTGCTGCGCGTCGTGGCAACCGTGGCCGGCCCCACCGATCCGCTCCGCTTCGACCTGGCCGAGCGCGGCATCGCGGCGAGCGGGCGCAGGCTGATCGCGACGCTCGTGGACGCGCTGCCTTCACGCGCCGCACACGCCGCGGCTCCCCTCGACCTGGCAGGAAGCAGCGAGCCGCTCGTAGACGCGATCGCGTCACGGCTTTGGGAGCGGCTCTCGCCCGAGCAGGGTACACCCGGTCGCGTCGGCCTGTTGAACGCCCTGCTGGTGCTGGTCGCCGACCACGGTCTCGCGGCATCGACGCTCGCCGCCCGCGTCGCCGCCTCGGTGCGAGCCGATCCTTGCTCGGTGGTCGCGACAGGTCTGGGCACGCTGGCCGGGCCCCTTCACGGCGCCGCCAGCGCGCCGGTGCATCGCCTGCTCGGCGAGGTCGACCGACCGGACCGCGCGATCGCGGTGATCGGAGACTTCCTGCGCGGACAGCAACGGGTGCCCGGGTTCGGGCACCTGATCCATCGCGACTGGGACCCGCGTGCGCGCGCGATGGCCGAGCTGCTCGCGCGGGGCGACCTGGATCCGGCTCGCACCGAAGTCGTGGAGCGGGTGCTCGAGATCCTGCTCGAACGCGTCGAGGTGCGCCCGAACATCGACTTCTTCATCGGTGCACTCAGCTGGTCGGCCCACATGCCCGAAGGCGCCGGCGAGGCGATCTTCGGCATTGCCCGCTCGGCCGGCTGGATCGCGCACGCCATCGAGGAGTACGACGAGCCCGCGCTGCGCTTCCGCCCGCGCGCCCACTACGTGGGCTCCCCGGCAAGCAGCGACCGGCATGGCCCGGGGGCCTGAGCCGGGGCGACGTGCTTGCCCTCGCTCTATGCCTCGCGCTCCCAGCGTGGCGCGAGCACGGCCATCACGATCCCGTAGCCGACGCAGACGCCGGAGGTGACGACGAGGGTGTTCGCCGTGCCGAGCGGGCCGGCCACGAATCCGAGCAGCAGGCTGCCGAAGGGAACGAGCCCGGCCCAGCACACCTGGAAGAGGCTCATCACACGGCCACGCTTCGACTCGTCGACGATCTGCTGGATGAGGGTCTGCAGTCCGGTCATCACCGAGAAGTAGAAGTAGCCGACGACGAGCTGCGCGAGCAGCGCGAAGGCGACGAGATCGGTCGCCCCGAAGCCGGCGAGCGCGACGCCGAACGCCACTACGCCGAGCGCGGCGCGGCGGAGCGTGGGCGGAGCCGAGGCCCGGCCGACCGAGAGCGCACCCGCCATCGCACCGACGCCGGTCGTCGCGACGATCCACGCGAAGAGCGACTGATCGCCGAGCACCTCGGCGGCGAACGCCGGCAAGAGCACCACGTGCGAGACGCCGAAGAACGACAGCACGGCGACCGTCAGCAGGCTCGGGAGCGCCGGCTGCCGGTCGCGCGCGTGCTCGAGGCCGTTCGCCATCCGGGCCAGGATGCCCCCCTCCTCGGCCTCTCCCGCGTAACGCTCGATCCGCATCGCAGCCGTCAACGCGGCGGCCGTGGTGGCCGCGACGAGATACACCGCGAACGAGATGTCGAAGCGCGCCGTCGCGACGAGCGGCGCCGCGAAGAGTGGGCCCACGACGCGCGTCAGGTTGTTGGCGGCCGACTGGAGGGACACCGCGCTCGAGAGGTCGCGGTCGGGCACGGAGTTGGCTGCGATCGCCATGCTGGCCGGCCCCGAGAACGCGAAGGTGGTCCCCATCGCTGCCGCGACCACGAGCAGTAGCCGCGGCGTCGCCGCGCCGCTGGCGGTCAGCGCCGTCAGCGTCGCGGTGCACGCCATCACCGAGACGTAGCAGGTGAGCACGATGCGCTTGCGGTCGAAGCGGTCCGCCGCCACGCCGGCGAGAGGAGCGAACGCGAAGGCGGGCAGGAACAAGGCGAAGAAAAGCAGCCCGTTCTGGCGGGTGTCGTTCTGCGTCAGCTCGACCATCAGGCCCTGCAGCGAGATGTGCGAGATCCAGAATCCGGTCTGGTTGACGAGAAACGAAACGAACAGCAGCCGGAAGGCGCGATGCTGCATGGCGGCGAACATGCCGGGCCGGGCGACCGGCAACGCCGGACGTGGCGCGCGCGCAGCCGCCACACCCATCGCCACGGAGTCGGCGGGATTCAGCGCGGCATCACCGGGATTCGCGCCCAGGCTCTCTTCGGCGTGGGACCTGACCAAGTGGCGGAGCTCGTCGTGGGAAGGGGCGGGCGCGAGCCGCGCAGTCTAGCCCGTCGAAGCGTCGCTGCCGCCGTGGAGAATCGAGCGGAGAGCTGGCGGTGCGATCAGCGATCGACCGGGGCGGCGTCGGCGAGCAGCAGTATGCGGGTCCCGCAGCCCGGCAGCGAGCCGGCCTCCACCTGCACCCCGGCGCCGCGGAGCAGCGCACACGTCTCGACGATCGCGGCGAGCCGCGCCGAGCCCGGCGTGGGGACGACGCCTTCGCGGATGCGGCGCACGTCGGCGGTGGAGAGGCTGGTGGCTGTGTCGTGGAGCTCGATGAAGCCCCGGGGCGCCTCGTCGCGCAGCGGGCCCGCAAAGCCTGCCGGGTATACGGTGGACGGGAGGGCGCGGCCGGGTGTCGTGACGCCGGTGGTGACGCTGAGCGTCCCCCAGCTGCCCTCGATCGCCGCGACGCCGGTGCGCATCAAGCTCTCCACGCCCCGCGCGAGCCGGTCCTGCTGGACGCGTCCGATGGGCGGCGACGGATCGAGGACCACGTCGAACTGTACGCGCGGCGGCCGCTCGGCCACGATCGACTCGACGATCCGGGCCACCAGGGCCGACAAGTCCACCGGCACCGCTTCGCGCTCGGGTGCGGCTGCAGCGCAGAGCAACGCGCGCGCGCGGTCACCCGCCACCAGCGCGCGCTCGCGCACGGCCCGCACGCCCAGCTCGTCGAGCAGCCCCGGGCGGGTCGTCTGCTCGATCTCAGCGCAGAGCCGGTCGACCTCGCGGAGCGTAGCGACGGCCTCCGCGACGAGTGCCTCGCTCGACCGCATCCGCGCGGCGTCACCTGGCTGTTGGACGGGACCGTCCGAGACGAGCGGCGGCTCTCGCTCGGCCACCGCCGCCTCACCGATGCGGCGCGCGCTCACGTCGGTCGCGATCGCGAGGAAGCGGTCGACCTCGCCGTCGGCGTCGGCGAGGGGCTCCACCTCGAGGTGCACGGCGTGCATGCGCCCGTCGGGCCCGTCGATCGACAGCTCGAGCGAACAGCTGCGGCCGGCCGTGAAGTGGCTCTGCACGAAGTCGAGCACCGAGTGCTCGAGGCCGATGCGATCGAGCAGGTGCGAAAGAGGCTTGTCGACCACCTCGTCCAGCGCCCAGCCGGTGACGCGTCGCCAGGCCGCGTTCGTCCACTCGATCACGCCCGCGCGGTTGCCGACCGCGATGGCCTCGTGGCGCTGTGTCAGCCGCTCGGCCAGCGCCGACGCGAGCGTTTCGGGAATCGCCGGTAGATCGTTCTCTCGAGCCATCCTCTTCCTCCGGCCGATCGAGACACGAGGCTACCGGGTCGATGCCGCCGTCTCATGCCGGAACGTGCACGGATCCGACGAATCGCGGCCGCGGGTCCGACGGTCCTCGGCCAACCGGGCGTCAGGCGGTCGCTCACGAGACCCGACCCGGCGAACCGGGGCTCTTCCCGAGGGTTATCATGCAGACGACTCGAAGATCCGACCCGCCGCGATCTCCGCCCCGTGCCGGGCATCGACTCGCCCCGCCCCCGACCTAGAGGAGCCCAAGCCATGGCCATCGACTTCAGCTTTCCCGAAGAGATCGAGCACGTCCGCCAGCAGGTGCGCGTCTTTCTCGACGAAGTGGTGCGCCCGTGCGAGGCCGCCATCGCCGAGAAGGAGGACGACCGCAAGACGCTCGTCGATAACGTCATCAAGATGCGCAAGGCCGCGCACGAGCGCGGACTGTGGCTGCCCCACATGCCCGAGGAGTGGGGCGGCATGGGGCTCGGCCACGTCGCCATGGCGAGCGTTTCGGCCGAAGCAGCGAAGACGCGCTTCGGACCGTTCGCCCTGAACGCCCAGGCGCCCGACGAGGGCAACATGCACACCCTGCTGCACTGGGCGACGCCAGAGCAGAAGGAGAAGTACCTCCGGCCCCTCTGCGAGGGACGCACCCGCTCGTGCTTCGCGATGACCGAGCCCGAGGTGGCCGGCAGTGATCCCACGCTGATCCAGACGAAGGCCGTTCTGCAGGGCGACCACTGGGTCGCCAACGGCCACAAGTGGTTCATCTCGGGCGCAAAGGGCGCCCAGTTCGCGATCCTGATCGCGCGCACGGAGGACGATCCCGAGATCCCCCAGGCCTGCAACACCGCTTTCATCGTCGACATCCCGAGCGAGGGCTGGGAGATCGTGCGCGACGTCCACACGATGAGCGGCAGCCACAATCACTGCGAGATCGCCATCAAGGATCTGAAGATCCCCAAGGAGAACATCCTCGGCGGTCAGGGGCAGGGCCACCTGCTGGGCCAGTACCGTCTCGGCCCCGCGCGCCTGGCCCACTGCATGCGCTGGATCGGTCAGGCCGAGACCGCCCTCGAGATGATGGTGGACCGCGCAATGAGCCGCTTCGCCCACGGCTCGCTGCTGGCCGAGAAGCAGGGCATCCAGTGGATGATCGCCGACAGCACGATGGAGCTCTACCAGTGCAAGCTGATGGTGCTCCACTCGGCCTACAAGATCGATCGCGGCGACGACTTCAAGAGCGAGGTCTCGATGGCGAAGCACTTCGTCGCCAACGCGCTGAACCGCATCATCGACCGCGCCATCCAGGTGCACGGCGCCCTCGGCTACTCGACCGACACGCCGCTGGCCCACATGGCCACCCAGGCCCGCTGGGCGCGCTTCGCGGACGGCGCCGACGAGGTCCACCAGTGGCGCATCGCTCAACGCACCCTCGAGGCCTACTCGAAGACGGGGCACGTCAACCCCGCCGCCGGAGATCTGCCTCTCTGATCCTTGTACTTCCACTGCCCGGCGGCCGTGGTGCCCTGGTGTGCGCAAGCCCTGAGAGGTGGCTCGAAGATTGGGCCCAAGAAGACTCGAAGTTGTCGATTCGCGGTGGGTTTCGGCGCTTAGACGGCGAACCGTGCCG
>CAZETS010000086.1:0-18645 GCA_964515335.1 uncultured Spirochaetaceae bacterium
GGGGGCCTGCGGGCTAAACTTCGGGGTCCTCCGTTGGGGGCGCGCCGGCGTGCTGGGGTCGCGTGGGGGGGGGGCGGCCGGCCGCAGGGGGCAGGGTGGGCGCGTGGCCTCTCCCCCCGGATCCGGCGCGGCGGTAGGTTAGCGCCCGCGCCGCAGTTCACACCCACGGCGGCGGCTGAGACGAAGCGGGGGCGCCGGGACCCCGGCGACCGGAGGGGAGGCGGGTGAGCGGATTCGAGATCATCGCCGCGCTGCTCACGCTGGCAGCGCTCTTCAGCTTCCTGAACCAGCGCTTCCTGGGGCTGCCCACCACGATCGCGCTGATGCTCTTCGGGCTGGGCGCCTCGCTCGCCGTGGTGGCGGTGGGGCGGCTCGTCCCGGGCGTCGAGGCCGAGGCCGTCGCGATCCTCGAGCGGATCGACTTCGACGACGCGCTGATGCACGGGATGCTGGGCTTTCTGCTGTTCGCCGGGGCGCTCCACGTCGATCTCGACGATCTCGCCCGGCAGCGCGGCGTGATCGCTCTGCTCGCGAGCCTGGGGCTGCTGATCTCGACGTTCGTGATCGGCGGGCTGGTCTGGACGATCCTCGGGGCGCTCGGCCTTTCCACGCCCTTCGTCTACTGCCTGCTGTTCGGCGCGCTGATCTCGCCGACTGATCCGATCGCGGTGCTCGCGATCCTGAAGACGATGACGGTGCCGAAGAGTCTCGAGGTGAAGATCGCCGGCGAGTCGCTGTTCAACGACGGCATCGCGGTCGTGATCTTCCTGGCGATCGTCGGCGCCGCGGGGCTCTCCGGGCATGCCGACGACACGCCGCTCGTCTGGCAGATCGTTCAGCTCTTTGCCGTGGAGACGCTCGGGGGTGCGCTCTTCGGCCTGGCGGCGGGCTGGCTCGCCTACCGGGCGATGTGCTCGGTCGACAGCTACGACGTCGAGATCCTGATCTCGCTGGCGCTGGTGGCGGGCGGCTATGCGCTCGCCACGGCGCTGCACGTCTCGGGGCCGATCGCGATGGTGGTGGCGGGGCTGCTGATCGGCAATCAGGGCCGCACTTTCGCGATGTCCGACACGACGCGCGAGCATCTCGACACCTTCTGGCAACTCGTCGACGAGGTCCTCAACGCCGTGCTCTTCGTGCTGATCGGCCTCGAGGTGCTGGTGCTCAGCTTTCGCGGTGTCTGGGTCGAGGCGGCGCTGCTCGCGATCCCGGTGACGCTCTTCGCCCGTGCGCTCGGCGTGGGGCTCCCGGTCGCGTTGCTGCGCCGCTTCCGTTCCTTCACGCCGAACGCGGTGCCGGTGCTCGTCTGGGGCGGATTGCGCGGCGGCATCTCGGTGGCGTTGGCGCTCTCGCTCTCGGGGAGTCTCGGCGTTCTGGACCGGCGCGTCTACGAGGGCATCCTGTTGATGACCTACGTGGTGGTGTGCTTCTCGATCGGCGTGCAGGGCCTGACGATGGGGCCGCTGCTGCGGCGGCTCGGTGTGGCCGGGTCGGAGGGGCCAGAGGGGCCAGAGGGGCCAGAGGGGGCAGAGGGGGACGACCCGGCCGGATCGCGTCACTGACGCGGGCTGCGCGGCGATCGCGTTCGCGCGCTCGGGTCAGCGTCGCCTGGCGCGACGAGCGCACACGCCCGCCTCGGCGAGCTGTCGGCTCACCTCGCCCGTCCAGTCGCGATTCGCCCGCGGATTCGCGGGGCTCGGGTGCAGGATCTGTGCGAAGCGGACGCCCGCGCCGCCGAGTGTCTCCTCGGCCCGCCGCGCCGCGAAACCGCCCACACCGATCACCCACTCGGGCTCGAGCAGCTCGACGAGTCGCCGCAGATGCCGGTCGCAGGCGGCGAATAGCGGCTCGCGCTCGCCCGCCGGCAGCTTGTCGGGGGTTACGTTGCGCCCGCTCTGCTCCATGAAGACGAGCGGGCAGTAGTTGGCGATGAAGTGATCGGCGAAGAAACGCTCCGCGCTGCCGAAGTGCTGGGCGATCGCGCCCCAGAGTCGTGCGCCACTCACCTCGCTGCGCCGGCAGTCGAAGCCCTGCACCGGGCGCTTCGGATGCTCGTGCGGCGGCCGCTCGACCTTCGCCTCGATGCCCATCCAGTCGCGCACCATGGCGATCTCGCCGAACGGCACGCCGGTCTGCGCCATGCCGAAGGGGCCCGGGTTCATGCCGAGCAGCACGACGCGCCGGGTGCCGTTCGCGAAGCGACGCAGGTACAGATGATGCGGTCTTCGCGCGTACGTGAGCGGGTCGTAGACGTGGCTGACGGGCCGGGCGAAGCGCAGCCCGGCCACGTCGCGGCGCAGCCTGCCGCTGGCGCGGATCATTCGATCGGCGATGGCCATTTCGGGGTGTTTGCGGCAGCTCCGCGTAGGTTGGCTCGGGTGCGGTCGTGCGGTCGTGAGATCGTGCGGGAGGCCAGAGAGGGTAGGGCGGGTCCGTCACGCCGCCAGGCAAGCGCGGCCGTGCGCGGGCGCTGAAGCGCTCGTGTACCCTGCCGCCGCGGCGCCGTCCGCTCCCGAGACATCTCCCCATGGCAACCACAGAACCGCGTGCCGGATCGGCTCCGCGCCCGCAGCGCGAGGCGCCCGCGTCGATCGCGCCGTCGCCGGGCAGCGAGACGTCGGCAGCGGCCCGCGCCGCGTCGGGCGCGGGCTTCGGTTGGTTCGCCGTGGGCGTCGGCAGCTGGTTCGGCGCCTGGGGGATGCAGCAGGTCCTGTTCTCGTGGATCGTGGTCGGCGAACTGGCTGCCGACGCCCGGTGGGTCGGCATCGCGCAGACCTCGACCATGCTGCCGAGCACGTTCCTGCTGCTCGCCGGCGGCGCCGTGGCCGACCGCTTCGAGCCGCGCCGCCTGCTCGCCTGGTTGCACGTCGTCGCTGCGCTACCGGTCGCTCTGCTGGCGATCGCCAGCGCGAACGGCCGCCTCTCGCTCGGCGTGCTGATCGCGTACGGGCTCTTCATCGGCACCGTGCAGGCCTTCTCGATGCCCGCTCGCGACACCCTGCTGTCGCGCGTGGCGGGGCCCGACATGATGCGCGCCGTCACGACCATGAGTGCGTCGCAGTTCGGCGCTCAGGCCGCCGGCGCCCTGCTGGCGGGCCTGGCGCGGTTGACGGGAAGCGCGTCGATGCTCGCCGTGCAGTCCGCGGTCTTCCTGCTCGGGGCTTTCGTGCAGCGGGGAGTGCCGCCGGCGCCGCCGGGCCGGGCCCGTGTCGACGGCGGCCGGCTGCGGCTGGCCGAGATCCTCGAGGGGGTGAGGATCGTGGCGCGCACCGAAAACCTCTGGGCGCCGGCGGTCCTGGTGGTCGCCGTGGGCGTGTTCTTCATCGGGCCGTACGTGGTGGTGTTTCCTCTGCTGGTGCGCGACGTATACGGCCTGGGGGTCGATGCACTCTCGATCGTCTTGATGCTCTTTCCGCTCGGCACGATCGCTGGATCGCTCGTGCTGCGGGCCCGCGGCGTGGGGCGCAAGGGCGCCGCCGCTCTGCTGGCACTGACCCTCGGCGCCACCATCGAGGCGATCATCGGCTTCGGGGTGCCGTTTCCCGGTCTCGTGGCGCTCACGTTCGTCTGGGGGCTGGGCGGAGCGGTCTTCATCAATTGCAGCCGGACGCTCTTCCAGGTGAGCGCCCCGGACGAGCAACGCGGGCGTGTGCTGGCCGTCTACCAGCTGGGCTTCATGGGCGGCGCCCCGATCGGTACTTTTCTGTCGGGGTTCGCGGTGGCGGCGCTGGGTCTGCGTGGCACGCTGCTGGTGGCGTCGGCTCTGATGGGCCTGTTGATCGTGTCGATGACGACATTGACGGGCACCCGCCGCATGCGCTGACGAAGCTCACGCCGATCGCGAATCGAGGGAGGACACCGTGGACAAGGATGCAATGCGAGCCTTCATGGGCCGCTTCATGGAGATGACGACCGGTGCAGCCGTGATGGGCGTGGTGGCGGTGGCCGATCGCACCGGGCTCTTCCGGGCGCTGGCGGGGCAGCCGCCGTCCACGCTGGAGGAGATCGCGGCGCACACCGGCTTCGACGCGCGCTATCTCGAGGAGATCCTCGCCACCCTCGCCTCCGCAGGAATCCTCGGCTACGACGCCGGGGCGCGGAAGTTCCACCTGCCCGAGGAGCACGCCGTCTGTCTCGCCGACGAGTCGAGCCCCTACTGCCTCGCCGGCTGGACCCAGATGGTTCCGGCCCTCTACGGCGCGATTCCCGGTGTGGCGCGGGCCTGCCGCGAGGGGGGCGGCGTGCCGTTCAGCGACTTCGGCCCCGACATGGTCGAGGGCATCGCACGCGCCAACGGCCCGGGCACGCGCATCCTGCTGACCCGCAAGTGGCTGCCCGCCATGAAGGACGTGGTCGAGCGCCTCGGGCAGGGGATTCGCGTGGCGGACATCGGGTGCGGGAGCGGTGATGCGGCGCTCACGATGGCGAACGCGTACCCGGCCTCGACGTTCGTCGGCTTCGACATCGACGCGCACTCGGTCGAGCGCGCGCGGGCTGCCGCCTCGGATCGGGGCCTCGACAACGTGGCCTTCGAGCAGTGCGGCGGTGACGCGATCCCGGTCGAGCCCGGCTTCGACCTGGTCACCACCTTCGACGTGATCCACGATCTCGTCGACCCGATCGCGGTGCTCGGACACATTCGTGCGGCCCTCCGCGACGGTGGCACCTACCTGATGGTCGAGCCGGTGGCCGGCGACGATCTGGCCGACAATCTCCACCCGGCCGGTGCGCTCACCTACGCGATGAGCACCCTGCACTGCATGACGCAGTCGCTCGCCCACGGCGGCGCGGGGCTGGGCGCCGCATGGGGCCCGCGCCGGGCCGAGGAGCACTGCCGCGAGGCGGGATTCGCTGGCTTCGAGCGGCTGGAGGTGGACAATCCCTTCAACGCCTTCTACCGCGTGTCGGCATAGCGCCTCCGCGGTCACGCAAGAAATGGAGTAGCGAGCATGGTCGACCTGGCTCCCTGGGTGATCGCCGCACTGGCCGCGGCGGTGGCGGTCGGGCTCTACCTGCGGGCGCGAGCGGCCGGGGACGAGACTGCGTCCGCCCTGGCCGCCGCCGAGAAGCTGCAGGGCGAGCTCGCGTCGGTGCGCGAGCAGCTGGCGAAGAGCGCCGCCAAGCAGAGCCGCGCCGCCGACGATCTGCAGCAGCTGCGCAAGAAGCTCGACAAGGCGAAGAAGCGGGCCGGCCAGGCGAGTAGTGGCGGGGCCGGCGTCGTCGCCTCTCGGGTGAGCGAGCTCGAGGCGGAACTCGAGCAGGCGAGACAGGCGCGCGACGCCGCGCGGGACGAAGCGGCGGCGCTCGGCAGTGAGCTCTCGCGATTGCGCGCCGAGGTGAAGCCGCCGCCCGAGAAGCCCGCGCCGCCTCAGGAAGACGCCGTGCTCGAGGCGCTGCGCGCACGCGCCGACGAGGCGGAAGCCGAGCTGACGACCGCCCGCCAGCAGATCACCGAGCACGAGCGCAGCGTCGAGAAGCTGCGCGCCAAGCTGCGCACCCAGGAGTTGCTCTACGTCGCCATCCGCAGCGAGCTGGCCGCGAAGAAGGACCGGCTGCGCACCCAGCACGAGGAGATCGAACGCCTGCAGGCCCTGAAGGTCGCGCTCGTGGATGCGCCGGTCGTCGCTCCGAGTGCCTCCGCGCCCAGCGCCCCGGAAGACGCCAAGGACGACGAGGCCTCGACGAGCGAGACCTGAGCGGTCGCGGGTTCTCGCGAACCTGTGCGGCGTTTGCGGCCGGGAGCGGAAGGCGGATCAGGCTGGCGAGCCCGAGCCCTCCTGCACCTGTTCCCACGCCCAGTCGAGCCAGGGCAGCAGGGCCTCGACGTCGCTGGTCTCCACGGTGGCGCCGCCCCAGATGCGCAGGCCGGGCGGAGCGTCGCGGTACGCGCCGATGTCGTGGGCCACGCCCTCGCCGTCGAGCAGGCTCGCGGTCTTCTTCGCGGTCTTCGCCTGCTCGTCCGGCGCGAGCCCGGCGAACCAATCGTCGACGACGCGCAGGCAGATCGACGTCGACGATCGCGTAGCGGGCTCGCGGGCGAGAAAGTCGACCCAGTCGGCGGTCTCCACCCAGCGCGCCACGGCGGCGAGGTTGGCCTCGCTCCGCGCCACCAGGGCCGGCAATCCGCCCAGCTCTTCGGCCCAGCGCAGTCCGTCGACGGCGTCCTCGACCGCCAGCATCGACGGCGTGTTGATGGTGGACGCCTCGAAGATGCCCTCGATCAACTTGCCGCCCTTGGTGAGGCGGAAGATCTTCGGCAGCGGATGCGGCGGCGCCCAGGACTCGAGCCGCTCGACGGCGCGCGGTGAGAGCGCCAGCATGCCGTGTGCGGCCTCGCCGCCGAGCACCTTCTGCCACGACCACGTCACCACGTCGAGCTTCTCGAACGGCAGCTCCATCGCGAAGGCCGCCGACGTCGCGTCGCAGATCGTGAGCCCCTCGCGCGAGTCCGGAATCCAAGCGCCGTCGGGCACGCGCACGCCCGACGTCGTGCCGTTCCAGGTGAAAACCACGTCGCGGGCGAAGTCCACGCTCGAGAGGTCGGGCAGCTCGCCGTAGTCGGCGATCAGCGCCCGCGCGTCGGCGATTCCGAGCTGCCCCTCGATGTCGCTCTGCCAGCCGAGCCCGAAGCTCTCCCACGCCAGCACGTCGACGCCCCGTGGCCCGAGCAGAGACCACAGCGCCATCTCGACCGCGCCGGTATCCGAGGCCGGCACGATGCCCAGCCGGTAGTCGGCGGGCAGGTCGAGCAGGCGGCGCGAGCGGTCGATCACCTCCTGCAGCCTCGCCTTGGCGGGCCCGGCGCGATGCGAGCGACCGACCAGCGCCTTCTCGAGATGGGAGAGCGACCAGCCGGGGCGCTTCGCGCAGGGGCCCGACGAGAAGTACGGACGGGCCGGGCGGGTCTGGGGCTTCATGGGCGAACTCCCGCGTGATGGAGGGGCGCGGAGTCTATCGGCGTGGCGCGGGCGGGGCCACGGTGCTCGGGGTAGTCTCCCGCGCCGGCCGGGCGCAGGCGGCGACCGGCCGCCATGGGGGCCGGTGGTGGGACGCGAGACGACGGTCGGTCGAAACGGAGCGGAAAGGAGCGCGCTCGCGCGCTCCGGACTGGCTGCGCTGATGGTCGCCCTGCTCGGGGCCGCCTGCGCGACACGACAGGTGGTGCCGCTGACCATCGAGCCGCGGCCCGCGAAGGTCTTCGTCGACGGCCGGCTCGTGGCGCCCGAGGAGTCGCACGAGCTGTCGCTGCGGGTGGACCGCGGCCACGTGGTGCTGATACGGCGGGCGGGGCATCGACCCCAGCAGGTCGTCATCGAGAGTGTCGAGCGCGA
The DNA here is from genome assembly GCA_964515335.1 of uncultured Spirochaetaceae bacterium. Taxonomy (GTDB): domain Bacteria; phylum Myxococcota_A; class UBA9160; order UBA9160; family UBA4427; genus TMED88. The sequence continues at coordinate 7,332 of CAZETS010000086.1, forward strand.
CGGCGTGCGAGCGCTGTCGCCGGCCCGGATCGCGGTGCGGCTCGTGCCCGAGCGCGAGAGCGGACGGCGGCTCGAGGTGGAGCTCGACGCCGGGCAGGGCGATCCGCCGACCGCGCCGGGGCCGGGAGCGCCGCGCGGTCGGGACGGAGGTCAATGATGGGGAGACGGAGCGGATGAGCGCGTCGACGCAGGGCGCTGAATTGGAGCAGGGGCCGTACCACGAGCTCGAGGTCGCGCGGATCATCGAGGAGACCCACGACTCGCGCTCGATCGTGCTCGCCATTCCCGAGGCCCTGCGCGGCACCTACGTGTATCGCGCCGGTCAGTTCCTCACCTTCCACGTCGTGGTGGACGGCCATCCGCTCGTGCGTTGCTACTCGCTCGCGAGCTGCCCGGAGACCGAGACCGAGCACAAGGTGACGGTGAAACGCGTCGAGGAAGGGCGCGTCTCGAACTGGTTCCACGACGTGCTGAAGGTCGGCGACCCGCTGCAGGTCATGAAGCCGGCCGGCCACTTCTGCCTCACCGGGCGCACGGCGCCGATCGTGCTGTTCGCCGGCGGCAGCGGCATCACGCCGGTCATCAGCCTCATGAAGGCGGCGCTCGCGACCACGGCTCGCGACGTCGTGCTGGTGTACGCGAATCGCGACGAGCGCTCGGTGATCTTCCAGGGCGAGCTCGCGGCGCTGGCCGAGCGCTACGGCGAGCGCGTGCGGGTCGTGCATCGCCTCGACGATCGCGACGGCTTCCTCACCGTCGAGAGCGCCCGGTCGACGATCGCGGCGGCAGCAGAGGCCGACTTCTACGTCTGCGGTCCCTCCGCCTACATGGACGTGGTGGAGCGCGCGCTCGAGCTCGAGGGCGTGGCGGCCGAGCGCATCTTCATCGAGCGCTTCGTTTCGCCCGAGCTGGCGTGCATGGATGCGACGCCTCCCCATGCGCCGGGTGACAGCGGCGCCCGCGTCGTCATTTCGCTCGACGGCGACGAGACCGAGGTGATCGTGGGCGAGGGCGAGACGGTCCTGCAGGCCGCCCACCGGGCGGGCCTCGATGCGCCGTGCGCGTGCGTGGAGGGCTACTGCGGGGCCTGCATGGCGAAGGTCGAGTCGGGCGAAGTCGAGATGCGCCTGAACGACGGCGGCCTCGACGAGGACCAGGAGGGCGAGGGCTGGGTGCTCACCTGCCAGGGTGATGTGCGTTCGGCGACGGCGCGCATCGTCTATCCCGACCCGGACTGAACGCCGGCCCCCCGGTCAATCGAGCAGCGTCAGCCCGATCACCTGCTCGAGCTCGCGCAGGGCCTGGTCGGGCTCGTCGACCTTGATGGTCGTCATGCCGAGCGCGCGCGCCGACTTGAGGTTGCTCCCGATGTCGTCGAGGAACGCGGCCTCGCCCGGCGCGATGCCGAGTCGGCCGCAGGCCAGCTCGTAGATGCGGGGGTCGGGCTTGCGCAGGCCCTCGACGCTCGACTCCACGAACACGTGGAAGCGGTCGCGCAGCAACCTCGTGCCGTCTTCGGCGCCGTCGTGGGCCCAGTTGTTGGTGAGCGCCGCCGTCAGCAGGCCGTGCTCACGGATGCGCTCGATCGCGGTGAGCATCACGGTGCGGGGCTTCGAGACCTCGCTCATGCGCGTCATCATCTCGCGTGCCGACAGCTCGTGGCCGGCCGCCGCGCAGTCCGCCTCGAAGGCGGGATAGAACTCTTCCATGGAGAGCTCGCCCCGCTCGAGCCGCGACCAGGCGCCTCGAGGCGCCGTCGCTGCGACCACGTGGTTGACGGCGTTTCGCGGCAGCCCGAGCTCGCGCTCGTAGGCGGCGATCGCGTGCAGGGGCGAGCCGAGCACGACGCCGCCGAGATCGAAGATGACTGCGCGGATCTTCATCGCGCGGGGAGCGTATCACGCCGCTCCCGCGTCGCTTTCCGGCCGGTGGGAGGGGCCTGCCGGCCGGCTATGCTGGAGCGTCGATTCCGCCACCCCGTTCGAGCCGGAGGAAGCATGTCCGCCGATTACCAGCAGATCATCTACGAGGTCGACGACCCGATCGCGACCATCAAGCTCAACCGACCCGCGCAGCTCAACGCCTGGACGGACCGCATGGCGGCCGAGGTGAAGCACGCGGTCGCTTCCGCCGAGGCAGACGAGCGCGTCGTGGTGATCGTGCTGACCGGCGAGGGCCGGGGCTTCTGCGCCGGCGCCGACCTGAAGGGCCTGCAGGCGCTGAGCGGCGGCGAGCGCGGGCGCGACGACTCGCTGGCCGAGCTGGCGGCGTCGCCGGGCGACCCCGACATGGACGAGTCGTTCCACGGCGCGTACTCGTACCTGATGTCGGTCCGCAAGCCGGTCATTGCCGCGGTCAACGGCCCGTGCGCCGGCATGGCGGTGCCGATCTCACTCTGTTGCGACATCCGCTTCGCGTCGGACCGCGCGGTGTTCACCACCGCCTTCGCGCAGCGCGGCCTGATCGCCGAGTGGGGGATCAGCTGGACGCTCGCGCGCGTGGTCGGTCCGGCTCACGCGATGGACCTGACGCTCTCGGCGCGGCGCGTCGAGGCGGCGGAGGCCGAGCGCATCGGCCTCGTCAACAAGGTGCTGCCCCACGACGAGCTGATGCCCCACGTGCAGGCCTACGCGCGGGAGATGGCGGCGAAGTGCTCGCCGACCTCGATGTCGATCATGAAGCGGCAGATCTGGCAGGACCTGACCGAGTCGCTCGCCCACGCCAACAAGGAGTCCTTCGACCTGATGGTCGAGAGCTTCGACCGGCCCGACTTCAAGGAGGGCGTGCAGTCCTTCGTCCAGAAGCGGCCGCCGGAGTTCTCGCGCATCGGCACCAAGGGCTGACCGAGCAGCGGGACGGGCGCTAGCTCGACGCGTCTCCCGGCGAGCGCCGATACGCCTCGAGGAGGGGCTCGAGAGCCGTTCGGTCGGACGTGACGACCAGGCCCGGCCCGGCCGCGCCGGCGTCCGCGGAAGGCGCCAGCGCCACGGCCAGCGCACCGGGCCCGGCTGCGCTCGCCGCGTCGGACCAGTTGCCGAAGCCGGGTGGCGGACGCAGCGCCAACAGGAAGGCGCGCCGCGCGCCCGGGCCCAGGCCGAGCTCGTCTCGCAGCCGACCGAGCAGCCTGCGCACGACGCCGATCGCGACGAGGCCGAGGGTGTAGCGGGCGTTCAGCTCGACGACCGGGCGCAGCCACTCGCGCTCGGCGCCTGCTTCGTCGGGCGCGCGGAACGCGAACGAGTCGACGCCGCACGGACCGAACCAGCCCGCGTCGCGCGCCGCGCCGGCGACCGCGGCCGCCGCCTCGCGGATCTCCTCCTCGAAGCGCGTGCCGCTGAAGACACGGCCTCGCGAGTCGACCTCGCCGACGTGGCCGAGCGGCACGCCGGCGTGCGTGACGATCGACTCGAGGCTGCCGAGAAGGGTCACCCCCGAGCCGTTGGCGTCCCCGGGAGGTCGCAGCTCGAGCGCGACCGACAGATCCACGTTGCGCTCGAGCCAGGGCTCGACGACGGCACCGCCCCGCTCGGCGAGTCGCGGCAGGGCGCGGGCGATCGCGTCGCCAGCGAGCGACCGGCGCGAGCCGGCGACCCGCCCACGGCCGCTGCTTCCCGATCGCGGCTTGAGGACGAAGCCGTCCATCCACGACGGCCACCCGCTCAGCCGGGACTCGATCTCCGCCAGCGCCGCTGCGGGGTCAGCGAGGCCGTCGGGCTCGACCACGAACGCGCACCCGCGCAGCGGCCGGGGCACGAAGCCGAGCTGCTCTGCCTGCTGCAGCGCGAAGCCCTTGTCGTGGACCGCGCGCGTCAACGCCGGGTCGGGGCCGGTCCACGCCGCTCCGGCGGCCTGCGCCCGGTCGCGTGCGCTCGCGTCGCCGAGCCAGGCGTGCACGCCTGGCCGTTCGTCGAGCCAGCGGAACGCCGCCCTCTCCGGGCGCTCGCCGAGATCGCCGGGCCAGTCCGCGGCCTCGTCCCCGGCGTTCTCGATCACGCGGTGTGCCGCCGGGAACAGCAGGCGCCACAAGTGCACGGCGTGTCGTACGGCGGGCAGGCTCGCGTGACGCGTCCAGTCGCCCCCTTCCTCGGCGCCGAGGTTCGGCACGAGCAGCCAGCGTGACGCCTGCGGCGGGCCGTTTCGGGCCGGCACGCCCTCAGGCGTCCCGCGCGAGCCGGTTCGTCGTGGCCGTCTGCTGGCTCGAGCGAGCCGACCGGACGTGCTCGATCAGCGCATCGGTCAGTCCCGCGGCGCGGCGCGAGGCGACGTCGAAGCGCCGGCCCTTGGCGCGGCTCGCTGCCAGGGGAAAGGGCACGGCCTCCTCGTAGGCGGCGACCGGCTGAGACGACGTGCCGGACTGCTCGGCCAGACGCGGCAGCCAGCGGGCGGCCAGGGCGACGTGACGGATCTCGTCGTCGTGCACGCTCTGACAGACCCGGGCGCTCGCCTCGTCGCCGGCGGCGCGGAAGCCGTCGCGGTAGGTCAGCGTGAAGTCGAGGTTGGCCTGCTCGAGGGTCAGGCCCATCGCCGCCAGGAAGGCGCGCAGGCCCGCCGGCGAGGCGGCGATCGCCGGCGCCTGGCGCCAGAAGTAGTCGGAGTGTTCGCGCCCGAGGAAGGCCCCACCGTGGTCGCCGAGTCGCGCCAGATACAGCCGGCAGTGGCGCTGCTCGTCGGCGAGCGCGCCGAGCAGGCCGCGGCGCAGCTCGGCGGGCGCCTCGGGCCAGCGCAACAACGCCCAGGCGAACAGCTCCACCGCCATCAGCTCGTGGTGGGCGAAGCGCGCGAGGCAGTCGCTGCGCGCGGCGGGGTCGGCGAGCGCGTTGGGGCGCGGCAGGCGCTCGGCGCCGCCGCTCATGCGCAGGCCCGCGTTGCGGGCGGGCCCGTCGATCAGGACCGGCGCGCCCGGTGCGTCACGGAGCGCACCCTCGTCGTGGTCGCGCGGCGCCGCGAGTTTCGTCTCGAGGTCGCCGCACGTGAGGACGCGTAGGCAGAAGTCCTGGATCGATGCGGCCGGGGGCATCGCGGCGAGGGTAGGCGGAGCGACCCGTGCGGGCCACGCCGGAGGCGGCCGCTCAGGCCGGCCGCCGGGCGCAGAGCAGGGCGTTCTGCAGGGTGAAGTTGCGGTCGCCGTCGATTTCGAATTGCTGCCGGGCCTCGCTGGTCGCCCGGTCGAACATCCAACGGAGCGCGCTGCCGGCGGGCTCGGGGGCGCCGATCCGCACCAGCCACTGCTCGAAGTCGATGCGCATCGGGAAGGTTTGGCAGGCATCGATCGTGAAGCCGGCGGCGGCGAGCAGAGCGAGCCACTGCGCGCAGCTGTGGTCGCGCACGTGGGAGGGGTCGCGCAGCAACTCGAAGCCGTTCAGGAAGCTGTCGTGGGCCGGATCGTCGGGCGCGACGATGTCGACGAGCAGCAGGCGTCCGCCGGGCACCAGCACCCGGAACATCTCGGCGACCGCGCGATCGGGATGCGGGAAGTGGTGGGCGCAGAGGCGGCAGGTGACGACGTCGAAAGTCGCGTCTTCGTGGGGCAGGGCCTCGGCGTCGCCGAGACGGGTCTCGACGTTGCCGTGGCCCCGCTCGGCCGCGAGCCGCGCGGTCTGCTCGAGCATCGCCTCGGTGAGATCGAGCGCCTCCACCCGGGCCGCGTGGGGCGCCAGGGCGAGGGCGGTGTGGCCGGCCCCGCAGCCGACGTCGAGAGCGCGGTCGATGGGGCGGGCGCGGGCACTCGTCACCAGCGCCTCGAGGTCGGGCCCGCCCCGGTGCACCGAGGCGCTCGCGTACCGGTCCGCGACCGGACCGAAGTGGTCGCGGACGGACTGCTTCTGGGGGGTGTCGTGTGCGTTGGTCATGGGGGCTCTCCCGAGTCGGGGCCGGCGCTTGATCGTCGATCATAAATAGTTAACCTAAGTTAAGCATTTGTCGAGCGGGAGACTCCGGGCCACGGACCCCGCGCGAACCAGAAGCCACAAACCACAAACCACAAGCCAGAAACGAGATCGAATGTCCCGGGCCAAGCACCCGGCGGGCCGCCGGCCGCAGCGGTCCGCCCCCGACGAGCAGGCGCTGCGCGACGCGGTCGAGGGTCTCTCGCGCCTCGCCGAGGCGTTCGACCGCCGGCGCGGGCAGCTCGCCCGCGACCTCGAGCTGAGCGACGCGCAGCTGCGGGTCCTCGAGGAGATCGCTCGCGACGACTTCATGCCCTCGCTCTTCGCCCGCCGCCGCGCCTGCTCGGCGGCGGGCGTCTCGCGAACGCTGCGGCAGCTGCAGGAGCAGGGGCTCGTCCGCGCCGGGATCGCGCCGAACGACGGCCGCCAGCGCACCTACGCGCTGACGGCACGGGGCCGGCGCCTGGTCGAGCGGCTCCGCGAGCGGCGCTGGGCGGCCCTGGACGCGATCTGGCGCGACCTGCCGCCCCGCGAGCTGGCCCGCTTCGGGGCCTTCAGCCAGCGGCTTGCCGATCGGCTGGACGCGTACGCGGACCGGGTCGCCGCGGGCGGCTAGCCGGATTCCCCGGCGGGCCCGCGCGGCTCGGCACCCCCTCCCGGGCTTCTCCGGGAGCGCTGGAACGTGTTTCGGTGCGGTGTGAAACGTGTTTCAATACGGCTCGATGCCCGAGGAAATGGAGGAGCGCGCCCGGCGGATCGTCGAGACCGCCGTCGAGCTGGCCGAGCAGGGCGGGTTCGAGGCCGTGCGCCTGCGCGACGTCGCGTCCCACGCGGACGTGGCACTGGGCACGCTCTACCGCCGCTTCCACAGCAAGGAGGACCTGCTCGTCGCCGCGCTGGCGATGCAGACCCAGGGCCTCGGTGCGCGTTTCGTACAGCATCCGCCGCAGGGAGCGACACCGCTCGAGCGCGTCTCGGACTACTTCGCGCTGGTCGCGAAGGCGATGCTGCGCCGACCGAACCTGGCCCGCGCCCTGCTGAAGGCGGGCGCCTCGGGTGATCCCGGGCTTTCGAAGAAGATGGCGGCGTACCACGAGCACATCGAACGGATGATCGTGATGTCGCTGCGGGGCGAGCTGACCCTCGCCGACGGCGAGCTCACGGACCCGGCCGCGAGCCCTCACGAGATGCGTGTCGCCGAGGCGTTGAACCACATCTGGTTCTCGCTCCTGGTCGGCTGGGCGAGCGGGCTGCATAGCCAGCCGGCTCTGCTGGAAAAAATGGAAGCGCTGGCGGCGCTCGTGCTGAGCGGCGCCGGCGAAGAGTGGCGAGGAGAGTAGGGATGGCGATCTCCGGCAAGGAGCGCGAGGCATTCGAGAAACAGCTCGAGGGCTACGTGGGCATCGACATCGGGGTCGAGGACGAGAGCCGCGATCCCGTCAACCAGGCCATGATCCGCCACTGGTGCGAGGCCATGGACGACCGCAATCCGGTCTACCTGGATGCCGATGCGGCCGCGGCCTCGGCGCACGGCGGCCTCGTGGCCCCGCCGGCGATGCTGCAGGCTTGGATCCTGGGCGGCGTCGCGATGGCGAGCGGCGAGGACGATCCCCGGGACAAGCAGCGCGAGCTGCACCGCCTGTTCGACGCCCACGGGTTCACCGGCGTCGTGGCGACGAACACCGAGCAGGAGTACCTGCGCTATCTGCGGCCCGGCGACTCCGTCAAGGCGCGCACTACGATCGAGTCGATCTCCGAGCAGAAAGCCACGGGGCTGGGCATCGGGTACTTCATCAACACCCGGACCGTATTCACCGACCTCCAGGGTGAAGAGGTCGGGTCGCTCACCTTCCGCGTGCTCAAGTTCGAGGCGGGCGAGCAGCCCGCGGCCGCCGACGAGGGCGGCGAAGCGGCGGCGCCCGGCAAGCCGCAGCGGATCAAGCCTGCGCTCGGTCACGACAACGAGTGGTGGTGGAAGCACGTCGAGAACGGCGAGCTGGCCATCCAGCGCTGCGGCGGCTGCGGGGTGCTGCGGCATCCGCCCCGGCCCATGTGCGGCGACTGCCAGTCGACCGACTGGGACTACGTGCTGTCGACCGGCGAGGGCACCATCAACAGCTTCGTGGTGATCCGCTACCCCGAGGTGCCCGGATACACCTACCCGTTGGTGGTGGCCGTGGTCGATCTGGCCGAGGGGACTCGCTTCGTGGGCAACGTTGTCGACGTCGACCCGGAAGAGGTCGAGATCGGCATGGCGGTGCAGGCGAGCGTCGAGCTCGTCGACGACGAGATGAAGCTGCCGGTCTTCCGGCGGGCGTAGGCGGACTGCGAGGAGAGACGAAGAATGGCCGCGACACCGCGATTCGACGATGTGAAGGTGGGCGACGCCCTGCCGCCGCTGCCGATCGAGCTCAGCACGAGCCTGATCGTGGCCGGCGCCGTGGCGTCGCAGGACTACACGCCGGTCCACCACGACAAGGAGGCCGCGCAGGCCGCCGGCATGCAGGACGTGTTCATGAACATCCTCACGACCAACGGCCTGGTGAGCCGCTTCGTGACGGACTGGGCGGGACCCGACGCGCGCGTGACGAACCTGTCGGTCAAGCTCGGTACGCCGAATCTGCCCGGCGACACGATGACGCTCACGGGGTCGGTCAGCGAGAAGGACGAAGACGCCGGTGCGGTCATGGTCGAAGTGACCGGCAAGAATGCATGGGGGAACCACGTCACCGGCTCGGTGAAGGTGGTTCTCGGAACGGGGGCCTGAGCGATGCCGACCACCCTCAAGGACGAAGCCGCGATCGTCGGCATCGGCGAGACCGAGTACTCGAAGAACTCGGGCCGCTCCGAGGTCGCGCTCGCGAGCGAGGCGGTGGCCGCAGCCATCCGTGACTCGGGCCTGTCGCCGGGCGACATCGACGGCATGACGACCTTCACCATGGACACGAGCGACGAGATCGAGGTGGCCCGGGCCGTCGGCATCAAGGACCTCACGTTCTTCAGCCGCGTGCCCCACGGCGGCGGCGCCGCGATCGGCGTGATCCACCAGGCCGCGATGGCGATCGCGACGGGCAGCGCGAAGGCCGTGGTCGTCTACCGCGCACTGAACGGACGTTCGGGCGCGCGCTACAGCGATGGCGTCTCCGGTGGGCCGACCACCTCCGACCTGATCCACTGGAGCTGGTACATGCCTTCGGGCCTGATGACGCCGGCGAGCTGGGTCGCGATGTTCACCCAGCGCTACATGCACGAGAGCGGCTGCACGTCGGCCGACCTCGCCGAGATCTGCCTCGCCCAGCGCGAGCACGCGGTGAAGAACCCGCGCGCGTTCTTCTACGGCAAGCCGCTCACCTTCGAGGAGCACCAGAGCGCCCGGCCGATCGTCGAGCCGCTGCGACTGTACGATTGCTGCCAGGAGACCGACGGCGGCGCGGCCTGCGTGCTGGTCGGTCCGGAGCTCGCGCGCGACCTGCCCAACGCGCCCGCGATGGTCAGGTCGGTCGCGCAGGGGGCCGGCGCCGACCAGGAGTCGATGACGAGCTTCTATCGCCCGAGCATCGCCGAGCTGCCGTCGATGGACATCGTGGCCCGCCAGTGCTGGGAGATCTCGGGCCTCACGCCCGACGACATCGACTGCGCGGTGATCTACGACGCCTTCTCGTCGATCGTGCTCTGGCAGCTGGAGAGCTTCGGCTTCTGCAAGAAGGGCGAGGCCAAGGACTTCATCAAGGACGGCGCCCTGCGGCTCGGCGGCCGCCTGCCGACAAACACCCACGGCGGTCAGCTCTCCGAGGCCTACATCCACGGCGTGAACGGCATCAACGAAGGAGTTCGGTTGATTCGTGGCACGTCCACCAGCCAGCCGGAGAAGAACGGGCACGTGCTCGTCACCGCCGGCGTCGGGATCCCGACGAGCGCGATGATCCTCGGCCAGGCCTGAGGGCACGCGCCCCGGGCGAGCGGAGCGAGAAGAGGCCGATGCCGGTAATCGATGGCAGGGTGGCGGCGGTGACGGGCGCCGCGAGGGGGCTCGGCCGCGTCGAGGCGCTCGAGCTCGCTCGACTCGGTGCGCGGGTGATCGTGTCGGATCTCGGCGTGGCGGCCGACGGCACGGGACGCGACGCCGGGGCCGTGCAGGAAGTCGTCGACGAGATCCGGGCGGCCGGCGGCGAGGCCGTCGCCCACGTCGGCGACGCCGCGGACTGGGACGACGCGAAGGCGATGATCCAGCTCGGCATCGATACCTGGGGCGACTTCAACATCCTCGTCGCCAATGCGGGCTTTCTGCGCGACCGCATGATCTTCTCGATGAGCGAGGAGGAGTTCGACTCGGTGGTGCGGGTGCATCTGAAGGGCCACTTCTGCGGCATGAGCCACGCGTCGGAGTACTGGCGCAGCCGCGCCAAGTCGGGCGAATCGGTGTACGGCCGCGTCGTCAGTACGGCTTCCGAGGCGGCCATCTTCCACTCGCCGGGCCAGTGCAACTACGCGGCCGCCAAGGCCGCGATCGTGGCGCTCACCGGCTCGACCGCGCAGGCGATGGCCCGGTACGGCGTGACGGCGAACACCATCATGCCGCGCGCCCGCACACGGATGACGGATGCCGGCGTGACCGCGCAGATGTTCGCCCGGCCGGACGAGGGCTTCGACACCTTCGCGCCGGAACACGTGGCGCCGTTGGTCGGCTATCTCGCCTCGCCGGCGTCGGCTCGAAGCTCGGGCAACGTGTACATCGTGTGGGGCCGCTCGATCAGCGTGCTCGAGGCTCCGGGCCGGGCGGCCGAGTTCAGCAGCGACGATGCGTGGAGCTACGAAGGCGTGGAGGCGGCGCTCACGCCCTGGCTCGCTGAACGTGAGCCGTTGCTCGACAGCTTCACCGTACGCGCGCAATAGCGCCACACTGTGGCCTCGGGCGGCGATGCGGGTCCGGCGGCCGTGTCCTAAGATTCCTCCGCCCGAGGCGGGTGGCGGTCGTCGCGGTCGAAGCATACGAGGACTACTCAGGAGTTCCCGTCAGGAGTTCGAGGAGAGATCCATGAAGGTTGTGGTCGACTACGATCTGTGCGAGGCGAACGCCGTCTGCATGAAGCACGCACCCGAGGTCTTCCGGGTGGAGGACGACGACACGCTGACGGTCCTGCTCGAGGAGGTGCCGGCCGAGCTGCAGGACAAGGCGCGCGAGGCCGAGCGGCTCTGCCCCCGCCAGGCGATCAAGCTCGAGGGCTGACGCCCGGGCGCCGCGCGCGCACGAGCAAGGACAAGGACACGGACAAGGACACGGCGGGCCCCTCCGGCGCAGACCGGACGGGCCCGCGGCTCGTTCAGTGGGTGAACGGTGGATCGAGGATTGTGCCTGGCATGATTTCTGCTTGATCTCGGTTCATGGCAAGAAATCGATCAGGACGCACACGCTTCTTCTGCCCCAACCC
>CAZETS010000087.1:0-18464 GCA_964515335.1 uncultured Spirochaetaceae bacterium
GCACGCTGGCACGTGACGGCCTCAGGAAGGTGGGTGGGGCCGGTTCGAAGGGTTTGCGGCTCGGCGGGAGGCAGCGCGCTCGAACGCTACTGGGCCAGCTCGGCCATCAGGGCGAACAGCTCGACGATGTTCGGCGGCTCGTCGGCGGCTCCGAACTCGCGGTAGAGCGTGTGGACGTTCACCACGATGCGTTCGGCGTCGAGCCAGGCCGAGAAGTCTCCGAGCGCGATGTCGCGAGCCGCGTCACTGGCCGAGAGCCCGGCGTCGAAGCGTTTGCGGGCCTCGTCGCGCACGTACACGAGGTAGTCGCGCACGGCGTTCACGCCGGCCACGTCGGTGAGCGGCCCGTGTCCGGGCACGACCACACGGGGCTGCATGGCGGCGATCCGATCGCAGGCGGCGATCCAGTTGCCGACGGGCCCCTCCCAGATGATCGGGGTGCCGTCGATGAAGAGGATGTCGCCGGTGAAGACGGCGCCGTCGTCCGGCACGTGGACGATCACGTCGCCCCGGGTGTGGGCGGGGCCCACCTCGATCAGCTCTACCTGCTTGTCGCCGACGCTGAGCGTGTGCTCGCCCTCGAAGGTGCGAGAGGGCGGGGTAGGGGTGATGCCCTCGAACTCGAAGGCGCCGAAGATGCGGGCGAAGAAGGCGCCGGCGGGTCCGAGCTGGTCGGCATTGCGGATCATCTCGGCCATCATGGCCGGGGGCACCGCGTTCATCTCCTCGGCGCTCGCCTTCGAGGCGATGATGACGGCGCCTTCGACGAGCTGGTTGCCGTAGCAGTGGTCGCCGTTGGCGTGGGTGTTGACGAGGGTGTCGATCGACCGCGCCGAGGGCGTGGCGTCGGCCATCGCGGTCAGCATCTCGCGCGTGAGCGGCAGGTCGAAGAGGGTGTCGACGAGCAGCGACGCCTCGCCGTCGGTGACGAGCCCGGCGTTGCTGTAGCCCCAGGAGCCGTCGGGCTGGAGGTACGCGAACAGGCCGTTGCCGAGGTCGGTCAGGCCCTTGCGGAACTCGCCTGCGCTCATCCCGGCGGGGCGATCAAAGCTGTGCGCGCTCCGACTCGGCGCGCTCGACGTGCTTGAGCCACTGGCGCGCGCTGTCGGCGGTGTCCTCGTCGCGGAGCGCGGCGTTGAAGGCCGATCGGGCCGAGACGTAGCGCTTCTCGTTGAAGTTGGTGATGCCGAGCAGCAGGTTGGCGTTGCCCGGGTTCTTGAGGTCACCCTTCTCGATCGCGGAGTCCAGAGCCTTGCGGGCCTCTGGCCAGTTCTCGACCTGCAGGTGGACCTGGCTGAGGCGGACGTAGAGATCGCCGTTCTCGGCCTTCTCGGCCGCCTCGGCGAGGGGCTCGAGGGCCTTCGAGTACTCCCGCGCCGTCAGCAGCGCGTTGGCGAGCTGCTCGAGGTTGTCGGAGGAAGGCTCGACCACCTCCCGCTCGATGCCTCGCTGCAGGGTCTGTGCGGCCTGCCAGGGTAGGTCGGCGAACATGTACCGCTGCGACAGCTGGATGACCTCACGCTCTTTGTCGAGCCAGCCCTGCTGATCGGCCAGCTCGAGCACGCCGAGTGCCTTGTCCTCCTGCTCGAATCCCGAGTACGAGGCAGCCAGCTGCATGAAGTAGCGCTTCTTCGGGAAGTGGGTGACCAGCTGCTTCAGCACGTCGAGCGATTCCTGCAGATTGCCATTCTGGTACTCGACGGCCAGGAGCAGCCCCAGCTTCTGTTCGGAGGGCTTCTTCGCCTTCTGGACGGAGCGCCGTGCCGGGGCGAGCGCCTCGCCCCACTGCTCGGTCTGCGCATACGCGGCCGCCAGCAGGAATTCGGCCTGCGAGTTCGGGTTCTCCTCGTACTCCATCCACTCGTTCAGCAGCTCGATGGAGCGCGGGAAGTTCTCGCCGGCCATGTGGAGCTGGGCGAGGTTGTATCGCAGTGACTGCATGGTGGCGTCGGGCAGGTAGTCGATCGAGAGCGCCGTCTCGAGGGCATCGGTGGCGCCTGCGTAGTTCTCCTGCGCGGCGAGCATCAGTCCGTACAGCCGAAACACCTCGGCGCGGTCGTATTTCTTGAGGCGCTTCTTCCTGGTGATCGGTTCGAGCAGGTCGGCGGCCTCGGCGAACTTCTCCTCCTCGGCGAGCTCGGAGACGCGCATGAGGCGCTTGCCGGTCGCTTCGCTGGGAATGAAGTTCTTCTTGGTGCGCCGCTTCTTCTCTGCAGCCTCGGCGCCGAGGCCGAGCGTCAGCACCAGAAGAAGCCCGAGCCCGAGTGCCGCGAGCCGTCCCCATCGCGATCGATTCGTCATCGCTGTCTCTCCGTCGAGCCGCCGGCCGAGCGCCGGGGCGGCGCGACCTCTGCTCGGTCTCAGGCCTGGTCGTCGAGCGAGAACGTGAACCGGTAGGTCTCCGTTCGCTCGACGGCCACGCCGTCCACGACCCTGGGTCGATACTTGAACTTCTTCACCGCGCGAATCGCCGAGCGATCGAAGATGCGGGGCGGATCGGCCTGGATGACTCTCGGGTCGCGCACGGTGCCCGCCGCCGTGATGGTGAACTCGACGACCACCCAGCCCTCGATGCCGCGCTCCTGGGCGCGCATCGGGTACTGGGGAGGGACACGCACGATCGGCACGCTGTCCGAGTCGCTCGAGCCGCCGCCGATGTCGAAGCCGCCTCCCACGTCGGGATTGATGTCGATCGCGGGTGCCGCAATCGCGAGGGAGTCCGCCGTGGGGGCGTCGGTCTGCGACATCTGGAGATCCGGCGGCGGGGGCGGCTCGGGGGGCTTCTCCTTCTTGGGAAGCTCGCGCTTGCGCGTCTGGATCTCCGAGTCGCGCTTGAGCCGCACGAACTCGATCACCGGCCCCTTGTTGATCGAGGCGCCCCGGTTCTCGCTCATCGAGATGAGGAACTGCATGAAGAAGAACAACCCGAAGGTGATCCCCAGGGCGATCAGCGCTGCGAGTCCTGTCCGCACGAGCTGCATGGTGGGCTACTCGGAGACCTCGTTGGCTGCGATCGACACGTTGAAGACTCCGGCCTGACGGGCGGCATCCATTATCTGGACGAGCAGGCCGTTCTTCGAGTTCTTGTCGGCCTGGATCACGACCGCCCCCTGCGGGTTCTCCGCGTGCAGGCGCTCGATGTTTGCCCGCACCGACCGGATGTCGACCTGGCGGCGGTCGATCCACACCTGGTTGCTCTCGGTGATGGCGACCAGGATGTTGCCGCGCTCCTTGACCGTGGCGGTCGAGGCGTCCGGGCGGTTGATGTCGATGCCCGACTCCTTGACGAACGAAGCCGTCACGATGAAGAAGATGAGCATGATGAAGACGACGTCGAGCATCGGCGTCAGGTTGACTTCCGCCTCGTCCTCTTCGCGGTTCTTCTTACGTCGCATGATCAGCGAGCCTTCCTTCGCGGCAGTGCGCGCCGCGATCAGTCATAGGTCATCTGGTCGCCGAGCCGCTCGCTCTCGGACTTCGCGAAGCGCTGCAGCTGCACCGAGAAGTAGAGCCCGGAGATAGCCACCACCATGCCGGACATGGTGGGGATCGTGGCCTTCGATACGCCGCTGGCCATCGCGCGGGCGTTGCTGTTGCCCGCGGTCGCCATCACGTCGAAGACCTCGATCATGCCTGTCACCGTGCCGAGCAGTCCGAGCAGGGGGCAGAGCGCCACCAGGGTGTTGATCATCCCGATCGAGCGGTTCAGGTTGGCCGACGCCTCCGAGATCCAGAGATCGCGGATCTGGTGGGCCCGCCACGAGACGTGCTCGGTGCGGGCCTGCCAGCGCTCGATCACCGCCGCCGCTTCCTTCGGGTAGACGATGCGGAAGTACCAGGTCCGCTCGAGGATGAGCGTCCACATGGCGAGCGTCACGGCGAAGATCAGGAGCAGGACGTCGCCGCCCCGGTTCATGTAATCGCTGACGGCTTCGAGCCAGCCACCCATGCCAGTCAGCCCTCCCGCACCACGCCGTTTCGTGATCGCGCGATCACGGGGTGTCCACCCCGGCGCGGCCGGCGCTCTCGGCTTCGGACTGAACGGCGATGAGGCCGGTCGTCTGCTCCTCGAGCACCGTGGTGACGCCGCGCGCCAGACTGGCCAGCAGGCTGTGCAGCAGCAGCAGCGGGATCGCCGTCAGCAGCCCGAGCATGGTGGTGACCAGCGCCTCGGAGATGCCGCTCGCCATCATCTTCGGGTCGCCCGTGCCGAACAGGGTGATGATCTGGAACGTGTTGATCATGCCTGTGACCGTACCGAGCAGACCCATCAACGGCGCGACCGCCGAGACCACCTTGATGAGCCACAGGAAGCTCTCGATCTTGGCGGTCTCCTTCAGGACCTGCTCCTCGAGCTTGAGTTCGAGGGTCTCGGTGTCTATCTCGCGGTTGTCGGCGTAGATCTGCAGCACCCGGCCGAGCGGGTTGCCGGCGCTCGGCTGCGCGCTCTTCTTCTGGGCGGCGACCTTGCGGCTGACGATCGATACGTACACCAGGCGGACGAGGCCGAAGGCCAGGGTGAGGCTGCCGAGCAGGATGATCGCGTAGCCGACGGTGCCGCCGAAGTCGATGCGCTCGCGCAGCGTCGGCGTCGAGATGAGCATCGAGAGGATCTGTCCGCGTGCGGGATCGATGCCGAACTTCACGAGGCCGCTGCTCGCCCCTTCGAGGTCGGGCACCGTGTTGACGAACTTCGGCGCCGGTTGGCGGCCGAGCTCGCCGAGCTTCTGCACGTCCTCCTTCCAGCGCAGGTAGCGGCCGTCGGCGATCGCGTTGAACGCACCGATGCGCACCACGTCGCGCTCGGACTCCTCGCCGGTGACCGCGTCGACCTTCGCCTTGAAGCGGGTCACCTTGCTCGACTCGACCATCTCCTGCAGCAGCGTCGCCCACAGGCCCTCGAGCTTCTCGACCGAGGGCAGGGCCTTGCTCTGACCGAGCTGGTCGAGGAAGGGGATGCGGCCCGGGTACTCGGCGCTGATGATCGAGTTCTCGACCTGGCTGCGGGTGTCGCCCGCCACCTGGCGGACGACGCCGAAGAGCTCGCCGAGGGTGCCGAGGCGCTGGGTGAGCAGCTCTTCCTTCTCGGCGAGGGAGACCTCGTTGTCCTCGTAGCGCTGCTCGAGCTCGGCGCTGCGATTCTCCTCGGCGATGCGCTGGGCGGTCGCGTCCTCGAGCATCTTCTTCTGGTTGGCGCGGGCCGCGCGGAACTCGGCCTCGCGCTTCTCGTTGGCTTTGCGCTCGGCCCGCCAGCCCGTGCGCACGCGCTCGAGCAGCTGGTCGATGGTGAGCTTCTCGCCGTCGTCGGTCTGGGCGCGGGCGTCGCGGGCGTCGGCGACGAGAGCCGTCGCCAGCAGCACGGCAAGGCCAAAGGACAGGATCCGACTCATCGCTGCGACTCCTTCGGGGCGTTGACCGGCACGCGGATCATGTCCGGGGCGGCCTGCTTGCGGGCGATGCGGATGCCCTTGCGGACCGAACCGCGGTAATCGTCGGGGAGCTGCACCCACTGGCCCTTCTCCTGATCCCACGTGCCCACCTCGGCGCCGTCGGGCGTCTGGTAGATGAGGGCCACGCGGCCGATCCGCAGGAAGTCGAGCGTGCGCTCCTGACCGCCCACGTCGATCGTGTCCTGGTAGACCTCGATCGTGCGGCCGTAGTCGTTCTCGATCTGATAGGCCTCCATGATGCTGCGGTACTTCTCCGAGTTCTCGACGTCGGCCCGCACGAGCAGCTCGCGCAGATCGGCGACGCGCTTGCGGCGCTCGGCGAGCAGCATCGGCACGTCCGCCTCGATGAACTGATCGAGGGTGTCGACCATGCGCATCATCAGCGGCATCACCTCGCGTCCGATCTCGGTGACGCTGTTGATCTGGTCTTCGAGCGAGGCGAGCTCTTCCTCCTGGCTCGCGATGACCTTCTCGAGCTGGGAGTTGTAGACCCGGAGCGACTGGATGTGATCGATCTCCGCCCGGTACTCGGTGGCGAGGTCGCCGGTCTGGTCGTCGATCTTGTTGATGCGCTTCTGAGACGAGGCCGATTCGGCGTTCGCCTTCTCTTCGAGCGCAAGTGCCGTGTCGATGTCGGCGGCCCACGCCAGGCCGGTCACACCGATCGTCGCGGCGATGGGTGCGAGGGCGGACCGGAGCGAGATCCGTCCCCATTGGACGAGACGAGTGGTTCGCACGTGACTCCCCTGTAGGTCATTCGTGGCGTCTCGGTGACGACGCCGTGTCGGTGGGCTGCCCGAAGGCGGCACATCCGCCCTGGGGCTTCGCGGCGAGCGCCGCGCCCGACAGAGCTGGACGAGAGCTTTCCCCCCGGTTTGCTAGCTGATTCTACGGGCCGTTGCACGCCCGGTCGCGATTTCGTGCCCGAGCGGGCTTCAGGCCTTCGCCCGATGCAGCGCCACTCAACTTCTCCGGCCGACCGGACGATGAGTGGAGCCACTGCGGCAATCACGCACCTCGAACCCGGAAGTAGGCGGAGCCTTGAAGCCGACCAGCCAGCCGATCCTGGACCTGCCCCCTGTGGGGCATCTCGCGCCCCCCGACTCCCACCCCGAGCCGCGACCCCTCGACGACGTCGAGCTGATCGCCCGACACGAGGCCGGCCACGTCGTCGTCTGCTTCGTGGCCTACGGCGAGCAGGTCGTCAAACAGGTCGACCTCTACAGCCGCGACGGGGTGCGGCCCCAGACACTCACCTACTCGCGGCTGCCCATTCCGTTGTCGTGCAGGCCTCCTTCCGGGGCGCCTCGCCGCGGCAACCCGGCGCCCGTCTCCGGCGAGGCGATCGTCGATGCCCACGGCGTGCTCTGCTACGCGGGCCTGGTGGCCGAAGTGCTCCACCAGGGCGGCTCGCCGGACACCGACCCGGCTCAGCTGACGCTCGCAGCGCAGCAGTCCGACCGGTTCCGCGCGGACCGCGAGCGACTCGCGGCGCTGGCGCGCACGATCGGCATCGAGCGCCCGGCCGACCAGTTCATCCGCGCCTACTGGGACGAGGCCATGCGGCTGCTCTCGGTCAGCTGGCCTGGGGTGGATCTGGTAACGGCCGCTCTCGTCGAGCACGGCTCGCTGACCGGCGACCGGATCGACGGGTTGCTGGTGGGCGCGGGCTGAGTACCCCGACCGCCACGCGCCGGGCACTCTCCTCCTTCTTCCCCTTCTCCTCCTCCTTGTAGCGGTTGCCCCCCGGACCGTGGTGGCGGGAGTACACCGGCGGACTCCGCTCTCGGAGAGACGATCCGCCGCGCGATGCACGAAAGCTGGTGCATTTCGCCGCGGATCGTGTCAAGAATGAGCGCGGGTCTCTGGGGGAGCCCGGTTCGGCATCACGGCTGTGTTCTCCCGCGTCAGTTCGCCGCGACGTATGAGGAGGGCGCCACCGATGCACCTCGGCACACCCACCGGGTGGGGGACGCGCCTGCCAGCGAGGTCGATCGATGCGTCGATCGGCATCGCGCTGCTCGTCGGCCTGGCCATCGGTCTCGCGCCCGTGTCGCGAGCCGAGCCCACCGACGCCGGGCCCGCACCGAAGGTCGAGCCGGCTCTGGGGCACGAAGAACGCCCGGCTCCGGACCCGGACCTCGTGGCGCCCGAGCGGGGCAGCGATTCGATCGCCGAGTCCGATCCCGCCGAGCAGGGGCAGGGCGGCGAGCCCATGAGCGAGCGCTCCGGGATCGAAGAGATCACGGTGACGGCGCAGAAGCGTTCCACCGACATCCAGGCGACTCCGACCGCGATCACGGCCATCACCGGCGCCGAGCTCGTCTACCGCGGCGTGTACGACATAGAACAGCTCGCCAACCAGGTTCCGAACTTCCAATACGGAGAAACCTTCGGGATCGCGCGCATCACGATTCGCGGCGTGGGCAACCAGGGGTTCACGGATCCGTCGACCGCCTTCCACATCGACGGGATCTATCAGAACAACCCGACCGCGGCGAGTGCGTTGACCTTCTATGACATAGCGGGCGTGGAGGTCCTGAGAGGGCCCCAGGGCACGCTCTGGGGGCGCAACTCGACGGCGGGCGCCATCAACGTATCCACTCGCGCGCCGATTCACGAGTTCGAGATCTTCGGGGACGTGTTGGGTGGCTCGTACCGGCAGGCGACGGCGCGGGGGGTCGTGAACGTTCCGATCGTGCAGGACGTCGTTGCGACGCGCATTGCGGGCTACATGGACAAGCGGGACGGCTACCAGGAGAACCTCTTCTACCCGGGATCCGATCAGGACGCGGACGATGCGGACAACTGGGGCCTGAGGCCGCAGGTCCTGATCGACCCTACGGATTCGATCCGGATCAAGCTGCGGGGCATGTACAACCATCAGGGGGGCGTGGGCTGGGCCAACAAGGTGACCGCCCTGGCGAGCGGACTTCCCGCCTACAACGGGTTTCCGTTGCCCTATCTGTTCGCGGAGGCCGACAATCCCCTGAATCCGGCGAATAGCCTCTATACCTGGGTGGATCCCTATGGTGATGTGAATCCGAATCCGACCGATCCAAGGCAGGTGTGGAGCGATGCTCGCCAGTTCCAGGAGATCGACACCTGGAATGTGAACGGGGCTCTGGAGTGGAATTTCGCCCTGCCCAGGCTGGGTGACGTTGCGTTCAACGTGGTCGGGGGCTTCCGGAAGGAGACGCGTCGGCAGAACTTCGACGTCGATCTGACGGAAGCGGACATGGTGGTGTCCAACCTCAGCGCGGAGACGGAAGACCGGGTCATCGATGCCCACCTGCGAAGCGACGGAGATTCATCGACCGATTGGCTGGTGGGCTTCTTCATGCTCGACGCCAACGGCCAACTGGACATCGGGCTTCCGGGGGGCGGCGGGTCCTCCAACATTCCGCCCGGGCCTCTTGGGCGAATTTGTGACCTGCCGAAGACCGACCCAGTGCCCGAGCTCATACTGTCGCCTGCTCCGGGTGGGGGCGTCATCGGGGTGCCGAATTGCCTGCCGTTCGTTCCTGCCCTGCTGACTCTCGGGCAGCTGAATCTCTTCGGCGGACGCACGGGCGGGTCGAACGAGACGCTCTCTCTGGCCGCCTACGGGAACTTCAGGCAGAGGTTCCTGGACGATCGGTTGACGGTCAGTCTCGGGCTGCGCTTCACCTACGACCGCTCCAGGGCGACCCGGTACCAGGGCGAGGTCAGGCTGCTTTCCCCGGATACGACGCTACTGGGCACTCCGGTCTTCGACCCAACGAACAACTGCGTACAGCCGGGTGATTCGCTCAGCGCCGAGAAGGACTGGGCTCAAGTGACCGGAGATCTGAAGGTCGACTACATCCCGGTCGACGATCACATGGTCTACGGCTCGATTTCGAAGGGCTACAAGCCCGGTTACATCAACGGGAACGCGGTGGGGTTCGGATTCGGCCCTCAATGCGACCCACCGAACATCCAGCCGCTCGGTGACGCGAACCGCGAGCAGATCTGGGCCTTCGAGGTCGGGTCGAAGAATCGGTTCCTCGACGACACCGTTCAGGCAAACCTGACGGGCTTCTACTACCGGTACAAGAATTTCCAGGTCTCCGATCAGTCGGAGAACACCACCTATGTCACCAACGCCGATCGGGCTCGGATCTGGGGGGTCGAATTCGAGGGCATCTGGATGCCCATCGACGAGCTCACGCTGAGCGCGGTCTACGGGTATCTGAACGCCCGTTACACCGACTACATCGGCTTCAATTTCGCGACCCGCGATCCTGCTGCCAACTACTCGGGCAATCAGATGATTCGCGCGCCCGAACATCAGGCGACCCTCGCCATGGAGTACGACCTGAGCCTGAATAGTTTCGGCAATCTGATCCCTCGCGTGCAGTACATCATCTCCGACAAGATCTACTTCACCGCCGCGAACTCGGAAGCGGAGATGCAACCGTGGTTCGGAAACCTGCAGGTCAGGCTGCGCTGGCAGAACGTCGACGAGAATCTCTGGCTCGAGGGCTTCGTGGAGAACCTGACGGACGAAGACGTGCAATCCACGAGAGCAGTGGGCACGGTCGTGCTGGGCCTGCCCATCACGGGTGCCTTCCAGCCGCCGCGCACCTGGGGCGTTCGGATCGGGGCAAGCTACTAGCTCGAACGTCTGCTGGAGGACTCGGCGCTCGGGCTCGACGTCGCGGCCTCAGCTCCCTTCCCGAGCGGGCCCGCGGCCAGTAGACTCGCGCGCCAAGGGCCGCCGCCGTCGGCCGTGGTCCCCTCCATGCGCTCTGCTCCCCCCCAGTCCGCTACGCGGACCCGCGCCGCTCTTGCCGGGGGGAGCGCGTGTCGAGGCCGCCGGTGACCGTCGAGCCCGCCGACCTCGAGCGTGCCGAGAGCGGAACCCTCGAGGCGCCGGGGCCGCCCACCGCCGACGCCTTCCCGGGGCCGCCGGGCGCGCAGCTCGAGCGGGAGACGCCCGGCATCCTGCGGCTCGCCTGGCCGGCCGTGCTGGGCAACCTCGGCTACTCGACGGTCGGGCTCGTGGATATCAAGATCGTCGGATCGCTCGGGGCGTCGGCGGTCGCCGCGGTCACCAGCGGGCAGCGCATCTTCTGGGTCCTGCAGGCGGTGCTGATGGCGATCACCGCCGGCACCACCGCGATGGTGGCCCGGGCCTGGGGGGCGGGTGATCGCGAGGAGGCCGAGCGCGTCACCCAGGCGTCGGCGGTGGTCTGCAGTCTGCTCGCCGTGGCGCTGACGGTGCCGGCCTTCGTCTTCGCCGAGCCGCTCTCGCGGATCTTCGACCTCGATCCGGTCGCGATGGCCGACGCTGCCCGCTTCATCCGCGTGCTCAGCCTGTTCAACCTGGTCTTCGCGCTGTCGATGGTGGTCGGGTCGGCGATACGCGCCGCGGGAGACACGCTGACACCGTTGTGGATCGGCCTGGTGACGAACGTGGTCAACGTCGTGCTCGTCTACGGGCTGGTCTACGGCCGCTTCGGCCTGCCCGCCCTCGGCGTGACGGGCGCCGCCCTCGCGAGCGGCATCGCCTTCGCGGTGGGCACGCTGATCACGCTGGCGCTCTGGGCCGGCGGGGGGCTGCGCCTGCGCTACCGGCGCCGGCCCGAAGTGCTGACGGCCCGTCGCGTTCGGCAGCTCTTCCGCATCGGCTATCCGGCCGGCCTCGAGCAGGCGGCGATGCAGCTCGGCTTCATCATCTTCCTGTGGGTGGTGTCGCTCTACGGGACGGCGCCGTACGCCGCCTACGGGATCGGCGTGCAGATCCTGTCGTTCTCGTTCGTGGTCGGCTTCGGCTTCACGATCGCGGCCTCGACCCACGTCGGACAGCTGCTCGGCGCCCGCGATCCCGACGCCGCCGCCGCGAGCGGCTGGCGCGCCGTGGGCCTGGCGATCGGGGCGATGGTGGTTCTCGGCGGCGCGATCATCGCCTTCGCCGAGCCGATCGCCCGCTTCATGATCGAGGATCCCGAGGTGATCCGTCTGACGGTGGTCTTCATCTACATCCTCGGCGCCATGCAGCCGCTGATGGCGATCGACTTCACCCTGGGCGGCGCCCTGCGCGGCGCCGGCGACACTCGCTTCCCCTTCATCACGACCCTGACTGGCCTGGTGGTGGTGCGCGGCGCCTTCGCGGCCTGCTTCGCCTGGCTCGGCCTACCGGTCGAGTGGGTCTTCGGCGCCCTGGTCTTCGACTACGTGGTCAAGGCCACCCTGCTTGCCTGGCGCTTCCGCTCCGGCCGTTGGCAGCAGATCGAGATCTGAGCCCGGCCCCCCGGCAACCCGCCCGGCGATCCCATCGACCGCCGCTGCCATGAAGACGTGCCCGCCGCCGCGCCCAGGCACGCAGGCTTGTGCGACCCTCAGCGCCGAGCCTTCAGTCCGCACTCCTTCATTCGATCGTACGCGTACCCACGCACCTTCCGCGTGATCCCGAGCGTGTTGTTGGGCGCCTCCGACCCGTCGAACCCGTAGAGGTGCGTCATCTCCACGGCGAGCCCGCCGGTCTCGTAGGACTGCTCGATCGCGCGCCAGGTCTCGCAGGGGATCGACTGGACCTCGGCGACGCTGTCGAGCGTGCCGCTGCGGTCACGGTCGTAGCGGCTGACCAGATCGTGGACCACGGCGTCGTGCCAGGACTTCGACCCGCCCTTGCCGGTGCGCAGCGGCAGCGGCTGCTCGTCGGCCCCGGCGCCGACCAGGCCCGCCGCCGATTCGCGGGTCTCGGGCGTCTCGTCCGGCGCGGGCGCCGGGGCGCCTGCGGCGGGTGGAGAGCCTGCGGCCGGTGGAGCGCCTGCGGCGGGTGGAGCGCCTGCGGCCGGTTGAGCGCCTGCGGCGGCCGGGGACGGCGGTGCATCCGAGCGGGCGACGAGTTCGGCGTTGAGGGTGATCTCGCGATCGGGTTCGATCAGCACCTCGGCGGTCCACGGTTCGAAGCCGGCCTTCTCGACACGCAGCTGGTGGCGTCCCGTGCGCAGTGGATGCGAGCTGGCACCGGTCGCCCCCACGTCGATGCCGTCGATGACCAGCCGGTCGTCTTCGGTGTTCGCCCGGACCACCAGCGAGCCCTCTGCGCGGCAGACCGTCGGCGCGTAGCGCCTGGCTTCTCCGACGCCGAGCTCGATGGCCTGGCTCCAGGCGTCGGGGCAGTCGGGGTGGACCACCTCGAGGGCGTAACGGCCGGCCGGCAGTGATCGCGGCGTGCCGTCAGCCGGCGCCTCGAGGACGACGCGCTCGTCGTCGCCCGTGGTCACCTCGAGGATCGCGCTCGGCGGGTCGGCGGCGACCGTGAGCGTCGCCGCATCGGCGGCCGTTTCGGCGAGCGGCTCCGGGGGCTCCGGGGTGAGGAGAAGACCGGCGGCCAGCAGCAGGGCGGCGAAGACCGCCACCGCGGCGAGGGTTCGGATCCAGCGGGGCCATCCCGCGCGGCGGCCCGGCGGCGCTCCGGGTGCGGGCACCCCCGACGTGTCGAGCCCCGGTGTCGCGACGAGCGCCGCGTGGAGTCGCTCGAGCTCGCTCCGCCGTGCGGCGCGCAGCGCCGGGTCGGGCGTGGTGGCGGCGCGCGCCTCGATGTGGCCGCGCAGGCGCCAGTACGCGCCGATCAGCGCATCGGGCGACGCGGACCCCGGCAGGCCGAGCAGTCCGTGCGCCGTCTCCGACCCGCCGCCCGGACCGCTCTCCGCCATCACCCGAGGCTAGCAGGGCGCCGGCGAGCCCCTAACCTTGCCCGCGCACCCGCGAATCGGTCCGAGCGCCGTCGGTGGCGGTCGTCACGAATCGAGTCCCGTTCAGTCGAGGGGAGAGCGTTCCGTTGGCCGAGTCCGTTCGCTGTCCCCATTGCGGCGAGTCCGTCCGCTGCGCTGCGGCTCGGGCCGGGGATCCGGTCGACTGCCCGGAGTGTGATCGCTCCTTCCTGGCGCCGGCGCGTGACGACGCTCGGCGACCTGCGCCGGAGGTGGTGGGCGGGGCTCCGCTGGAGGTGCGATCGGCCCGCGCGGACGCGCCGCTCGCGCCCACCGGCCTCGCCTCGCTCGCCCTCACGGCGGTCTTCTATGCGGGTGTGGTCGGGCCGCTCGGCGACACGGCCTTCGGGGCGATCTTCGGCGCCCGGGGTTGGGTGCCGTATGTGATCAGCTTCCTGTCGATCTGGGCCGGCGTGTTGCTCGCCTGGAAGTACCGTCGGCTGCGCGCCCAGTCGCGGGTCTTCGCGCTCGACCTGCTGCCCGCGTCGATCGCCGAGCAGGTCACCCCGGCGACGGCGCCCGCCTTCGTGAGCCATCTCGGCGGACTGCCGGCCGACCTGGCCGACGGCTTTCTGGCGCAGCGTATCGGGCGCTCCCTGGAGCATTTCCGCGCTCGCGCCGACGTGCGCGAGGCCGTCGAGCAGCTGCGCATGCAGGCCGACCGCGACGAGGCGGCGGTGGAGTCGAGCTTCACGATGCTGCGCGTCTTCATCTGGGCCATTCCGATCCTCGGCTTCATCGGCACGGTGATCGGCATCGGGCAGTCCGTTGGCGGATTCTCGGAGTCGGTCGCGGCGGCGTCGGATCTCGACGTCATGAAGGACTCGATCGGCGCGGTCACCTCGGGGCTCGGCATCGCATTCGACACGACGCTGCTCGCCCTGGTGATGAGCATCTTCATCATGTTCCCGACCAGCTCGTTGCAGAAGGCCGAGGAGGACTTCCTCGCCCGGGTCGACGAGTACTGCCAGCGGCATCTGGTTGCGCGCCTCGAAGACGGGGCGTCCGGACGCGGGGCCGACGGCGAGGCCGAGGCCGTCGTCGCGCGGGTCGCCGACCGCCTGGCCACCCGGCTGCTGGCTGCGCTCGACCGGCAGAGCGGCGGGAAGGGCTGAGCGATGGCGCGGCGCCGCCGCCGCGACGACCTCGCGGTACAGCTCTTTCCGTTCCTGAGCGTGCTGGCGTGCGTGATCGGAACGCTCACGCTGATCCTCGCCGCGATCGCGGTCGGTCGGCTCGGCGGCTCGTCGGTCGATTGGATCCGGCTCGCCGAGCAGCTTCGGAATCTGCGCGAAGTGGTGGCGGCCGGTGAGGCCCGCCTCGAGAGCCTGCAGGCACAGCTTCGCGAGGCGCGGACCGAGGCCGAGCGGGCCGAGGACATCGGCGAGCGATTGACGGCTCTCGGCCTGTCGCCGCAGATCTCCCTCGAGGAGCTGACGGCCCTGGTCGACCTGGCGAAGGCCGCGCAGGACCTCGACGCGCAGCGGACCGAGTTGCTGCGGACGCGCAGCGACCTCGACGAGCGCGTGGCGCGCGACGAGCGCACCTTCGCCGAGCGGCGCGAGATCCGCGACGCGGCCTCCATCATCATCGAACCGAGCGGCGTCGGTCGCGAGTGGCGGCCGTTCCTGATGGAGTGCGGCGCCGACTATCTCGAGTACTACGACACGGGTGATCAGCAGTCGCGTCGCATCGCGCGGGTCGAGCTGCACCGGGGCGACAAGCTGCCGAGACTCCTCCGCTACATCCGCAACACACCGCGCTCGATCGTGATCTTCCTGATCCGGCCGGATGGAGTCGACACCTGCCAGCGCGCGCGTGCGCTCGCCGACGCCGCGCTCGTGCGCTCGGCCGAGCTGCCGCTTCCGGGTAACGGCCCGCTCGATCTCCGCCGCCTGTCGGACGGGACCTGAGGCGGGGCATGGCGGTCCGCGCACAGGAGCAGAATCTCGACTCGCTGCTCGACACCATGGCGAACGTGGTCGGCATCCTCGTCGTGCTCGTCGCCGTCACCCAGCTCTCGGTCGGGGAGGCCGTCGATCGGATCGCGAGCCGCTACGACCTCGATCGCAGCGAGGTCTCGGCGGAGGACGTCTCGGCCGCCTCGGCGAGCGCGGAGGCAGTGGCCACGGCGGTGGTCGCCGCGGAGGGCGAGCTCGACGCCTACGCGTCGAGCGCCAGGCGTGTGGGCTGGCTCCTCGAGGAGATCGCTCCCCACCTCGAAGAGCTGGAGGGGCTGGCGGGCCGGGACGATCTCGCGGGCGCTGCCGAGCAGGAGGTGGCCGAACGCATCCGCCAGCGCCGATCCGAGCTCGAGCGGCTCGCCAGCGAGGTGGCCGAGCGGCGCAGTCGGCTGGCTGGCCTCGAGGCGCTGATCGCGAGCGTGCCGGCCGAGACGCGACCGAAGATCGCGCGGCTTCCCGATCCGCGAACGCCGCCGCGCGGGGCGCGGCAGGTTCCGGTGCTGTGCCGCTACGGGCGTTGCTCGCTGCTCGACTACGCGGGCATGAACGCCATGCTGTCCCGAGGCATCGAGGACGCCCTCGGGGTCGACCGACGACCGGCCCGCGACGACGTCCCCTGGCTTCGCAACCTCTTCGCGAAGAAACGCATCGGAAGCGGCAATTTCTACTGGGGATTCCGGGAGCGCTCGGGAGACATCCTGGCCGACATCCTGTGGAGCGACGTCGGGCATGGCGAGACGCTGGTGGAGCTGGCGCGCCCCGGATCCGAACTCGTCCAGAGCCTGTCGGAAATCGATCGCGGGGGTCACTACCTGCGCTTCTACGTCTGGAACGACAGCTTCGAGGTCTATCTCGAGGCGCGCTACGTCGCGGAGCAGCTCGGCTGGGAGATCGGCTGGCTGCCCATCGACGGCAACGAGGAGGTCGGCATCAACCTCACCGGTCGACCCCGGCGAGCGACCACGCTCGATTGAATTGATTTCGAAACGCCGTCTCGGACTCGTGGCGGTCGTCCCGCCGCGGGGTGGTGTGACACGAATCACCAGCTCGCCGGCGAGCGAGCCCGCGCCCCCGCACAACAGTCTGTGCAAGCGTCCGGATCTCGTTTATAAAGGAGGACTCCCCGAAATCCGGATTCGCGGAGTCATCTTGCCCGATCGCGTGGTGTCCGAAGAGTTGGATCTGCTGGCTCGCGTGTCGGCTCTGCTGGCCGACCTCCCGCAGGCGCGCACCGCTTCCGAGGAGCCGATCGTCCGCGAGCTCGAGCGGCTGCGCTCGGTGATCCTCTCGGGCGACGAGGCCAAGGACATCTCGGCGCTGAGCGAGCAGTACCACCACCAGTCCGCCGTGCTGAGTCAGCTGCGCAGCAGCGGCAACGGGCCGCGCGTCGATCCAGCGTGTCCGTACTTCGCGCACCTGCGTCTGCGCGAGAACGATCGGGAGCGCGACCTCTGCCTCGGCCGCGCGACCTGCATCCAGGGCGGCGTGCGCATCGTCGATTGGCGCGACGCCCCCATCTCCAAGATCTTCTACGGCTATCGCCAGGGCGACGATTACGACGAGGAGATCGCCGGCCGAGAGCGCATCGGCGAGGTCGCTGCGCGGCGCCTGGTGCGAATCCGCGGGGGCGTGCTCGAGCGCGTGCAGGCGCCCGAGGGCGACTTCGCCCACGATCCGGCTGCACCCGACGGCTGGCGGTGCCTGGCCTCTTCGGCGCCGCGCCTCTCGGGGGGCGAGGGCAGGGCGCTGCGCGCCTTCGACCTCGAAGCGGGCGGGTCCCGCCGCCTCGGCACCACCCACGACGGGGTCGAGATCCGCGCTGACAAGCGCCTGCCCGAGATCACTGCGCTGATCGACCCGAGCCAGTTCGAGCTGATCACTCACTCGGGCCCGGGCTTCCTGGTGGTTCGCGGAGCCGCCGGCTCGGGCAAGACCACCGTGGCGCTGCACCGCGTCGCGTACCTCGCCTTCGACGATCCGGCGATCGATGGACCCGAGACGATGGTGGTGGTCTTCTCCCGGGCGCTGCAACGCTTCGTCGGCCACGTGCTGCCCTCGCTCGGCCTCGATCGCGTGCACATCGTGACCTATCGCGAGTGGGCGCTCGCCGAGCGCCGCCGCCACTTCCCGCGGCTGCCGGCCGCGCAGCGCGAGGACACGCCCGCGGTCGTGCAGCGCCTCAAGCTGCACCCCGCGTGCGCGGCGGCCCTCGAGATGCGCGTCGAGCGCGTGCGGAGCGGGCGCGTGCGGGGCGCCGCGATCGACGACTGGGCGGCGGTGCTGCGCGACGCCGAGCTGCTCGAGGAGGCCTGCGCGAAGCTGGCGCCGGGGGCGTTCTCGCAGGATGAGATCCGGCGCTTCGCCGACTGGCACCGCGTCCGGCTCGAGGACGTCTTCGCCTGGCTGGGCGGCGACGAGAGCGTCGACGCCGAGCTCGACCCCGAGGACGACGCGCTGTTGCTGCGCGCCTGGCAGCTGCGCGTCGGTCCCCTGACGTCCGGCGGCAAGCGGCCGATCCGCATGCGTCATCTCGTCGTCGACGAAGTGCAGGACTTCTCGCCAACCGAGATCCAGGTGCTGCTCGGTTGCATGGGTCGCGAGGCGAGCATCACGCTGGCCGGCGACACCCAGCAGCACGTCGTGCAGAACAGCGGATTCACGTCCTGGTCCGAGTTCTTTCGCTACCTCGGCATACCGGGCACCGAAATCGACACGCTGCGCATCAGCTACCGCTCGACGCGCCCGATCGTCGAGTTCTCGCGCCGCGTGCTCGGCGATCTGCTCGAAGACGGAGACGCCCCGGAGACGCCGCGCGACGGCCCGCCCGTCGAGCTGTTCCGCTTCACCGACCGCGGCGCCTGCGTGGCCTTCCTGGCCGACGCCCTGCGCGAGCTGACGCGGGCCGAGCCGCTGGCTTCGGTGGCCGTCCTCACGCCGACACCGGCGATCAGCGCCACGTACCATGCGGGCCTCGAGCGCTGTGAGCTGCCTCGGCTGCGGCGGGTGCACGATCAGGACTTCAGCTTCTCGTCCGGCGTGGAGGTCACGGAGATCGGCCAGGTCAAGGGGCTCGAATTCGACTACGTGATCCTCGTCGACGTGGACGCCGCGCAGTTCCCGGACACCGCCGCGGCACGGCGGCTGCTGCACGTCGGCGCCACCCGGGCGATCCACCAGCTGTGGCTCACCAGCGTGGCGACGCCGTCGCCGCTGGTGGCGGAGTACTGGAAGGAGTAGGACGTGCCCACGAGAATCGTGCCACTCACCTGGCAGAGCGAGCCCCGCGGCTGGTCCTCGCCGCCGCT
>CAZETS010000088.1:0-17602 GCA_964515335.1 uncultured Spirochaetaceae bacterium
CGGCTCTGGAATCACAGTCCGGGTTGGGGCAGAAGAAGCGTGTGCGTCCCGATCGATTTCTTGCCATGAACCGAGATCAAGCAGAAATCATGCCAGGCACAATCCTCGATCCACCGTTCACGTCATGAGGTGCCGTGCGGGTGAAGGTGGTGCGTGGCGTGCCGCGTCGGGCCGCCTATTGGTCCGCGCGCCTCGCCGGCGCCTGGGGCGGCTCGCGGCCGGCGGCGGCGCCCAGGATGGCGCGCAGCAACCGGTAGGGCACCGCCAGCAGGTCGGGCAGGTCCTCGGCGAGGGATCGACCGGCGAGCGCGTCGACCTGCGGCTCGCCGGCCGGCCCGCTGACCTGGTAGTACGCGCCGACGAGACCCCGCTCGGATCCGGGCAGGACCGCCTTGACGAGGGGGATCGTCTCCATGATGTGTCCCGCGCTGCGAAAGAGGAAGAGGCCGACGACCGCAACCATCTCGTGGGGCGGCCGGACGACATCGACGCTGCCCGATCCGTACACCCGAAGCGGTCCGTCCAGCTCGAAGTCGTCGGTCGACACACGACCGTCCTCGATCACGAAGCTCGCCTCGATGGCGTCGTACGCGACGGCATCGCGCTCGGAGTGCTCGTTGTAGCCGGCGCTCGCCTGGGCGAGCGCCAGCATCAGCGGCAGCTCGTCGCGCCGGATCTCGCCTTGGCGGGCGACCAGGCGCGCGTCGCCGGACAGCGAGGCGAGCAGCGGCGTCTGCGGGCGAAGATCGCCTTCGAGGCGACCGGAGAGCCCCACGCGTCCGGTTGCTTGACCGGCGGCAAGGCCGAACGAGCGACCGAGCCGATCGACGTCCCCCTCCACGATGTCGAACGCGAACGTCGTGCCGACCTGCTCGGGGTGATCCAGCCGCAGCTCGACGTCGGCCCGCAGCGCGCCGTTTGGATCGAGGTCGCCGCGGATCTCGTGGAGCGAGAGCGTGGAGCCGCTGAGCTCGAAGCCTCCGGTTACATCACTGAGTGGCAGCGGTCCGTCGCGAACGGCGTCCATCCTGAAGCGCCCGCTTGCCCAGCTCGTCGACGCGACACCGCCTGCCACCGAGCCGAAGACCCCGTCTCGCGATGCGCCGTCCCACGGATGCACGTGCAGGTCGATGCGCAGCGACTCGTCGGGTCCGTCGCGCCAGAGCGCCTCGCCCTCGAACGGCGCTCCGGCCCAGCGCCCGCCCTCGAAGAGCACGTGCAGGCCGGGTTCCGCGTCGTCGACCACCACGCGTGTTCCGGTGACGGGCCAGCGCAGCAAGGGGTGCGCGAGCCGGTCGACGACGAGCTCGGCCCGGGTGGCGGGATCGCCGCCGTCCGCGTCGCTCTCGAGGATCGCGAACAGCGGCGAGAGCCCGGGAAGCGCAGCGGCCTCCGGCGCGAGAGGCCGCGCCCACTCGGGCGCGGCGAAGAGGCGCGAGACGCCCTCCACCGAAAGGGAGAAGCGGGGCAGCGGCTCCTCGTTCCACTCGCCGCGGGCGTCGCGCAGCTCGATGCGGTCGCCCGACAGCACGATGCGTGCCTCCAGTCCGGACAAGCGGTCGTGCTCGTTGGCGCGCGCGACGACTTCGGAGACGGCCGTGACGAGCACGAAGCCACGCGGCAGCCGCTCGGCCTCGCCGACGAAGAGATCGCCCCATTCGTCGATTCGGGCCGTGCCGCGGGCGCCGATGTGGTCGACGCGGCCCTCGTCGACCCGCGCGAGCAGGTGCTCGAGCGCCACCCCGTCGGCGTCGGGCAGCGACCTCGCGATCTCGCGCACCTCGGCGAGTTCGAGCCCGTCGACATCGATCTCGAGCCGTGCGCGCGAGGCGGGGCCGAGCGGTCGCTCGATGGCGCCGCCGAGCGTGAAGGCGATGCCCTCGGCGTCGATGCGCCCTGCGTCGAGACGGACGCGGCCGGGGTGGATCTCCAACGCGGCATCGAGGGCGACGCCGGGGCGCTCGATCTCGTAGTGGCCGTCGCGCACGTCGATGGTGGTCGCGAAGTCCTCGGCGTGCGCCCGGAGGCGCACGGTGCCGTGCTGTTCGGCTCGGGTCTCGTAGGCGACCTCGCCGCCGAGCAGGCCGCCGAGGGTGTTCGGCGCGTCGCTCGGCAGCAGGTAGGGGGCGAGCATCGC
Organism: uncultured Spirochaetaceae bacterium; assembly: GCA_964515335.1. Classification (GTDB taxonomy): domain Bacteria; phylum Myxococcota_A; class UBA9160; order UBA9160; family UBA4427; genus TMED88. The sequence continues at coordinate 2,138 of CAZETS010000088.1, forward strand.
GAGCGGGAGCCCGTCGGCTGCGAGCGCCAGACGCATCCTGTTGCCACCGCGCTGCCACCCCTCCGCTCGCAGCTGAACCGGCCGGCCCCCGCCGCCGAAGAGCGCGGCGCCAAGCGTGAGCTCCGCCTCGCCCGAGAGCCAGTGGTGTAGGAGCCGTCCGTTGACGCGGTAGAGGGCGAGCGTGATCGGCGCGTCCGGGCCCGCAACCATGCGATCGACGAATCTGATGCGGCCGCGGCGCACCTCGACCCGGCGCGCGACGACGGGCGATTCGAGCAGTCCACGCGTGACCGCCTCGAAGGCATGGACCCAGTCGAGGGAGCGCTCCAGGTCGGACGAAGGGCCGGCGCCCTGCCGGTCGGCAAGCCGCTGGAAGGGCGGTGGCGTCAAGCGGCCGTCCGGCGCTCGATGGATCTCGAGCACAGCGTCGTCGAGCACCAGGGTATTCAGCCGGAAGCGTCCGATCAGCAGCGAGGGCACGTGGAGCTCGGCGGAGACCGTCGACGCGAACAGCGCCGGTTGGTGGGGAGATGTCTCGCTGGGGTAGACGCCGACGCGCTCGCCCTCGAGGAACAGGCCCCCTCGCAGCACCACGCGAGCTCGTGCAATGCGAACGGATCCTTGCATGAGCTCGCCGAGCTGGCGCTGCGCCTCGAGCCGCAGCGTCTCCGAGCCGAGGCGGTCCGATACCACGTAGCCGCCGATCGCGGAGGCCGTGAAGCAGACGAAGAGCAGCGATGCTTGCAGCCGGCGACGCAAGCTTCTTTCCCCTATCCCCTATTTGCGGACGGGTGGTAGACGGCTCATGCAGGACGTGCGTCGCGACGGAAGCGCGTCCGCAGTTGCCGGTTCCCGAACCCTAATCATGTGTCAGTGAAGCATCGTGAGGACGCGTTTCTGCGACCCAATCGAGCGGTCGTCCGCCGTTTTTCCGGTGTCATCCGTCGGCCTGCGGGCAAGCCGTGGCTTGGTGTCCCAAGAGCCCACTTTTTCTCAAGAAATCGGCTGTTCTTCCGAAACCTGGAGCGTCTCGTGAATTGCACTCCGGGAGTGACTCCCGGAGCAGCTGCAAGCAGGAAGGAAGGCCAGGAGTGAACGGAATGGGTGACTTTGAAGAGCGCATGCCGATGATGGTCAACCGCGTGCGGGAGCTTCGCGAAAACAAGCTGATGACCCAGGCCCAGCTCGCCCGCAAGGCGAAGGTGGCGCTGCGCACCATCCACAGCGTCGAGAAGGGCATGAACTGCCGCATGGACACCAAGCGCAAGATCCTGCTCGCGCTCGGCATGGGCTTCGAGGACAAGGATCTGGTGTTTCCCCCGCGGAAGCGCCGTACCTGGCTGCCCCCGCAGTCTCAGTAATCGGCGAATGCTACGCTGAGGCGACCTTTGGGCGGGCCCGGGCCCGCCCACGGAGGTTGCCATTCCCGACCGCATCAGCATTCTCGCGGACGTCGCCGAGGTCGTCTCCCGATCGCACGATCTCCAGGAGACCCTCGCGAACGTCGCGGACCTGGTCGCCAAGCGTCTCGACGCTGACGTCTGCTCGATCTACCTGACCGACGCCGACCTCCGCACGCTGACCCTATCGGCAACCATCGGTCTCGACCCAAGCGCCGTGAGCACGGTGCAGCTCGGGATGGGGGAGGGGCTCGTCGGTGCGGTCGCCGAGCTCGGCGAGCCGATCGCCGCCGAAGAGGCCCGCAGCCACCCGCGCTTCAAGTACATCCCCGAGACCGGCGAGGATCGGTACGAGTCGCTGCTGGCGGCGCCGCTGCTCGTCCAGGGCTCGACGATCGGCGTGCTCGTCATTCAGAACGCCGGCCGCCGCGACTACGATCGCGAAGACATCGATCTGCTGCAGACCTGCGCACAGCTGCTGGCGCCGGTGGTGATGAACGCGCAGCTGTTGGCGCTGATGACCGGCACGCCCGAGCGCCGCGCCGAGGTCGCGTCGGCGCTGGCCGAGTCGGGAGTCTCGGCGGCCCGCGATCATCCGGCCGCCCGCCCCGAGGCGAACGTCGAGCTGCAGGGCATTCCGACCTCGCGCGGTGTCGCGATCGGTCCCGTCTACCGGATGGAGGATCCGGTCGACCTCGACCGCATCGACTACGCGCCCCGCGGCGGCGTCGAAGGGGAGCGGGCCGATCTGATGGCGGCGCTCGCCGAGGCGCGGCGCGAGATCGAGGAGAGCCGCGAGACCGTCGGAGAGCGCTTCGGCCCGGAGTTCGCGGCCGTCTTCCACACCCAGATCCAGATCCTCGAGGACAAGGGCTTCGTGCGGAACCTCGAGCAGAGCGTCGCAAGCGACGGCAACGCACTCGACGCGCTTCGCAGCGTGCTCGACTCGTATCGCCGGACGTTCGAACAGATCGAGGACGACTACTTCCGCGAGCGCGGGGTCGACATCATCGACGTCGGGCAGCGAATCATGGAGAAGCTGCTCGGGGTGCGCTCGCAGCACTCTCCGATGCCGCCGGGCGCCGTGGTGGTCGTCGACCAGGTGATGGCGGGGCTGTTCGCGCGTCTCGAGGTCGACAACGTGTCCGCCATCGTGTCCGAGCACGGCGGCTCGACTTCTCACGGCGCGATCTTCGCGCGCACCCTCGAGATTCCAGCGGTGACCGGTGTGACCGGCATCATGGGTGAGGCGCGTCAAGGCGAGTCGTGCATCGTGGACGGCACCACCGGGCGGGTCTACCTCGCGCCCGACGACTCGCTGCTGCGCTACTACGAGCAGGCGCAGCACATGTACGAGGTCGCCGTCGAACACCTCGACGCGATGCGCGGCCGTCCGTCGGAGACCCGCGACGGGCGGCACGTGATGCTGTCGGCGAACGTGGGCCTGCTGAACGACCTGCGACACGCCGAGCAGCACGGCGCCGAGGGCATCGGGCTGTTCCGCACCGAGCTGCTCGCGCTCGTGCACCGCGGCTATCCGAGCGAAGAGGAGCAGGTGCAGCTCTACGGACGCGCCGTCGAGCAGATGTCACCGCGCTCGGTCACCATCCGCACGCTCGATCTCGGCGGCGACAAGGGCATCCCGAACGTCGGCTGCGTGGACGAGGAAAACCCGCAGCTCGGGCTGCGCTCGATCCGGCTGAGCCTCGAGAACCGGCGCGCCTTCCGCACCCAGCTCCGCGCCATCCTGAAGACGAGTGCGCGGCGCAACGTGAAGCTGCTGCTGCCGATGATCTCGAGCGTCGAGGAGCTGCGGGAGGCCAAGGCGGTCATCGACGAAACGCGGGCGCACTTCGACCGCGAGGGCGAGCCCTACGACGCCGAACTCCCGGTGGGCGTGATGATCGAGGTGCCCGCGGCCGCAATCGCCGCCGACTCGCTCGCCGCCGAGTCCGACTTCTTCAGCATCGGGACCAACGACCTCACCCAGTACACCCTCGCCGTCGACCGCGGCAACGAGCGGGTCGCCCACCTCTACGACTCGCTGAATCCGTCGGTGCTCAGCTTGATCGATCGCAGTGTCCGGGCGGCCGACCGGGCCGGCATTCCGATCTCGGTGTGCGGCGAGATGGCGAGCAGTCCGCTGGCGGTGCCGATTCTGGTGGGCCTCGGCATCGGCGAGCTGTCGGTCGTGCCGGCGGCGGTCCCCGTCGTGAAGGAGATCGTGCGGGCGCTCGATCATCGTGTCGTCGCCGAGGACGCCCGTCGAGCGCTCGCGTGCGCGTCGGCGCGCGAGGTGCACCACATCTCGGCGGCCCGCCTGCGCGGAGCCGGACTGCTCGATCACAAGGACATCGGCGGCTGGCTGCGCGAGGTCGTCGACGCGCGATCCTCCTGAGCGGCCGCGTCGCCGGGCGAGCCGGCCGCCATCGCCCACGCCACGGAGGCGGCCCCCACGACGGCGATCGCCGAGGCCGCCGGGAACTCGGCGTAGCTGCGGTAGAGGACGAGCCCGTTGATCCCCCAGGCGAGGGCCGTCGCGAGCAGCGCGACACCGACGAGCGGCCGCCGCGCGGCGAGCGGCGCGCCCATTGCGAAGAACGAGTAGTAGTAGTTGGTCGGGTCGGTGACGAACGGAATCACCGCGAAGCCGAGGGCCGCGGCCTCCCAGGGAAGCGCTTCGCGCAGTGCTCGCCAGAAGAGTGCGCCGAAGGCGATCGCCACGATTGCGCGCATCGCCGTGGCGGCGGCCGGGGACTCGGGCAGGAGCCGATCGGCGAGCACGCCGACACCCATCTTGTTGGTTGCGGCCACGCTCGCGAACTCGCCGATCTTGGCGGCGAACTCGTCGATCGGGGCGAGTCCCTGCCCGATCGCGGCCAGCGCGAGGCCGAGCAGGACGACCGCCGCGGCGGTGGCTCCAGCGGTGAACCGCAGCAGCTCGGTCGCGTTCGCGTGGCCGCGCAGCGCCCTGCGCCCCCAGCCGGCGAGGTACGCGAAGCCGAACGCGCCCGGAAAGATGCGCAGCGCCGTCGCCGCGGCCAGCGCTCCTCCGCCCGTCGCGGTGGCGCCGCGGCGCAGGGCGCAGAGCCCGAGGAAGCTCGCAGCCCACCACAGGTGCCGAAGGAACGCGTCGCCCACCCAGGTGTAGCGCCAGAGGTGCCCGGTGCCCCAGAGCACGGCGGCGAGGCAGCCGACCTCCCAGCCGAACGCCCAGGTCACGAGGGCGAGGGTGAGCAGGACCAGCACGCGGTCGGCGCGCACCAGCACGCGCATCGCGCCCGGGCTGTCGGTGGAGGCCAGCCCGGCGGTGGCGCCGCCGATCAGCGTCCAGACGGGAGTCGGGTGATAGCCGTGATCCGCCCAGACCGCGTTGCGCAGGTGGGGGGGCCACTTCTCGACGAACCAGCCGACGTCGCGCGAGAACGCCCGCCAGCGCTCGGGCGAGAAGCGGTCCGGGCAGTCTGCGCCCTGCCGGCGCACCAGGCCGGCCGGCCGGAGTTCCATCGAGCGGAGGTCGCGGACATGCGGCGAGGCGCCGCCCGGCACGCGCACGCCCCGCTCGGCGAGGGCCGTGATGCTGCACTCGTAGAGGCCGAAGTAGCCGAGCTCGGCGAAGTACTTCGACCCCACGTAGTAGTGGAAGTTGTCGGGACTCGCGAAGCCGTCCGGCCGCGACAGCCGGAAGAACTGGTAGTACGACGCGAACGCCGCCAGGGCCAGCGCCACCAGCAGCGCCGCCCGGAGGCGCCGCAGGTGCGGTTGCCGCGCGCTCGGATGCAGCCCCCAGGCGAAGACCGCGAGCGCCACGCCGGCGATCGCCGTGCGGGCGGCGCTTGCGCGAAAGTCGGCGGTGTCGCGCGGATTGCGGTCGCTGGCGGCTCGCGAGGCTGCCGGCGCCGTGGCGGCGGTGGCCCGCGTTTCGGCGCGCACCGCCTCGGCGCCGCCGAGCAGCAGCAGCGTCCCGATCGAGGCGAGGCACGCGCCCGCCCGCCCTCGACGCGACATTCGCCATCCTCCGCAGCCGGTCACCCGGCCGCCCGCTCAGCCGACCACGTTGACGAGTCGCCCCGGCACGACGATCACCTTCTTGGGATCGCGCCCGCCGAGGTGGCTCTGCACGCGCTCGGACTCGAGCGCGAGCGCCTCGATCTGATCCTTCGACGCGTCCTTGGGTACGCGCAGCTGGTCGCGCTTCTTGCCGTTTACCTGCAGGACGATCGTGATCTCCTCGTCGACGAGCAGGCTCGTGTCGGCGATGGGCCACGGCTCGTAGGCGAGCGTGTCGTCGTGGCCGAGCCGGCGCCACAGCTCTTCGCCGATGTGCGGGGCCATCGGCGAGAGCAGCAGCACCAGCGTCTCGGCGCTGGTGCGCGGTAGCGGGCCGTCCTTCGCGATGTCGCGCACGAAGACCATGAGCTTCGCGATGGCCGTGTTGAAGCGCATGCCCTCGAGGTCTTCGGTGACGCCGGAGATCGTGCGGGCGGTGAGTCGGGCCTGCTCGGGCGTGCCCCCGCCGTCGGCCAGGTCGCGCAGCGGCTCGCCCTCGGCGCTCTCGTCGACGAGCAGCCGCCAGACGCGCTGCAGGAAGCGGAAGATTCCCTGGATGCCCTCGGTCGACCACGGCGCCGCCTTTTCGAGCGGCCCGATGAACATCTCGTAGAGCCGCATCGAATCGGCCCCGTACTCGACGACGACGTCGTCGGGGTTGACGACGTTGCCACGGCTCTTGGACATCTTCTCGACCACGCGCTCGAGCGCGACGTCGGGGTGGTTCTTGGCATGGGCGGCGCCGCTCTCGGTGTCGACGACGACGTCGCCGGTGTTCAGCCAGCGCGTCTTGAGGGGCGTGCCGTCGTCGGCGGCGACCGGACCGTCCTCGGTCTGGGTGACCTGATCGAACGCGTAGCGGCGGGGCGAGGCCTTCGCGTCGTCGGCGAGGTTGTCGTCCCAGTATCGGAAGCTCTCGCCCAGGATCATCCCCTGGTTGACGAGCTTCTGGAACGGCTCCTTGGTATGCGCGAGCCCCAGGTCGTAGAAGACCTTGTGCCAGAAGCGCGCGTAGAGCAGGTGCAGCACGGCGTGCTCGGCTCCGCCGACGTAGAGGTCGACGGGCATCCAGTAGCGCTCGGCCTCCTGCGACCAGGGCGCCTCGGTGTTGTGCGGATCGACGAAGCGCAGGAAGTACCAGCAGCTGCCGGCCCACTGGGGCATGGTATTGGCATCGCGGCGTGCGGGTCTTCCGGTCTCCGGGTCGCTGGTCTCGATCCAGTCCTTTACGCGCGCGAGCGGCGCCTCGAAGTCTTCGCCGGTGGGGCGGTAGTCATCGAGCTCGGGCAGGGTCAGCGGCAGGTCGGACTCGGGGACGAGCGCGACACCGCCGTCCTCGAGGTGCAGCACGGGGAACGGCTCGCCCCAGTAGCGCTGACGGCTGAACAGCCAGTCGCGAAGCTTGTAGGTGATCGCGGCCTCGCCGACGTCCTGCTCTTCGAGCCAGGCGTTCATCTTCTGCTTCGCCTCGGCGGTGGGCAGGCCGTCGAGGAAGCCCGATCGGGTGGCCGTGCCCTCGCCGGCGAAGGCCGCCTCCGAGACGTCGCCGCCCGTCACCACCTCGACGATGGGCAGGTCGTGGCTGCGGGCGAACGCCCAGTCGCGCTCGTCGTGGCCCGGGACGGCCATGATGGCGCCGGTCCCGTAGCCCGCGAGCACGTAGTCGGCGATCCAGATCGGGATCGGCTCGCCGTTCACGGGGTTCAGAGCGCGACCGCCCGTGAAGACGCCGGTCTTCTCCTCGGCGTCGGCCATGCGCGCCCGCTCGCTGCGGCGCGCGGCGCGGTCCACGTAGGCGCGGACCGTCTCGCGATGCGCGTCGGTGGTGAGGCGGTCGACCAGCGGGTGCTCCGGGGCGAGCACCATGTAGGTGGCGCCGAAGAGCGTGTCCGGGCGGGTCGTGAAGACTTCGATCGACTCCCCCTCGTGTCCTTCGACCGCAAAGCGGACCCGCGCGCCCTCGGAGCGGCCGATCCACTCGCGCTGCATCTTCTTGATCGGCTCGGGCCAGTCCAGATCCTCGAGGTCGGCGAGCAGGCGCTCCGCGTAGTCGGTGATGCGCAGCATCCACTGCACCATCGGGAGCCGCACGACCGGATGCGAACCGACCTCGCTCTTGCCGTCGATCACCTCCTCGTTGGCGAGCACCGTGCCGAGCTCGGGGCACCAGTTGACGGGCACCTCGGCCTGGTAGGCGAGGCCGCGCTCGTAGAGCTTGCGAAAGATCCACTGCGTCCAGCGCGCGTACTCGGGCGAGGTCGTGTCGATCTCGCGCGACCAGTCGTAGCTGAATCCGAGCGACTGGATCTGGCGCTTGAAGTTCTCGATGTTGCGCTGGGTGGTGATGCGGGGGTGCGTGCCCGTCTTGATCGCGTACTGCTCGGCGGGCAGCCCGAAGGCGTCCCAGCCCATCGGGTGCAGCACGTTGAAGCCGCGCATGCGCTTGTAGCGCGCGAGAATGTCGGTGGCCGTGTAGCCCTCGGGATGGCCGACGTGCAGGCCGTCGCCCGACGGGTACGGGAACATGTCGAGCACGTAGTACTTCGGCCGATCGGGATCGATCTCGGCGCGAAAGGTTTCGTGCTCGAGCCACCAGCTCTGCCAGCGGGGCTCGATTTCGGCGGGTGCGTAGGCCATCGGTGCGAAACAATGCCGGCGCGGGGGGCGGGCGTCAACGGAGCCCGACGGCCGGGCGCGCGCGTGGGCTACGCTGGCCGCGTGTCCGAATCCGAAGCAGCCATCGCTCAGGTCTACGTCGTGTCGGACGGCACGGGCGATACGGCCGGCGCCGCGGTGCGCGCCTCGATGCTGCAGTTCGGCACACCGTGGCGGCTGCGCGTCTTTCCCGAGATCCGGCACCCGTCGGAGGCGCGGCGGGTGATCGGGCTGGCCGCGGAGACCGGGGCCCTGGTGGTCTTCAGCGTGGTCGACGGCGAGGTGATCGACGCCCTCCAGACCGAGGCCAACGCCCGGTCGGTCACGACCGTCGACCTGCTCGGCCCGCTGATTTCCAAGATCGCCCAGCGGCTGCACTCGGAGCCGAGCCACCAGCCGGGGCTGCTCCACGGCATCGGGGACGACTACTTCTCTCGCATCGAGGCGGTCGAGTTCGCGGTCCACCACGACGACGGCGCCAACGTCCACACCCTGTACCAGGCCGACATCGTGCTGACGGGCGTGTCCCGCACGTCGAAGACGCCGCTCAGCATGTACCTCGCCCAGCGCGGCTACAAGACGGGCAACGTGCCTTTGGTGCCGACGGTCGATCCGCCGAAGGAGCTCTTCGAGCTCGACAAGCGCAAGGTGTTCGGGCTGCTGATCGACCCGCAGTCGCTGACGACGATTCGCCAGGCGCGACTGCGCGCGATTCGGGCCTCCCCGCGGACGGCCTACACGGACATCGAAGAGGTGACGACCGAGGTGGAGCGGGCCAGGCGGATGTTCCGGCGCAACGGGTGGCGGTCGATCGACATCACCGGCAAGGCCGTCGAAGAGAACGCATCTCGCATCCTCGAGTACTACGACATCGCTCAGGGGCTCGCCTAGGCGTCGGGCCGGGGCATGCGCCCGGAGATCGCGTAGGGCCCCGGGTCAGTCTTCGTCTCGGAGACCCTTGCGGCGTTCCATTTCCTTCTGGCGGCGGATGGCCTCGAGCTGGTCCTCGGTGAGAAGGGCGGTGGCGACCTTCGGCCGGAAGACGGAGTAGAAGGCCGGGACGACCGTCAGGGCGCCGAACATGTTGATGACCATCAGGATGCAGAGCATCTTTGCCATGTCGGCCTGGAAGCGCAGGTTCGACAGGGTCCAGAGGATGATGCCGCCGACGATGGTGCTCGCCGTGAACGACACCGCCATGCCGGTGGTGCGGACGGCTCTTCTGACGGCTTCGTCGATGTCGGCGGTGTCGGTCACCTCGTGGCGGATGCGGTCGACGATGTAGATCGCGTAGTCGACCCCGATGCCGACGCCGACCGACTGCACGGGCAGCGTGTTGATGTTCAGGCCCATGCCGGCGAGCGCCATGTAGGCCAGGGAGAGCATCGTCGCGGTCGCGATCTGGATGGTGATGATCAGTCCGCTCGGCACCGACTGGTAGGTGATCGAGTGCAGGGTGAAGATCACCAGGAAGATCAGCACGATGTTGGCGACGTGGCTGCGCTCGACCTCGTCGTCGATCGCGGCCAGGATGCCCATCAGGCCGCCGGCCATCACGAACTGCACGCCGCGCGTCCACGAATTGGTCTGCTGGTAGGCCGGGATGCCCTCGACGGCCTTCAGGTCCTCGACGATCAGGTCCTTGGTGTTGAGGCCGACGGCGCGGATGCCGTACTCGTCGTTCTCCCACCAGTAGTCGATGTCTTCGAACTCCCACTCGGCGAGGCTCTCCGGCCAGGTGAAGCTCTCCTCTTCGATTTCGGCCATGTCACGACGATCGACGTAGTCCTCGATCGCGTACTCGCGGAACTCCTCGATCCAATCGGGCAGATCGTCGACGCTGGCGAACTCGTTGACCTCCTGGGACGTGTAGGTGCCGTCGTCGTTGCGGATCTGCACGGTCAGCGTGTGGTGCCGGTCCGGCAGCAGCGGGCCGAGCATGTAATAGAGCTTGTCGAGCAGGGACGGGCTGCTGAAGAAGCCGTCTTCGGGGCTGGCGCGGTCCTTGTGGAGCCGCACGATCACCTCGCCGATCGGGTTGCGGCGGATGAACTCCTCCGCGGCGATCACGGTGCGGCGGATCGTCGTTCCCTTGTGGTCGCGATAGAAGAACGCGATGTTGGCGTCCTTGCCCTCGGGCGTGAGGTACGGGTCCATCGCGCCGGGGGCGCCGTTGGTGCGCATCTGGTAGATCTGCTGGCGCACGGTCGCCTGGTCGTCCGAAACGAAGCTCCACTTCGGGTCGCCGTAGTGGTTCATCGCCCAGGCGGCGCGCAGGATCGGGACGATCGAGATCGTCGCACCGAGATCCGAGTAGCTGCCCATCCAGCGCTCGAACTCGGCCATGCGGTTGATCGGCACGGAGTCGCCGCTGGCCCGGTCCTTGTCACCCTCGAGGAACACCACGAACGAGTCGACGCCGCCAAAGCGTTTGGCGATCTCGGCCGTCGCGACGTTCCACTCGTGGTCGGGGAAGAGCAGTGGTGTCCCCGGTTTCGCCTCACCGACCTGCGAGTACATCAGCGTGATGTAGGTCGAGACGGCGAGCAGGACGACGGTTCCGCCGGTGATCACGTACTTGATGCGCGGGTGCGTGGTGATGTCGCCGAGGAAGCGCGTGAAGCGCACCATGAAGGCGGGCAGGAAGTGCTCGTGCTCGGCGGGCGCCGGCAGGTAGCAGATCAGCACCGGGTGGAGGATCTCGACCGTGATGATGATCGAGGACACCCAGAAGGCGCCGAAGATGCCGAGGTCGCGCATCTGTGGGATCGACGTCACCAGGATGACGAGCAGGCCCGCGACGTCGGTCACGATGCCCAGCGTGCCGGGTACGATGAGCTCGCTCATCGCGACGGTGGCGGCCTCGATCTTCGCCTTCTCGGGATCGTTCAGCGCCGGCAGGAGGATCTCGTAGTCCTCGAAGAAGCGCTCGGCCATCTGCACCGTGTGCGAGACGGCCCGGGCGGTGATGATCGTGGGGATCACGAGGATGAGTGGGTCGAAGGTGATGCCCACCCACCCGGTGAATCCGAGCCCCCAGATCGCGGTCGCGAGCGCGGCCACCGCCGGTATGAGGACGCCGTGCCAGCGGCGGAAGTACGCCCAGAGCAGCACGAAGATCATCACGACCGTCAGCACGAGGAACAGAGTGATCTCGAAGGCGTGTCTCAGGATCCATCCGACGAGGATCGGGTAGCCCGAGACGTAGACCTTGACCTGGTCCGTCTCCTCGTCCTTCTTGATCTGCTGCACGTGGTCGAAGACCGCCATGAAGGTCTCGCGATTCGCGAGGCGGTCGGTCACGAAGCCGGCGGTGATCAGCGCGCCCTGCTGGTCGAGGGACACCAGCCGCCCGTAGATGAACGGCGGGTTCTGCCGCACGCGTTCGCCGATCTCGTCGGCATCCTCCTGGGTCTTCGGCACGCGCTTCATCAAGACGGTCGTCTCGATGTCGCCCGCGGCCTCGACCTGTACGACGCGGGTGTTGTTCGCCGTGACCGAGCGGATCTGATAGTGATTGACGGGGTAGGGCGGGTACGCGGCGTCGAGTAGGCGCTGGATGCGCGAGCCGGGCAGGCCCTGCTCTTCGAGCTGGTCGCGCAGCTCGTCGCGCTCGTCGCTCTTGCTGTCGTAGCCGCGTCCGTCGAGGCGCTGGGTGATGCGGTTGATCTTGGCGATGATCTCCGGCGTGAAGATCGTGCCCTCTTCCACTACCACGGCGATCGCCACCTCGGACGACCCGCCGAATTTGTTGGCGAACTTGTCCTGGGCGCGGATGAACGGGTGGTCGGGCCACTGGTCGCGCGCCCGCGTGTCGACGTTGATGGACGGCAGCTCGGGCCATCCCTTGTCGAACTGCAGCAGCGCCGCGTTGAGGATGGGGAAGAAGAAGAACGCCGTGGAGACGATCAGCAGGACGAGGATCGGGAATCGCCAGCGAACGACCCATTCGGCGAAGCGGAGAGTTGCGGACTTCTGCTGCTGGTCGTCGGCCATCGCTCGCTGCTGCTCCTCGGCTGGATCGGCGGCGTCGGCCCGCTTCCGGCCTCGTTGGGCTTCGGTCGCCGACCCTCGCTTCGCGGGGGTCCCACGCACCGGCCCTGCTCGCGCCACGCGGGGGCGCTGTGCGGACGCGGGCGCGAATGGGGGCGGCCCGCAGGTTGGGGGGCACGCCGAGCCAGCAACGGTATGGGATACCCCCCGCCGGTCAAGGCGAGTCGACTACGACCCGTCGAGGCGCTGTGGCGCCGACGCGGCGCCTCGAGCGGGGCAACGGAGGCAGCTGAAGTGACCGAGCGACCGCGGGTCTTCGTGAGCGACGCCATGCAGTCGCTGGCTGCCGCCGGCCGCGATCCCCTCGCCCCGCTGCGTGCCCGCGCCGACTGCGCGGTGTGGGGCTCGCCCCATCGTCCCACCCCTGAAGAGTTGTGCGAAGCCGTGCGGGGCGCCGATGCGCTCGTCTGCCTGCTCACCGATCGGATCGACGCGTCGGTCATCGAGGCGGGCGACTCGCTGCGGGTGATTTCGAGCGTGTCGGTCGGCCTCGATCACGTCGACGTGGTCGCGGCAAGCGCACGCGGCATTCCCGTCGGTTACACCCCAGGGGTGCTCACCGAGACCACCGCCGAGTTGACGATCGCGCTACTGCTCGCCGTGTCGCGCCGACTCGTCGAGGCGGACGGTGACGTGCGGTCAGGTTCCTGGACGTCCGAGCGTCGCTGGACACTCGACGGCTACCTGGGCCGCGATCTGGCGGGTGCGACACTCGGCATCGTCGGGCTCGGAGCCATCGGGCAGGCCGTCGCCGCGCGGGCGGCGGCCTTCGGGATGCGGCTGCTCGGTTGGTCGCGAAGCGGGCGCCGCGTGCCCGGCGTGAAGGGCGTTTCGCTCGACGAGCTGCTCGCCGAGTCGGACGTCGTCAGCCTCCACGTGGCCTCGACGCCCGAGACCCGCGGCCTGATCGACGCCGCTGCCATCGCGCACATGAAGCGCGACGCCGTGCTGATCAACACGGCGCGCGGCGACATCGTGCGCGAGGCCGACCTGGTGGCGGCGCTCGCCGCGGGGCGGCTTGGCGGGGCGGGGCTCGACGTCTTCGCCGACGAGCCCATCGGTGCCGACCATCCGCTGGTCGGCCTGCCGAACGTGGTCCTGACGCCCCACATCGGCAGTGCCACCCGCAGCACGCGCCTGCGCATGGCGGATCTCGCCATCGCCAACGTTCTCGCGGTGTTCGACGGAGAGTTGCCGCCCTACTGCGCGAATCGCGACGACCTGCGGCGCTGACCGGGTTCCGTGCCACGCCGGACGCCCAGACCACCCGCCCGTCTTCGGGAAGTTTTGCCTTCAAACGATCGGGTCTGTGCCCGATGGGTCAGGGGGGGCGATCGCCCGCGCTCCGGTGGAGGGTGGAGCGGGCCGGTCGGACAACGGGGGCGCAGCGGGCGCAATGGCGACCAGGGAGCGGTATCTCGTCACGGGTGGAGCCGGCTTCATCGGACGCCACCTGACCCGCACGCTCCTCGAAGGGGGCCATTTCGTCCGCATCGTCGACGATCTGTCCCGCGGCGAGCCGGACGACCTGCCCGACGGCGGCGAGTGGATCCCGGGATCGGTGCTCGACGCCGAGTTGTGCCGGGAGGCCTGTGAGGGCATCGACGGCGTGTTCCACCTCGCCGCGGCCATCGACCCGCCCAGGCCCGTCGAGCCCGTCGAATGGTTCATGAGCGGCAACGCCCAGGGCACCCAGAACCTGCTGCTCGCGGCGCGGGACGGAAACGTACGCAAGCTCGTGTACAGCGCGTCGCGAACCGCCTACGGAGGTCAGGCGCCGCCGCACGCGCCCGACCTGCCGAGCGAATGCCTCACCCCCTACGCGCTCTCGAAGCTGGTCGGCGAGCAGCTCTGCACCATGTTCACGCGGCTGTACGGCCTGCCGACCGTGAGCCTGCGCTACGCCGACGTGTACGGCAGCGGCCAGCCGGCGAGCGGTCCGTATGCGGGCGTGATCGCACGATTCATCGAGCAGCACCGCGCGGGCGAGCCGCTCACCGTCGATCGCGAAGACGCCCGGGATCGAGAGTTCGTTCACGTCTCGGACGTCGTACGGGCCAATCTGTGTGCGTACCGTTCGCCCGTTTCGGGCGCCGTGCTGAACGTCGGCACCGGTCGGACGCACAGCGCCAAGGCGATCGCGGACATGATCTCGAGCGATCGGATCGCGCAGCCCCGTGCGGCGGAGGGCGTCGTCCACCGCCGGGACTCGTCGATTGCCGCCACTTGCGAGCGCATCGGCTGGACGCCCCGCGTCGACCTCGCCGAGGGGCTTCGCGCGCTGGTCGTGACCGCGAGCGAGCGCTGATCGCCACTTCGCTCAGTCGCCCGTGGTCGATTGCTCGTGCGCCTCGTCCGTCGCCCGGCAGGCCGCGATGAACTCACTCGGCGCGACGACCCGCGCGCCGGCGTGTCTGCAGCGCCCGGCGAGGCGACGGTCGGCGGTGACGACGACGGTCGTGTGGGGAGCGGTTGCCCGCACGCGTCGCGCGATCCACTCGTCGGCGGAGGGCGCGAAGACGAGGTGAGGTCCGGGGGAAGCCTCGTCGACGGGCGCCGCCGGATCGGAGCCGTCGAAGACCAGCCAGATCCGCCCCCGCTCGGGCGGCAGCTCGCGGGCACGGTCGATCAGCTTCTGCCTCGCCGGGGCCCTCCACCAGCCGTCGCGATCCTCGCCGCCGAGCAGCACCACCTGGATCACGTTGTAGCCGTCCACCAGCCACTGCGTGGCGGCTGCCCCCGCCGCAACCGGCTCTCCTCGCTCGCCTCGCTCTCCTCGCTCGCCTCGCTGTTCCGGCTGTCCGCCGGCTCTCGCCCGGTCCATGCCCGAGAGGGTAGGGGGAAGCATGGACCGGAGAGAGCCTTCAGCGGATTGAAGAGCCTTCAGCGGAGAGAGCCTTCAGCGGACGAAGAGCCTTCAGCGGATCGAGAGCCTTCAGCGGACAAAGAGCCTTCAGCGGATATAGAGAGCCTTCAGCGGATCGAGAGCCTTCAGCGGATATAGAGAGCAGCCTTCAGCGGATATAAAGAGCCTTCAGCGGAGCGCCGCATCAAGCGGCGTGGATGGCCGCGGAGGCAAGGCCGACGAGCGCCACGCTGGCGATCGCGACCAGCGTCTGGCAGATGGACTCGATCGCCCCATCGTGCCTCCCTGTCTCCGTCCCCGTCGCCTTCCTCTTCGCCTTCGCCCTCGCCCTCGCCCTCGCCCTCGCCCTCGCCCTCGCCCTCGCCCTCGCCCTCGCCTTCGCCCTGGCCCTCGCCTTCCCCTTGCCCTTCCCCGTCCCTTTCGCGTCCGAGGGCTCTTCCC
>CAZETS010000089.1:0-17431 GCA_964515335.1 uncultured Spirochaetaceae bacterium
GGCCGCGCCCTCCGAGGACGCGACGAACGCGAGGCGCTGCGCGAAACTGCAGGGCCCCATGCAGCCCGTCACGCGTGCCGAGCTCGAATCCATCGCTGCCGAGTGGGATACGCTCGTCGCGGCCGACGCCGGGGTCGACCCGTTCTGCGCGGGGAGCGCCTGGCAGCTCAGCTTCCACGACGCCTTCGAGCCGGAGCGTTCACTCTGGCTCGCGCGCGCCGACGCTGCGCTCGTCGTCCTCGCCGAGTCCCGGCGCCTGGGCGCGCCGGGAATGCTCGAGCCCCTCGAGAACATGTGGGGCTTCGGGTCTCCGCTGATCGGGCCCGGCGCGGCGGCGCTGCTGGCTGCATCGCTTCGCGAGCGGCCGCGTCCCGTGCTGCTGCTCGGTCTGCCAGCAGCTCGTGAACGCCTGCGAGACCTCGTCAGACCGCTGGCCGGGCGCTTCGGCGGCCGGTCGCTCGACCCGACCACCCGCTACGTCGCCTCGCTCGAGGGAGGCCTCGAGGCCTGGCTGGCCGGCCGCAGCCGTGCGTTTCGACGCAACCTCCGCGCCGCGCGCCGACGCAGCGAGTCGGCGGGCATCGAGCTTCACCGTGTGACCGATCCCGATCCCGACGAACTCTCGGCCCTGTACGCCGAGATCCTGTCCCTCGAGTCGCGCAGCTGGAAGGGGCTGGCCGGGCGGGGAGCCGACAGCGAGCCGATGCAAAGCTTCTACGCCGGCATGCTGCCGCGGTTGGCGCAGGCCGGCGAGCTGCGGGTGCTGCTCGCCAAGCAGGCGGGCCGGCTCGTGGGTTATCTGTACGGCGGTCTGGTCGGCCGCCACTTTCGGGGCCTGCAGTTCAGCTTCGACGAGACGGTGCGCCAGCTCGGCCTCGGCAACGTGCTGCAGCTCGAGATGCTGCGCTGGCTGTGTGAGCTGGAGGCTGCGACCTACGATCTCGGCGGCCAGTCCTCCTACAAGGCGCGCTGGGGAGAGGAGGGGTGCGAGTCGCCGTCGCTGCTACTGGTGCCGGACGGCGACTTCGTGCAATGATCGGACGGCCCCTGCGCGGCCGACGGTGAGGGTGAAGCCCCTACCCGTGACGGCTCTTGCGATGGAGGACGGCTTGCCCCAGCAGCTGAGCCGACGAACACTGCTCAGGCTGGGGACCGGGGCCGCGCTCTCTGCCTGCCTGTCACCCTGGGCCGCTTCCGGCAGCTCCGGACGCGTGCGGCCGCTCGACGGCTGGCTCGACGTCGACGCCACCGGCATGGCCGAGAGCGTGCGAAGCGGCGAGGTGACGCCTCTCGAGCTGGTCGATCTCGTGATCGCTCGCATCGAGGCGCTCGAAGGGTCGATCAACGCGCTGACGACGCGCGCCTTCGACCGCGCGCGCGAGCGGGCCCGGAAGGCGTCCGCGACCGGGCCGTTCGCCGGCGTGCCGTTCCTCGTCAAGGACATGGTCGACGTCGAGGGCCTGCCGCGCACGAACGGCGCCGACGAGCGCCTCACGCGAGTCCCGAAGTCGTCGCCCGCATACGTGAAGGCGCTTGTGGCGAGCGGCCTGAACGTCGTGGCGGTCACGAGCGTGCCGGAGTTCGGAACGATCCCCGCGACCGTGAGCCGGCGCTTCGGCGCGACCGCGAACCCGTGGCGTCTCGATCGGACGCCGGCCGGCTCGAGTGGCGGGTCCGCCGCCGCCGTGGCTGCCGGCTACGTGCCGCTCGCCCATGCGACGGACGGTGCGGGCTCGATCCGCTTGCCGTCTTCGTATTGCGGCGTCTTTGGCTTCAAGCCGTCGCGTGGGCGAACGCTGCCGGGTGAGGTCGACGGCCGGCACGATCTCATCAAGCATCATCACGGCATCTCGCGCACTGTTCGGGACAGCGCGAACCTGCTCGCGGTCAGCGAGGACCGGGGGCAGGGCGCCCGCTACGCGCCGATCGGCGTCGTTCGGGGCGCCGCCGTGCGAAGGCTTCGCATCGGCGTGTCGTCGAGCGGGGTGCGGGGGGAGAGGCCCGACGCCGCGCAGTCCGCGGCGCTCGCTGACGCGCGCCGGCTCTGCGCCGGGCTCGGGCACCGGGTGGTCGAGGCGCCGCCGCTTCCGATCGACGGCGACGTCTTCTGGCAGTACCTCGAGTCGGTCTTCCTGTCGCGCATGCCGGTGCTCGTCGCAGCGGTCGAGCAGATCACCGGCCAGCCCTTCGAGCGCACCTCGTTGCTCTCGCCCTTCACCATGAGCTTCGCGCGCCGGGCGAGCGGTCTTCCGCCCGACGCGCTGGAGAGCGCGAAGCGCTACTTCGGCAAGGTCGAGTCGGCCTGGCTGAGCTACATGGCCGACTACGACGTGCTGCTCTCACCGGTGCAGCCGATCGTGCAGCCGGCGATCGACGTCTACGACCCGAACGGCTCGTTCGACGACCAGGCCGACTCGATCCGCTCCTTCATGGCCTACACGGCCGTCGCCAACGCGACCGGCGCGCCGGCGATGAGCGTGCCGCTGCACTGGACCACCGAGGGGCTGCCCCTCGGCGCGCACTTCTCGGCCCGGCCCGGAGACGATCGCACGCTGCTCGAGCTGGCGTTCGAGCTGGAGGGTGCGCGACCCTGGAAGAACCGCTGGCCACCCCACTCGATCCGGGCCCTCGCACGGGAGCAAACATGAGAAGATCGCAATGGACGGCACTCGGCGCCGTCGCCATGACTCTGGCGTGTCGTACGGCCGCGTCGCCCGATGCCTCCGAGACCGCGACGACGTTGGACCTCGTCGCGAACCCGCCCGCGGCCGTCGACCCGGCGGTCTACTGGGACCTCGACGATCCGAGCGATCCCTTCGGCGCCGTCTACGCGGACTTCCGCGCTCGCCGCGTGCGGGACATGGCCGATGCGGAGCTGCCGCCGCCGCTCCCCCGCTACCAGGCCGTCCATCTGGCGCGCGATCGATCTTGGGGGGATCTCGAAGAGTTCCTGCCCTTCGACTGGGCGGCTGCCCGCGCCGAGCATCGCGAGCGCGCGGACGCGCTGGAGGCCGCCGTCGGGGCGCGTCTCGCCTTCGGTCATCCGGACGTGAAGATCGTCGAGCTGATGCTGGGGCCGGAGGCCGTGCTGCCCTCCCACGCCGGCGGCTCGCCGGGTGTGCTGATCGTGACCGGCGGGCGGGGAGAGATCACGGTCGAGGGAGAGACCCGCACCGCCACTCCGGGCACCACGGCCAAGCTCGACCCCTACGACGTGCGTCGGCTGCAGGCGCTCGGCGACGAGCCGCTGCGCTTGCTCTGGATCCGCTGGGCGCCGGGCGGCGATCAGGCGTACATCGACGCCGGCTACTACCTGACCGGCGCCAACATGCACCTGCAGCCCGCGCAGTCGGACATGCCCGACGACTATCTGTTCTGGGGTGCGGTCCATCGCTCCGATCCGGTCGCCCCCCCGGCGTCGGCCGCAGCCGCTCCAGCGCCGGGGTCGGCCGCCGCGGCTGCCAGCGCGGCGCTCGCCGATCACCGCGACGCGCTCGGGTCGGGGCGCGACCCGTACCCGGCCGTCCCGCGCTGGGGCCACGAGAGCGAGGTCGAGTGGCTCAGCAAGGAGACCCTGCGGAAGGCCGGCTTCTTCTTCTCGAAGGACATGGACCGGATGGGCGGCATCATCGAGCGGTTGGTCGAGGTCGTCCGCCACAAGGCGATCTTCCGTGCGGTTCGCCCGGATGGGCGTTGGGACTACAACATCTCCGAGACGACCTGGGGGCCGCGCTCGTACTACGTCGAGCACAGCCATCTGGTGCCCGAGTTCTACTACATGATGAGCGGGCCCGTCGTCTACGGCGTCGACGGCGAGCTTCACGAGGTGGGGCCGGGCGACGTCATCCACAACAACAGCTACTCGCCCCACCTCGCCCAGGGCATCGTCGACGGTATGCCCTTCGACAACTTCGGCTCGACCTGGGCGCCGAACGGCGACCGCAGCGTCTTCGAGCGGCCTTTCTTTCTGGTCGAGCCGCTGCCCGAGCAGCCGCTCGGTGCGAAGCTGGCAGAGGACGCGGCGTTCGAGTGAGCGAAGCGACATCCCCCGCCGGCCCGGACCTCAGGCCTCGGCGGGCGCCCCCACGTTCTCCTGGAAGAACTGCATCAGCAGCTGCACGAGTTCTTCGGGCGGCTGGGGCTCGGCCTGCTCGACCGAGTCCTCCAGGTGCTCGAAGCGCAGCAGGTCCCACTTCGCGTAGGCGTCGCGCACGCGCGGGGTCAGCAGGCCGAGGCGCTTCAGGTTGGGGACGATCTTCGAGAAGGTCATCTGCCGGAAACCCTTCATGAAGGGGGTTTGCTGCGACCAGTCGGTCCACAGCTTCGCGTCCCAGCCGAGCCGCTCGAAGACCGGCGTCATCAGCAGCCGCTCGCGCAGCAGGTGCGTGGCCTCGATGACGAACTCCTCGCGCTCGCGCAGCTCGCCTTCGCTCATCTGCTCGGTGTAGAGGTCGGCCAGCGTGAGCACCCCGAAGGCGACGTGTCGCGACTCGTCGGCAATGATGCGCGTGGTGATGTCCTGGATGAGCGGCTCGCCCGTCATCATGAGACGCATCATCCCGAAGGCCGCGAGCGCCAGCCCCTCCACCATGATCTGCATGCCGAGGAAGGTCACGTCCCAGCGGCTGTCGGTCACGATGTCGTCGAGCAGCGACTGCAGGCTGGGCACGATCGGGTACGAGAGGCCGAGCTTCTCGGTCAGGTAGCGGTGGTAGACCTCGACGTGGCGGGCCTCGTCCATCACCTGGCTGGCCGCGTAGAACTTCGATTCCTCGAGCGGCGTGGTCTGGACGATCTTGGCGGTGGCGACCAGCGCGCCCTGCTCGCCGTGAAGGAACTGGCTCAGCATGAAGGAGTTCATGTGCAGCTGCAGCTTCACGAGCGCATCGTCGTCGAGCTGCTTGGGCGGGTTCATGACGTTGGCCATCATCTGCCCGACGCCCGCCTGCGTGCGGTCGCGCATCAGCTTCTCGATGCTGACGTCGGTCGACCAGTCGAGATCGCTGGCATTCCAGTTCAGCGCCTTGCCCTTCTCGAACAGACGCAGGAGGTCCTGCCGCTCCAGCGCGTACTGCCAGTCGAAGATCGTATCGATGGTGCTGCGCACCGACGCGAAGGCGCCGCTGGCCGGTACGGGGATGGGGTTGTTCTGCGTGTAGTCCATCGGGTGGGTGCTCCCGTCGTTTGGGTCTGTCGCCGGGGCGCGGCGGCCGATCAGGCGGGTGAAGGCTGGGGCGCGATGCCGAGATAGCCGAGGAAGATGCGGGTCAGCTCGGTCTCGAGTGCGGCGTCGCCGAGCGTGCGGCCACCGGCCACCGTGGCGCCGAAGACCACGTGCTGCAGCATCACCGCGAAGGCGGCCTGGATGCCGAGATCGATGGCTAACGCCGGCTCGGGGTGGCGGATCTCGTCGGCGCGCAGCATCAGCAGCTTGCCGACGCGGGCCGAGACGCCGCGCCGGAAGCGCAGACCGTCGTCGCGGATGCCCGGGTCGTGGGCGGCGCGGTAGAGAATCGCCTCGATGAGCGGTCGCTCGCGGTTGCAGGTCTGCACGAGCTCGTGGATCAGTAGGCGCGCGAGGCCGGTCAGGTCGAGGCCGGCCCAGCGGCTCGGCTCGGCGACTCCCTCGACGCGGTCGCGCATGCGATTGAAGAAGCGCTCCTCGATGGCGCGGAGCAGCTCGTTCTTGTCCTTGAAGCGCGCGTAGAAGCCGCCCACCGACGAGCCGGCGTGGGCCACGATGTCCGGCACCGAGACGCCGACGAGGCCCTTCTCGCGGATCAGCTCCTCGGCGGCGTCGAGGATGCGCCGCAGGGTGCGCTCGCTGCGTGCCTGCTTGGGGGCGGCAACGCTCTCGAGCTGCTCGGCGGGCGGGGCGGGCGGACGTTCGTCGGGCATGGCGGACTCGGCGTGGGGCGGAGCTGGGGGAAGGGGCGTGCTGCTAGAACAGAATCAGAATCGTATTCTGATTAGCGTGCGCGGCGAGCCCTGACAAGCCTGCCGTCTCGTGCCCCGAGGGGCGCGGATTTCCGCGAGGTCTCGTCGGTTTCAGCGGCGGCAGCGCCCGATCAGTCGGGCCGGCCTTCCCGATCGCGCTGGGCGCTACGCAGCTCGGCGAACTTGTCGCGCGAAATCGAGATGAACACGCCGTGCGACTCGGCGACGAGCTGGTCGCCCGCGAAGAGTCGGCCGCTGTTGTAGATCTTGCGGCCCTCCTGGCGGTCGAACCGCGCCTCGATCCGCAGCGGTACGTGGATCGGCGTGGGGCGCCGGTAGCGGATCGTGATCTCGCCGGTCATGCCCGGCCGGCCCGAGAACACGCAGGCGAGACCGAGCGCCTCGTCGAAGACCGCCGCCACGAACCCGCCGTGCGCGCAGCCCGGCGCACCCTCGAAGGCGTTGCCGAAGGTGACCGTGCCGTTCACGACCTGGGCGTCGTGGTCGGGGTCCAGGGTGACGGGTGGGGCGATGGGATTCGACAGCCCGACGATGGGGCTGCGATCCATGAACATCTCCATGCCGCCGGCGAGCGAGCCCTCGGCGACGCCGGGCAGCTCGCTCATGCGCGGCTGACCGCTGAAGCGCCGGGCGCTTGCGCGCACCTGCTCGGCGATTGCGAGCAGCTCCTCCTCGGAGGCGTCCGTGGCGCACAGGCAGTCCATCAGCTCGCGCACCGCCGCCGCGAGCTCGCGCTTCGCCGGCCAGGTGCCCGGCGCGCGGGCGATCCGGGCCCGGTACCCCTGGATCCGCTCGATGATGGAGTCTTTCTCGTCCATTCGGGTGCCGCCTTCTCGCGCGCGTTCTAGTAGATCACCTGCGCTTGCTTGAGCGCTTCGTAGCGCTCTTCGTCGAGGCCGAGCAGATCGCGGAAGACGTGGTCGTTGTCCTGACCGATCCAGGGGCCCGGACGCACGACGGCCGGCGTTCGGCTCAGTTTCACGTAGGCGCCGTAGATCGTCTCGCGGTAGCCGAGCGGATGGTCGACCTCGATGAAGGTCTCGCGCGCCCTGTAGTGGGGGTCCTCGAGCAGGTCGGCGATGGTCAGCACCGGCGCCGCGGCGACGCCGGCGGCTTGCAGGGTGTCGGCGAGGGCGCGGTCGTCGAAGCCCGCGGTCCACTCGGCGAGCCGGGCGTGCAGGCTCTCGATGTCGGCGAGCCGGCCTTCGCGCGTGTCGAGGCCCGACGCGCGCGCCCACTCGGGGTCGCCCATCGCCGAGACCAGGGCGCGCCACTCGTCGTCGTGCTCGACCGCGATGCTGATCCAGCGGTCGTCGCCCGCGCACGGAAAGACGCCGTGCGGCGCCGCGGCGGCGAGCGGGTGCTGGTTGCCGAGCGGCCCCGCGATGCGCCCGTTCAACGAGAAGTCCATGAAGGCCGGGCCGACCATCTGCATCACGGCCTCCTGCTGCGAGAAGTCGATCTGCTGTCCCTGGCCCGTGCGCCGGCGGTGGGCGAGGGCGGTGAGGATCGCGTAGGCGCCGAAGATGCCGTTGTAGGGGTCCGAGTAGGCGTTCTCGACGGGGACCAGGTCGCCCTCCGCGTAGCCGACGAGACTGTCGAGGCCGGTCGTGCTGGTGAGGCTCAGGCCATAGGTGCGCACGTCCTTCAGCGGACCCCAGAGGCCGGCCGCCGGCATCGAGAACATGATGATGTCCGGCTTGACCCGCTTGAGCTCCTCGTAGCCGAGCCCGAGGCGCTCCATCACGCCGGGCCCGAAGTTTTCGACCACCACGTCACACTCGGCGATCAGGTCGAGGGCGAGCTGTCTCGCTTCCTCGGTCTTGAGGTTGAGGCTGACGCTGCCGTTGCCCGCCCAGCAGGCGTTGTTGGAGAGGCTGCGATTGGGGTCGCGCTCGCCGCCGGCGAACGGGGGCAGCGTCCGCGTCATGTCGACGCGCGCGTAGGACTCGACCTTGTACACGTCGGCCCCGAGGAAGGCGAGGGTCTGCCCGGTGACCGGGCCGGCCCAGACCCAGCCGAAGTTCGCGACGCGCACGCCCGAGAGCGGAAGCTTCGGGTCGGTTGCCGCGTACGGCGACCGCTCGCGCGTCGAGCCTGCCCCGAGCACCTCGCTCTGGTGGGCGCCGAGCCGCGGCGCAGGGCGCTCGGGCCCACCGGGCGTCTCGGAGAGCTTGAAGGGCGCACCCAGGGTGCGGAAGCGGCCGAGCTCGTCGTCCTCGAGCTCGATCAGGTAGCCGCGCTCGTTCAGGTGGGGGTGCTCGGCGGCCTCCTTCATGGTGAAGACGGCGGTGATCGGACAACCGGCCGCCTGGCAGCGGTCCATGATGTCCATCTTCTCGTGCTCGGCCGCCCACTCGGTGACCATCGCGTAGATGAGATCGGCGTTCTCACCGCGGCTGAACATGTCCTGGAACATCTCGAGCTGCGCCCACTCGGGATCGCCCATCACCTCGCGCAGCCCGTTCCATTGGCCGGGCTCGAGGGCGAGCATCCAGACGTGCCCGTCCTTGCAGGGCACGATGCTGGCCGGCGCGGCGAGCGGCATGCCGACGCCGGTGCGCTTGTCGTAGCGCCCGTCCTGCGCGTAGCCGCCGATGTTCTGGCCGCCCGTGAAGGTGGCGGCGATCGCCTCGGCGCACGACGCGTCGACGTGCTGGCCGCCGCCTGCGTTCTCGCGCCCGAGCGTCGCGGCGAGCCCCCAGGCGGCGCCTGCGATCGCCCCGAAGAAGTCCGCCGCGAAGGTGCCGTGCTCGAGCGGCATCTCGCCGGGGCGCCCGCAGTAGCGGCTGCTGGCGCCGGTGAGGTGGTAGGCGTTGAGGTCCGAGCCGTTCCAGGCCGCGTAGGGGCCGGTCTGGCCGAAGGGCGTGACCGAGATCATCACCAGGCCGGGATTGCGGGCGGACAGCGACGCCCAGTCGAGCCCGCGCTCGCGCAGCCACTCGGGCCGCTGGTTCTCGATCAGCACGTCCGCGTCGTCGATCAGGGCGCGGAAGCGCTCCCGGTCGGCCTCGGACTCGAGGTCGAGCACGACGCTGCGCTTGTTGGTGTTGAGGAAGTGGAAGAGCCCGCTCGCCTCGGGGTCGGGCGCGTCCTTCGGAAACGGGCCCCAGCTGCGGGCGACGTCGCCGCCGGGCGGCTCGACCTTGACGACGTCCGCCCCGTAGTCGGCGAAGAGCTTCGCGCAGTACGGCGCCGAGACGCGATCGCCCAGCTCGATCACGCGGATGCCTTCGAGTGCCCCTGCCGCCATGCTGCTCCTCCCGTCGCGAGTAGGATCGATCCGGACCCGGGCGGACCCTCAGCTCGCGCCGCCGCCGAACAGTCGCTTGAAGAAGTTCACGATCCCCTGCCAGATCGTGCGCCACACCAGTCCGCCGACCGCGAGCGCTTCGTCCGAGCCCTCGCGAGCCGGCGCCGGCAGCGCTTCGCCGGCCGGCGTCTCGCCCGCGACCTGGATCTGCTCCCGGGCGGACGTCGCGAACTGCTTGAAGAGCTGCGTGGACACGCCCTTGATCATGCCCCGGCCCATCTGCATCACCTTGCCGGTCAGGTCGACGTGTATGTCGAAGACCATCTCGGTGCCGTTCTCGACCTCGACGAGCCGCACGTCGAGGGTTCCCTTCGCGGTGCCGCCGCCGGTCTCGCGGCCCTCGCCGGTGAGCTGCATGGTCCGCGTGATCTCGTCGACCGAGGCGAAGATCACCTCGCCCTTGTACGACGTCGTGATCGCGCCGAGCTTCACCTTCACCTTGCCCACGTAGGTCTTGTCGTCGAGCTGCTCGACGAGCTCGGCGCCGGGCATGCAGGTCACCACCCGGTCGGGGTCGGTGATGAATCGCCACGCGGCGTCGAGCGGTGACTCGACGGTCATCTTCTCCGTGATTTCGATGGCCAACTCGGTGTTCCTTTCGCGTCAGCAGCGGCGGTCCGCTGCGTGGTCCGTCACGAGCTGCTCGTAGTCCTCGGGCGTGTCTACGTCCGGAGGCGGGGGTGAATCGATCTCGATCTCGTGGATCGCCGAGGGGGCGTCGCGGAAGAGGGCGCGCGCGCCTTCGTCGCCGGTGAGGCGTGCGGCCCCGGCGAACGCCCGGCGCGCGAGCACGAAGGGATGGCCGGGTGTGCGGGTGCCCGCGTGGACGTATACCGGCCGGGTCGCGGGGCCGCCGGTGCGCTCGGCCTCGGCGACGACTTCGTCGATCAGCCCAGCGTCGAGGACCGGCTGGTCGCCCAGCAGGATCGCGGCCGCGTCGACTTCGGGCGACAGCGCGGCGAGCCCCAGCCGCAGCGAGCCGCTCAGGCCAGAGTCGCTGTCTGCCCCCGCGGCGTAGCGCACGCCGGCACTCGCGCTCGACCGATGCGCATCGAGCTCGGCGCCGCGCACGACCACGACCACCTCGTCCGCCCGCGAGGCAAGCGCCCGGTCGACGGCGTGTTCGAGCAGTGTCCTGTCATCGAGCATGAGCATCGTCTTGGGTCGACCCATTCGGGTGGAGCGTCCGGCCGCCAGCACGACCGCCCCGACCCGCAGCCGGGCGGCCTTTGCGTCGTCGCGCGTCCGCGGATGGACCTCTTCTTCGTGTGGCTGGCCTCGGCTAGGCATTCGACTCGTCCGGCGCGTCCTGGATGCGCCCCGGCCGCTCGCGGAGCGGTCCGCCGGCGCGCCCGCGGCGCACCGCCACGATCTCGGCGAGGATCGCCAGCGCGATCTCCTCGGGCGTGCGCGCTCCGATGTCCAGCCCGATCGGCGTGTGGATGCGCTCGAAATCGCGCTCGTCGAAGCCGAGCTCGCGCAGTCGCTCGAGCCGCCGCGCGTGTGTCCTGCGGCTGCCGAGCGCTCCGATGTAGCGAACTTCGGAGCGCAGCGCCCGCGCCAGGGCGGGCACGTCGAACTTCATGTCGTGGCTGAGCGTGAGTACGTGACAGCGGGAATCGAGGTCCACTGCGTCGAGGGCGGCATCCGGCCATTCGAGCACCAGGTGGTCGGCGTGGGGAAAGCGCTCGCGGGTCGCGAAGGGCGTGCGCGGGTCGATGACCGACACCTCGAAGCCCAGCTCGCGGGCCATCCGGGTGAGCGCGATCGCGCTGTGGGTGGCGCCGACGACGAAGAGCCGCGGCGGGGGCGCGATCGCCTCGACGAAGACACGCACCGGCCCGGCCCCGGAATCGACATCGACGCTGCAGGGACCGCCGTCCGCGAGCAGGCCCCGCGCTGCATCGGCCACGGCGGCGTCGAGCGCGGGGTCGATCGACCCGGTGTTCGCCCCGGCTTCGAGCACGGCGAGGTGACGGCCGCGTAGCCGGTCCGGGGAGAGCGCCACGCAGAGCGCGGCGGCGCGCCGCTCGGCGACGGCCCGCCGCACCGCCGACCACGCCGGGTCGGCCTCGAAGCGCTCGATCAGCACGTCCACCTCCCCGCCGCACGACAGCCCGACCGCGATGGCGTCGCCGTCGTCGATCCCGTATCGCTGCACGACGGCGCGCCCGTCGTCGAGCACCTGCATGGCGCGCTCGTACACGTCGTTCTCGATGCAGCCGCCGCTCACCGAGCCCGCCATACGACCAGTGCGGGTGCAACAAAAGCGGGCGCCCGCCGGCAGGGGTGACGGGCCGTGGGTGTCCACCAGGGTGGCGAGGGCGATTTCCTCGCCCGCGTCCTGCCATCGGTCGAGCTCGGGGAGGATGTCTCGCATCGGGGCATCTGCGGTCGCTCGCCGGAACCGGGGCGCGCGACGGAGGCGGCAGTGTAGCGACGAGCCTTCTTGCGACCAGCAGAGCCGGCGGGTTAGCCTGCGAGCGCCCCAGCGGGGCTGAGCGAATGGATACGGCGGGCATGGAGCCGACGCGCGAGATCTACTGGAACATCGTCGGCGGCGCCGTGATCTACGGCTTCGCGGCCGTCGCGATCGGCTGGCTCGCGTACGGCGTGTGGCGTCGTGTGCGCCTGTGGCGACTCGGCGGCGCCGAGGACCGCCTCGACCGCATTCCCGAGCGCGTGGCCGGCGTGCTCGCCGAGATCTTCGGCCAGCGCCGGCACCTGCGTGATCCCTTCCCCGGTGTCGCGCACCTGCTGATCTTCTACGGCTTCCTCGCCGAGTTCGTCGCGACGCTGATCATCGCCGTACAGGAGTGGACCGGCAGCCACTTCCTGGTGGGCGGCTTCTATCTCGGCTACTCGCTGCTGAGCGACCTGTTCGGCCTGGCCGCGATCGTCGGCCTGCTGATGATGCTGTACTGGCGCGCGGTCGTGCGTCCGCCGCGACTGCACTCGGCGTTGGACGACTGGGTGGCGGTGGGGCTCCTGCTGCTGCTCTTCGTGCAGGGCTTCGTGGTCGAGGGGCTGCGGCTCGCGGCGACCGAGCCCGAGTGGGCGCGTTGGTCGCCGATCGGTTACGCGGTGTCGCTCGCTTTCGCCGGGGCCTCGCCCGACACGCTGCGCGGCATCCATCGCCTGATGTGGTGGTTCCACGCGGGCACCGCCTTCGCGTTCATCGCCTACTTCGTGTTCGGGAAGTTCGGCCACGTCTTCTACGGCGCCGCGAACGTCTTCCTGCGCAACCTCGGGACCACGGGCAAGCTCTCGCACCCGGACATCGACGTGCTCGTCGAGGAGGACGAGGAGGCCCTCGAGCGGCTGGGCGTCGGCCGCATCGAGGGTTTCGGCTGGAAGTCCCTGATGGACCTCGACGCCTGCGTGAACTGTGGGCGCTGCGAGTCGATGTGTCCGGCAACCATCAGCGGATCGCCGCTCTCGCCCCGAAAGCTCATCCAGGACATGAAGGGGCAGCTGACCCGCGCCGGCGGGGCCATGCTCGCGGCGGGTGCGGACGCCGAGGGCGCCGCGACCGCGGCGCCGCTCGTCGGCGACGGGGAGGCCAGCGAGGCGGCGCCGGCGGTGCTCGAGGCGGAGCTGTGGGGCTGCCGCACTTGCGGCGCCTGCATGCACGAGTGCCCGATGTACATCGAGCACATCCCGAAGATCGTCGACATGCGCCGCCACCTGGTGATGACCGAGTCGAAGATGGGCGAGGACGCCCAGACGTTCCTCAAGAGCATGGACGACCGCATGCACCCGTTCGTGGGCTCGTCGCGCGACCGGGAGGAGTGGTTCGAGGGCCTCGACGTCAAGGTCTACGGCCGCGGCGACACCGCCGGCACGCTCTTCTGGGTGGGCTGCGCGGGCGCGATGGTCGACCGCAACATCTCGGTGAGCCGCGCCATGGTGAAGGTGCTGCAGGCGGCCGGCGTCGACTTCGCGCTGCTCGGCAACGAGGAGGTCTGCACGGGCGATCCGGCGCGGCGGGTCGGCGGCGAGCTCACCTATCAGATGTGCGCCAAGGAGAACATAGAGACCTTCGAGCGCTACGGCATCGAGCGGATCGTCACCACGTGTCCTCACTGCATGAACACGCTCAAGAACGAATACTCCGACTACGGTGGCGACTACGAGGTGGTGCACCACAGCGAGCTGATCGCCGAGCTGGTCCGCGACGGCAAGCTCTCGCCGCAGCGGGGTGAGGACTCGATCACGTACCACGACCCGTGCTACCTCGGCAGACACAACGGCGTCTACGACGAGCCGCGCGAGGTCGCGGCGAGCGTCTCGAGCGACGGCACGCTGATCGAGCTCGAGAAGAGCCGCTCGCGCTCGCACTGCTGCGGATCCGGCGGCGGCTACGCGTGGATGGACGACAAGCCCGAGAAGCGCATCAACCACGAGCGCTTCGAGCAGATCCAGGGCTGCGGGGCCAAGACGGCGGCGCTCTCGTGTCCGTTCTGCATGCAGATGTTCGCCGACGCGGGCAGCGCCCTCGACCCGGACGGCAGCGTCCGCGTCGCCGACATCGCCGAGCTGGTCGCCGAGTCGCTGGAGGACTGAGCGGTGGACGTCGAGGCGACCCTGCGCGCCCTGGCCGACGAGTCGGCGATCCGCGACCTCGCGCGTCGCTACGCGCACTGCGTGTGGCAGCGCGACGCGGCGGGGGCGGCGGCGCTGTTCGCCGAGGACGGCGTGATGGACACGGGTGACGGGCCGCCGCTCGAGGGGCGGGCCGCGATCCTCGACGAGTACACGAAGACCTTCGACGGCTCGGGCTTCTTCCCTTTCGTCCACAATCACGTCATCGACCTCGACGGCGATCGCGCGACGGGCACCACCTGCCTCGAGCTGCACGCCGAGGTGGACGGGCGGCGGATGGAGGGGCGCGGTTGGTACGAGGACGCTTACGCGCGGACGAGCGAGGGCTGGCGGTTCGCGCGGCGCAAGCTGAAGCTGGTCCAGTACGCGGAGGCGGGCGGAGGGCGGTAGCGTGCCGATGCGGGCTGACCGGCCGTCACGCCCGCGTGGGCCTCTCGTGAGGCCCCGGGCGTCGCGGCGAGCCGAAAATTCCGGTTCCACCGATCGCGCCTTCGTAGCAGAATGGTTCGGATCGGAGCCGACCCCATGCTGATTCATGTCGCCGCTGCGTTGCTCGCCGCCCTCGCGCTGCTCTCCGCGACCCCCGGTCCCGCCCGGGCTGCACCGGGTCCCGGGCAGTCCGAGGTCGTGGTCCTCACCTACAACGTCCAGATCTGCTTCATCTTCTGTGGCGGGCACCGCCAGGACATCGCCGACGTCGTCACCGCATCAGGGGCCAACGTGGTGGGCCTCCAGGAGGACAACAACGGGGCCGCGAGCGTGGCGGGCCTTCTCGGGCCCGCCTGGAACGCCCACGACTTCGGAAGCGGCAACGGCAATCTCAACAGCTTCGACACGTCGATCCTCACGACCTTCCCGATCACCAACAGCTACACCGACGGCATCGAGTTCCAGCTTCCGAACGGCGATCATGCGTACGCGTGGGTCGTGCACCTGACGCCCTTTCCCTACCAGCCCTACGACATCCGCGACGGATCGATCAGCACCGAGGCCCAGGCGATCGCGGCGGCCGAAGCCGCGCGCGGAACGATGGTGGACAGCGTCCTCCAGGAGATCGCCCTCCAGGCGCCGCTCGACGCGCCGGTGTTCCTGATCGGCGACTGGAACGAGCCGTCCCACATCGACTGGTCGCCCGCCGCGGCCGTCGCCGGTCACCACATGGGATGGAGCGTGGACTGGCCGGCGTCCAACAAGGTGCTGTTCGACGGCTTCTCCGACGCATTTCGCGACTTCTCGCCCGACGAAGTAGTCGACCTGGGCGAGACCTGGACGCCGACACCGGGCGCCAACGAGGTCCACGACCGCATCGACATCATCTACTACGCGGGCGTCGACGTGAGCCTCGAGGACGTCGCCATCGTCGGCGAGAGCGCGATGAACGCAGACATCGTCGTGTCGCCGTGGCCGTCCGACCACCGCGGCGTGGTCGCCACCTTCTACGTGCCGGAGCCGGGGGCGCCTCGGCTGCTGGCATGGGGTGTTGCGGCGATCGGAGTCTTCGGGCGGCTTCGCACACGCGGCGTCGCGAAGCGCGGAGGCCGGACGGCGCCTACTGCTGCGTGACCCTCCGCAGGGCGTCGGCGATTCCCTGCCGGTTCGGGTGCAGCGAAGGCCTTCGACGGCTCGGGCTTCTTCCCTTTCGTCCACGATCACGTCATCGACCTCGACGGCGATCGCGCGACGGGCACCACCTGCCTCGAGCTGCACGCCGAGGTGGACGGGCGGCGGATGGAGGGGCGCGGTTGGTACGAGGACGCTTACGCGCGGACCAGCGAGGGCTGGCGGTTCGCGCGGCGGCGACTCGGCCTCGTCCACTACGCCGCCGCGGAGCGTCGCCCGTAGCCGGGGGCGGATCGCCAGGCGTCGTGCGAGAGCGATCGTGCTCGAGGAGCGCCGCGAGGCGACCGTCGCTACCTCCTCCGCTGTCGCTGTTCCATCCACCCCGTGAAGCGTGAGACGAGGGCCGGCGACAGCCGCTTCAGGTACCAGGTCACCCAGGCCTCGGGCGTCACGGGGGCGATGCCGCGGTTTCGCTGGATCGCGTCGAGGACCTTCTCGGCCACCCGCTCCGGCCCGTAGCCCCGCTTGTGGTAGGCCTCGACCATCTCTTCCCGCTGACCTTCCGCTGCATACTGGCCCCGCATCGGAGAGGTGCGGGTGATGGCCGTGTCGATGATCCCCGGGCAGATCGCGGTGACGCCGATGCCGTGCCGGCGCAGCTCGATGCGCAGCGACTCGCTGAGACCGAGCACCGCGTACTTGGTGGTCACGTAGGCCGACAGCGCCTCGGCGGGCAGGTAGCCGGCCACGGAGGAGACGTTCACGACGTGGCCGCCGGCGCCGCGCTCGACCATCTTCGGCACGAAGTAGTGGCAGCCGTGGACGACGCCGCGCAGGTTGATGCGCAGGATCCAGTCCCAGTCCTCGAGTGAGGTGTCGAGGAAGCCGGCGCCGAGCCCGACGCCGGCGTTGTTCATCAGGATGTCGGGCACACCGGCCTGGGCGTCCGTCTCCTCGGCGAGGTGCCGCACGTCCTCCGGGTCGGCGACATCCACCCGCCGGGCCAGCACGTCTCGACCCATGCCCTGCAGATCCGTCGCGGTCTGCTCGAGACCTTCCTCGTCGAGGTCGCAGATCACGAGGTCCGCACCGCGTCGGCCGAACGCCAGCGCCGACTCCCGGCCGATGCCGCTCGCGGCCCCGGTGACGAGTGCGATCCTGCCGCGTAGATTGCGTATGTCCATGACTGGCCCTCCGGCTTCAATCTACCGCAAACCGACAACGGTGGATCGAGGATTGTGCCTGGCATGATTTCTGCTTGATCTCGGTTCATGGCAAGAAATCGACCGGGACGCACACGCTTCTTCTGCCCCAACCCGGACTGTGATTCCCGAGCCGACCCGGCGACTTGGCGATTTCGCAAGAAGGGCTTCTTCTCGAGGACCCACCACCCCCGCAAGGTCCAGCGGTACCAGTGTCAACATTGCGGCCGGTGCTTCAGTTCACAGACCTTCTCCCCCACCTACTGGCTCCGGTACACGAACCTCCTCGAGAGGGTCTTTCATCGGCTGGTCGGAGGATCCTGCCTGCGTCAGATCAGCCGAGAGCTCGGCGTCGCCCCCGCTACCGTGCAGCGCCACACCGAGCGACTCGGCCGCCACTGTCTGCTCTTCCACGAGCGACTGAGGCCGAAAGGGGCGCCCGCGGAGCCCCTGGTGCTGGACGGCTTCCGCACCTTCGAGCACAGCCAGTACTGGCCCTTCGATTTGAATCTGCTCGTCGGCACCTCCCACTACGTCTACGGGTTCGGAGAGGCCGAGCTGCGCAGGAGCGGCACGATGAGGCCCTCCCAGAAGGCAAAACGGGCCCGACTCGAAAGGCAGCACGGACGCCCCGCCCCCCAGGCCACCCGGGACAGCGTCAAGGAGCTGGTCGGCCGGATCGTGCCACCCGGGGCCTCGGCGACGATCCTCTCGGACGAACACCAGAGCTACCCGAGAGCGCTGCGGCAGCTCCCGGACCGGACCATCCAGCACGAGACGACCTCGTCGAAGG
>CAZETS010000090.1:0-16939 GCA_964515335.1 uncultured Spirochaetaceae bacterium
CGAGATCAAGCAGAAATCATGCCAGGCACAATCCTCGATCCACCGTTGATCCACCGTTCAGGGCATCCAGCCCCCCCCCGTCAGCCGCCCGGCCCGGCCGCACGACGCGCCTGACCGCCTAGAGCGTATGCTCCCGTCCTGGAGGGAGCATGCGCTCGGCCGAACTCGGGACGAGAGCCGCGGGGGCCCCGCGATGATCGAGCGTCTGCTCGATCGGGCAGTGCGGCTCGCGATGGCGCGTCCCCGCCTCGTGGCGTCCGCGGCGCTCGTCACGGCGCTCGCTGCGCTGTACGCGATCTCGGTGCCGATCGATCCGAGCTTCGCGGGCGTGATGGATCGCGACCATCCCGAGGTCGCCCGCTACTTCGAGGCCTCCGATCGCTACGGGCTCGGCGGCGTCCTGCAGCTCCTGATCGAGGGGCCGGAGGAGCGGCTCGACGAAGCCGTGGTCGAGGTTCGACTCGCGCTCGACGACCTCGACGAGGTGAACTCGGTCGGGGTGCCGCCTCCGCCCGAGTGGCTCGCGGCGCGCGCGCCCTGGGTCGTCGAGCGGGAGTTGTTCGACGAGTGGGTGCGGTTGGCCGCGTCCCCGCCCAACTTCGCGCGCAGCGCCGACTTGAAGGCGGCACTCGAACGCGTCGCCGAGCGCATGCTGCCGTCGCCGCCCGAGGGCGCTCGGCTCGTCACCGTGCGGATGCAGCACGACGGCTTCGAGCTGGCGCTCGACGCCGACGATTTCCCGAAGATCCGCAGGACGGTCGAGGGCGTGCTTGCTCCCCTCGGTGTGACCGGACGATTCGCCGGCATGTCGGCCATCGTCACCCAGGAGCAGGAAGCCACCCTGGCGCGAATGCGCGTGCTCGGGCCGCTCTCGCTGGTGCTCGTCCTCGCGATCCTGCTGTCGGTCGAGCGCCGGCCCCTCGTGCTGGCAAGCATCGCCGTGCCGATGCTGCTCGCGGTGGGTTGCACGCTCGCGCTGATCGGACTGCTCGAGGGGCGGCTCACGTTGATGGAGTCGGTCTTCGGGGTGATCGTCTTCGGCCTCGGCATCGACTTCGCGATCCATCTGCTGCTGCGGTTTCGCGAAGAGCAGGCCGGCGGGCGCGACTTCGAGGCGAGCCTGCGCGGCGCGGTCCTCGGCACCGGACGCGGTGTGGTGGCGGGCGGGGTCACCACGGCGGGCGCGTTCCTCATCCTGGCGGCGGCGCCCGACCCCGTCTTCGAACGCCTCGGCCTGGCCGGGGGCATCGGCCTGCTGCTCTGCCTGTTGTTCCTGCTGCTCATGCTGCCCGCGCAGTGGGCGTGGATCGAGAGGCGCTCGCCGCTGCCGGCCTCGCCGCTTCGCCGGCCCGCGCATACCTGGCTCGCGGATCTGGCGGACCGCTCGGCGCGCAAACCGGCAATCGTGCTCGGTGTGGCGGCGGGGCTGCTGGCGTGGAGCGGTCTCGAGCTGCGAGAAATCCGCTACGAGACGAACCTCGAGCGCGTCTTCTCGCGCGACATCGCCGCCGTGGAGACCGCCCGCCGCATCCACGAGTTGTTCGATGTCGATCCCGGCCCGTGGTTCGCCGCCGCCGCCGACCTCTCCGAGGCGCGACGGCTCCATGACGCCTTCAGCGCCGACCCGGTCTTCGCCCGCGTCGACAGCCTCGCGCTCGCCCTGCGCGCGGACACGGAAGAGCGCAGGCGGATCCTCGACGCCCTCGCGCCTTCGCTGGCCCGCACCATCCGCGAGCGCGAGCGGGCCGCCCGGGCACTGGATGCCGCCGACGCCGACCGGGCGCGGGCCGCCCTCGAGCCGCTCTCGGCGCTGCTCGCCGGCCACACGCTCGGTCCGCCCGAACGCGAGGCTCTGCCCGAGTCGCTCGCTGCGCGCTGGATCGGTCCCGAAGGCGAGCTGCTCGTCTACGCTTTCGTGGCCGAGCCCGCGCTCGACTCGGCGGTGGCCACGCGCGAGCGGCGGGCCGCCCAGGCGATCGCACCGGGCGCCACCTCGATGAGTGCGATCTACGAGGCGCTGATCGGGACCGACCGGCCCTGGGCGCCGCCGATCATCGTGTCGGTGCTGCTGTTCATCGCGGTCGTCGTCTGGCTCGACCTGCGAAGCGTCCGGCATGCGGTGCTGGCGCTGACGCCCGTGGTCGCCTCGTCGCTGGTCACCGTGGGCGTGCTGACGGCGTTCGGCTTCTCGTTCAACACGGTGACGCTGGTCGCCGTGCCGGTGCTGCTCGGGCTCGGCGTAGACGACGGTATCCACGTGGTGCACCGCATGCTCGAGGAGCCAGCGGCCCCGCTGCGACACGTGGTCGGCTCGGTGGCGCGAAGCATCGCGCTGACCACGGCGACAACCTGCGGCAGCGTGGCGCTGCTGCTGTTTACACGGCACCCCGGCATCGAGAGCGTCGCGACGCTGCTGCTCGTGGGCCTCCCGATGGCGCTGCTGGCCACGCTGACCCTCATCCCGGCCGCCGCCGTGGCGATGCGCGTGGCGCCCGGCGAGGCGGGGCGCAAGGGCGCTTCGCAGCGCTCCGGGCGCTGAGCCCGGCCGCACCGCCGTGTGTTCCCGCGCTCGCGCGGACCGGCGCTATCGTCGCGCCGGCTGCGCGGTCGGCGGGTCGAGCGCGCCCGATTCGGCCAGGGGAGGATCCACGCGCGATGGTCGGCACGGGGGCACCGGGAGACGCTGCGGCCGATCGTGATGTGAGCGGCTCTCCGCCGATCACGCGCCTCGACCTGATCGTCCTCGGCGCGATCCTCGTCCTCGCCCTGCTCGTGCGTCTCGGCACCTACTGGCGCACGGCGGTGATCTTCAACGACGGTCCGGTCTTCCTCGACATCGCAGAGAAGATGGGGAGCGGCCGCTGGGCCGAGGCGCTCGCCGCCTGGCAGCATCCCGGCTACCCGCTGCTGATCAGAGTCGTCGAGCCGGTGGTCGGTGACAGCTTCGGGGCGGCGATCCTCGTCTCGCTGGTCTTCGGCTGTGCGGCGGTGGCGGCCCTCTACGCGTTCCTCGCCCAGGCGTGGAGCCGGCGCGTGGCCGCGGTCGGTGCGCTGCTGCTCGCCGTCAACCCGTATGCGGCGCGCTTCTCGGCCGACGTGCAGAGCGAGTCGGTCTATCTCTTCTTCTTTCTGGCCGCGGTGGCCGCGGCGTTCGCGGGGCTTCGCCATCGGGCGCCGGGACTCGCGCTGCTCTGCGGTGTGCTGGCCGGCCTGGCCTACCTGGTTCGGCCCGAGGGCATCGGCGTTGCGGTCGTCGCAGCGACTCTGGTCGGTGCCGCATGGCTGCGCGGGGGCTGGGGGGGGCGCGCGGCGATCGCCTGGATCTGCGCATTGCTCGTCGGCGCCGCCGGTGCGATGGCGCCCTACCTGCTGGCGGTGCGCGAGCTTTCGGGCGGCTTCAGACTCACGCAGAAGAAGTCGTTGCTCGCGATCCTGGGGATCTCGCCCGGCGAAGTGGCCGACGGGGCGATCGGCGGCTCCTGGCCGCGCCTGGGCGAGGACATCGCCGGCTACGTGCTGCTGATCGTCGTGGTGTCCGCGGCGGCCGTCGTGTTGGTGCGCCTGCGCGGCAGCGCGACGGTCCGGGTGCGCGTCGGACCGATCGCGCTGGCGGCGGCGCTGATCCTGCTGGCGCTGGCGGCCGCGGTGTCGGCGCCGGCGTCGTTCGGTGTGCTGGCGGCGGCGGTGGTGTCGACGCTGCGCCCCGAGGCTTTGCTGCTGGTGGTGGTGGGTGTGCTCGCCCGGGTGCGCCGCGAGCCGAGCGGGCGGAGCCTGTTCGTCGCGGCGATGATCGGCCTGTACGCAGTCGTGCTGTTCGGCCTGCTGCTCACTTACGGCTACCTGTCACGGCGCCACGTGCTGCCTCCGCTCACCTTGCTGCTCGGCTACGCGGGGGCCGGCGCGTGGGTGATCATCGGCGCGGCCGGAGACCGGCTGCGCGCGCGGGGCATGCCAGCGGCGCGGGCGTCGGGCCTGGCGATCGGCGGCCTGATTGCACTGCTGGTCGCGATTCCGCTCCCGAAGGCCTGGCACGACCACCGCGCCGAAGAGGTGCCGGCGCGGCGCGCCGCCGAGTGGATGCGTGATCACGCTGCGGTCGGCGGCCTGCTCGCCTCGTACCGGCTCAAGCACGGCTGGTACGCCGAGCGCCAATGGCATCCGCTGCGCTACGAGGGACAGCTCTATTCCGTCGCGCAGCTCCGGCAGTACGGCGTTCGCTGGATGCTGCTCGAGCGCGACCTGCTGGACGAGCGGGGCCGGCCCGCCGAGCCGCTGCGCGGTCGACCGCCGCTACGGCTCGTCGAGCGCCACCGGGTCGTCGACGGTGAGCGCCTGGTGGTGGTGTTCGAGCTGACCGGCGAATCCCGCTGAATCGGCCGCGAGCCCTCAACGCGCGTCCCCGGTCTCGTCCGCGTAGGCGGCGATCGCCGGAGCGAGGCGCGCCGCCATTGCGTCGGCCCGTTGCGCGGTGTCGATCAGGTTTTGTCGCACTTCGATCTCGAGGTAGACGATGCCGTGCCCGCGCCCGTGGCGATTCGCCGCGTGCATCATCCCCTCGTAGCCCGAGTACGGTTCGTTCGCTTCGGTCTCGAGCCCGGCGTCGCGCAGGCGTTCGATGAGCTTCCCGGCGACCGGCTCGTGGGCGTCGAACAGGACGCCCACCTCGAGCGTGCGCCGCTCGCCGCGGTAGCTCGGAGTGAACGAGTGCACGGCCAGGAGCCGGGTCGGTCGTCCGGCCGAGCGGCGCGCGGCCACCACCCGGTCGATCTCGGCGTGGTACGGCGCGTGGTAGAGGTCGCGACGGCGATGGCGCTCTGAGGCGGTGACGTCGCGATTCCAGGAGAGCGTGTGGTCGTCGATCCGCTCGACCACGAAGGTCGGGTCGGTGGGCTCGCGATTCGGGTCGCAGACCAGCCGAGAGAAGCGCGACAGCACCGCGACGCCCCCGATGCGCGCAACCAGCGCGCGGGTCAGGTCGGCGGCGCCGATGTCCCAGCCCCAGTGATCGCGCAAGACGGGCTCGTCGGCTGGCTCGGGCGTCCACTCGGGCAGCCGGTTCGTCGCGTGCTCGCAGGTGAGCACGAGCGGCGCTCGGGCGTGGAGGTCGCCGACGGTCTCGAACGCCTCCGCCCGGGTGGCGCGCGGGGCCGGCGGAACTCGGAGCGCTATACCGCGTCCTCGCCGTGCTCGCCGGTGCGGATGCGGATCACGTCCTCGAGCGCGCTCACGAAGATCTTCCCGTCGCCGATCTTGCCCGTGCCCGCCGCCTCGGTGATGGCGTCCACCACCTGATTGGTCATGCTCTCGCCGACCACGATCTCGATCTTGATCTTCGGCAGGAAGTCGACCACGTACTCGGCACCGCGATAGACCTCGGTGTGCCCCTTCTGGCGCCCGAAGCCCTTGACCTCGGTGGCCGTCATGCCCTGGATGCCGATGCCCTGCAGCGCTTCCTTCACGTCGTCGAGCTTGAACGGCTTGATGATGGCCTCGATCTTTCGCATGAAGATCTCCCGGTGAGTCGACGGGTTGAATCGGTGACGGACGTGGTGGGTTGTAGGCAATCCCGCCACCCGCTGCCATGAGGGCTCGGCCCCGCGGGAGGAGCGGATTCGCTTGCCAGCACCGAAACTGCAGAATAGGGTCCGCGGTGAACGCGTGGGGTTGGGGGAGTGCGCGGCGGGAGCAGGTGGTGGGCAGGGCTGAAGACGCACGAGCGACCGAAGAAGCCGCACGGGTGGACGACGTGAAGCGCTGGGCGTTCACGGCGACGGGGCCCTGGCGTCTGTCGGGTGACGATGTCTCCTGGCTCGAAGGTCTCGCGAGTGTGCGCAAAGCGGCACAGTCGGAGGTGCCGAGGCTGACGCGGCCGCGAAGCGTGCCGCCGGTCGGGCGCTTCGCGCAGGCGTTCGGTCGAGTCGGCGGAGCGCTGGCCGGCTGGTGGCTCGGCGAGCGGCGGCGCGGGAACGAGGCCTCGCGCGAGGGCCTGTCGCGTCGCTTGCGTGTGGCCTTCGAGCACCTGGGCTCCTCGTACATCAAGCTCGGGCAGATCGTCTCGTCGGGACGAGGTCTGTTTCCGGACGAGCTCGTGCACGAGTTCAAGAAGTGCCGCGACCAGGTCCCGCCCGAGCCCTTCGACGTGGTGCGTCGCGTCGTCGAGGAGGAGCTCGGGGGGGCGCTCGACACGGTGTTCGCCTCTTTCGACCGCGAGTGTCTGGCGGCCGCGTCCATCGCGCAGGTGCACCGAGCCACGCTCCGGGGCGGCGAGGAGGTCGTCGTCAAGGTCCAGCGGCCGCAGGTCGCCGAGCGCGTGCGTCGCGACATCGCTGCGATGGCGTGGATCGCCCCGAAGCTGGTCGGCCGCATTCCCGTGGCTGCGCTCGCGAACCCGCCGGCCCTCGTCGAGCTGTTCGCCGAGACGATCCTCGAGGAGCTCGACTTCCGCCTCGAGGCAGAGAACATGCTCGACATCGCCCAGGTGCTGCGCGAAGCCGGGCAGACGGCGATCGTCGTGCCGCGCCCGCACCCGCGTCTCGTCACCCGCCGTGTGCTGGTCATGCAGCGGCTCGATGGCTTCGCGTACGACGACGTGGCGGGCATGCAGGAGGCGGGCATCGACACCGAGGAAGTGCTGCGTTCGATGATGATCAGCTTCCTCGAGGGCGCGATGATCTACGGCGTCTTCCACGGCGACCTGCACGGGGGCAACCTCTTCGTCATGCGCGACGGCCGCGTCGCGCTGCTCGACTACGGGATCACCGCCCGCATGGACGAGTCACAGCGCGCCGCCTTCCTGCGCATGATGATGACCGGCGCCGCCAACGACGTGCGCGGTCAGCTCGCGGCGTTTCGCGACCTCGGCGCGCTCGACGCCGATGCCGACCTCGACGAGCTGGTCTCGATCCTCAAGCTCGACCAGCCGGTGCGCGATCCGACGAAGATGTCGGGCGAGGAGATCGCCGCTGAGATCTCCACGATCCTGAAGGTGCTGCTCGAGAAGGGCGCCCGCCTTCCCAAGCCGCTGATGCTCTACGCGAAGGACATGCTCTTCTTCGACGGCGCGGTGGCCGAGTTGGCGCCGGATCTGGACATGTTCGCCGAGGTGGCGCGCATCTACATGTACTTTGCGACCCACCACGCGCAGACGATCGCCTCGCAGATCGGTATCGATCCGAGCCAGAGCCAGCTCGACCTGTCGGGCATGAAGGCCGGGCTCGGGCTGGAAGCCGACACGGACACGATCACGCATCGTGAGATCGTCGAGCGGCGCCGCGCGGTACAGGAAAAGATCGAGAAGACGGGGGCGCGGCTGCCGCGGATCGACTAGCGATCGCTGCGAAAGCGCGCCCGTTCGTCACAGGAGGTCGCCGACTCGCCGGAGTCCCGTGTCGATCAGGGCGCGGGCGTTTCCTGGATGCTCGTCTCACCCCGCGAGCGGGTCTCGAGCACGACCAGGTTCTTCTGCGTCGAGTCGAAGTCGGCGTTCACCAGCAGAGCCCGCGCGTAGGCGTTGCGTGCGTCGTCGAGTCGACCGAGGCGGGCGAGCGCCACCCCCTGGTTGTTCCACGCCCGGTCGAGGTCCGGCGCGACGCGCGTGGCCAGCGCGAATCCCTCGAGGGCGCGCTCCCAGTCCGGCGGGCGAGCGGCCTCGAGGTCGTCGAGGATCTGCTCTGCCGCGCGGTTGTTGAGCAGATGGGCGTACGCCTCGAGGTCGTCGATGACGTGCGCCCGGTAGCCTCTGACGGGGCCCGTGAAGTCGACGACGGCGCGGACGCTCTTGGTCGCGATCAGCACCACCATGTGGCCGGCACGAATGGCGAGGTCCTCCTCGCGGTGGATCTCCTTTTGGTCGACCCGTGCCTCGGCGTAGTAGATCGGCCAGCCCAGACTTCGGCCGAGGCCGACGAGCACGGAGGCGAGCGCCACGCAGTCGCCCTCGCCAAGCTCGAGCGTCTTGGCGGCGCTCTGGGAGGACGCGGCCTGATAGCGCAGCCCGAAGCCCTTCGGCGGCGGCGTGTGGAGCAGGCGGACCAGGGCTTCGATGCGCTCGGGGCCGCGGGGCATCGTGCGTGTGGTCTCGTGGGCGAGGGCGATCGCGCCCTCGCCGAGCTCGAAGGGCACCTCGATGTCCCGTCCCGCGAGCTCGGGCGCGCGCTCGACGAGCTCGGCGCGGAACTCCTCCGGCGTGTAGATGTACCGGGGCCGGTCGTTCGGGGCCGCGCATCCCACGCATCCCGCGCAGGCGAGCAGGATCAGCAACGAGGCCCGGCCACGAAGCCCTCGCGATCGCATGCGCGGAGTCCAGGGAAACCGGCGGGCCCGCCGAGCGGGACCGCCGACTGCGTTCGGCGACCGCTCAGCCGATCCCATGCGCACCCGAACGGAGACGACGACCCCAGCAGAGCCAGATCAGCAGCGAGGCCGCCGAGATCGTCATGGCGGCGACCGCGTAAGGGAGCGAGCTCGGCGTGAATCGATACGCGATGAGGTGCCGTCCGGCGGGCACCACCACGCCGCGCAGCGCGTGATCGACTCGCCACACACGCGCTTCGCTGCCGTCGACGGTCGCTCGCCAGCCGGCGTCCCAGAGGTCGGCGATGACCACCAGGCTGCGACGCTCGAGATCCACCTCGATGTCGAGCTCTCGAGGCAGCTCGCGCACGATTTCGATGCGACCCGACATCGGCGCCGTCAGCTCGAGGCTCTCCTCGACGAAGGCGATCGCGCGCGGATCGAAGTCGGGAGCGGCCATGCGGCGCAGCCGCGCGCTGGCGTCGCGAAGGGTTTCGACTCGTCGGGGCACGAAGACCCGGGGCAGGGCGCGCTCGTTCTCGAGCACGTAGTAGTCGCCGCCTCGAAGCAGGGGCTGCCGACCTTCGGGCGGCTCGCCGCGGAACACGACGTACCGTAGGCCGAGCAGATCGAGCACCGGCGACAGCCGGACGCCGCCCGACTCCGGCAACTCGATCCGAGGCCGGTAGAGCTGGCTGTACGCATAGGCCTGGGGTGCGTGCTCGGGCGCCGCGGCGATCTCGAGCAGGTCGACGTAGCGGGCCGGGTCGACGCCGTCGTAGCCGCGCACGTCGCGTAGCTCGTGGGTCTCGCCGAGTCGGGCGGGCAGCACGCCCGCTCCCACGATCCTGCCCGGCGGCTGCTCGGCGAGGGCGGCCAGCACCGGCAGGCGGGGGTAGTAGAGCGCCGGGTCGGTCTGCGGGTTGAGGCCGTGGCCGAACCACAGCAACTCGGCCAGCAGGATCACGGCGGCGATCCGGGCGAGCCACTCCCGGCCGCGCTCGTCGACTCGCCCCCACAGCAGGGCCGCCCAGAGGGCGACCACCGCGACCGAGAGCATGCTGGCCAGCCAGTAGGTCCGCACGAAGCCGGCGGCGATGCGCCCGGCCAGCGCTTCGCCGGGGCGGCCGACGAAGCGGCCGTCGACCGTGACGCCCTGCCGAAGCGACTCGATCGACACCGGCGGATCGAGCGATCCGTGGAACGTCCAGGCGAGGCAGGCGACGGCGAGCACCACGAAGGGCATCAGCCAGCGCCGCGCCGCACCGGGCACGCCGCTGCGAACCGCATCGAGCCCGCGGACCGTGAGCGCGATCAGCGCAAATCCCGTGAGGAACACGAAGCGGTTGTGGGAGAGCAGGTTGAAGGGCGGGGCGCGAAGCAGCTGGACGAAGCCCGGGATGCCCGCCACCCAGGCCATCCCCAGTACGCCGAGCACCGCCAACGCGTAGGCGTCGCGGCGGCCGGAGCGATCGACGAGGCCGAGCGGTGCCAGTAACAGCGCGGCCAGCAGTCCCGCATAGGCGGCCGGTGCGCCCTCGATCGGATTGCCCGCGCCGACCCGCATGCTGCCCCTCTCGAACGATCCGTAGGCCTCGGGGACGAGCACCTCGCCGAGCGCGGACGGACCAGCCGGCGGTCGCTCCTCTTCGCCGCGCGCCCGGCGGTCCATCCGCTGGCTGGTGGCCCCATACTCGACCAGCGGCAGCCAGTAGGGGGAGGCGAGGGCGAGGCCCAGCAGGCAAGCCGCGCCGAAGGCCGCAACCGAGCCGAGCGACTTCGCCCGGTCTCTGCTTTCGCGGAGCGACTCGACGGAGCGGAACGCGGCGTACAGACCGGCGGCCAGCAGCACCTGCGCGGCGACGTCGAGCTGGCCGCTCACGAGGGTCAGCGCCACCAGCGCGGCGGCCGCGGGACCCGCCCAGGCGCGCCCGCGCACGATCAGCTCGTCGACGGCGAGCAGCAGCCACGGCAGCCAGGGGGTCGCATAGCTGATCTCGTACCCCTGCCAGAGCATGTAGAAGCCGCTGATCGGATACGCCCAGGCGCCGATCGTCGCGGAGAAGAACGAGACCCGCAGGCTGCGCCGGAAGAACGCATACGCGCCGAGCCCGGCGATCAGCGACTTGACGAGCTGCATCCAGGCAAGCGTGATCGGCGCCGGAAGCAGGGCGTAGAGGAGATTGATGGGCGAGTACTTGGCGAACTTCGCAAAGGGCGCGCCCGCAAACCCGTAGGGGCTCCAGAGCGGCAGCCGTCCCTCGCGGAGTTCGCGGGAGGTGAACTCCCTCCCGAGTTGGAAGGCGAACACCTGGTCGGAGAGTGTGCCGTTGTGGATCCGGACAGGACCGTCGACGCTCGATGCCGGGAGATACACCCCGGGCGCCGCCAGGATGTCGAGGGGAAGCAGGACCCGCTGACCGAGCAACGAGGGCCCGAACAGCACGCACTGCAGGGCGACGACGCCGAGCACGACGATCGCCCAGCGCCCGGCGCGGCCACGCGACGCGCTCGCACTCGGGCGTTCCACCTGATCCTCCCGCCCCTACGATCGCGAGCGAGGGGCCTTCTTCGCCGATCGGCCGCTCCGCGTACGGCTCCCGACGTTACGCCTGGTCGCGGTAGATCTCCTGCACGGTCTGCAGCAGATCGAGCGCCTCGGACTTCGGCCGCTGGAATGCGTTGCGCCCCATGATGCTGCCGAAGCCGCCGCCCGCCGCGATGCCGCGGATCTCCTCGAGGACGTCGTCGCGGCCCTTGGCGGCTCCGCCCGAGAAGATCACGATGCGGCGGCCGTCGAAGGCGCTCTGCACGACGTGCGCGACGCGCTCGGCGAGGCTCGACACGTTGATGCCCTCGGCCTCGTATAC
This sequence comes from uncultured Spirochaetaceae bacterium, assembly GCA_964515335.1. Taxonomy (GTDB): domain Bacteria; phylum Myxococcota_A; class UBA9160; order UBA9160; family UBA4427; genus TMED88. The sequence continues at coordinate 11,163 of CAZETS010000090.1, forward strand.
CTTGCGGGCCGCGTCGAGTTCGATGTGCTCGGTGGGCGGCTTGACCTTGATGACGTGGGCGCCGAGCTGCGCGGCGATCTGCGCCGCGTAGGCCGCGACGTCGATGCCGGTCTCGCCGTCCTTCGACAGCCCCGAGCCGCGCGGATAGCTCCACAGCACGACCGCGAGCCCGCTGGCCTTGGCCTCCTCGGCGATCTCGCGGAACTCGGCGTACATCTCGTTGCGATGTGCCGAGCCGGGGTAGATGGTGAAGCCGATGGCCGCGCAGCCGAGCCGCAGCGCGTCCTCGACGCTGCCGGTGACGGCGGGCTTGGGGTCTTCGGAGCTCCAGAGGCTGTCCGAGTTGTTCAGCTTGAGGATCGTCGGGATGCGGCCCGCGAACTGCCGCGCCCCCGCCTCCAGGAAGCCGAGCGGCGCCGCGTAGGCGTTGCAGCCCGCGTCGATCGCGAGTTGATAGTGGTAGAGCGGGTCGTAGCCGGGGGAGTTCTTTGCGAAGGAGCGCGCCGGCCCGTGCTCGAAGCCCTGGTCGACCGGCAGGATGACGAGCTTGCCGGTGCCCGCGAGGTTTCCGCTCTCGAGCAGCCAGCGCAGGTTCTTGATGACGCCGGGGCTCTCCGACCCGTACCAGCTGAGAATCTCCTCGACTCGGTCCGCCATGTCGTTCAGTGCCTCTCTCTCTCTCGTTCTCTCGTTGGGTCTGCTGATCGTCGGTTTCGCCGGGTTCGGCTGGGAGGCGGGATTATAGCCCGCAGTCGCGGCCGGACGGTGCCCGGCGACGGGGAGCCGCGCGAAAGGAGTGTCGCTAGGATGACATTTCGCTCGAGATCGAGGAGGGCATGGGATGAAGCTGGCAGGCAAGCACGCGGTGGTGACGGGAGGCGCGTCGGGAATCGGCCGGGCGCTGTGCCGGCGCTTCGCCGCCGAGGGGGCGCGCGCGGTGACCGTGGCCGACCTCGACGGAGAGGGTGCTGCGGCGGTGGCCGACGAGATCGGCGGCCTGGGGCTGGCGGTCGACGTCGCCGACGAGGCGGCGGTGAAGGACCTGGTCGCGCAATCCGAAGCGCGCGGGGGGCCGATCGACCTGTTCTGCTCGAACGCGGGCATCGGGGTCGCCGGCGGCGTCGAGGCCAGCAGCGAGGAGTGGCAGCGCATCTGGGACATCAACCTGATGGCCCACGTCTACGCGGCGCGCGCCGTGCTTCCGTCGATGCTCGAGCGCGGCGAGGGCTATCTGCTCAACACGGCCTCCGCGGCCGGTCTGCTCACCCAGATCGGCTCGGCCCCCTACGCGGTCACCAAGCACGCTGCGGTCGCGCTCGCCGAGTGGCTTGCGATCACCCACGGCGACCAGGGCCTCAAGGTGTCGGTGCTCTGCCCGCAGGCGGTGGCCACGAAGATGACGGCCGATACCGAGGGCGGCGGCGTGGCCGGCGTCGACGGGATGATCGAGCCCGAAGAGGTGGCCGAGTGCGTCGTGCAGGGCCTCGACGAGGAGAAGTTCCTGATCCTCCCGCACCCCGTCGTCGACACCTACATGAAGCGCAAGACCGGCGACTACGACCGCTGGATCGCGGGCATGCGGCGGCTGCAGGAGCGCTTCACGGGCGCGGCGGGAGGCTGATCGGGACCGACGCGCCGCCAGCCAGCCGCAAGGCAATCTCGCTGAAGGCGGCCACCCAGCGGGTGGTCGCCTCGAGGTCGACGGGATCGGGCCAGACGTCGGCGGGATGGTGGAAGAGGCCATTGCGGCCCAGCACGGAGACGTAGCGTCCGGCGCCGTCGTAGATGTTCCGCGCCTCGCCGAGGGGGCGCCGTCCCGGTTCGATCTCGGCGTCCGGCTCGAGGTCCTGCTGGGACAGGACTCCGAACATCAGCTCGCGCGCCTCTTCGTCCGACGACTGCACGACCACGCCGGGCGACACCGCGGCAGCGAAGTTGGCACCGAGGTGAATCCACAGGCGTGCGCCTCCGACGAGCGCTGCGTGCGACCGCAGATAGTGGTCGAGGCCGATGTGGCCCAGCTCGTGCCCCGTGTTGGCGGTGAAGATCACATTGCGATCCGCTTCGCTCCGGGAGATCGCCCGCATCATCTCGAGCCAGGCCGCGATGCCCCCTCCGCGCTCTGAAGCGCACGACCACCAACCGCTGCGCGGGGTCATGACGACGAGAGGGGCGAGCTCCGGGCGCTTGCCGCGGATCGTCGTTCCGACGTTGATGCCTCTCGCGTCCACGTAGTCGCAGCGGGCAACCACCGTCGCCTCGGCTCCCGCGGCGGCCGCGCTTCGGATCCAGCTGGCGTCGGCGTTCGAGACTTGAACGGTGGGCGGGCCAAAAGGAGCGTCGAAGTCTTCGGCGTTCGTGATCGCGATGCCAGGAGGCATGCTTTCATGAGTGAGCACGACGATCGCTTCGTGCCGGGCTTCTCGCCGCGCCTCGTCGAGGAGTCGTCCGCCGGGTGAGCTCGCCCGGGGAAAGGCCGTTACGACGCCGATGTCCGCTTCGCTGCCGATCTCGCCGAGGCGTCCCGAAACCCCGGCGCCGTCCGTGTAGGTGCAGTCGTAGAGGGGGATGGCTTCTGTCGTTTTACCGTCGATCGCCAGAGTGCATTCGAGGGGGCGAACCCGTTCGAAGGAAAAGGTGTCCAGTTCCGGCTCCAGACCCATGGAACGGATTCGTTCGGAGAGCCAGCTGGCGTTCTCCAGGTCGCCGTCGGTTCCGGACCGGTGGATGCCCTGCTCGGAATATTCCCTGATCGCCCGGGCGATTCGATCCCGCATGAGTTCACTCTTCGTGAGCAGGGTCTTCGCGAACAGGGTCTTCGCGGAAAGCGCCAGCGGTATCGCGACCGCCGCCTTCATGATCTCTCTTCGCGTGTACACGTCGCCTTCACCGATCCCGGTCGACGGATCGCGCCAGGAGCCCGCCGAGGATGCCGTATTCCGTTCCCGATTGGCGCGAACGGTCGGCTCCTCCGGCCCCGGCCGGGCCGACTACCGGGGAGGCTCGAGGCCGGCTGCTCTCGGCGTGCGATTGGCCGCCACAGCGAGGCAGCCGGTCGCCGCCAGGAGGGAGCCGAGCAGTGCCAGGCCCATCCAGTGCAGGTTCGGAACCGGGGGAGGGGGCGCCGCTTCGGCGGCGTCGGGATTGATCAGGACACTCGACGAGGCAGGCGTGCCCTGACTGTTGGTGATCAGGATGCTGCCGGGCACATATCCCACCAGGTGGGATATGTCGAAGATCCCCGTCGATTCCGCGTTGAGCGTCGTGCGGGCAATCAGCACCCTTCCGGTTCCGTCGGGTTGCATCTCCCAGATCTCGCCGCTGCTGTTGTCCTCGTTGACGAAGATCAGCCCGCCGGGATGACTCGTGCCGGCGAGCGTGGTCGCATCGCTCCACTCGATGTTGTCGGGAGCGTCGACGCTTCCCAGTCCCCCGCTGGTATTCGAGATCGTCGTGATCGTGAAGCTCGATGCGGCTGCATCGAAGCCGGGCCCGAACACGAGATCGAAATCGAGAGTGAAGACCCCGGAGGTCTGGTCTGCCAGTACGGCTCGAGTCGGGTCGCTGGGGCTCGTGTCGACGTCTTCCAGCTTGTCGGACGACAGGGCCCCGGCGGCGGTCGTGTCGATGGTGCCGCCGTTCGAGCTTCCGAGGGCGGGATAGGTGGCATTGAGGTAGTACCAGCTGCCCCAGGCCAGGCCGTTGCGTGCCAGGAAGCCGTTCGACGCGGAGCCGTCGGTATCCTTGCCCTTCTCGCCGACGTAGAGCTGCATGCGTTGCGAGCCGCCGTCAGGCGAGAGCAGCAGCGCCACGTGGTCGGTCTCGCCCGTGTCGAGCAGGGCGGCGTTCTCCCACGAGTCGAAGGGCATGCCGCCGGTACCGCCGGGCGCGCTGCCGACCACTCCGCTCAGCAGATAGAAATCACGGCCGACGCTGTCGAGGGCGAACAATCGGTCCAAGCCGAACTCTTCGCCGGTGACGTAGATCTCGTCTACGAACCCGCGGTCGACGCCGAAGGTGTGCGGCGCGTAGGACTGGCTCGAGCAGAAGCGGACGAAGACGGTCGTCGAGGTGTCCGAGGTCGCGAACCAGCTGAGGCCGGCATCGGGGCTCCAACGGTCGTAGGCCTGCCGGGCCGAGAGAACGAAGCTGACTCCGCCCGTGGTGCCGGTGTCGATGACGTTCTGGATCGCCGTCCTCAGGTTGGCCAGGTCGATGTTCACCTCGCTGACCGCGGCGTCGAACGTCTCGTGGTTGAGCTGCACCCGGAGAGTGGCAGGATCGACCAGCCAGGCACCCGCGCCGTCGAAAACGGCGAGCATCGAATAGGAGAACCCGTCGCCGGCGGGGTCCTCTCCCTGGCTGATTACCTCGAACGCCTTCCAGCCGTTGAAGGTGTTCAGACGCAGCGTTCCGCCGTCGAGAGCGGCCGCGCTCTCTGCGAGAAGGAAGGGGAGGGCCAGCAGCGCCGTGGCCCAGGTCCCGCGGATCCGATTCGCTCCGCGCATCGCCTTTCCTCCTGCAGGCCTGCACGCCTGCAAGCGGACATCGTCCGCCTCGGCTTGGCGCCCTCTCCGCCCAGCACCGAGCATCGACCTCGATCTGCAGCCTATCACGAGCGTGAAGAGCAGGGGGCCCGATTTGTCGAACGACCATCAGCGCCGCCTGCGAGTGTTGCATCGCGTCTCATCCCATTCGCGATGTGCAGCATCGTGGCCATGCCGTGTGTCGGGCACTCGCCACGGCGCTCTTCTCTCCTTGTCCGCTCCCCCTACGCTTCTCGTGGCTGCCGTTGCCTCTGTCGCTGACGCGCAGGCCGGCTACGACGCGCTGTACGTAGGGCACGGCTTCTTCGCGCCGATGGCGAACGGGATGCGCTTCCAGGCCTCCCAGGCCCGCGTCGTGGGCGATGCCCAGACGGTGATCTCGGCGGACGGTGCCTCCCGGCGAGCTGCGTCAGCCGACGGGCGGACGGTCGAGCACCTCGACGGGATCTCCCTCGGCGACCTCGCCGGCGCGCACGACGGTCCAGTACACGCCGCGGAGATGGGCGTCGCGACGCTTTCGCTCCGAGATGAAGCGCAGCGCAGCCTGACCGAAACGCGCCTGGAACTTCGCGCAGCCATTGTGCGGCTCGGACGACATCACCACCTCTGCATCACCGAGCCGTAGCCGGGTACCGACCGGCAGGTTCGCGGCCGACAGGTCGAGGTCCACGAAGAGGTTGTCGCCGGCGAGGGTGATCGGCTGCCCATTGGCGAGCAGCTCTGCCACGTCACAGCGGATGACCGCGAGCTGACGATCCGGACGAGCGGCGTCTCGACGCTGCCAGCGATCCCCCGGGACGCCCTCCTCGGGGCTCAGCCTCGTCCGCGAAAACGTCCGCCGGATGCCGTCGGCTCCGCGTGCGAGAATCACCCGAACCCGGCCGCGATCGGCCGGCGGGGCCGGCATCGCGGCCCATGCCGCCTCCAGCTCCTCCAGCGAGAGGTGGCGGGAACGGTCGCCTTCCGGTCCCGGGTGCTCGGGCGCTTCGCTCATGGCATCCGAGCGTACGCGAGTCACTGCCGGCAGTCACGCGGCCACGATTGCACAGACGCGCGAAGCCGCCGTCGCGCCTGGGGGCCGTCGTGTTCGGGGCGTAGGAAGGCGTCGATCTCCGCCGCGACGCCCTCGAAGCTGAACTCCTCGGCTCTCTTGCCGTTCTCTTCCTTAACCGGTCAGAGGTGGCTCGAAGATTGGGCCCAAGACGACTCGAAGTTGTCGATTCGCGGTGG
>CAZETS010000091.1:0-16634 GCA_964515335.1 uncultured Spirochaetaceae bacterium
GAGTCTGGACCGTGTCTCAGTTCCAGTGTGGCTGATCATCCTCTCAGACCAGCTACGCATCGTAGTCTTGGTGAGCCGTTACCTCACCAACAAACTAATGCGACGCGGGCTCATCTCCAGGCGATAGCTTCCAAGGAGAGGCCATCTTTTCCCTCATCGACCGAAGTCATCGTGGTCTCATCCGGTATTAGCTCCGGTTTCCCGGGGTTATCCCAGACCTGAAGGCAGATTACCCACGCGTTACTCACCCGTGCGCCACTTTACTCACCAACCGAAGTCGGCTTTCTCGTTCGACTTGCATGTCTTAAGCACTCCGCCAGCGTTCGTTCTGAGCCAGAATCAAACTCTCCAGTTCAAATCATGGCCGGGAGTGCGAGCCTGAGCCCGCACCCCCTAGCTGTACTTTGCGACGCCGTCCCGTCCAGGTGCCGAAGCACGTGTGGACGATGCGACGTCAGCGAGCAAGGAAATCTAAAACTCGCTTGCGTCCTTCCACCGAGCCTTCCTCACTCGAAGTGTGGCTCGGCAGGACCGCACGCTATTCAGTTTTCAAAGAGCATCCGAAGCCCCGCACGGCTTGTATCGAGCCGTCGGCAGCGCTGTCGTGATGATGAATCTATGTAATGGGTCCACCGGGAACACGCAGCTTCCGTTCCCAGCGGGCGGCGTAACTTACGAGAACCAGCCGTGGCGGTCAAGGGCCGGCGCGTCCGCCGATCGCCAGATCCCCTCGGGGCATGCCTCTTTAGTCACCCTTCTACATGGCACGAATCCGGTCGACCTGCTCGGTGCGGAGCTACTCGCCAACTTCGAGCTTCGCGTAGCGCCGCTTGCCGACGCGCAGCAGGTACTCGCCGGCGCCGAGGCCCCTCAGCGCATCCGCTGCCCGCTCTCCATCCACCGAGACCGCGCCCTGGTCGACCATCCGCCGCCCTTCGCTCCGGCTCTTCACCAGCTCGAGCTGCACCAGGGCATCGAGCAGCGGCAGCGCGTCGGCGCCGTCGAGCGAGACCCGGTGCTCGGGCACCTCGTCGGGAACTCCCTTCTCCTGCACGACCTTGCGGAAGTGCGCCCGCGCGCCGGCGGCGGCCTCCCCGCCGTGCACTCGGGTCACGATCAGCTCGGCGAGCCGCTGCTTGAGCGCCATCGGGTCGCCCTCGCCCCTGCCCCAGGCCGCGAACGCCGACCTGTCGGCCTCCCACTCGCCCGCCGACAGCACGTCGAAGTAGTCGCCCATCTGCGCGTCCGGCACGCTCATCACCTTGCCGTAGATCTCCTCGGGCAGGTCTGTGATGCCGATGCTGTTGCCGAGGCTCTTCGACATCTTCTCGGCGCCATCGGTGCCGACGAGCAGGGGATGCGTGATGACGGCCTGCGGCGGCTGCCCGTAGGCCCGCTGCACCTCGCGGCCCATCAGCAGATTGAAGGTCTGGTCGCTGCCTCCGAGCTCGACGTCGGCCTCCAGGGCCACCGAGTCGTAGGCCTGCACGAACGGGTAGAGGAACTCGTGGGTGAAGATCGGCACCCCGGCCGCGTAGCGCTTGGCGAAATCGTCCCGCTCGAGCAGGCGCGCCACGGTGACCGTCGAGCAGAGCCGCACGAAGTCGGCGGGGCCCATCTCGCTCATCCACTCGTTGTTGAAGCGGATCTCGACACGGTCGACGTCGAGGATCTTCGAGACCTGCTCGACGTAGGTGGCGGCATTCTCCTTCACCTGCGCCTCGGAGAGCGGCGGCCGCACCTTCTTCTTGCCCGAGGGGTCGCCGATGCGGGCCGTGAAGTCCCCGACGAGGAAGATCGGCACGTGGCCCAGGTCGAGGAAGCGCCGCAGCTTCTGCAGCACCACGGTGTGGCCGAGGTGCAGATCGGGCGAGGAGGGATCCATGCCGAGCTTGACGCGCAGGGGACGCTTCTGCGCCAGACGCTCGCCGAGGCGCTCGCGCAGCTCTTCCTCGCCGTGGAAGTCGACGCAGCCGTCGCGCATGACCGCGAGCTGACGCTCGACCTCCGCGCGAAGCTCGGCCTTCATTCCGGATCTCCTTCCTTCGCCTTCGCCTTCGCCTTCGTCGGCGCCGGCCGGGCGGGACGCCACTTTCGCCGTCCCGCCGACTCGGCGCAAGCGGGGCTCACGCGCGCACCCAGCGCAGGCCCGCTTCGGTCGCCACGCCGTCGACCGGGCGGTCGTGCTCGCCAACGGGCACGCGCTCGACGCACTGGAAGGCGTGGGCGACGGCTACGAGCCGCGCGCCACCCCCGGACCCGCCCGCGAGCATCCGGTCGTACCAGCCGCCGCCCCGGCCGAGGCGTCCACCCCGGGCATCGACGGCGACGCACGGCACCAGGATCACGTCGACCGCCTCGTGGGGGACGAAGCGTGCCGTGACGGGAGGCTCGAGCAGGCCGAAGCGCCCGCCCACGAGGTCGTCCCAGCGCTCGACGACGCCGAGCTCGAGCTGGCGGTCGTCCCGGCAGCGCGGCAGCAGCAGCGTCTTGCCTTCGGCCCGCCCCCGGTCGAAGACCGCGCGCAGGTCGGGCTCGCCGCCGCTCGCCGCATAGATCGCCACGCTCGCGGCGCCCGCGTAGAGCCGATCTTCGGCGAGGTGGACGGCGATGCGATCGCCCACGGCTCGCGCCGCCTCGCCCGAGACGGCGGCCCGCCGTGCCAGCAGACGGCCGCGAAGGGCGCGCTTGCGCTGGTCGAGGGCCGGATCATTGCGGTCGGCAGACATCGCCCCCGCCTCCCGGGCCGGCCAGGCCGGGCTCAGCTCCGCGCGGCCTTCGACTCCACCGCCGAGTCGTCGATCAGCGTGCCGAGCAGCTCGGCTTCGCTTCCGTCGACCTCCGAGCCGGCGGGAACCGTGAGCAGCGGCGTCTGCTCGCCGTCTTCGCGTGTGCCTTGCAGCACCGACTCGGCAAGCTCGATCAGCTCGCGCAGTCGGCCCTCGTCGGCCTGATGCGGGCTCGGCTCGTCGATCCGCTCCCGCAGCGCGACCAGCTCGCGTCCCAGGTTGAGGCAGGTGAGGATGGCGACGTCGAGCGAGTCGACCGTACCGGTCCGCGAGGCGATCTGGCTCATCGCCGCATTCACCAGGTTCGCCACCTGCTGCAGCGACTCCTCGTCCGCGTCGCTGCGGATGCGGTATTCCTGGCCCGAGATCTGGACGGCGACGACGCGCTTGGTCACGGGGCGCCCTCGGCATCGCCTTCCGCCCAGTCGACCATCGCGTCGTCCAGGCTGGCGTCGAGCCGATCGAGCTCGTCGATCAGCGCATCGACGCGCTCGAGCGCGTTCTTGCGGCGCTCGACGGCGCTACGCAGATCGGCCGCCAGCCGCTCGACCTCGGTCTCGCGCGCAGCGAGACGCGTGCGCAGCTCCTCGTTCTCGCGAAGCAGCGTCCGCTGCTGGTCGACGAGCGCTGCCACGGCCCGCTCGAGGCGGTTCCAGTCGTAGTGGGTCGCGTCGACCAGCTCGGGGCGTTCCTCGGACCCGCTCGACCCCTGAGCGCGGCCCTCGCCGCTCTCGGATCGCTCGGCCACGTGTCGTGAAGCTCCCAAGCTCTTGCGACCTCCCGGTGGACTCGACATGCAAAAGCTAACACGATCCTTACCGGATCGCGGCGGCGATCGGGCAACGGCGGCGTCTTTTTCGCACGCCGCGGGCGCGACGACGCGCCGGTCGGTGCTCCCCGTCACATCCGCGGGAGCGCGGTCAGCCGGGTTGGTTGCCGGGGGTGTTGCGGTGCTGGAGTCGGCTGTCGGCCGTCAGGTACGCGTCCACCGCGCGCGCCGCCTCGCGACCCTCGGAGATCGCCCACACCACCAGCGACTGGCCTCTGCGACAGTCGCCCGCCGCGAAGATGCCGGGCTCGCTCGTCGCGTAGTCGGTTGTATTGGCCTGCACGTTTCCGCGCGGGTCGTAGTCGACACCGAGGTCGTCCAGCAGCCCCTCGTGGATGGGGCCCAGGAAGCCCATCGCGAGCAGCACCAGGTCGGCCGGCAGCTCGAACTCGCTGCCGGGAACCTCCTGCATGCGGGGCCGGCCCGACTCGTCGGGCTCGCCGAACTCGACCTCCACGCCGTGGATGCGTGACACGCGACCGTCCGTCCCCTCGAGGCGCTTGGTCAGCAGGGCGAACTCGCGGGTGCCGCCCTCGTCGTGGGAGCTCGAGCTGCGGAAGACGTGCCGCCACATGGGCCAGGGCGTGCTCGCGTCGGGCGCCTCCGGCGGGCGGTCCAGCAGCTCGATCGACGTGACGGACGCAGCCCCCTGCCTGTGAGACGTTCCGACACAGTCCGAGCCCGTGTCACCACCGCCGAGGACGATGACGTGCCGGCCCGTGGCCTCGATGGAGACCGCCGGGTCGATCTCGTCGCCGTGACAGCGCTTGTTCTGCTGGGGGAGAAAGTCCATCGCGAAGTGGATGCCGTCGAGGTCGCGCCCCTCCACCGGGAGATCGCGGCCGGCCTCCGCCCCCATGCAGAGCAGCACCGCGTCGAAGCTACGGCGCAGGTCGGCGGCCGACAGATCCTGTCCGACGTTCACCCCGGTCTGGAACGAGACGCCCTCGGCCTTCATCTGCTCGAGGCGGCGGTCGATCACCCACTTCTCGAGCTTGAACTCGGGGATGCCGTAGCGCAGCAGACCGCCGATGCGGTCGGCCTTCTCGAAAACGGTCACGCTGTGCCCCGCGCGGCAAAGCTGCTGGGCGGCCGCGAGCCCCGCCGGGCCCGACCCCACCACCGCCACCGAGCGGCCTGTGCGCTGGCGGGGCAGCACGGGCCGCACCCAGCCGTTCTCGAAGCCCTGCTCGACGATGGTGTTCTCGACGTTCTTGATCGTGACCGCGTCCGAGTTGTAGGCGACGCAGCAGGCCTCCTCGCAGGGAGCGGGACAGACCGTGCCGGTGAACTCGGGGAAGTTGTTGGTCGAGTGCAGACGCGCGAGGGCGTCCTCCCACTTGCCGCGATAGACCAGATCGTTCCAGTCGGGGATGATGTTTCCGAGCGGGCAGCCGCCGCGGCCGGCATTGGGGTTGCTGCAGAACGGAATGCCGCAGTCCATGCAGCGCGATGCCTGCTCGACGAGCACGTCTTCGGGCACGGGCTCCGCGACCTGCTGCCAGTCGCCGACGCGCTCCTCCGCGTCGCGGTAGCTGAGTCCGCGCCGTCCGTGATCCAGGAAACCGGTAGGCTTACCCATCGTTCTCCGCTGCCTCCCGTGCCAGCTCGGCGAGCGCCGCCTTGTACTCCTGCGGATAGACCTTGACGATCAGCGGCGCGTACTTGTCCCACTTGCGGAGCAAGTCGTCGGCCTTCTTGCTGCGCGTGTACTGGAAGTGACGGCGAAGCATGCGCTGGACGAACTCCACGTCTTCGTCGTCGAGCGGGTCGAGGTCGACGAGCGGGTTGTTGATCTTCCCGCGGAAGTCGCCGGCCTCGTCGAGCACGTAGGCAATGCCTCCGCTCATGCCCGCCGCGAAGTTGCGGCCGGTCGGCCCGAGGATGATCGCGCGGCCACCCGTCATGTATTCACAGCCGTGGTCGCCGACGCCCTCGACCACAGCGTGGGCGCCGCTGTTGCGCACGCAGAAGCGCTCGCCGACCACGCCGTGGAAGTACGCCTCACCGCCGGTGGCGCCATAGAGGAGCACGTTGCCCGCGATGATGCTCTCAGCGGGCTCGAAGGCCGAGACCGGAGGCACCCGCACCACGACGCGCCCGCCCGAGAGCCCCTTGCCCGCGTAGTCGTTGGCGTCGCCCTCGACCTCGATCGTGATGCCCTTCGGCAGGAAGGCGCCGAGGCTCTGACCGGCCGAGCCCTTGAAGCGGATCTGGATCGTGTCGTCGGGCAGCCCCTCGAGGCCGTATTTTCGGCTCAGCTCGTTGCCGAGAATCGTGCCCACGGTGCGGTTCACGTTGCCGATGGGCAGCTCGATCTCGACCGGCTCGCCCCGCTCGAGGGCGGGCGCGGCCAGCTCGAGCAGCTGCATGTCGAGGGCCTGCTCGAGGCCGTGGTCCTGCGTGCCCGTGTGGTGGATGTCGTGATCGACATCGGGGCGGTGCAGGATGTCGGCGAAGTCGACGTGCCTGGCCTTCCAATGCGTCACGCCGTCACGCTTCCTGAGGCGCTGCGACTGGCCGATCATCTCGTCGACGCGGCGATAGCCGAGCCGCGCCATCAACTCGCGCACCTCTTCGGCCACGAACATGAAGAAGCGCACCACGTGGTCGGGCTCGCCGGCGAAGCGCTTGCGCAGCTCCGGATGCTGGGTCGCGATGCCGACCGGGCACGTGTTGAGGTGACAGACGCGCATCAGCAGGCAGCCCATCGAGACCAGCGGTGCGGTCGAGAAGCCGAACTCGTCGGCGCCGAGCAGTGCGCCGATCACCACGTCCCGGCCGGTCTTGAAGCCGCCGTCCACCTGCACCCGGATGCGTCCGCGCAGGTCGTTCAGCACCAGCGTCTGCTGCGTCTCCGACAGGCCTATCTCCCACGGACAGCCCGCGTATTTGATCGACGTCTGCGCCGAGGCGCCCGTGCCGCCGTCGTGCCCCGAGATGAGCACGAGGTCGGACTTGCCCTTCGAGACGCCTGCCGCGATGGTGCCGACGCCGGTCTCGGACACGAGCTTGACGCTGACGTTGCCGTACCGGTTGGCGTTCTTCAGGTCGTGGATCAGCTGGGCGAGGTCCTCGATCGAGTAGATGTCGTGATGCGGCGGCGGCGAGGTCAGCCCGACGCCCGGCGTCGAGTAACGCGTCTTCGCGATGATCTTGTCGACCTTGTGACCGGGAAGCTCACCGCCCTCGCCCGGCTTGGCGCCCTGGGCGATCTTGATCTGCATCTCGTCCGAGTTGGCGAGATACGCGCTCGTCACGCCGAAGCGGCCCGAGGCCACCTGCTTGATGGCACTGCGGCGCGAGTCGCCGTTGTCGTCGGGCGTCCAGCGCGCCGGGTCCTCGCCTCCCTCGCCGGTGTTGCTGCGTCCACCGAGACGGTTCATCGCGATCGCGAGCGTCTCGTGCGCCTCGGCGGAGATCGATCCATACGACATCGCGCCGGTGCAGAAGCGCCGCACGATCTCGGTGGCGGGCTCGACCTCGTCGAGGGGAACCGGGTCGCGGTCGTACGCGAAGTCCATCAAGCCGCGCAGCGTGCGCATCCGCACGGCGTCGTCGTCGGAGGCCGCCGAGTACTCCTTGAAGGTCGCGAAGCTCTCGTTGCGGGTGGCGAGCTGCAGCTTCGAGACGGACTCGGGGTTGAAGCTGTGCTGTTCGCCCCGCAGCCGCCACTGGTACAGGCCGCCGCAGTCGAGCTCGGGGTACTGGTACTCGTCGCCGGGGAAGCCGGTGGCGTGGCGCATCGCGGCTTCGCGGGCGATCACGTCGAAGCCGACACCCTTCACCCGGCTGTGCGTACCGGCGAACGCGCAGTCGATCACCTCGGGCGCGAGCCCGATCGCCTCGTAGATCTGCGCACCGCGGTAGCTCTGCAGGGTCGAGATGCCCATCTTGGCGAAGATCTTGAGCAGGCCGAGGTCGATCGCCTTGAGGTAGTTGGCGACCATCTCCTCCTCGGTCGTGCCCTCGGGCACGTAGGCGCCGTCCTCGAGCAGCGCGCGCCCCGTCTCGAAGGCCAGATACGGATTGATCCCGCCGGCCCCGTAGCCGACCAACAACGCGAAGTGCGCCACCTCCCGCGCCTCGCCGGTCTCGACGACGAGTCCGCACTTCGTGCGCGTCTCCTCGCGGATCAGATGGTGGTGGACCGCACCCGTGGCGAGCAGAGCCGGAATCGGCGCGAGCTCGGGCGTGATCCCCCGGTCCGAGAGGATCAGCACGGTGGCGCCCCCGGCGACGGCCTCCGAGGCCTCGCGGCAGAGCCGGTCGATCGCGGCCCGCAGGCCGTCCCCACCCTCGGCCGCCTTGAAGACGATCGACAGCGTCGCGGCCGAAACACCGGGCTGCTCGCTCTGACGGATCGCCTCGAGCTGATCGTCGGTGACCACCGGGTGATAGAGGCGCAGCAGCCCGGCGTGCTCGGGCGTCTCTTCGAGCAGGTTGCGTTCGGCGCCGAGAGTCGAGTGCAGCGTCATCACCGGGCGCTCGCGGATCGAGTCGATCGCGGGATTCGTGACCTGGGCGAAGTGCTGCTTGAAGTAGTGGAAGAGCGGCCGCGGCTTGTCGGACAGGCAGGCCAGGGCCGCGTCGTCGCCCATCGAGCCGAGCGTCTCCTTGCCGTTTGCGAACATCGGAGAGAGCAGCAGCTTCAGGTCCTCGGACGTGTAGCCGAACACCTGCTGCCGCCGGAGGAGCGTCTCCGGGTTCTGCTCGTGGGGGCTCGTGGCCGCCGGGATCGTCTCGAGCGTGACCCGGTGGGTGTCGACCCAGGTGCGGAAGGGATGCCGCGAGACGTAGCGGTCCTTCAGCTCGGCGTCCTCGATGATGCGCCCTTCCTCGAGATCGATGTAGAACGTGCGGCCGGGCTCGAGGCGCCCCTTGCGGGCCACGTCCTCGGGCTCGATGTCGAGGGTGCCCACCTCCGAACCCATCACGACACGGCCGTCCTTCGTGACGATGTAGCGCGAGGGGCGCAGGCCGTTACGGTCGAGCACGGCCCCGATGCCGCGGCCGTCCGCGAACGTCATCGACGCGGGACCGTCCCAGGGCTCCATCATGCACGAGTAGTACTCGTAGAAGGCGCGCCGATCGGCATCCATCTCGGGCTGGTTCTCCCACGCCTCGGGGATCATCATCAGCATGGAGTGGGAGAGATCGCGCCCGGTCAGGTGCAGAAACTCGAGGGCGTTGTCGAACTGCGCCGAGTCGCTCGCGCCCGCCGTCATCACGGGGAAGACCTTCTTCAGGTCGTCCCCGAAGAGCCCGGAGCGCAGCGTGCCCTCTCGGGCGTGCATCCAGTTCGCGTTGCCCCGCAGCGTGTTGATCTCGCCGTTGTGTGCGAGGTAGCGGAACGGCTGCGCGAGATCCCAGGTGGGGAAGGTGTTCGTCGAGTAGCGCTGGTGGACGAGCGCGAAGCGCGACTCGAGGTCCGGCGCGGTCAGGTCCGGGAAGAATTCGGGCGTCTGATGGGCGAGGAACATGCCCTTGTAGAGCAGCGTGCGCGACGCCAGGCTCGGCACATGGAAGAACGTGCCGCGCTCGATGTTCTTCTTCTCGACGAGCCGCCGGATCACGTACAGCTTGCGGTCGAAGGCGTCCTGATCGAGGCCCTCGGCGGCGCCGACGAAGAGCTGCTCGAAGGCGGGCATCGCCTCGCGGGCCGTGCGCCCGATCGCGTCCGGGTTCGTCGGAACGTCGCGCCAGCCGAGCAGGGTCTGTCCCTCGGCGGCAATCGCCTCGGCGAGGATCTGCTTCTGCCACGCGCGCTCGTCCGCGTCCGGCGAGAGGAAGACGATCGACGACGCGTAGCGACCGGACTCGGGCAACGCGAAGCCCGATTCGTCGGCCACCCGGCGCAGGAAGCGGTCGGGCGTCTGCATCAACAGGCCGGCGCCGTCACCGGTCGCCGCATCCGATCCGGCAGCACCGCGATGCGTCAGCCGACAGAGGATCTCGGTGCCCATCACGACGATGTCGTGGGACGCCGCGCGCTGCATGTCGGCCACGAAGCCGATGCCGCATGCATCGTGCTCGAGCGCGGGGTCGTAGAGGCCCTGTTTCGGCGGAAGTCCGAAATGAGTCATGGGAGCGCAATCCGGCTGTGTGGTGGCAGACATGCGAATAAACCGCGGGCGGGCGGCACGCCGGAGGTCCGGGGCCATGGGCGGCTGAGCACGGGCTGTGCTCGTAAGTCTTCGGGTCCGCTACGTTTTTTGGGAAAGAGGACGTTAGAACGGCGGCCCCCCCGTGTCAACGGGATCGGACGGGGGCATTTGACCCCCATCCGGCCGCTCTGGGGCCCGCGTCGGGCCCGAGCGTGCCGGATCCGGCTCAGTCGCCCAGCAGGGCTCGCATCCGGTCGGGGCGATTGGTGAACAGGCCGTCCACCCCGAGATCGAGCAGGCGCCGCATCTGCTCCTCGTCGTCCACCGTATACGGGTAGACGGCCAGCCCCGCGGCGTGGGCCTCCCGGACCAGGGCGTCGGTGACGAGCAGGAAGTGCGGGTTGATGGCCTCCGAGCGCGTCGCCTCGGCTCGCTCGAGGGTCCGCTCGGGCCGGCGGGGGTCGACGAGCGTGCCCAGGCGCGCCTCGGGCCAGGCCTCGCGCAGGCGCCGCAGGACCGAGTCCCGAAAAGAGGAGAAGAGGATCGAGGGGCCGAGGCCGCGTGCCTCGAGGGCCGCCAGCGTCGCGTCCTCGAGCCCCGGGTAGTCGCCCTCGCTCGACCACTTGATCTCGAGGTTGAACGGAATCGCCGCGCCGAAGGCGTCGAGCACCTCGTCGAGGGTGGGCACCACGGCCGACTCCTCCCAGCCGTGGGCGGCATCGAGGCCACGCATCTCCTCGAGGGTCGTATCGGCGATCTCCCCCTCGGCGCCGAAGTGCCCGAGGTCGGCGTCGTGCGCGATCACGATCGCCCCGTCCCGGGTGAGGTGCAGGTCGATCTCGATCATGTCCGCACGCTGCTCGATCGCGAGCGCGTAGGCGGGCAACGTGTTCTCGGGGCGGTAGGCCGAGGCACCGCGATGGGCGATGACGAGGGGCCTTCCTGAAAGGGCCAAGTTCGACCTCCCGCGGGCAAGACAGGCTTCGCGGCAGGGTATCATCGGTCGACCGCGCCGTGGACCGCGCGGGCAAGAGGAGGTCGCATGGGTCGCTTCGACGAGGGATTCGCGGGAGCCGTCGCACTGGTCACCGGGGGCGCATCGGGCATCGGCCGGGCCACCTGCCGGCGGCTCGCCAGCGAGGGGGCGAAGGTCGTCGTGGCCGACCTGGACGAGACCGGCGCGAAGGCGGTCGCCGAGGAGATCGGCGGCGACGCGCGGGCGCTCGACGTGGGCGACCCGGCGGCCTGGTCCGAGGCCGTCGCCGAAACCGTCTCGCAGCACGGAGGTCTTCACCTCGCGTACCTGAACGCCGGCGTCACGACCTTCCGCAGCGAGGCCGGCGACCTGATCGCCCCCTTCGACATCGCCGCGGTCACCGACGAGCAGTACCGCCGCATCATGGGCGCCAACGTCGATGGCGTGATCCTGGGGGCCCGGGCCTGCACGCCGGCGATCGCGCAGAGCGGAGGCGGCTCGATCGTGGCCACCGCGTCCGCGGCCGGCGTGATCGCATTCCCACCCGATCCGATCTACACCGCCACCAAGCACGCCGTGGTGGGATTCGTGCGCTCGATGGCGCCGCTACTCGACGCGCAGGGCATCTCCTGCCACGCCATCATGCCCGGCGTCGTCGACACCAACATCCTGGGCAGCGGCTTCGCGAACGACGCCCGGAGCCGAGGCATCCGCGTCATCGAGCCCGAGGAGATCGCCGACGCCGTGGTCGGCGCCGTACGCTCGCCCGAGACCGGCGGGCTCTGGCTGTGCCTGCCCGACCGTGCGCCGTCCCGCTACGCCTTCAACCCGGTAGAGGGCCTCGGCGTGCCCGACGTCGATCCGGAGTAGACGCCAGTGCCCACGTCGGCGCGCTCTTCATGCTCGCGGGCAGCGACGAGACGTTCTGCGTGAGCGATCGGACGCCGGCCGCTCGCCTCGGCGCCGACGACGGAGCGGCTCGGCAGGTCGACGAGGCGGTGATCCTCGAGGTCGCCATCAACGGCGAGACCCGGCGCGAGCGCAATCCCCACGTGCCGCGCACCCCCGAGGAGATCGTGCGCGACACGTTCGCCTGTCTCGACGCCGGCGCCAATCTGATCCACGCCCACAACGACGACATCATGCTGGCCGGACGCGCGGCCGCCGATCGCTACCTGGCCGCCTGGGGGCCGATCCTCGAAGCGCGCCCGGAAACGCTCTGGTACCCGACGCTCACGGGCAGCGCGAAGGGCGCGGCCGGACTCGAGCACGCGGTGATCCTGCAGCGGGCGGTCGGCCTGCGGATCGCCGCGGTCGACCCCGGCTCGACGAACCTCGGCCTGCCCGACGCCGACGGCCTCCCGGCCGGGATCGTCTACGGCAACGAGTACGCCCACATCCGCGAGAGCTTCGCGGTGTGCGCCGATCACGGCCTCGGGCCCGCCATGGCGATCTACGAGCCCGGCTTCCTGCAGACGGCACTCAGCTACCACCGGTCCGGCCGCCTCCCGGCCGGTGCCATGCCGAAGCTCTACTTCGGCGGCGAGTGGGGGATGATGGCCACCGGCCGCGGCGTGACCTTCGGCCTGCCGCCGACCGAGCCCGCGCTGCTCGCGTACCTCGACATGCTCGCCGGCAGCGAGCTGCCGTGGTCGGTCTCGGTCTGGGGCGGCGATCTGCTCCAGACGCCCGTGGCACGGCTCGCGCTCGAGCGCGGCGGACATCTGCACATCGGACTCGAAGAGCACTTCGACCCCGACCGCAAGCCGAGCAACGAAGAGCTCGTCCGCGAGGCCGTGGAACTGATCGACGCCGTCGGTCGGCCGCTCGCGACCCCCGCGCAGACCGCGGCGCTGCTCGGCCTGCCGGCCGCTCGCCCCGCCTGAGCGCGCCGCGCGAAGCCGACACGCCGCGTTCGCGCCGGAACGGGGGATCGGGCAGAATCGTCGGCATGCAGTCGGAAGAGGCCCGCGAACGCTTCCGCGCGCTGATCGCGCGGCCGGACGCCGAGATCCCGCTCGCCGAGGCGGCGCTGCTGATCGCCGCCGAGGGGCGCCCGCACGCCGACCTGCCCGGCGCCCTCGAAGAGCTCGACCGCCTCGCCGAACGGGCCGGGGCCGGCGGCTTCGCGGGCTTCGGCCTCGCCGAGCGCGTCGCGCGGCTCAACCACCTGCTGTTCGTGGAGCAACGCTTCGCCGGCAACCGCGACGACTACGAGGATCCGCGCAACAGCTACCTCGACGTGGTCCTCGAGCGGCGACTCGGCATCCCGATCACGCTCTCGATCGTCTACATCGAAGTCGGACGCCGGCTCGAGCTCGACACCTCGGGGATCGGCTTTCCCGGCCATTTTCTCGTCGGCGTCTCCGACGAGAGCGGCGAGGTCGTGGTCGATCCCTTCTACGGCGTCGTGCTCGACGAAGCGGGCTGCGCCGACCGGCTGCGGCAGGTGGCCGGCGACGACGCGAAGCTCGAGACCCGGATGCTCGCGAGCGCCAGCACCGGCGCCATCCTCGTGCGCGTGCTCTCGAACCTCAAGCACCTCCATGTGGCGCGATCCGAGTACGAGTCGGCGCTGGCCTGCTGCGAGCGCATCCTGCTGCTCGCACCCGACGATCCCGTCGAGCGCCGCGACCGCGGGCTCGTCTTTCGCGAGCTCGAGTGCTTCGGCGCCGCGCTCGCCGATCTCGACTACTTCGTCGAAGCGTGTCCCACGCACCCGACGGCCGGTGCGATCGAGAAGCTTCGCGAAGACCTCGCACCCCGGGCCCGGCAGATCCACTGACGGGCGGCGCGTGCGACCAGGAGACAGCCCGCATGTGGATCGTCGTCGCCAGCGTGTCCGGCTGCCTGGCCGTCGTGGCCGGCGCCTTCGGGGCCCACGGCCTGCGCGAGCGGGTCTCGCCCGACCAGGTCTCGGCCTGGCTGACCGCCAGCCAGTACCACCTGCTGCACAGCGTGGTGCTGCTGGCCCTCGCGCTGTACGCCGCGAAGGCCGACGCGGCGATCCGCCTGCCGGCGGGGCTCTTCACCGCGGGAACCGTGCTCTTCTCGGGCTCGATCTACCTGCTCGTGCTCGGCGGCCCGCGTTGGCTCGGGCCCGTGACGCCGCTGGGCGGACTGCTCCTGATCGGTGCGTGGCTCTCCTTGCTCACGCTCACCCGCTCGCCGTCCTGACGGCGGTGACCCGGCGATGAGCGGAGCCGACCCCGACGAGCGCACGCGCGTGGGCCTCTGCGCGGCCTGCGCGCAGGCGCGCAGGCTGGTCAGCCCGAAGGGCAGCGTGTTCTTCCGCTGCGGCCGGGCGGCCGAAGACCCGGACTTCCGCGACTACCCGCCGCTGCCCGTCCGGGCCTGCGCGGGATTCGTCGAAGCGGAGAGCCGGCCAGCCGCCGACCCGGAGTGAGCCAGGTCGGCGCGTCGCGTCTGCGCGGCTACGACCCGGCCCAGCCCCGCGACCGCTCGACGGCCCGGCGCCAACCGGCGTAC
This sequence comes from uncultured Spirochaetaceae bacterium, assembly GCA_964515335.1. Taxonomy (GTDB): domain Bacteria; phylum Myxococcota_A; class UBA9160; order UBA9160; family UBA4427; genus TMED88. The sequence continues at coordinate 14,191 of CAZETS010000091.1, forward strand.
AGCGCATCGCGGTCGGACGCGGAGAGGCGCGGCTCGAAGCGCGTGGTCTCGCCGCGGGCGGCGGCGAGCTGCGAGCGGTCGCCGAAGAAGCCCACCGCCAGGCCCGCCAGTGCCGCCGCACCGAGGGCCGTCACCTCCAGCACGGCGGGCCGCTCGACCGCACAGCCGAGCAGATCGGCCTGGAACTGCATCAGGAAGTCGTTCTGGCAGGCGCCCCCGTCGACCCGCAGCGTCTCGAGCGAGAGCCCGGCGTCGGCCGCCATGCAGTCGACGACGTCGCGGCTGCTGTAGGCGATCGACTCGAGGCCGGCGCGAATCACGTGCTCGCGCGTGGTGCCACGCGTCAAACCCACCATCACGCCGCGCGCCTGCTCGTCCCAGTACGGCGCACCGAGGCCGGTGAAAGCGGGCACGAGGTACACGCCGCCGGTGTCCGGCACCTGCCGGGCGGCCGCCTCGCTCTCGGAGGCGTCGGCGATCAGGCCGAGGCCGTCGCGCAGCCATTGGATCGTGGCGCCGGCGACGAACACGCTGCCCTCGAGCGCGTACTCGACACGGCCGTCGATCCCCCAGGCGATCGTCGTGACGAGGCCCGACTGCGACGCCGCCGGCTTCGTGCCGGTGTTCATCAGCAGGAAGCAGCCGGTCCCGTAGGTGTTCTTCACCGTACCCGTCTCGAAGCAGCCCTGCCCGAACAGCGCAGACTGCTGATCGCCCGCGATGCCGGCAACCGGGATCTCGCCGCCGAGCCACTCCGCCTGCGCGACCCCGAAGTCGCCGCTCGTGTCGCGCACCTCGGGCAGCATGGCGCGAGGCACGTCGAGGTGGCCGAGCAGCGCGTCGTCCCACGCGCAGTCGTGAATGTTGTAGAGCAGTGTCCGCGAGGCGTTCGAGTACTCGGTGGCGTGCACTCGCCCGCCGGTCAGCTTGTAGAGCAGCCAGCTGTCGATCGTGCCGAAGCACAGCTCACCGGCCTCGGCCCGCGCCTGCGCGCCCTCGACCGCGTCGAGGATGAAGCGGACCTTGGTGCCCGAGAAGTACGAATCGACCACCAGGCCCGTGCGCGCGCGGATGTCGTCCTCGAGGCCGCGCGCGCGCAGGTCGTCGCAGATCGGCGCAGTCTGCCGGCTCTGCCACACGATCGCCGGGCGGATCGGGCGACCGGTGTCGCGCTCCCAGACCACCGCCGTCTCGCGCTGGTTGGTGATGCCGATGGCGGCGACGTCGCCGGCGCTGGCGCCGGCCTTCTCGAGCGCGCCCCGGGCCGCCCGCAGCTGGCTGTCCCAGATCTCGTCCGCGTCGTGCTCGACCCAGCCGGGCTCGGGGAAGTGCTGGGTGAACTCGTACTGATCCGAGGCCACCACGGCGCCATGCCGGTCGAACAGCAGCGCCCGCGACGAGGTGGTCCCCTGATCGAGCGCCAGCACGTACTTCGCCACCTCGCAGCCCTCCCGTAAGGCCTTTCGGCCCGCCGCCGCTCAGTCGTCTCCGAACAACGCGTCGACGAACTCACGCGCCTCGAAGTCGCGCAGGTCCTCGATGCCCTCGCCCACGCCGACGTAGCGCACCGGGATGCCGAACTTGTCGGCGAGGCCGACGATCACGCCGCCCTTCGCGCTGCCGTCGAGCTTGGTGAGCACGAGCCCCGTCACCTTCGCGACCTCGGTGAACAGCTCGGCCTGCGAGATTGCGTTCTGGCCGGTGTTCGAGTCGAGCACCAGCAGGGTCTCGTGCGGCGCTTCCGGCAGGTCGCGCGACAACACGCGAACGATCTTGCCGAGCTCCTCCATGAGCGGCTTCCTGGTCTGCAGGCGACCCGCCGTGTCGACGATGCAGACGTCCACCTCGCGCGCGATCGCGGCCTTGACGGTGTCGAAGGCGACCGCGGCCGGATCGCCGCCCTGCTGGCCCGCGATCACGTCGCAGCCGACCCGCTCGCCCCAGACCTGGAGCTGCTCGATGGCCGCTGCGCGGAAGGTGTCGCCCGCGCCGAGCAGCACTGAGCGTCCCGACTGTGCGTAGCGCGCGGCGAGCTTGCCGATCGTCGTGGTCTTGCCCGAGCCGTTGACGCCGAGCACGAGGATGACGTGCGGTTTGCCGACCGCCGGCAGCCGCTCGCCGGTTGGCTCGACCCGCTCGAGCCGCTCGAGCACGGTCTCGTGCAGCACCTGCTTGACGGCCTCGCCGTCCGCGCCGGACGCCTTCTGCCGCACGACGCCGAGCAGCGAGTCGGCGGTCGCCACGCCGAGATCGGCCCCGAAGAGCATCGCCTCGAGCTCTTCGAGCAGATCCGCATCCACCTTGCGCCCGCCGAGGACGCCGCCGACGCGGCCGAAGAACGCTTCGCTGGTGCGCGACAGCCGCTCGCGCAGCGGCACGCGCACGACTTCGGGCTCGGGCTCGGGCTCGGGCTCGGGCTCGGGCTCGGGCTCGGGCTCGGGCTC
>CAZETS010000092.1:0-16567 GCA_964515335.1 uncultured Spirochaetaceae bacterium
GTCGCTGGGGCTGTCGCAGCCTGGATCCGCCGGGTGGTCGACGAGGCCGTCGAGGTCGTCGTCGAGCCCGTCGCTGCAGGCGGGTGTGCTGATGATGCTCTGGATCTGGCCGCGGTAGTACGACAGCTCGCCGGCCACGGTGAGATTGGTGTAGAGCGAGGTCTGCGCCGGCTGCCCCTCGTAGACGGATGTCACGAACATCAGGCCCGCCAGCTTCCACTGCGAGCCGTCCTTCCAGAACACCGCCCCGCCGGAATCACCCAGCACCGCGTTCGCCTCGTCGGCAGTCGACGGGCCCGTGCCGAGTGTGTCGAAGGCCATCGCGAGCGACTGGGTGTCCGCCACGACCACGCCGGTCGTGCTGATGCGATTCGTGCCCCAGCGCATGACGAACGGGAAGTCCCAGTTCCAGCCGTCGTGACCCATCCAGCTGGTCGCGGCGCCGCGGCTCTTCCCGCGCCCGATGAGGACGACCTGCGAGCCGTTCGGCGCGGGCGACGAGACGATCACCGGCGCCGGGAGGCCCGGGTCACCGGCGATCTTCATCACGGCGAGATCCGGGGGCGACGGGTTGGGGCCGGTGAGTCGGGTGTACGAGCCGGGCACCAGGGGATAGGTGACGCCACCCAGCGTCAAATCACCCTGCCCGACGTGTGCCGCCGTCAACACCCAGCCGTTGCCGAGGTACACCGCGGAGAGGCCATTCAGGATGCCGACGTTCGCGAAGCCCGGATCGTCGGGGGGCGCGCTGATGTTGCCACTTCCGTCACCGGAGGCGATCAGCACCGCGGTGGCCGGCCCCGCGACGAACAGCGCAGCTGCCGCGAGCGGCACGAGCCGGGCTCGGACGTCCGGGCGGCACGCGACACCCGCTGCTCGACTCGAACCCGCCGGGCCCATCTCCGAACCGTCCCCCTTCACCCGTGTGGGTGAATTCATGCCTATCACGGAACAGCACCGGATACTAAGAAGTTTTGTCGGGTTCGGCCTCATGGCGACCGAGCACCACGCGGCAGAGCGTGGCGAGCGTATCGGCCGCCTCGTCGATGCCGGTCGCGCTTTCCCTGCGGGTGTCCCGCTCTCCCGCTGCCAGCAGGCCGCTCCCGTCGAGGGCTTCGAGGATGCGGTCCGCCGAGTCGGAGAGCGCCGCGGGCCCGGCAGGGCGCGCCCCGAGGAGCGCGCCGCGGAGGGCATCGAGCCGCGGCTGCCGGGTGTCGGCGAGCGCGTCGATCAGGCCCTCGAGGTGCCGCGTCAGCTCGCCCATCACCGACATCGAGTGCACTCTACCGCCTGCCTCGGCGTCTCGCCGACCCGGGAGGATGTGCCGGTTCTGACTCATCAGACCGCACCCCATCGCCTGCCGGCCTGATTTGCTTGCTTCCTTCGGACCCGGGTGGTAGGTCAGATGAGATGGCGGCGGGTGAATCTCGACGGGATGCCAAGGAGGCGACGCGGCTTGCGCTCGTGCAGTCGGCCCTCGAGCTGTTCATCGCTCAGGGCTTCGACGGGCCGAGTCTCGACGCCATCTGCGCCCACGCCGGCTACACGCGCGGTGCGTTCTACGTCCACTTCAAGGACCGCGACGAGTTGATCGCCGCCGCCATGCGGTACGCCCTCGACGAGCTGCTCGACCAGGTGATCGCCGACGACGAGGACGCCGAAGACATCGGTCGCACCGTGATGCGCTTCATCGGCATCGGCCTGCGGCCGCTACCCAAGGAAGGCGATCCTCCCGACGGCCCGTTCCTGCACCACGTCCTCGAGGCGTGCCGGCGTTCCGAGGAGGTGCGGCGCATGTTCGTCGGCGTGCTCGGCGACGCGATCCGCCGCGTCACCGTCGCAGTCGACGCCGGTCAGCGCAGCGCAATCCTGCGCGGGGACATCACGGCGGACGACATAGCGACTCTGCTCGTGGCCCTCGCACTCGGTGCCCGCGTGGCGGTCGAGGTCGAGCTGCCGGTGGACGTGAACACCAAACGTGACGCGGCGCTGAAGCTCTTCTTCGCCCCCGCGTCCGATTAGCGGCCGGCTTCGCGTTCCGGCTCGGAGCCGTCCCGCCCTCGAGGCTCCGGGTCGTCGATCACGATCGATGACCCGGCCGGAGCCGGCGCGGCGGGCACACTGTCGACGCCGGCAGCGTCCGCAAGACCCGCCGCCGCGAGCGAGGCGCGGTCCACCGCCGCGGCGCGTGCCTCCTCGGCTTGGGCGTGCTTGGCCTTCCAGTTGTTGCGCGAGCGCTCGAGCTCCTTGGTCCGCCGCTCGAGTCGGGCGACGTGCTTCTCGAGTCGCTTCACCGTCTTGTCGGCGACGGCGAGCTCGTCCTGCAACACCTTGAAGGTCTGCGCGTCCGGGCGCTCCGCGGAGTCGGCCTCGAGGCTCGCCAGCTCGCCGCGGGTCGCCTCGAGCTCGACGTCCTTGGCGGCGACCCGCTCCTCGAGGTAGTCGATCTTCCAGTCCTTGGCGCTGTGCAGCGGCATGTACGAGTAGACGAAGGCGAGCAGCGCGCCCCCGAAGAACGTGGCGGCGTAGATGCCCGCCCGCACGGCCAGGCGCCGCAGCGCCCCGCTTCCAGAATCCGGCTCTTCCATGCCGTCGCCTCCCCGCTCGAGGCCCGAAGGGGCCTCGTTGGTACGCAGCAGGGATGGAATCGGCCGGTCCGGCCGGGATCTGCAGTCCGAAATGGACGCAGGCTTCCGTCGTGGGCGGAGTCGGCGCGGATCTAGGCGGCGTGGGTGCCCTTGTCGACCGGCAGCGCCACGCCGTTGATCGAGGGCGAGGTGGGGGAGGCGAGAAAGGCGATCGCCTCGGCGATCTCGCTCGGCTGCGTCATCTCGGCCACCAGGCTGAGCCGGCCGATCAGCTCGAGGTCGGCACCCTCGGGCGGCGCGAAGTTCGCGATCAGCGGCGTCGGCACGCCGCCCGGGCACACGCAGTTGACCCGGAGGCCCTGCTTGGCGTACTCGACCGCCATCACCTTGGTGAGGCTCACGACCGCCGCCTTCGAGGCGCAGTACGCCGCGTTGTAGGCCTGGCCCTTCAGGGCCGCCAGCGAGGCGACGTTGACGATCGCGGAAGTGTCGTGTGCGAGCAGGTGCGGCAGGGCGGCGCGGCTGGCGTAGAAGACGCCGTTCAGGTTGACGCCGAGCACGCGCTGCCAGTCGGCGTCGCTGACCTGCGCGGTGTGCTCGAAATGCAGCACGCCGGCTACGTTGGCGACGACGTGAAGGCCGCCGAGCTGGTCGGCGGCGCGATCGACGGCGGCCGTCGCCGATGCCGAATCGGCGACGTCGCACGCCAGCGCGATGGCCTGGCCGCCTGCCTTGCCGATCTCGTCCGCGGTGACGGCGGCGCCCTCCTCGTTGATGTCCGCGCAGGCCAGGCGCGCTCCTTCGCGGGCCAGCCGCCGGGCCGTCTCGCGGCCGATCCCCGAGCCGGCGCCGGTCACCAAGGCGGCGAGGCCGCGGAAGCGGTCGGGCGATTCGCTCATGCGGTCGACTCCTCGGGTTGCGCGCCGCCGACCGGCGTGACGACCGCTAAGGGGCGCTTGGGCGCGGCGTTCAGCTATCGGCGCGCAGCAGCTCGGGGTTGCGGGCGGCCACCATGCGCCGCAGCCCGTCGCGCCAGGGCACCTCGGTGCGACCGACGCGCTCGTGCATGCGCGTCGGGTCGAGGGTGACGCTGCGCAGCGTCTGGTCGGTGGGCGCGAGCTTCGCCTCGAGACCGGTCAGCTCGGCGAGCCAGGCCGCCCACTCCTCGATGCTCGTCGCTTCGCTGCCGCCCCAGTTGATGGTCGTGGCCGGCACGCTCGCGTTGGCCAGCATGCCGGGCAGCATGCGGATGTAGTCGTCCTCGTGGATCAGGTTGTAGCGGCTGGGGCCGTCCTGGTGGACGGGGATCGGCGCGCCGGCCTGCATCATCATCAGGTGGAACCAGGGCCAGCCGCCGTTGTCGCCGTAGGGGACGCTGAACCTCGCGATCACCGTCGGCAGATCGAAGAGCCGGGCCTGGGTGCGCGCGACCGCCTCCGCGGCGATCTTGCACAGGCTGTAGGTCGGCATCATGACGCGGTGGTTGTCGCCGAGCGGACCCGATTCGGCGAAGGGCTGCTCGGCGGTGTCGTCGTAGACGCCTGCGGTCGAGCAGTGCAGGAAGGCCTTCGCGTCGCGGCAGTGGGCCATCAGCAGTCCCACGCCCTCGGCGTTGGCCCGCATGTCGTAGTCGAAATCGCCGCTCTTCACGACGGCGAAGTGCAGCACGTAGTCGACGTCCCGGGGCACGGCGTCGAGGCAGCCCTCGGCGAGATCGACGGCCACCGTGGAGGCGCCGAGGTCCTCGATCGACGCGCGGTCCTCGGCCTGCGAGAACCGGGCGAGGCCAATCACCTCGTTGTTGCGTGCCAGCTGCGCGACGACCGGGCGGGCGACCTGGCTGGTGGGGCCCGTGACGAGGATTCGGCGGCCCTCGAGGTTCGGCGGTGTGGGGGGCATGGTGCTCTCGTTCTTCGCGCGGGCTCAGCGCCCGTGGTGCTTCATCTTGACGAGCTCTTTCGAGGCGAACCGGCCGCCCGCCTCGATCCACGCCTTGATGACCGGGTTCGCGTCCTTGACGGGGTTGTAGCAATCCTCCTCGCACGAGAAGAGGCCGTCGCCCGCGTACACGAGTCGCGTCCAGGTGGGGAACTGAAAGGGCTCTCCGTCCGGTTCGGTGGGGTGCGGCAGCCGGTTCTGGCACTGGAAGACGATCGAGCCCTGCTCGTCGTCCCAGGCCACCCAGTCCTGGGGAAACGTCATGTCGGGGAACGGCGCCATCACGTCGGTGATCCACTCGTGGATGGCCTGGCGTCCGCGGAACTCGCCGTACGCGTGCTCGACGTAGAGCGCGTCCTCGGTGAAGCAGCCCGACCAGTCGCTCCAGTCGCCGGTCTCCTGGGCCTTGATGCGCGCCTGGTTGTACTTGTCGAACGCGGCGACCAGCTCCTCGCGCGAGTACTTCGCCATGCTTCGCTCCTCCCTGGGCAGGGAATCGGGTGGAAGGGAAATCGAGCGAAGGAGCCTACGAGACGGCCGGTGCTCCCACAACCGACCCGTTCGCGGCACCGGGTACGGGGGGGCCGTGGCGCCGGTCATGCCGCGCGCAGTCGCCGCCTCGTGACGCGCACGACCGCCCACACGGCCAGTCCCTCGAGGCCGACCAGCCCGCAGCCCTCGGGAAGATCGGCGGCGGGCGGGATCCACGCGGCGGGCGCGCTCGCCGGGTCGTCGACGTCGACGCCCGCGTCGAGGGCCATGACGGCCGCCGCGACGTCGATCCGCGGTGTCGTGAGCTGGTTGCGGTCGTCGACGATCGGCTGCCCGGTGGACTGCAGGGCGAACAGCACCTCGGCGACGTTGCTGCCGGGCACGGCCTCGAGGATCGCCGCCCAGGCGCCCGCCACGTGCGGGGTCGAGATCGACGTGCCGCTCGACAGCACGAATCCACCGCCCATTCCCGTCGTCTCGACGCCCTGTCCCGGAGCGAGCAGCGACAGGAAGCCGGCCGAGTTCGAGAAGCCGCTCACGCCGTCGAGCCAGTTGGTGGCGCCGACGCTGATCGCGCTGGAGATGCAGGCGGGCTCGACGACCAGGTCCGTGTAGCCGTTGTTGCCCGAAGCGGCGATGGTCGGCACCGCGATGCTGCGCAGCAGGTCGATGGCGGCCTTGCGCGCCACGTTGGCGGCGTCGCAGGAGGCGTTCGATTCGAACGGGCGGCCGCCCAGGCTCAGATTGACCGCCGCGAACGAGTAGAAGCCGCGCAGCGAGTAGACGTGGTCGAGCGCGGCGATCACGTCGGAGGTGTACGCCCGGGGCTCGCCGTTCACGTTGCTGTAGACCATGATCGAGACCAGGCCCGCATCCGGCGCCACGCCGTTGTGCACGCCGGCCGGGTCGAGTCCGAGGGCGGCGCCTGCCACCAGCGTCCCGTGCCCGCAGCCGAACGTGCAGGGCGCGCCGGTGCCGGGACCGAACTCGCGGGTGCCGCCGTCCGGGCAGCTGCCGATGCGCGAGAAGCAGGCCTCGTCGACGATCCGGCCGGCGAAGGCCGGGTGGGTGGTGTCGACGCCGGTGTCGAGGATCGCGATCACGCGCCCCGTGCCGTCGTAGCCCGCGGCGGTGGTCGCAGCGGCGGAGATCAGCGGCACCGTCGCCGCGAGGCCCGGCTCGTGAAGGCGATCCTCCTCGATGCCGAGGACGTCGTGCGACTCGACGAGGTCGAGCAGGGCCTGCGGGCCGACTTCGATGGCCGCGAAGGGGATGTGGTCGTAGTAGTGGGCCGGCTGGTGGCGCGCGCCGGTCAGGCGCGGCTCGAGGGGCGGCTGGCCGAGCGGCTGAGCGACGATGATCTGCACGGCGCCCTCGTCGATCACGCGGTCGACGAGTCCCGCTGCGATCGGTACGCCGCGCTCGTCGCGGGCGCGCTCGATTGCCTCGCTGAGGCGCTTGGCGACGACGCGGGCGGGCGCGTCGTCGAGCGACTCGGGCTCGTGCTCCTGCTCGCCCGGGTTGGCGGCCGGTGTGCTCCGGTGGTCGGCAGCGGCGGCGGGATCTTCGGAGACAGTGTCGGCCGACGACCCGTTCGCGTCCCGAGCGGGGTGGCGGTGAGACACCGGCGCCGCCCGGGTTGCCGCGAGCCGTTGTCCGGACGGGGTGTCGATCCCGCTCGGCGCTGTCGCTTGGGCGCGGGGGGCCGCGGTCGTGCCAGCTGGGGCGAGGCGCTCGCCCGCCACCAGCACCCAGACTCCCAGCGCGGCGGCCGCCACCGCCACGCCCGCCACGATCGACCTGCTGCGCCGCTGCATCGTCACACTCCGAGGCTTCGGGACGCGCCGGAGCCGGAAGTGGCGGGCGTCGCGAACATCCCGTCATCGGGTGTTCGCGGGCGAGAATGAGCGATTCGTTTTCCCCGGCGCCCAGCGGTGCCTGCACCGCAGGATCTGCCGGTTGCTTGCCGGTCGACTACACGCCGCTGAGGGCCGCGCTCGCGGTCGCGGGTGGTCTCAGCTCGTGGCCGCGGGCGCCGCGCCCTTCCGTGGCCGCCGGCCCGAGAGGCGCAGCAGCAGGGCCGGCAGGATCGTCACGTCGGCGAGCAGGCAGAGCACCATGATGCCGCCGGTCAGCAGGCCGAGATTGCGGGTGATCGTGAAGTCCGAGAACCCGAGCACGAAGAACGACGCTGCGATCATCGCGGTGGTCGACGCGATCGCGGGCAGCACGCTCGCGAAGGTGTGCTCGAGCGCCGCGATCGGTGCGGCGCCGCCGCGCACGCGCTGGTAGAAGCCGGTCGCCAGGTGGATGGTGTCGTCGACCGCGACGCCGAGGGCGAGCGCGCCGATCAGCACCGTGCCGGCATCGAGCGGCAGGCCGAACAATCCGAGTCCGCCGAAGATCAGCAGCAGCGGCAGCGCGTTCGGCACCAGGGCGACCGCCGCGAGCCGCGGCCAACGGAAGATCGCGAACAGGAGCACCGAGATCACCGCCAACGCGACTGCCAGACCCCGCAGCTGCCCGTAGGCGATCTCGTCCTCCGCCCGGGCGAACTCGTACATGATGCCGGTCGTGACCACCTCGCCGAGCGACGCCGCGTGTTCGCCCCACCAGGCGTCGACCTCTGCGGCGACGGCCGCGAGGTGGGCCGAGCCGTTGTCGTTGGCGCGGATCAGCAAGTTCGCCTCGCGCCGGTCCGGCGTCACCAGGTCGTCGATCGGCTCGACGCTCTCGAGCAGCAGCATGTACTGCTCGGCGAGGGCCGTGGAGTCGGGCAGGGCGGGGGCAAGAGCGTCGTGCAGCTGCTCGTGGAGCTGGCCGAGGGGGTCGGCGATGCTGATCGTCTTGCCCACCTCTTCCCGCGACTCGAGGTGGCGCGCGAGCGCGTCGATGGCGGCGAGCCGCTCGGGCTCGAGGACGCTCGCGCCTTCGGGGGCGCGCACGACGACGTTCATGGGGCTGATGCCCGAGAGCGTCTCGCGGATCGACTCGTAGCTGTCGCGCACCGGGTGGCCCGGCGGCAGCCAGCGCGTGGCGTCGGTCTCCACCTCGATGCGCGTGGCGCCGAGTCCGACCAGGAGCGTCAGCGCCACCCAGCCGGCCAGCACGCTGCCTCGGTGCTTCGCCACGCCGTCGACCAGCGCCGGTGCGAGCCGATCCCGGAGCCACGGAAAGCCCCGCGGCGGTGGCGTGGGGAGCGGCCGCAGCGAAAGCGCCGCGGGCACCAGCGTGAGGCTCACGGCCGTGACGGCCAGCACGCCGAGCGCCCCGTAGCCGCCGGTGAAGCGCACGGCCTCGATGCGCACGACGGTGATCGATACGAATCCGACCACCGTGGTCAGGCCCGAGAGCGCAACGGGCAGGGTCACCCGGGCGAGGGCGGCCTCGAGGCTCTTGCGCGCGGCGCCCCTGTCGGCGCTGCGCTCGGCGGCGCTGGCCGCCGAGAGCAGATGCATCGCGTACGCGCAGCCGAGCGCCAGGATGATGGAGGGCAGCACCATCGTGGTGATGCTGAGCGGCGCGCCGAGGTAGCCCATGGCGCCGACCAGCAGCCACGAGCCCATCACACCCGGCGCCACGCCGATTGCCACGACGCGCGGCGCGCGGAAGACGAACGCCAGGAACGCGGCGATCAGCAGGGCCGTCAGCGGCGCGAAGGCGACGATCTCCGAGCGCGTGCGCTCGTTGGCGGCGACGCGGAACACGGGCACGCCCGAGAGCACGCCGCCCATCGGATCGACGAGCGCGTGCAGCTCGTCGAGCAGCGTCGCGTGACGTGCCTCGGCGCCGCGGGCGAGCAGCAGATTGACGGCGACCGTGCGGCCGTCGTCCGAGACGAGGCTGCGCGGGGCGATGCGGTCGCCTCGCACGCGTTCGGCCACGTAGCGGCTGCGCGCGGCCGGCTCGGCGGGGGCGTCCTCGAGGGCCGCCCGCAGGTCGAGATCGCCCCGGTCGTCGACCCGGATCACCGGCACCGTGGCCAGGCTGTCCACCCGGCGCACGCCCTCGAGGTCGGCGGCTTCGTCCGAGAGCTCGACCACGGCTTCGAGAGCCGCGGGGTCGTAGGGGCGGTCGCCCGTGAACGCCACGACGATGATCTCGTCGCCGCCGAAGAGCGCCTGGCTCTGCTGATAGGTCTGCCAGGCGGGGTCGCTGCGATCGAGCACGCTGTCCGTGGACGTGTCGATCTGCAGTCGCGCCACGCCGGGCGCGGCGAGCGCCGCCACCACCAGCCAGATGCCTAGCATGGTGGCCGGGCGCCGGACCCCAGCGCGCATCAGCGCGTCGGGGATGCGAGCCCGGAGCGCGCCGCCGTCGGCCATCTCCCCCCCCCGTAGAGGACCGGAGCCGCCGACGAGCGCCAGCGGCTGACCGGGGTGTGGTAGCCGAGGCTCGATCGCCCCGCACGGCGCCACGCGGAGCGCGGGTGGACGGCGGGAAGAGTCGTGTGTTTATAGCCACGAAACGTCGATTTCCGATGATGGTTTTTCACTTCGTTCAGTGGCCGTCTTGCAACTCCCGCTTCAAACTGTTGAAATCGCAGAGACCGCCGCCCCCCCCGCGGCACCGTTTCCTGGCCTCGCGGGCGGGGGAGGAGCCGAGCAGTTGCCGAGTCGCTCGACACCCATCGCGGAGCAGTCGCTGCGCGGTCTGCACCCGGAGTCCGTAGACGATCCCACCGCGATCCGTGCCCTGCTCGAGCGGGCGGCCTCGCATCGAACGCCGTTTCACCGGGGGCTGAACGGCGTGGCGGATCTCGAGACCGCGTATCTCGAGCAGGTGGGGGCTCGTTCGCTCACGCTGAGCGCCAGGAACTTCGACCGCCGCTCGTTGAACGGACAGGTATTCCTCAATTTCGCCGACGGCGGGCGGCCCTACTTCTTTGCGACCCGGCGCATCGGGTCGTTCGAGGGCGAGCGGCTGGTCGTCGAGGTGCCGCGGGTCGTCTTCTACCGCGAGCGGCGCGATCGCGAGCGGCGGGCGCCCGATCGCGCGGCCGGTGAGGCCAGCCGGGTGTCGCTGCTCGGTTTCGGCGGCGGCCTTCGGGAGGGCGAGATCCAGGACTCCTCGCCCTCGGGTCTGACCCTGCTGGTGCCCGGAGAGGAGCCCCCGGATCCCTCGGGCGAGATCCTGGCGCGCTACCTCGACGGCCGCGAGCGCGGGCGCGAGGCCCGGCTGGTGGTGCGCAGCGCCGAGCCGTCGAGCCGGCGCGCCGGTTGGACGCGGCTCGGGCTGGTGCGGGCCGAGTCCGCGGCGCCGGCGCCGATTGCCGTCGAGCAGTGGCAGGCGCTCGAGGACGCCGGGCTCGCCGACGCCGAGCCGCCGGTGACGAGATCCCGCGAGCCCGTGCCGGACGGGCCCGAGCTGGTTCACGTCGAGGTCTCGCCGGGCGAGCAGCTCGCGTGTCTGGTCGATCGCTGGGGCGACCGGGCGGGCGCCACCGCCATCGTCGTGCCGAACGGCTGGGGGCAGACCAAGGAGGCCCTGCTGCCCTTCGCGCGCACGCTGGTCTCGACCTTCCGCGCCCACGACCTGCCCGTCGAGGTGGTGCGTTACGACGGCATCAACAAGCGCGGCGAGTCCTACCGCGATCCCGAGTGCCGCGTGCCCGGCCGCGAGTCGCAGCACCTCGTCTTCTCGCAGGGCGTTCGCGATCTGCAGGCGCTCGCCAGGCACCTGCGCGAGTCGCCCGGGCACGGCGCCCGTCGCGTCATCGTCGTGAGCTTCAGCGCCGCCGCCATCGAGGTGCGCAAGGCCGTCGCGCTCGACCGGGGGCGCCACATCGACGGCTGGGTGAGCGTGGTGGGCTCGCCCGACCTGCAGTCGATGGCGCGCTCGATCTCGGGCGGCGTCGACTACGTGGGCGGGCACGAGCGCGGCCACCGGTTCGGCATACAGGAGCTGCTCGGCGTGGGTGTCGACATCGACCGCATCGCGGTCGACGCCGCGGCGCACCGCATGTCGTTCATCGAGGACTCGCGCCGCGACCTGGCGGCGACCCGTACGCCGATCACCTGGTACCACGGCCGCTACGACGCCTGGGTGGACCTCGGCCGCGTGCGCGACGTGCTCTCGCACGGCGACACCTCGAAGCGGCGCTTGATCGTGCTGCCGACCGGCCACCAGCTGCGCACCAGCCGGCAGGCCGGTGAGGCCTTCCGCTGCATCGCACGCGAGGTCGGCCGCATGGCGCTCGGCCGCGACCTCACGCCGGTGGCGCCGCCGGCGCGACTGGTGCGGCACCTGCGCGTGGCGGAGAGCCGGCGCCTGCCTCGGATCGACACCGACCTGCAGGCCTTCTGGCGCGACTACCTGATGGGGCGCGACCGCTCGGTGGGCATCGAGCTGCTGACCGCCGGCTCGGCCTATGGCGCCATGATGGCCGAGCAGCTCGCGGCCCTCGACGTGCGGGCGGGGCAACGCGTGGCGGACCTCGGCGCGGGCACGGGAGCGTTCGCTCTGGCGCTCGCGCGCGATGCCGTGAGCACCGGCGGCGCGACGGTGTTCGCCCTCGACTACGTGAAGGACGCGCTCGCCCGGGCGCGCAGCAGGCTCGACGAGCAGACGGCCGGTCGCGCGCCGATCGACCTGTTCGCGATCGAGACCGATCTCGACGTCGTGCATCACGGACAGCGTGTTCCGCTCGCCGATGCGAGCTGTGACCGCGTGATCGCCTCGCTGCTGCTGAGCTACCTCGAGTGCCCGGACCTCTTGCTCGCCGAGGCGTACCGGATGCTGCGGCCGGGGGGGCGCCTCGTCGTCTCTTCCCTGTGTCGCGACGCCGACATCAGCCGGCTCTACGTCGAGGCCTTCGAGGAGCTGCGCAGCGGCGCCGCCGGCGGCGACCTGCCCGAGCTGCGCGAGTCCGACCTCGGCACCGTCGCGCGAAACTTCCTGAACGACGCAGCCCGCATCCTCGACCTCGAGGACGCCGGGGCCTTCCGCTTCATGGACCCGGACGAGCTAGGCGCCGCGGTCGAGCGGGCGGGCTTCGAGGGCGTCGAGACTCGGCGCACGCTGGGCTCGCCCCCCCAGGCAGTGGTGCTGTCGGCGCGTCGGCCGCGCCCCTGACCGGCGAGCCGCCCCGTAACCATCCGGATCGACTCAAGTTTCATCCGCATCCGTCGATGCCTTGAAGGGTATGCCGGCCGGAGACCGCGGGCGCTATCTCGAATACCGCGCGCACATCGACGCGCACGTGCTCGGCCCCGCGCTGCGGGGCGCGGTCCTGACGTTCGTCCTGCTGCAGACCTTCGTCTTCATCCCGGCAGACTGGGTGCTCTATCGCGAGCACTTCGAGGTCTTCCTGGCGGCCCGGCTGACGCTGAACGCCGCGCTCGGTGTGATCTGGTTCGGGACGGCGCTGCGCTGGCCCGCCGCCTCGTCGATCGCCGTGTGCGCGCTCGGCAGCGCGCTCTTCCTGACGATGGTGCACCAGACCGGGGGGGTGACGAGCGGCTACTACGTGGGGCTGATCCTGCTGGTGGTCGGCATGGGGTTCCTCACGCCTCAGACCGTCCGGCAGGCGGCGTTCATCGCGGGGATGATCTTCCTCGGCTACGCGGCGCTGCCGCTCTATACCCGCGACCCGGTGCAGTGGACGACGTTCAGCGAGAACCTCTTCTTTCTCGGCGCCGCCTGCGCGGAGGCCTGGTGGGCGTGCCTCCACATGGAGCGCATGCGCTTCGCCGACTTCGTGCAGAAGCGTGAGCTCGAGGAGGCCCGCGACGAGCTGGCCGAGCTCGATCGCGCCAAGTCGCGCTTCAGCGCGAACGTCCACCACGAGCTGCGCACGCCCCTCACGCTGATCCTCGCCCCCCTCGACGCACTGCGGGCCGGTGATCTCGGCGCGCTCTCGCCCGACGTGCAGCGAACGCTCGCCACCATGCAGGCGAACGGCCGGCGACTGCACAAGATGATCAACAACCTGCTCGACCTCTCCCGGGTCGAGAGCAATCAGTTCGAGGTCGTGCGCCGCCCGCTGCAGCTCGAGCCGATCGTCGAAGAGCTGGTGACCGGCGCCCGAGCGATGGCCGAGCGCAAGGGCATCGGGATCGGCTTCACGGGCTTCGAGGGGCTGCCGGAGATCAACGTCGACCCGGAGGCGCTCGACAAGGTGCTGGTGAACCTGGTCGGCAACGCACTCAAGTTCACCGACTCCGGCGGCTGCATCGACGTGTCCGCGCGGCCGGATGCGAACGGCGTCGAGATCGCGGTGAGCGACACCGGCATCGGGATTCCGCCGGCGAAGCTCGACCGGGTCTTCGACCGCTTCGCGCAGGTCGATGCCTCGGCGACGCGTCGCTACGAGGGTACGGGCATCGGGCTTTCGCTCGCGAAGGAAATGGTCGAGCGGCACGGCGGCTGGATCCGGGCCGAGAGCGACGGCGACGGCACCGGCACCACGATGCGCTTCTGGCTGCCGATCGGCGAGCCCGATCGCGGCGTCGACGAGCGGGTGGTGGAGGACGACCACGGCAGCGCCCACGGTGTGGGCCGCGCGATCGCCGCCGTCGAGGCCGACCTGCAGCTCGAGACCGGCGGCGCGGGCGACGGCGCCTTCGCCGAGTTCGAGCGCTCGGTCGAGCGCTCGTTGGATCGATGCGAGCGCGGGGCGGCCGATGCCGCTCCGGCGCACGGCGAGGACGTGCCCGAGATCCTGATCGCCGAGGACAACCCCGACATGCGCGGGCTGCTCGCGATGCTGGTCGGCAAGGAGTTTCGGGTGCGCACCGCGCGCAACGGCCGCGAGGCCCTGGAGGCCCTGCGCGAGCGTGCGCCGGATCTGCTGCTCTCCGACGTGATGATGCCCGAGATGTCGGGCATCGAGCTGTGCCGGGCCGTCAAGGGCGACGAAGCGACGCGCCGGATTCCCGTGGTGCTGGTCACCTCGAAGGCCGAGCGCGAGATGAAGATCGAGGGGCTCGAGCTCGGCGCCGACGACTACGTGACCAAGCCCTTCCATCCCCGCGAGCTGCTCGCCCGCGTCCGCTCGCTGGTGCGCGTGGCCAGCCTGCAGAGGCAGCTGTCGGCTCGCAACGAGTCTCTCGAGCAGGCGCTCGACGACCTCAAGCAGGCCGAGGTGCAGCTCGTGCAGTCCGAGCGGCTCGCGGCGGTGGGCGAGCTGGCGGCGGGCATCGCACACGAGGTCAACAACCCCGTCAACTTCGCCCTCAACTCGGCCCGCGCCATCGAGGCGACCGTGAAGGACCTGCGCGGCCTGATCGACGACTGGGCGGCGGGCGGCGAGGGCTCGGATCGCCTCGGCGAGCTGTCCCGCGATCTGCTCGAGCTGTCGGAGATCGTCGAGGACGGGCTCGTGCGCACGTCGTCGCTGGTGGGCGACCTGCGCGACTTCGCGGCGCCGGGGCGCGCCGGCGGGCGGTCGCCGGGCGTGAGCCTCGCGAAGGGGCTGCGCTCGACCCTGCAGCTCGTCAAGCACGACCTCGAGGCCCGCGGCGCCCGGGTGGAGGCCGACATCCCGGACGGCCTGCCCACCCTCGCCGGCGACGCCGGCGGGCTCAACCAGGTCTTTCTCAACCTGCTGAAGAACGCCGGCGAGGCGCTGCGCGAAGGCGGCGGCACGGTCGCGGTGTCGCTCGCCCAGGAGGGCGGCGACCTGGTGGTCGTCGTTCGCGACGACGGCAGGGGGATCGCGCCCGAGCATCGGTCCCGGCTCTTCGAGCCTTTCTTCTCCACGAAGGAGGGCGGTCAGGGGACGGGTCTCGGCTTGTCGATCAGTGGGCAGATCGTGTCCGCGCACGGCGGTTGCATCGAGGTGGCGAGCGAGCCGGGGCGGGGTACGCGCTTCACCGTGCGGCTGCCGATCGAGTCCGGCGCCGTCGCCACGGATCCTGCGATTGCCTGACCCGGGTCCCGCCGCGAGGCTCGAACGTTTCGCGGCATGCGCGGTAGACTGGCCGCGTGGCGGCCCGGAAGTCGGCAAAGAGGAAGGCCTCGAAGAAGAAGGCCTCCAGGAAGAAGGCCGCGCGCAGGAAGACGGCGCGCCAGAAGGCCGGCGCCCGCAAGCGCCTGAAGGTGAGCCGCGAGGAGCGCGGTCTCTCGGCCGAGGAGGTGGCGCTCGACATCGCGGCCTCCGAGGTGGCCACGCTCGTCGACGACGTGCGCGAGGCCGGTGGCGCACCGATCGGGGCCTATCGCGAGCCCCTTTCGGGCAAGCCCGTCCTCGTCGCGTCGCTGCCCATCAAGTCCGTCGAGCCGACGCCGTTCCAGCGCGACCTCTCGCCCACCCACACCAAGCGGCTCGCGCAGAAGATCGAGGAGAGCGGCTCGTTCCTCGACCCGATCATCGTCGTGCGCGGCGCCGAGGGCGGTTTCTGGACGCCGAACGGTCGCCACCGGCTGGCCTCCGCCAGGGTGCTGGGCCTGCGCCAGATCACGGCGCTGATCTCACCCGACGAGGACCTCGCGTTCCGCATCCTCGCGCTCAACACCGAGAAGGCCCACAACCTGAAGGACCGGAGCCTCGAGGTGATCCGCATGGCGCAGGCGCTGGCCGTGCGCAACAAGCGTGCAAAGGAGACCGACTACACGGCCGAGTTCGAGGCGCCCGAACTGTTGACACTCGGCCTCGTCTATCTCGAGAACGGCCGCTTCGCCGGCGGCGCGTACAGCCCCTTTCTGCGCAAGGTCGATCGCTTCCGTGACAAGACGCTGTCCGCGAGCCTGAAGGAGCGGGCCGGCTTCGCGGCGCGTCTGCTCGCGATCGACGTCGAGGTGAAGCGGATCATCGCCGAGCTGCAGGAGCGCGGCTTCCGGACTCCGTACCTGCGCAACTACGTGGTGGCCCGGATCAACCCCGTGCGCTTCCACCGCGCGAAGAAGGGTGAGACCGAGCCGCCCATGCCGATGGCCGCCGCGCTCACCCGGATGGCCGCGGCGGCGAAGAAGTTCGACACGCAGGCGGTGCGCGAGTCGGAGGTGGCGCTGGTGGCGGCGGCCTCCGGTGGATCGGGCTGAGGGGCCGTGCCGACTCGGTGGTTGACGCTGATCCGCCACGCCAAGGCGGTTTCGGAGCAGCGCGGGGAGCGCCGCGACTTCGAGCGTCCCCTCGCGCCGCGGGGCGAGGGCGACGCGGTGCGGATGGCGCGGCGGCTCGCCGCGGCCGGCGTGGCGCCCGACCTGGTCGTCTCGAGCTCTGCTCGGCGCGCCGAGCAGACCGCGGCCGCGATCGCGCCGGCCCTCGATTACCCGCCCGAGCGGATCGAGCACGCCGAGGATCTCTATCTGGCGGGCCCGCGCACCCTGCTCGAGTACGTCCACGCCACCGACCGAGACGTGCTGCACCTCGCGCTCGTGGGCCACAACCCGGGACTCTCCGATCTCTGGGGCTGGCTCACCGGCGATCCGGGCGCCAACCTGCCGACCTGCGGCATCGCGCGTCTCGAGCTCGAGGCCGACAGCTGGAGCGAGGTGCTTCCCGGTTGCGCGGTGCTGCTCGAGTTCGACTACCCGAAGCGCGTCGGCGACTGAGCGGCCGCCCGCCGCTACACGCGCTTGACCGCCTTGTAGATCGTCTGTGGCTC
>CAZETS010000093.1:0-16305 GCA_964515335.1 uncultured Spirochaetaceae bacterium
TCGGATCGACCATTTCGGATCCTCACAGGCCCATTTGTCGAGACACCTTGGACTGATCGAGCCAGTCGCGCCGCCCACACCCCGGCTGCCCCGCTGGCGCGCTCCGGCCCTCTCTCAGGGGAGCGCGTAGCCGAGGGCGCGGAGCTGGTTCAGCTCCATCTCCGACAGCTCCCGCGTCTGCGACTCGCCCCAGTGCGGCGGCTGCGCGAGGTAGCGCTCGCCCACGTCGCGCAGCTCGGCGAGCTTCTCCGGCTCGGCGCTGGCGCGGTTGGTGAGTTCGGCGGGGTCGAGCCGCGCATCGAAGAGCCGCTCGAAGACCTGCCCGGACTCGATCACCTTCACGTAGCGGTACGGCCCCTCGGCTACGGCGACCGTGGGCAGCGGGTCCTTGCCGTTCTGCCCCCAGGTCATGTCGAGGTGCGCGATGCCCGTCTCGTCGTCGGGCCCGGCCACCTCGCCGCGCGCGGCCGCGAGGACCTCGGGGACCAGCGAGCGGCCGTCGATCTCGTCCGGCACCTCGAGGCCCAGCAAGGCGAGCAGCGTGGGCCAGATGTCCACGTTGCGCGAGCGCGTCGTGACCACCACGCCCGGCTCGAGCCGAAACGGCAGGCCGATGATGAAGGGCACCTCGGTGGTCTCACGGTACACGCGTCGCGCATGTCCCTCGACGCCGCGCTCGCGAAACGCCTCGCCGTGGTCGGAGGTGACGACCACGAGCGTCTTGTCGGCCAGGCCGGCTTCGGCCAATTGGCCGAAGAGCACGTCGAGCAATCCGTCCGTGCGCAGGATCGAGTTGTCATAGATGTCAGAGTAGGTGCCGCCGAAGAGCGCCGACTCCTCGTCGTAGGTGTACTCGTGTACGTCCATCAGGTGAAGGTAGAGGAACCAGCGATCGCGGCCGTTCACGCGCAGGTACTCGATGGCGGTCCGGATGACGTCCTCGTCGGTCCCGACGTTCTTGACCGTCGGATTCTCGCGGCGAACGTTGGCCGGCGGAGGCTGCGGGGCGGGTCGCGTGTACACGTCGAAGCCCTGGCCGAAGCCGAAGTTCGGCGACACCCAGCCGTTGCGATACAGGCCGACGGTCTTGAACCCCGCCTCCTCGAGGATCTCGGCGGGCATCCGGGCCGAGTCGGAGAGGATGTCGTCGAACCGCGTCACGCCGTTGCGAGCCGGATACATGCCGGTCCACATCGATGCCATCGAGGCCTTCGTCCACGAGGACTGCGAGAGCTGGCGCTCGAAGCGCAGACCGCCGTCGGCGAGCCGGGCGAGCGCGGGGCTGGTGTCGCGCTCGTACCCGTACGCGCTGAGCCGGTCGGAGCGAAGCGTGTCGATCAGCACGAAGAGGACGTTCACGTCAGAGCGATCGGCGAGCTTCGCGATGTCTTCCACGCCACCGACCGGTCGCGGATCGCCGACGCGCTGCTGCGTGAGCGTCACCGCCACCAACAGCAAGAAGACGAGCATGGTCGCGAAGGCGCCCAGCAACCACGACCAGCGTATGCTCCGGCGTCCACTCGACACGCGGCGAAACCTAGCAGGCTGCTGCTGTCCGGTTCCCGACACCGCCACTATAATGCGCCGATGTTCGTCGAAAGCGCCCGGTGCACGACCCCGCCCCAAGCTTCGTCACGGCGAGCGCTGCGTACGACCTTCGCAACGCTCGCCTTCCTGGCGCTCGCCTGCGGATCGCCCGATCCGCTCGAAGAAGCGCTGCGACTGCAGGCGCAAGGCAACTACCAGGCGTCCATCGAGCCGCTGCGCGCACTGCTCGAGGCGAATCCCGACGACACGCAGGTCAACTATCTCTACGGCCGCGCCCTCACCGTCACCGGGCAGCCGAGCCTCGGCGAGTGGGCGCTGCGCCGGGCCGCCCGGGACCCCGAGTGGCTCGTCCCCGCGGGCACGCAGCTCGCGGTCAGCGCCCTGCGCACCGGCAACTTCGAAACCGCCGTCGAGCAGACGACACGGGTCCTCGAGGCCGAGCCCGAGAACCTCGACGCGCTGCTGATCCGCGCCCAGGCGTACGCGCGCTCGCGGCGCTTCACCGAAGAGGCCATCGCCGACGCGGAGCGCATCCTCGAGATCGACCCGGGCAACACCGACGCCATGGAGCCGCGCATCCAGGCACTGCTCACGCTCGAACGCATCGACGAAGCCGAAGCGGCGATCGGGGAGCTCGGTCGCATGATCGACGAGGACCCCGACGCCAGCGAGTGGATCCGGGGCTGGCACTGTGCCACCACCGCGCTCTTTGCCGCCGACAGCGACGAGGACGAACTCGCCCGCGAGCGCTGGGAGGCCTGCCTCGAACGGCATCCTGCCCACGCGAACGTGGTCAGCAGCGCGCTGGGGTTCTTCGACGGCCGCGACGACTACGCGCGGTCGCTCGAGCTGCTGCGCGCAGCCGTCGAGGCCGAGCCGCAGTCGATCGACCTGCGGCGCCGGCTCGCCCTGCGGACGCGCTACGCCGAGGGGAACGAGGCGGCCGAGGAGGTGCTGGTCGCGGGCGCCGAGGTCGCTGAGCCGCAGCACCGGCCCACGGCCCTGCACGTGCTCGCCAAGCACTACCAGGACCTCGGCGACCACGAACGCGCCGTCGAGGCGATGGTCGGTGCCACCGACGCGAGCCGCGAACTCGGAAGCGTCCCCCCGCAGCTGCTCTTCGACCTGGCCGACGCGATGATCCTGAAGGGCGATCATGAAGGGGCGCTCGCGGTCACGGAAGAGATGAGCGTCGCCCCCCATCGCGAGATGATCCGGGCCCGCGTCGCCCAGGAGCGAAGCGACCACGAGGCGGCGCTCGCCCACTACGACGAGGCCTTCCGCCTGTGGCCCGACAACCCGTGGGCCCGCTACCTGGCGGCGCGATCCGCCGAAGCCAGCGGGCAGTTCGACCGCGCGATCGAGCTGTACCGCTACTCGATCCGCATCGACTCGGGCGCCACGGATGCGCGCTACCGGCTCGCGCAGATGCTGACCGACGAAGGCAATCCGACCGAGGGGCTCGCGATGCTGAGCCTCGATTCTGCCAACAACCCGCTCACCCTCGAAGGCGAGCTGCTCGCCCTCGAGCTGAACACCTGGGCGGGCCAGCAGGCGCCGGTCGCCGATGCGCTGCAGCGATTCGCCGGGCTCGGCGCTTCGGCGTTCGGCCGGGCGTTGGCCGCGATGGGCGACGGCGCGCAGATGCGTTTCGGCCCGGACAGCGCCGCGCAGATCCTCGAGCGCTACCAGGCTGGCAGCCTCGACGTGCAGGACCCCGCGCGGCCCGAGGGGCTCTACAAGCTGATCGAGCTGCGCCGCGAAGCGGGCGATGTCGGGGTGCTCGAGCCGACGATCCGCGCCGCGGTCGCCGCGAATCCCCAGGCCTCCGGCGCGCATGCGGCGCTCGGCCGCTGGCTCGAGCTGACCGGGGCGCCCGAGGCGGAGACGCGAGCCGCCTTCGAGAAGGCGGTAGCGCTCGACGCGGCCAACGCCTACGCGCTGCGGGGGCTGGCGCGGCTCGCGAGCGGGTCGAGCCCCGAGCAGGCGATTGCCTGGTTGGACCGCGCCGCCGAGGCCGACCCTGAAGACGTCGAAGCCCGGGTCGAGGCGGCGCGGCTGCTCGCCGCAGTCGGCCGCCGCGACGCAGCCGCGGCACGGCTTCGAGCGGTCATCGACGAGCAGCCACGCGCCCCGACCGCGAACGCCCTGCTGGCCGAGACGCAGCTCGAGGCGGGAGACGTGACCGACGAAACCGAGGCCCTTGCCGAGCGGGCCGTGCGGTTCGCGGGCGGCGAAGCGGCGCTCGAGCTGCTCGCCCGGGTCTACCGAAAGCGCGAAAACCCTGAGGGGGCGACGGAGATCGAGGCGCGCCTGCGCGAGCTACGTGCCATCGCCAGCGCGGCGCAGCCCCCTCCCGAGGCGGAGACGCCCCCGCAGTAGCAGCAGGCACGCAGTCTGCGCCTCGGTTTGCGCTCCAGGCCTCGAGAAGCCTGGAGCGAATCGCCCCACGCGCGGTGATCCACACCAGTCGCCGTCCCGCCGGGTCTACTGAAAAATCCTCTTTCCGTTCGAAGGCTTACGCCATCGAAACGGATCCGGGGAGGCGCAAATTACTTCAGCACGGCTGACGGCTCCGGGGTCTCCCGAGGCCTGTAGAGCCGTAAGTGCTCGAAAAAAGGGGAGGATCGGACGCGGGGAGGTCCATGGCATGCCGGTTGCATCATATCTGGCCCGAGAGATTTGCACGAGCTGACTTCAGCTGCAGAACCCTGATCAAGGAGAAACGCTCATGGGCTTCCACACCAAGGCACGCGGACTGACCGGTCTGGTCGCAGTCGGCGCCATGCTCGCCCTGGCCTGGGCGACCAGCGCACAGGCAGTGACGGCGTCGTATTCGCTCTCTGGAAATTCACGCGCCCAGATCGGCAATGGCCTGCCGCTGCCGATCACCTTCCAGCCGGCTCCGAACGGCAAGGTGCAAGTCGCCGCCGGCGCGACGGTCATGCAGACGACCGGCCCCGATCCGAAGGTTATGACCTTCACCCAGAACCCGACGGCGTCGTGGGGTCCCGAAACCTCGACGGCCCACGTGGCGCTCTTCAATCCGGTCGTCTGGCAGGTCAAGACCAGCCTGATCGTGAACGGACCGGCCCAAACAGCGATGACGGCGGCGACAGCGATGATGGCGGCGGGCGGGCGCTCGGGCCCGGCGATCCTCACCTGGTGTCCCGGCCAGCCGCTTCCCACGGCCGCATTCAACCCGGGCTGCACGAACCCGGCCAGCGCGACCATGGTGCACGGCGCCAGCATGAACGCGAGCCTCCGCTACGAGGCCACGCACAACCAGTTCGGCGGCACCAGCCGCACGCAGGTCGCTGGCGGCGCGAGCGTCGTCATCCAGGCCGGCGCCACGATGGCTCCGTGCAAGCACACCACCCTCGGCGGCATCCACGCCTCCTGCATCGGTGCGTTCAGCGTGGTGAACCCGAACCCGACGGGCATCGGGGGCGGCCCCTTCGGCATCGCCAACATCACCACTCCGGCGCTCTCCGCCAACATTTTCCTGGCGGGCGTGTTGACGAGCGGCACGGTGACGGCGGTGGGCGCGGGCCCGCTCGGCTCGTTCCCCAAGAACAACGTCAAGAGCTACGGCGCTCCGATCACGACCGGCAAGGTCACGATCCGGGCTCCGCTCGCGGCCGGTGGTCCCGAGACCTTCTACCTGCAGGGCTCGGACAACCGCGTGGACGGCATCGGCTCGATCTCGTTCGTGAATGGTGGCCTGTCCGCCCGCTCGCTGTCGGGTGACAACGGCAATCGCGGCTGGGCGAACTACAGCGTCGCGCCCTTCAGCGTGCCGTCGATCTCGAACGGCGGGCTGATCCTGCTCGGCGCGATCTTCCTCGCCGCCACGGCGTGGATGGTGCGGCGAGCGGTGGCCACCGCGTAGCGGACGGCCAGGCCCGAGTCAGCTCCGTTCCCAGCAGCCCGGTCGGTCCCCAGCGTCCGACCGGGCTAGCCCGGGACGAACTCTCGAGCCCCGGGTGGGTCGGATGCGGCGACCCACCCGGGGCTCTTTTGCGTGGACGGCGGTCCCGGTACCGGCGCCGAGGTAGGCTGTTCGCCAGAAACGCGAGCCCCGGCTCAGGGGCGTTTGGTCGAGTCGGGCGTATGGTCGCTTGGCAGCCGAGGGGCCGCGCATGATTCGAATCAACCAGGCGCGGACCTGGCTCGCCACGGCCGGCGCCTGCGCGCTCGCGGCGACAGCGTGCAGCACCAACGGCGCGGCCAGTCACCCGATGGCGCATACGCGGCTCTGGCAGCAGTACGAAGGCCTCGCCGAGTCGCGCGCCCTGGTGGTGGCTGGCAACCCCACGAAGAACTGGGTGGCCGCGATGGCGGGCGGCCAGCCGTCGGTCCGCGCCGCCCTCGACGAGGCGATGGCCGAGTGCCTCGAGCGGCGCGCAAAGCGGAGAATGCAGGCCTCCTGCCGCCCGTACGCAGAGGGCAAGCGCATCGTCTGGGACGAGCAGCGGTCGAGTCCGAGATAGCCCTACTTCGGCTCGAGGAAGCCGGGCAGGCCGCCCGCGCCCCGTCCCTTGTAGTTCGGGGGCAGCGTGCTCGCCTTCTCGCGCGCTTCCTCGGAGAGCGGCGACTGTGCGAGCCAGGCATCGGCCCCGGCTTCGTCGACCTCGCGGTAGCGGTGGGTGATGGTGATCATCACCTGCTCGCGCCGCGCCGGGTCCTGGATGTGCTCGGCCCACCGGTAGGCGAGCAACGGCTGCTCCCAGGAGAGCCAGTTCGCGAAACGATCCACCGCCGGATACAGCCACGGCTTCACGTCGTCCGGGTCCATCCCCTTCACCCAGGCGATCGCCCCATTCGGGTCGGTGATGCGCCAGTCGCTGATCGTCGACCACACCGCGCGGTCGCGCTCGTCACCGGCGGGCGCCTGTGAGACCCACTCCAGCGCGGCCGGCCCGTCCTCGCGGGCCCACTCGCGGGCCATCAGTGCGCGGGCGTGTTCCGCGTAGCCGCGATCGCAGTGCTTCTCGCACCAGGCCTTGGCGAATTCGCGATCGGCCTTCATCAGCACCGGGGCACCTGCGCGGTAGGCGGTGCGCTTGAACCGCTCGTCGTCGTCGGGGAACTCGTCGAGCCACTGAACGACCGCGTCGACGCCTTCGCGGTAGATCATTTCGTCCACGTAGGCGGCGAGATGACGGCGCTGGGGAGCACCCTGGCCGAGGTCCTTGACGAATTGCTCGAGCCCCGGCTCGCCCGACTGGTACCAGCCGCGGACGAACGCCGACATCGCGGTCTCGCCGACCGCCCCCGCAACGTTGACCAGGTACGAGTCCACGAACTCGCGCGCGGCCTGCGGGTCCTGGGTCGCCCACGTCTCGATCGCCGTCTCGGCCACGATCGGTCGCACGCCGAGCGGCGCGGAGTGCTTGAGCGCGTAGTCGGCGGCGGCCTCGGGATCGTGCATCGCCCAGAACCGCGTCAGCAGCCCGGCCTCTACCGAGCCGAGGCCGAACGCGCCCGTCTGGAGCAGCGTGACGACAGCCGGCACCTGCTCGGGGCCGGCCCCGGCAAGCAGCTTCGAGAGCGCCAACGCACGGGCGAGCACATTGTGCTCGATCAGGATGCCGCGGATCTCGCCGCGGGTCTCGATCCACTGCGCGACCTGCTCCGGGGTCCGGGGGCGCGGCGGCGGCTTCGGAGCGACCCGCTCGCTGCCCACCCACCAACCGAGCGCAAAGCTCGATACGAGAAGCACGACGGCAACAACGGAAAGAACCGGCTTCGACATGGCGGCATTCTAGATTCGGGGTGACGGACAGGCCACCATCGGCGAGCGACGCGCCCGCCCCACGTACCGACTCACAGTCAGGGGCGATGTAGCTACAGCCTCGCGGCGATCGGCCGATACGGAGGTCCCCCTTAAGGAGCCCCCCCCATGTCGACCGACACCCGCCGCCCCTCCCTGCTCGACCGGCCTGCCCGCATCACGACCCCGATTCTCGCGGGCGCGGCGCTGGCCTGTGCCTGCGCCTGCCTGCTGGCGCCAGCCCAGATCGTCCGAGCCGACACAGCGACAGCAGAGCCCACCGGGCGCGCTGCCGCCGGCTCGGAGGTCGGCGCTGCTGCGGAACTCGCCGACCGGTTCGCGGCGGCCGACCAGGAGATCCGTAGGAACACGGAGGCCACCGACCACATGGCGAGCGGCGCGCTCGCGTCGGTGCTCGCCTCGGTCACTGCGCGACTCGACGATCACCTCTCGGAAAAAGTAGAAGCCCTGCTCGTCAGCACGGAGGGGGCAGCCTACGCGCAGTTCACCCTGCAGGGCCCGCCTGCCGATCTCGAGCCCGAACCCCGCATGATCGCGGGCGCTGGAGCGCCGGGCGCACCCCCCGGAGCCGAACCGGCGCCCCCCGCCAGCCCGCAGCACTAGAGGCTCCCTCAGCCGCGCGTCCGGCCGCCCGGCCGCGCGGCGCCTGCCTTCTCGCAGCGGCCTGGCCACCCTTCCCAGGGTGCGCCCAGGGTGCGCGGACGGACTGCCCTACCCTGTGGCCCGCGTCCGACCCGCACCGGGCCCGCGCACCTGCGGCCCGCCACCGTTCCGAGGAGCAGTCATGATCGCCCTGCTCGTGCTCGTTGCCGTCGTCGTGGTCCTGATCGTCTGGGGCATCGGCATCTTCAACCGGCTCGTCGCCCTGAAGAACCGCTACCAGAACGCCTTCGCGCAGATCGAGGTGCAGCTCAAGAGGCGGCACGACCTGATCCCGAATCTGGTCGAGACCGTGAAGGGCTACATGTCCCACGAGCGCGAGACCCTCGAGGCCGTCATCGAAGCCCGCAACCAGGCGGCCTCGGGCCTGGCGGCGGCGGCAGGCGACCCGGGCAACGCACAGGCCATCGAACAGCTCGGCGCCGCCGAGCGCGTACTCGGCGGGGCGATGGGGCGGTTGCTCGCGCTGTCCGAGGCCTACCCTGACCTGAAGGCCAGCCAGAACATGCAGCAGCTCACCGAGGAGCTGACCTCCACCGAGAACAAGGTGTCGTTCGCCCGCCAGGCCTTCAACGACGCCGTGACCGCCTACAACACCTACAAGCAGAGCTTCCCCGCCGTCGTATTCGCCGGTACGTTCGGCCACGCCGGCGACGCCTCGCTGCTCGAGTTCGACAGCGAGGCGATCGCGGAGCCGCCGCAGGTGTCGTTCTCTTGAGAGCGGCCGAGGCCTGATCGGAGATACGGGCGGGATGGCGACCCGGTTCTTCGAACATCAGGAGGCCGCTCGACGGAGCACGTCGTGGCTGATCGCGCTCTTCGGCTGTGCGGTCGTGGGCATCGTGCTGCTCCTCTACGCGCTCGCGGTGGCCCTGACCGGGGAGCCCGTCTACGACGCCTACGGCCAGATCACGAGCGCGCGCCTTGCATGGTGGCAGCCCGAGCTGCTCGTCCAGGTGGCGCTGGCCACGCTGGCGGTCGTGGCCGGCGGCAGCCTCTACAAGATCGCCCAGCTGCGCGGGGGCGGCGCCGTGGTGGCCGAGCAGCTCGGCGGCCGCCTGGTGCCGAACGACACCCGCGACCCGGACGCCCGCAAGCTGCTGAACGTGGTCGAGGAGATGGCCATCGCGAGCGGCACGCCGACGCCGCCCGTCTACCTGCTCGCCGACGAGGACGGCATCAACGCATTCGCGGCGGGCTTCACGCCGAGCGACGCGGTCGTCGGGGTGACGCGCGGGTGCATGCGAAGGCTTTCGCGGGACGAGCTGCAGGGCGTGGTCGCCCACGAGTTCAGCCACATCCTGAACGGCGACATGCGGCTCAACATCCGCTTGATGGGCTTCGTCCACGGGATTCTGCTGCTCGGCATCATCGGCTACTTCCTGCTGCGCTCGTCGATGTTCGCCGGCGGCGGCCGGCGCAGCAGCCGCGACAGCTCGGGCGCCGTGATACTCGCCGCGGGGCTCGGGCTGATGATCGTGGGCTTCGTGGGCACGTTCTTCGGCAACCTCATCAAGGCGTCGGTGAGCCGGCAGCGCGAGTTCCTCGCCGATGCCTCGGCGGTGCAGTTCACGCGCAATCCGAGCGGCCTCGCAGGTGCGCTCGCGAAGATCGCCGGACTCGACGCGGGCTCGGTGCTGACCAGCCCGGCCGCCCCGGAGGCCAGCCACCTGTTCTTCAGCCAGGGGCTGCGCGGCGGACTCCAGGCGCTGTTCTCGACGCATCCGCCGCTCGCCGAGCGGATCCAGCGACTCGAACCGGGCTTCCAGGCGCCGGACCGCGTCCAGGGAGAGGCGATCTCCGACCTGACCGGGCCCGCAACCGCTGCCTCCTCGCTCGCAGGCGCGAGCGTCGCGGACGACCGCGCCGGCGCGCTCGCCGAGGCGCCCGCCGGCCCGGCCATCGAGCAGATCGGCGAGCCGACGCTCGCGCACCTCGACCAGGCCCACCGCCTCGTCGAGGCGCTGCCCCGCGCGGTCGTCGAGGCGTGCCACGAAGCGCACGGCGCGCGCGCCGTCGTCTACGCGCTGCTGATCGATTCCGACGCAGGCGCCCGTCGCCGCCAGCTCGAGCGGCTCGACGGCTTCGCCGAGCCGGGCATCGCCGACGAGACGCGCCGGCTGCTGGCCGATGTCGAGCGCCTCGCCCCGAGCACCCGGCTGCCGATCGTCGACATCGCGCTGCCGGCGCTGCGCAACCTGTCACCGCGGCAGTACGCGGGCTTCCACGCCAACGTGCGCGCGCTGGTCGAGGCCGACGAGCGCATCGACCTGTTCGAGTGGACGCTCTCCCACGTCCTGCTCGCCCACCTCGCGCCCCACTTCGAGCACCTCGCGAAGCCGCCGCGCCGCAAGTCGCTGCGCGCGCTCTCGCACGAGTGCTCGGTGGCGCTCTCGGTGCTGGCCCGGCTCGGAAGTCCGGGCGAGGACGCCGTGCGTGCGGCTTTCGAGCGCGGCGCCGGCGAGCTCGCCGAGCCCGGTCTCGAGCTGCTGCCCGAAGAGCGCTGCGACCTGGCCGCCCTCGACCGCGCCCTGGACGGCCTCGCGCGGGCGAAGCCGCGGGCGGCCGAGCGCATCCTGCACGCCTGTGCGGTCTGCATCGCGGCGGACGGCATCGTCTCCGACGCGCAAGGCGAGGTGCTGCGGGCCCTCGCCGACACGCTCGGGTGTCCGATGCCGCCGCTGCTGCCCGGTCAGCGCCTGGTCTGAGCGACGCGCCCCGCGCTCAGCCGAGGGCCTCGTAGACCGACAGCGCGATGCGGCCGCCGCGCACGTCGCCCATCAGATCCGCCGCCATGCGGTTCATCACGTAGGCCACCGACATGCCGGCGTCGACGTCGATCACGGCGAGCGACCCGCCCCAGCCGCCCCAGTAGCAGGTGCGGGGATTCGGGCTGAGCGGCCACTCGGGACTGATCAGCCCGAACCCCATGCCGAAGCGGATCGGCATCACCATCACGCGGTCGGGCCCGTGCGACTGCTCGTCGAAGATGCGCGCGACACCCGCCTCGGACATCAGCCGCACACCGTCCACCATGCCGCCGCAGGCGATCGCCGAGTGGACGCGCGCCACCGACCGCGCATTGCCGATGCCGCCCGCAGCCGGGATCTCGGCCCCCCGCCAGGCCCGGGTGCGCGGCTCGGTGCCGTCGATCGGACAGCTCTCCATGGTCCGGGTCGAGATCGGATCGATCTCGACGCCGGCCCGGGACGGCGGCTCGCCCGGCGGAATCAGCTCGCCCACGCGATCGTCGTGCGCGACGTCGAGACCGATGTGGAAGTCGGCGCCGAGCGGCTCGGCGACCTCCTCGCGAAAGAACGTACCGATCGACCGCCCCGTCACGCGACGCACGATCTCGCCCTGCAAAAAGCCCTGGGTGATGGCGTGATAGCCCGAGCCTTCGCCGGGCGTCCACCACGGCGCCTGGGCGGCGAGCCGCGAGACGACCGCGTCCCAGTCGTAGAGCTCGCTCGGCTCGCGCACCGCCGGATCGAAGCCCGAGACGCCGGCCGTATGGGCCATCACGTGGCGCACGAGCACGTCCTGCTTGCCGTTCGCCAAGAACTCCGGCCAGTAGCTGGCCACCGGGGCGTCGAGGTCGACGTCGCCGCGATCGGCGAGCATCAGCACGCAGATCGCCGCCATCGTCTTGGTCGTCGAGTAGACGTTGACGATCGTGTCCCCGGCCCAGGGCGTGCCGCCCGGATCGGCGTCCCCCGCCCAGAGGTCGACCACGCACTCTCCGCCGAGCGTCACCGAGGCCGATGCGCCCAACTCCAGTCCGCTCTCGAAGTTCGCCTCGAACGCCTTCCGCACCCCCTCGAACTTCGGATCGCAGTGCCCGTGGATCTCCACTCCGCCCTCCTCCTCTCGGCCTACCGACCGGACATCCTATCAGCCCGGCAACCGATGCTCCTGCTAGCTTCCTGGACGGGAAGGAGGCCCCATGAGCGACATCCTGTTCAGTACGGCCACCGGCATCGCCGAGCAGATCCGGGACCGCAAGATCAGCTCGAGCGAGCTCGTCGACCTCTTCGTCGACCGCATCGAGCGCGCCGACGCCGATCTCAACGCGGTGGTGGTGCGCGACTTCGACCGGGCCCGCGAGGCCGCCCGCGCCTGCGACGACGACCTCGCCGCCGGCCGCGTGCGGGGCCCGCTGCACGGCGTGCCGGTCACCATCAAGGAGTCCTACGACATCGCCGGCCTGCCGACGACCTGGGGCATCCCGCTGCTGAAGGACCACGTCGCCACGAAGGACGCCCACGCGGTGACGCGCCTCAAGGAGGCGGGCGCGGTGTTCCTGGGCAAGACGAACGTGCCGCTCAACCTCGCCGACTTCCAGAGCTACAACGAGATCTACGGGCAGACCAACAATCCCTGGGACATCAGCCGCACACCCGGCGGCTCGTCGGGCGGCTCGGCGGCCGCCCTGGCGGCCGGTCTCAGCGCCCTCGAGTGCGGCTCGGACATCGGCGGCTCGATCCGCAACCCGGCGCACTACTGCGGCGTGTTCGGCCACAAGCCCACCTGGGGCATCGTGCCGCCGCAGGGCCACGCCCTGCCCGGCCAGCTCGCCGGCCCCGACATCGCGGTGTGCGGGCCGCTGGCGCGCAGCGCCGAGGACCTCGCGCTGGCCCTCGACATCGTGTCGGGCCCCGAGCCCCTCGAGGCAGGGGGCTGGCGACTCGACCTGCCGGCGCCCAGGCAGTCGTCGCTCGCCGACTTCCGCGTGGCGCTCTGGGCCGACGACGAGCGCGCGCCGGTCGATTCCGAGGTGGCCGACCGCGTGCATCGGGTGGGCGAGGTGCTCGCGCGCCACGGCGCGAAGGTCTCCGACGCGGCCCGGCCCAAGCTCGACGTCGACCACAGCTTCATCAACTACGTCAAGCTGCTGAACTCGGTGATGGGCGCCGCAGTGCCGATGGACGTCTACCACGAGCAGGAGGAGCGGGCGCGGGCCTTCGATGCCAACGACAGCTCCCAGGAGGCCGTCATGGCGCGGGCCCTGGTGCTGAGCCACCGCGAGTGGCTGTCCGCGAACAA
The DNA here is from genome assembly GCA_964515335.1 of uncultured Spirochaetaceae bacterium. Classification (GTDB taxonomy): domain Bacteria; phylum Myxococcota_A; class UBA9160; order UBA9160; family UBA4427; genus TMED88. The sequence goes on from CAZETS010000093.1 coordinate 13,052, forward strand.
CACCCGTGCCGGCATCCGGCAGGCCTGGAGCGAGTTCTTCTCGGAGTGGGACGTGCTCGTCTGTCCGCAGATGTCGACGGCCGCCTTCCCCCACGACCACTCGTCGCCGCTCGCCGAGCGGACGCTCAGCGTCGGCGGCGAGGCGCGACCCTACTTCGAACAGCTCTTCTGGTCCGGCCTGATCACCGGCGCCTACCTGCCGAGCACCGTGTTTCCGACGGGCCCGAACGAGAGCGGCCTACCGATCGGACTGCAAGCGGTCGGCAACGGGTACGCGGACCGCACGACGATCGAGTTCACGCGGCTGCTCGCGCGGGAGATCGGGGGATACCAGCGGCCGCCCGCCTACGCGTGAAGTCGGCGTAAAGTTGGCGTGAAGTTGGCGTGAGGCCGCCGCGCCCGGTCAGCCCCAGTCGATCACGTGGAGCATCAGGAAGATCAGGACGCCGGTCACCGAAACGTACATCCAGCCCGCCCACGTGAAGCGCGCCAGGCGGCGGTGCCGCTCGAAGCGGCCTGTGAGCGCCAGGTAGAGGGTCCAGAGGATCGCCGGGAAGACCACCGCCGAGAGCGCGATGTGGCTGACCAACACGAAGAAGTAGAGCGGCCGCACCCATCCCGTGCCGGCGAAGCGCGTGTCGCCGTGCAGCGCGTGGTACGACACGTAGCTCACCAGGAAGAGCGCCGAGGCGCCGAGCGCGGACAGCATGAGCCGCTTGTGGAGTGCGCGGTCGCCGGTGCGGATGGCCCGGCGCCCCGCCAGGAGCAACGCCGCGGCGCTGCCGTTCAGGATCGCGTTGACGGCGGGCAGCCACGAGCCGCCGCTCGAGTCGACGGCGCGATCGTTGAAGTAGACGAGCCACACCAGGAAGCCGACCGCCGCCACCGAGACCACGGTGGTGATCACCGCGAACGACTGCGGTGAGATCGGTTGGCCGGGCTCGTTCGTGGCGGTCATGGGCGCACGCTCCTCGGGTCGTCTCGTCGGGAGATCGGAAGAATAGAGGAAGCCGACGAAGCGGGCCGAGCAGGATCGGCGCTAACGAGCGAGAGCCGGCGCGGCGGCCAACCGCGCCGGCATCTGCTGCAGCCGCGGCTCGCCGTCGATCCAGCCGAAGATCCAGGCCTGACGGTCGGGGAAGCGGCGCCGCCAGAACTCGTAGGCGGCGCGGGGGCCGTCGGGACCGGTGGGCAGCCTCACGAAGATCGACGCCCCGCAAAGAGGCCGACGCGCACTCGCCCGATCGCGGCAGCAACGCTATTGAGGGGGCGTTGCGCCATCGGCACGGCGGCGGCGGACGAGCGGGAGGTCGATCGCATGCAGCCTGGTCGGGAGTGGAGGCAGATCGCACTCGGGCTCTGCGCACTGGCGGCGACGGGCTGCACGACCACGTCGCACTCCACCGAAGCGTGGCGCCTGGTCGACCTCACCCACGCCTACGCGCAGGACACGATCTACTGGCCCACCGAGGACGGCTTCGTGCTCGAGACCGGACCGGCCGGAGTCACCGAGGGCGGCTGGTGGTACAGCGCCAATGCGTTTCGCAGCGCCGAGCACGGCGGCACCCACCTCGACGCGCCGATCCACTTCCACGCGGACGGGTCGAGCGTCGACGCCATCCCGCTCGACCGACTCGTCGGCGAAGGCGTGCGGATCGACGTGCGCGCGGCGTGCGCGGCCGACCGCGATCACTTGATCGACGTTGCCGACCTCAGCGCCTGGGAGTCCGAACACGGGCAGATCCCCGAGCAGGCCATCGTGCTGCTCGACACCGGCTACGCGCGCCACTGGCCCGACCGCGTCACCTACATGGGAACCGACGCGCGCGGCGCCGAGGCGGTGGCCGCGCTCCACTTCCCGGGCCTGCATCCCGACGCCGCCCGCTGGCTGGTCGGCGAGCGTGACATCGCCGCGGTCGGCCTCGACACGCCGAGCATCGACCGCGGCCAGTCGAATGACTTCCTCGCGCACCGCGTCCTGGCCGCGGCGGGCATCCCCGTCTTCGAGAATCTCGCCGAGCTCGGCGCCCTGCCCCCGAGCGGCTTCGAGGTGATCGCCCTGCCGATGAAGATCGCGGGGGGCTCGGGGGCCCCCTTGCGGATCGTGGCCCGGGTGCCCGCCGACTGACGGCCGGGCCCGGCTGCTACCGTCGGCACTCGTGGCCAGTGTGATCGAGATCGAGAAGACCGGCGGCCCCGAAGTGATGACGCTCGTCGAGCGCGAGCTCGACGCCCCGGGTCCCGGGCAGGTGCGCGTCGCCGTCGAGGCGTGCGGCGTGAACTTCATCGACGTCTACTTCCGCACGGGCCTGTACCCGCGCCCCCTGCCCTTCGTGGCCGGTCTCGAAGGCGCGGGCACGATCCGGGCCGTCGGTCCCGACGTCGACGCCTTCCGGGTCGGCCAACGCGTGGCCTGGGCGGCGGCGCCCGGCTCGTACGCGAGCGAGCTGCTCGCGCCCGCCGCCAACCTCGTGGCGGTTCCCGACGGCGTCGCGAGCGACGTCGCCGCGGCCTCGATGCTGCAGGGCATGACGGCCCACTACCTGATCCACGGCTGCCGCGAGACGTGGGCGGGTGACACCGCACTGGTTCACGCCGCAGCGGGCGGGGTCGGGCTGCTGCTCTGCCAGATGCTCGCGCGCGCCGGCGCCCGGGTGATCGGCACCTGCTCGACCGACGAGAAGGCTGCGCTCGCCCGCCAGGCCGGCGCCGGCGAAGTGATCCGTTACGACCGCGAGGACTTCCGCGAGCGCACCCGCGAGCTCACCGAGGGGCGCGGCGTCGACGTCGTCTACGACTCGGTCGGCCAATCGACCTTCGAGGGCAGCCTGGGCAGCTTGCGGCCGCGCGGACTGCTCTGCCTCTACGGCCAATCGAGCGGCGTCGTTCCGCCCTTCGACCTGGGACGCCTCAACGCCATCGGCTCGCTCTTCGTCACGCGCCCGTCACTCGCCCACTACACGGCCGACCGCGCCGAGCTCGAGATGCGCGCAGGCGCGGTGCTCGGCGCCGTCGCGAAGGGCGAGCTCGACGTTCGCATCGGCGCGCGGTTCGCGTTGGCCGAGGCCGCCGAGGCGCATCGCGCCCTCGAGGGCCGGAAGACCACCGGCAAGGTGCTGCTGATTCCCTGAACGGTGGATCGAGGATTGTGCCTGGCATGATTTCTGCTTGATCTCGGTTCATGGCAAGAAATCGATCAGGACGCACACCTCCCTTCTGCCCCAACCCGGACTGTGATTCCCGAGCCGACCCGA
>CAZETS010000094.1:0-15753 GCA_964515335.1 uncultured Spirochaetaceae bacterium
TTCGCGAAGGCGGCCGGACGGTGGGCTCCGGTGTGGTGGCGGAAGTCGTCGAGTAGCCGGCGAACGGCCCTTCGGGCCGTTCGCAAACAGGGCAGTTTGGTCCACTGCTTCCGTCGTGCCGGTGGCAACGGGGTGGGCGAGCGCGAAGTGGCCGAGTAGAGAAGCAGGGACAGAGAGTAGAAAAGGCGCGTAGCACAATTGGTAGTGCATCGGACTCCAAATCCGGAGGTTGGGGGTTCAAGTCCCTCCGCGCCTGCCAGTGCCCGCGAAGTGCAGCGGCGCGACGAATCGCGCAGATAGGGAAGGGCGTAAGCGGCCGACGCGATGGCTATGAATCCGGCGAGTTGGGTCAAGGACGCGCGCGAGTACCTCGTCGAGGTGCAGGGCGAATACAAGAAGATCACCTGGCCTCCGCAGAAGGAGGCGGTGGCCGGGACGATCGGCGTGGTGGCGGTGGTCGCGGTGGTCACGACGGTGCTCGGACTGATCGACTTCGCGCTCAGCCGGGCCACGCAGTACCTGATCCAGTAGCCCGTCGATCGACGCGATCGATTCGACGACACACGCTTGGGTGACCGATGTCAAAGAAGTGGTACATCGTCCACACGTACTCGGGACAAGAGGCGCGCGCCAAGCAGGCGCTGCTCGAGCGCGCCCTCGCGCAGGGCTATGAGGAGAAGTTCGACGAGATCCTGATCCCCGAGGAGAGCGTGGTCGAGATGGTCGGTGGGAACAAGCGCACCTCGAAGCGCAAGTTCTTCCCTGGCTACATCCTGGTCCACATGGACCTCGACGAGGAGACCTGGCACGTCGTCAAGGGCACCCCGAAGATCACCGGCTTCGTCGGCAATGCGACCGATCCGCCGCCGATCTCCGAGGACGAAGTCCAGCGGATGACGCAGCGCATGAAGGAGGGTGAGGAGAAGCCGAAGCCCCTCATCCACTTCGACGACGGAGAGGCGGTGCGCGTGATCACTGGTCCCTTCGCGAACTTCTCCGGCTACGTGGACGAGGTGATGGAAGACAAGGAGAAGCTCAGGGTGATGGTGCAGGTATTCGGGCGCGCCACCCCGGTGGTGCTCGACTATTCGAGCGTCGAGAAGGCCTGAGCGGGACAGCAGTAAGGGAATCAGAAGCCAGGTCGCGCCGCCTTCGGGCGTCGCGGCGGAGGGAGGGCGGCCGGCAGGTTGAGGGTCGTCCGCCGGGCGGCAGGTCGGGCGCGGCGCCCGGCCGGAGACGTCCGATCACCTCGACCGGACCGGCGCCGTTGGCGTGGGCCGAGGGAGCGAAATAGAGCGTGGCCAAGAAAGTCATCGCGATCATCAAGTTGCACTGTCCGGCCGGGCAGGCCAATCCGGCGCCGCCGGTGGGCCCCGCGCTCGGGCAGCACGGCGTCAACATCATGGAGTTCTGCAAGACCTTCAACGCGCGGACCCAGGACAAGCAGGGCCTGATCATCCCCGCCGTGATCAGCGTTTACGCCGATCGGTCTTTCACCTTCGAGTTGAAGTCGCCGCCCGCGGCGGTTCTGCTCAAGCGGGCCGCGAAGGTGCCCAAGGGCTCGGGCGAACCCAATCGCAACAAGGTCGGAACCGTCTCGCAGAAGGACCTCGAGGAGATCGCCGAGATCAAGAAGGCGGATCTCAACGCCTGGGACGTCGAGGCGGCCAAGAAGATCATCGCCGGCACTGCCCGCTCGATGGGTCTGGAAGTGGAGGGCTGAGCGTCATGGCGCGAAGCAAGCGATACAAGAAGGCCCTCGAGTCGATAGATCGTTCGAAGCTCTACGCGCTCGAGGAGGCGATCGGCATCATCAAGGATATGCCCGACTCGAAGTTCGACGAGAGCGTCGACATCGCCATCAGCCTCGGCGTCGATCCGAAGCACGCGGATCAGATGGTGCGCGGTGCCGTGGTGCTGCCGAACGGCGTCGGCAAGTCGGTGCGGGTGCTGGTGTTCGCCAAGGGCGACAAAGAGCAGGAGGCGCGTGACGCCGGCGCCGACTTCGTGGGCGGAGACGACCTGGCCAAGAAGATCACCGACGAGGGCTGGCTCGAGTTCGATCGAGTGATCGCCTCGCCGGACATGATGGGTGTGGTGGGGAAACTCGGCCGCGTGCTTGGCCCTCGGGGCCTGATGCCGAACCCGAAGCTCGGGACGGTCACTCCCAACGTGGGCGAGGCGGTGAGTGATCAGAAGGCGGGCAAGGTCGAGTACCGGGTCGACAAGGCGGGGATCGTGCATTGCGCGATCGGCAAGAAGTCCTTCGACGCCCAGGCGCTGGTGGAGAACGCCTCGGCGCTGCTCGAGGTGATCGTCAAGGCGAAGCCGGCCGCGTCGAAGGGCACGTACATGAAGAAGGTGGCGATCTCGACCACCATGGGGCCGGGATTGCGAATCGATCCCGGCTCCGCCGCCGCGGCGAAGGCCGCCTGAAGTCACGGAGCCGAGTCATGCTGACGAGAGAGCAGAAGAAGGACGCGGTGGCCGAACTCGGCGACAAGTTCGCGCGGGCCACCAGTGTGTTCGTGGCCGACTACCGCGGGCTGGACGTCGGTGAGCAGACCGAGCTGCGAGGCCAGCTGCGCGGTGTCGAGGATGCCGAGTGCGAGTACCGGGTGGCGAAGAACACGCTGCTCAAGCTCGCCTCCGAAGGCAACGACGTCGCGGTGCTGCAGGAGCACTTCAGCGGGCCGACGGCGGTCGCCATCGGCTACGGAGATCCGGTCAGCGTCGCAAAGGTCCTGGTCGAGTACGCCAAGGATCACGAGGTGTTCGAGATCAAGGGCGCCATGCTCGACGGCAAGGCGCTCGACGAGGCCGAGGTCGCGAAGCTCGCGACGCTGCCGACGTTGCTCGAGCTGCGGGGAAAGATGGTGGGGCTGTTGAAGGCCCCGGCCACGAAGCTGGTGCGGCTCATGTCCGAGCCGGGAAGCCAGCTGGCGAGGCTGGTGGCGGCCCGCAAGGACGCGCTCGGCGACGGGTAGACGAGAGGAACGGGGCGACTCGCGAGCGAGGCGCCCCGCTGCATGGATTCAGGAGATGCCGGTCGGAAGCCGGCCGGCAGCTTGAACGGAGACCGCTCGCGGACGTGCTCGGCAGAGGCCGACTCGCGGGAGCGGAATCGACACACGGCGGCAGGGGTAGGGGAAGGCCTGCTCCGCTTGACCGCCACAGACAGGAAGGACTAGAGGAAGATGGCCGATCTGAACGAAATTGCGGAGACCCTCTCCGGCCTCACGGTCATGGAGGCCGCCGAGCTCGCGACCCTGCTGGAAGAGAAGTGGGGCGTCTCCGCGGCGGCCCCGGTCGCCGTAGCGGCGGCGGGTGGAGGGGCGGCGACCGCCGAAGCGGCGGCCGAGCAGACCGAGTTCGACGTGGTGCTGACCGCCTTCGGTGACAAGAAGATCCAGGTCATCAAGGAGGTCCGCGCGATCACCGGCCTGGGTCTCAAGGAGGCCAAGGAGCTCGTCGAGGGCGTGCCGAAGCCGCTGAAGGAAGGCATCGAGAAGGACGAGGCCGAGGGCATCAAGAAGCAGATCGAAGAGGCTGGAGGCCAGGCCGATATCAAGTAGCGCCCAGGAATCCACGGAGACGTCGCGTCCGGGCGTGAAACGCCCGGCCCCCGCAATCCGTTCTCGTCTCGGCCGACACGGCCGAGCGGTCGCTCGCGTCCGCTCGGCGATCGTCGCCAGGAGGGCAGTTCACCACCGTGCCTGACATCAGCTACTGCGACTTCGCACCGCGCATTCGGAAGTCCTACGCCAAGATCCCGCAGATCATCGACACGCCGAATCTGCTGGAGATCCAGAAGGCGTCGTTCGACCGGTTCCTGCAGCCGGACCTCGAGATGGAGAAGCGAGAGAACACCGGCCTCCAGGAGGTGTTCAACTCGGTCTTTCCCATCAAGGACTTCAACGACACCGCGTCCCTCGAGTTCGTCGGCTACACGCTCGAGCAGCCGAAATACGACGTTCAGGAATGCCTCCAGCGGGGCATGACCTACGCGTCGCCCTTCAAGGTGACCATCCGCCTGGTCGCCTGGGACGATGCCGAGGGCTCGCAGGCCATCCGTGACGTGAAGGAGCAGGAGGTCTATTTCGGGGAAGTCCCGATCATGACCGACAACGGCACCTTCGTGATCAACGGCACCGAGAGGGTGATCGTCTCCCAGTTGCACCGCTCGCCGGGCATCTTCTATGACACGAGCCTGTCCACGACGGTGAGTGCGGCCGGCAAGAAGATCTATTCCTGCCGGATCATTCCGTATCGGGGATCGTGGCTCGACGTCGAGTACGACCACAAGGACTTGATCTTCGCCCGCATCGACCGGCGGCGGAAGATCCACGTCTCGGTGCTGCTCAAGGCCCTCGGCTATACGCCCGAGGAGTTGCTGAAGTACTTCTATCCGATCGAGAAGATCAAGATCGACGGCAAGAAGATCGTCAAGAAGGCGTCTCTCGAGAATCTGATCGGTCAGCGCTGCACGAAGGAAATCCGTGACGACAAGGGCTCGGTTCTCGTCCGCAAGGAGAAGAAGTTCACCAAGGCGGCGGTTCGGAAGCTGCGCGAAGCGAACTTCGATTGGATCCCGATCAGCATCGAGGATCTGATCCGCGTCGACGCCGTCAAGCGCGTGGCGCCCGAGGACGTCGTCGACGAAAGCACCGGCGAAGTCCTGATGGAGTGCAACGAGGAGCTCACTCAGGCTCACCTCGACGACTTCAAGGAGCGGGGGATCGACGAGTTCGACCTGATGTTCCTCGACCCCCTGACGACGGGCACGGCGTTGCGCGACACGCTGCTCGCCGACAAGATCTTCACCCAGGACGAGGCAATCATCGAGATCTACCGGCGGCTGCGGCCCGGTGATCCGCCCACGCTCGACACCGCGACCAACCTCTTCAACAACCTCTTCTTCAATCCCGAGCGCTACGACCTGTCGCGGGTGGGGCGCCTCAAGGTCAACCACAAGCTCGAGTTCGACGGCGAAGAGCGCGTTCCCCTGACGATGCCGAGCAAGAACGGTGGCGAGGAGCGTGTGGCGCTCGGCGAGCTGCCGACTCTGCGCCGCGACGACATCCTGGCGGCCGTCAAGTACCTGGTCGACCTGAAGAACGGCACCGACGCCACCAAGCGCATCGACGACATCGACCACCTCGGCAACCGTCGTGTGCGCGTGGTGGGCGAGCTGCTGCAGAACCAGTACCGGATCGGCCTGGTGCGCATGGAGCGTGCGATCAAGGAGCGGATGTCGCTCCAGGAGATCGAGACGCTGATGCCCCACGACCTGATCAACTCCAAGCCCGTCTCGGCGGTCATCAAGGAGTTCTTCGGTTCGAGTCAGCTCTCGCAGTTCATGGACCAGACGAACCCGCTCTCGTCCGTGACTCACAAGCGTCGGCTCTCGGCACTCGGGCCGGGCGGTCTCACTCGGGAGCGGGCGGGCTTCGAGGTGCGCGACGTGCACCCGACCCACTACGGCCGCATTTGTCCCATCGAGACGCCCGAAGGGCCGAACATCGGTCTCATCGCGTCGCTCTCGACGTTTGCCCGGGTCAACGACATGGGCTTCATCGAGACGCCCTACCGGCGGGTCGAGGAGGGGCAGGTTTCGGGCGACGTGACCTTCCTGTCGGCCCTCGACGAGGAGCGGATGGCGATCGCCCAGGCGAACGCGCCGCTCGACACCGAGGGGCGCTTCGAGCTCGAGCGGGTCTCCGCCCGCAAGCAGGGCGAGTTCGAGCTGGTCGCTCCCGGCGAGATCGACATGATGGACGTGTCGCCGAACCAGCTCGTTTCGGTGGCGGCCTCGCTGATCCCCTTCCTCGAGAACGACGACGCCAACCGCGCCCTGATGGGCTCGAACATGATGCGCCAGGCCGTGCCGCTGCTGCGCACCCAGGCGCCGCTGGTCGGCACCGGCATGGAGTCGGTCGTGGCGCGGGACTCGGGCGTGACCGTCGTGGCCAAGCGGGACTGCGTGGTGGAGAGCGTGGATGCCGCCCGCATCGTGTTGAAGCCCGACGGCGAGGAAGCCGGCGAGTCCAACGTCGACATCATCAACCTCATCAAGTATCAGCGCTCGAACCAGAACACCTGCATCACCCAGCGCCCCATCGTGAGCCCGGGCGACAAGGTCAAGCACGGGCAGGTCATCGCCGACGGTCCGGCGACGGACCGCGGTGAGATGGCCCTCGGCTGCAACGTGCGCGTCGCTTTCATGCCGTGGGGCGGGTACAACTTCGAGGATTCGATCCTCATCTCCGAGCGCATCGTCAAGGACGACTACTTCACCTCGATCCACATCGAGGAGTTCGAGTGCGTCGCCCGCGACACCAAGCTCGGCAGGGAAGACATCACCCGCGACATCCCCAACGTCGGGGAGGAGGCGCTGCACGACCTCGACGAGGCTGGGATCGTGCGGATCGGCGCCGAGGTCCACCAGGACGACATCCTGGTGGGCAAGATCACGCCGAAGGGCGAGACCCAGCTTTCTCCGGAGGAGCGCCTGCTGCGCGCGATCTTCGGCGAGAAGGCGGGCGACGTGCGCGACACGTCCTTGCGCGTGCCGCCGGGTGTCACCGGTACGGTGATCGGGGCCCAGGTCTTCTCGCGCCGCGGTGTCGAGAAGGACGAGCGGGCCAAGGCCCTCGAGGAAGCGGAGGTCGACCGCCTGCGGAAGGATCAGGAAGACGAGATCCGGATCATCCGCAAGGGGACGCTCAACACTGTTCGCGGTCTGGTGGTCGGCAAGACGGCGGCCAACAGGGTCGGCGACGAGCACCGCGGCGAAGAGTGGATCCGCGCCGGCGAGGCGATCACCGCAGAGGCCCTGAGCGAACTGCCCGATCGGAAGTGGCGCGACATCCAGGTGACGGACGCGGGCGTCCAGAACCAGATCGACCGCATCTTCGCCAGCGTCGAGGACCAGGCGATGGTCATCAAGGCGGTCTTCGACGAGAAGATCGCGCGGCTCAAGAAGGGCGACGAGCTGCCGCCGGGCGTCTTCAAGATGGTCAAGGTGTACCTGGCCATCAAGCGGAAGCTCTCGGTGGGCGACAAGATGGCCGGCCGCCACGGCAACAAGGGTGTCATCTCGCGGATCCTCCCCGAGGAGGACATGCCCTACCTGGCCGACGGCACGCCCGTCGACATCGTCCTCAACCCGCTCGGCGTGCCGTCACGCATGAACATCGGCCAGATCCTGGAGACCCACCTGGGTTGGGCGGCTTCGGGCCTCGGCCGGATGGTCGGCGAATTGGTCGAGAAGAACGCCAGCAGTGACGCGTTGCGCCAGCGGCTCAAGGACGCGTTCCACGACGAGCAGATCTCGAAGATCCTCGACGGGGCGAGCGAAGTCGCGGTCCGGTCGGTCGCCGAGAACATCGCCAAGGGCATCCACGTCTCGACAGCCGTCTTCGACGGCGCGAGCGAGGATCAGGTGAAGGCCGAGCTCGGCCGCGCGGATCTGCCGGAGAGCGGCCAGATGATCCTCTTCGACGGTCGCTCCGGCGAGCCCTTCGATCGCGATGTGACGGTGGGCATCATCTACATGCTGAAGCTCCACCACCTGGTCGACGACAAGATCCACTCCCGGAGCATCGGGCCGTACAGCCTGGTCACCCAGCAGCCGTTGGGCGGCAAGGCGCAGTTCGGTGGCCAGCGCCTCGGCGAGATGGAGGTGTGGGCCCTCGAGGCCTACGGCGCCGCATTCGGCCTGCAGGAGTTTCTGACCGTCAAGTCCGACGATGTCACCGGGCGAACGCGGATCTACGAGTCGATCGTCAAGGGCGAGAACGCGCTGGAGCCGGGCCTGCCCGAGAGCTTCAACGTGCTCGTCAAGGAACTGCAGGCGCTCGGCCTCAACGTCGAGATGATCGAGAAGTAAAGGGGAGAAGAAAGCTTTGCGCGATCTCTACAACCTCTTCGAAAAGCCCAAGGACCCGCTCGCGTTCGACGCGCTCCGAATCTCGCTGGCCTCGCCGGAGAAGATTCGCGAGTGGTCGTTCGGTGAGGTGAAGAAGCCGGAGACGATCAACTACCGGACCTTCAAGCCCGAACGCGACGGCCTCTTCTGCGCGAAGATCTTCGGTCCCGTCAAGGACTACGAGTGCAACTGCGGCAAGTACAAGCGCATGAAGCACCGGGGAGTGGTCTGCGAGAAGTGCGGCGTCGAGGTGATCCAGAGCAAGGTGCGGCGCGAGCGGATGGGGCACATCACGCTTGCCTCGCCGGTGGCGCACATCTGGTTCCTCAAGTCGCTGCCCTCGCGGATCGGCAATATCCTCGACATCACTCTCCGGGACCTGGAGCGGGTGCTCTATTTCGAGGCCTACCTCGTCATCGACGGCAAGGACACCGAGCTCGTCAAGGGCGAGCTGGTCAACGACGAGCGGCTGATCGAGCTGCGCGAGCAGTACGGCCGGGACGCCTTCGAGGTGGGGATCGGCGCCGAGGCGGTTCGCAAGCTGCTGTCCGAGCTGGACGTCGAGGGCGAATGCGAGTCGCTGCGCGAGGAGATGCGTGAGGCCACCTCGGAGGCCAAGCGCAAGAAGGTCGCCAAGCGGCTCAAGGTGCTCGACGCCTTCCGCGAGTCGGGCATCAACAAGCCCGAGTTCATGATCCTCGAGGTCGTGCCGGTGATCCCGCCGGACCTGCGGCCGCTGGTGCCGCTGGACGGCGGTCGGTTCGCGACGAGTGACCTGAACGATCTGTATCGCCGGGTCATCAACCGCAACAACCGGCTGAAGCGGCTGCAGGAGCTGAACGCGCCCGAGGTGATCATCCGTAACGAGAAGCGGATGCTCCAGGAGGCCGTCGACGCGCTCTTCGACAACGGCCGCCGGGGTCGGGTCATCACCGGGCCGAGCAAGCGCCCCCTCAAGTCGCTCTCCGACATGCTGAAGGGCAAGTCGGGCCGCTTCCGGCAGAACCTGCTCGGAAAGCGCGTCGACTACTCGGGGCGCTCGGTGATCGTGGTCGGTCCGGAGCTGAGGCTGCACCAGTGCGGCCTGCCGAACCGCATGGCGCTCGAGCTCTTCAAGCCGTTCATCTACAGCAAGCTCGAACAGCTCGGCTACGTGACCACCATCAAGGCCGCGCGCAAGATGGTGGAGAACGAGCGCGAGGAGGTCTGGGACATCCTCGCAGACGTCATCAAGGAGCACCCGATCCTGCTCAACCGGGCGCCCACGTTGCACCGCCTGGGCATGCAGGCCTTCGAGCCGATGCTGATCGAAGGCAAGGCGATCCAGCTTCATCCGCTGGTGTGCGCCGCCTTCAACGCCGACTTCGACGGTGATCAGATGGCGGTTCACGTGCCGCTCTCGGTCGAAGCCCAGATCGAGGCGCGCGTGCTCATGATGTCGACCAACAACATCCTGAGCCCTGCGACCGGCCGGCCCATCATCGGCCCCACCCAGGACATCGTGCTCGGCTGCTACTACATGACCCGCGAGCGCCCCGGCGCGCGCGGTGAGGGCATGCGCTTCTCGGGTCCCGAGGAGGTGCGCATTGCGTACGACGCCGAGACGGTCGACATCCATGCCTCGATCCACGTGCGCATGGGCGAGGAGCTCGTCGAGACCACGGCGGGCCGCATCCTGCTTCGCGAGGTCGTTCCCGAGGAGATCCCCTTCGAGTTCATCAACCAGGTGATGGACAAGAAGGCCCTCGGAGAGCTGATCGACCAGTGCTACCGCCGCCTCGGCAACAAGGCGACGGTGCTGCTGGCGGATCGGCTGCGATCGCTCGGCTACGGCCACGCAACGGCGGCCGGCATCTCGATCTGTCTCGACGACATGACCATCCCGCCGGACAAGGAGCGCTTCCTCGACGAGGCGATGACGGAAGTCGCGCAGATCCACGATCAGTACCAGGAGGGCCTGATCACCGACGGTGAGCGCTACAACAAGGTGGTCGACATCTGGGCGCAGGCCACGGAGCAGATCACCGAGCAGCTCGTCGACGGCATCGCGACCGACACCGTCGTGGACGGCGAAGGGAACACGCGCAGCGTCCCCAGCTTCAACGCCATCTTCATGATGGCCGACTCGGGAGCGCGCGGCTCGACGCAGCAGATGCGGCAGCTGGCCGGCATGCGCGGCCTGATGGCGAAGCCTTCGGGCGCGATCATCGAGACGCCGATCACGTCGAACTTCCGTGAAGGCCTTTCGGTGCTGCAGTACTTCATCTCGACCCACGGCGCCCGCAAGGGCCTGGCCGACACGGCGCTGAAGACGGCGAACTCGGGCTATCTCACCCGGCGGCTCGTCGACGTCTCGCAGGACGTGATCGTGCGGGGCGAGGACTGCGGGACCGAGGACCATCTGGAGATCGGCGCACTGGTCGAAGGCGGCGACATCGTCGAGCCGCTCGGCGAGCGCATCCTGGGCCGCGTAACGGCCACCGACGTGCTCGACCCGGTCAACGCCGAGGTGTTGGTGGCGGCCGGCGAGGAGATCGACGAGGACGCGGTTCGCGCCGTCGAGAACGCCGGCATCGAGAAGGTGAACGTGCGGTCGGTGCTGACCTGCGCCGAGGGCTTCGGGGTCTGCGTGAAGTGCTATGGGCGCGATCTGTCGCGCGGCACGATGGTGAACCTCGGCGAGGCGGTCGGCGTGATCGCCGCCCAGTCGATCGGCGAGCCCGGCACGCAGCTCACGATGCGGACGTTCCACATCGGCGGCGCGGCGACGCGTCGCGCCGAGCAGTCTCACGCGGCGGCGGCGAGCGAAGGCGAGGTGCGCTTCCACAACATCCGTGCGGTGCGCGACGTGGAGGGCAACGAGACGGTGATGACCCGCCACGGCGAGGTCGGCATCGTCGACTCGAGTGGGCGCGAGCGCGAGCGGCATCCGGTCGTCTACGGCGCGACGCTTCGGGTCGCCGAGGGCGCCAGCGTGAAGGCCGGCGACATCCTGGTCGACTGGGATCCCTTCGCGAGCCCGATCCTCTCGGAAGTGCGCGGCGTGATCGAGTTCGCGGACATCATCGAGGGCTCGACCATGCAGGAGCAGGTGGACGAGTTCACGGGTGTTTCGTCGAAGGTGATCATCGAGTCGAGGGACCCCGAGCTGCGGCCGCGGATCACCATCCGCTCGCTCGGGGACGACACCGAGGCGCGCTCTCTGCTGCCCGTGGGCGCCTACCTCTCGGTCTCCGAGGGCGAGGAGGTCGGAGCGGGGCAGGTCGTCGCGAAGATCCCGCGCGAGGCGAGCAAGACGAAGGACATCACCGGCGGTCTGCCGCGCGTGGCCGAGCTCTTCGAGGCGCGTAAGCCCAAGGAGTGCGCGGTCGTCACGGAGATCGACGGCATCGTTTCGTTCGGTGCAGACAGTCGTGGCAAGCGGCGCGTGATCGTCACCCCCGCGGACGACGGCGGGGACCCGGAGGAGTACCTGATCCCGAAGGGCAAGCATGTGAGCGTTCACGAGGGCGACCGCGTGCGCCCGGGCGAGGCCCTGATGGACGGGGCTTCGAACCCCCACGACATCCTCAAGATCAAGGGCGAGAAGGCGCTGGCCTCCTACCTGGTCGACGAGGTGCAGGAGGTGTATCGCCTGCAGGGCGTGAAGATCAACGACAAGCACATCGAGGTGATCGTTCGGCAGATGCTTCGCAAGGTGCGTGTCACCGACGCGGGCGCCAGCGACCTGCTGCTCGGCGAGCAGGTCGAGCGGGTCACGTTCGCGGCGATCAACGAGCAGCTCGTCGCCGAGGGGCGCGAGCCGGCTCGCGCCGAGGCCCAGCTGCTCGGCATCACCAAGGCGTCGTTGTCCACGGAGTCCTTCATCTCGGCCGCGTCCTTCCAGGAGACCACCAAGGTGCTCACCGAGGCTGCGATCTGGGGCAAGACCGACGGGCTCCGCGGCCTCAAGGAGAACGTCATCATGGGCCGGCTGATCCCCGCTGGGACGGGTCTCGAGCAGTACAAGGGCATGGGGATCCAGGTCGAGCTGCCCGAGGTCGAGCCGGGCGCAGTCCAAGATGCGGCAGAAGGCGGGTTCGACGAGGCAACGGTCGGTGCTTCCACCGCGCTGCCTGGTAGCTACGAGGCGGAGCCCGGAGCCCTCGACGGATAGGCGGGGAGCCGGACCTGCAGGATCGGGCGGGCGTCCCCGGGAGACCGGGGGCGCCCGCCGCTCTTTCGGCGAGTGCTGGACGCACCGGAAGAAAGAGCCACGGCGGGGTGTGGCGCGAACCACTCGCAGCCTGCTTGCCGTCTGCTGAGAGCGCCCTCACGACGTTGACAGGGCCCCGCAGGTCGCTAAGATCGCGCCGCTTCAGATCCAGGGCCGCACTTCCGCGGTCCGCCTCCAGGTGCTGGAGGGGTCAGCCCGAGGCGGAGCGTTCGCGCTCCAGGGCTCGTTGGTCGTCGCCAGTCGCCAGTCGCCGTTTCGGCGCAATCGGTGGACGTCGACACGACGAGTCTTTTCCTCCGGTCCCTTCAACTCTGTGCGGCGGGTAAGGGCGGAGGATTGTCCCTGGACTTCACGCGTGAAAGGGTCGCGACCCGTCACGCAACGACTTCCGGGTTCTTCGACTGCAGCGGTCGAGGCACCGGGTTCAGCGAAGAGCGCGAGGTCATCCGACATCTCATGCCCACGATTCAGCAGCTGATTCGCAAGGGACGCAAGCCCAAGCAGTTTCGCACGAGTGCTCCCGACCTCGCGCGCTGTCCGCAGCGGCGCGGCGTGTGCCTGCGCGTGTTCACGCAGACGCCGAAGAAGCCGAACTCGGCGCTGCGCAAGGTTGCGCGCGTGCGCCTCACCAACGGCAACGAGGTGAACGCGTACATCCCCGGCGAGGGCCACACCCTGCAGGAGCACTCGGTGGTGCTCGTGCGAGGCGGTCGCGTCAAGGATCTGCCGGGCGTCCGTTATCACATCGTCCGCGGCACCCTCGACTCGACGGGTGTCGAGGGCCGGAATCGCGGGCGCTCGAAGTACGGAGCCAAGCGCCCCAAGTAGCCGCGGCAGGCCGAGCAGGCCAGCCGCGGTTTTCTCTTGTTCAGATAGCCATCGAGACAGCGGGACGAAGACAGCATGCCCAGACGTCGCGAAGTACCCAAGCGCCAGACACCGCCCGACCCGAAGCACGGCGACAAGTCGGTGAGCCGTTTCATCAACGTGCTCATGCGGGACGGTAAGAAGAGCACCGCTGAGCGCATCCTCTACGGCGCCTTCGACGAGATCGAGCAGAAGATGCGCAGCGACCCGCTGGCGATGTTCCGCCGGGCGCTCGAGAACATCCGCCCGCGGATCGAGGTGAAGAGCCGACGGGTCGGCGGCGCCACCTATCAGGTGCCGATCGAGATCTCGCCGCGGCGGGCTTCGTCCCTCGCCATGCGCTGGCTGGTCAGCTATTCGCGTTCGCGGCCGGGCAAGAGCATGCGCGAGAAGCTCGCGAACGAAATCATCGACGCCGCGAACGAGCGTGGCGAGAGCGTCAAGAAGAGGGAAGACACGCACCGCATGGCCGACGCCAACAAGGCGTTCGCGCATTATCGCTGGTAAGTAGCGGCAGGCGCTCGCTGGTACTCCGGAACAATGGCAGACACGGCTCCACTCGAGCAGATCAGGAACATCGGCATCATGGCCCACATCGATGCCGGAAAGACCACCACGACCGAGCGGATCCTCTACTACACGGGCGTTACCTACAAGATGGGCGAGGTGCACGAGGGCGCCGCGACCATGGATTGGATGCAGCAGGAGCAGGAGCGCGGCATAACCATCACCTCGGCCGCGACGACCTGCTCCTGGAAAGACCACGTGATCAACATCATCGACACACCTGGCCACGTCGACTTCACGATCGAAGTCGAGCGCTCGCTGCGCGTCCTCGACGGCGCGATCGGTGTGTTCTGTGGTGTGGGCGGAGTCGAGCCGCAGTCCGAGACGGTCTGGCGCCAGGCCGACAAGTACCGCGTGCCCCGCATCGCATTCGTGAACAAGATGGACCGCGTCGGGGCCGACTTCGACGGGGCCGTCGGGATGATGCGCGACCGGCTCGGCGCCAACGCGCTGCCGCTGCAGATCCCGATCGGCAGCGAAGAGAGCTTTGCCGGCGTGGTCGACCTGGTGAGCGAAAAGGCGCTGTACTGGGATGGCGAGGACCTCGGGGCGACTTTCCGCGAGGAGGAGGTGCCAGCCGACCTCGCCGATGTCGCGCGGGCCGGCCACGAGCAGGTCGTCGAGGCGGCCGCCGACTTCGACGACGAATTGATGGCGCGCTACCTCGACGGTGAGAAGGTCTCGGTCGAGGACCTCAAGAGCGCGCTTCGTCGCGGTACGCTGGCTCTCGAAGTGGTGCCGGTCTTCTGCGGCAGCGCCTTCAAGAACAAGGGCGTGCAGCCGCTGCTCGACGGTGTCGTCGACTTCCTTCCTTCGCCTCTCGACGTGCCCCCGGTCGAAGGTGTCCGGACGAAAGATGGCGAGACAGTCGCCCGCAAGGCCGATGACGCTGAGCCCTTTGCGGCGCTCGCCTTCAAGCTGATGTCCGACAAGCACGCCGGACACCTCACCTACCTGCGCGTCTACTCGGGCACTGCCAAGACCGGCGCAACGGTGCTGAACGTCGGCCGGAACAAGAAGCAGCGCATCGGTCGCTTGCTTCGCATGCACGCCAACAAGCGCCAGGAGATCGAGGAGGTCCACGCGGGTGACATCGCGGCGGTCGTCGGCCTCAAGGAGGTCTCGACCGGCGACACCCTCTGCGCCGTCAACGCGCCCGTCGTGCTCGAGCGGCTCGAGTTTCCCGATCCCGTCATCTCGATCGCCATCGAGCCGAAGACCACCGCCGACATGGACAAGCTCGGCCAGTCGCTCGACCGGCTCGCGCTCGAAGATCCGTCTTTCAAGGTGTCGACCGACCCGGAGACGGCGCAGACGATCATCTCGGGAATGGGCGAGCTGCACCTCGAGATCATCACCGACCGGCTGCTGCGCGACTTCGGCGTCGACGCCAACGTGGGGCGGCCGCAGGTGGCCTACAAGGAGGCCATCACCAGGTCGGTGACCGCCGAGGGGCGCTACGTCAAGCAGACGGGCGGTTCCGGGGACTTCGGGGTGGTCGTGCTGGAAGTCTCTCCGGGCGAACGGGGCGCGGGCTTCTCGTTCGAGAACGCCATCCGGGAGGGCGCGATCCCCAAGGAGTTCATTCCGGCCATCGAGAAGAGCTGCGCGGAGTCGGTCGGGAGCGGCATGCTGGCGGGCTTCCCCGTCGCCGACGTCCACGCGAGGCTGATCGACGGCGAGTTCCACGAGGTCGACTCGTCCGAGCGCTCCTTCGCGATCGCCGCCGCGATGGCGATGAGCGATGCCCTGCGCAACGCCGATCCGGTCCTCATCGAGCCTGTCATGCAGGTCGAGGTGGTCACGCCCGAGGAGCACCGCGGGGCGATTCAGGGCGACCTGAACGGCCGGCGGGGGCAGATCACGGGGATCGAGATGCGCGGCAACGCGCAGGTGATTTCCGCGGACGTGCCGATGTCGGAGATGTTCGGATACGTGGGGGCCGTGCGGTCGATGACCCAGGGCCGCGCCAGCTACACGATGCAGTTCTCGCACTACGATCAGGCGCCGGACGCGGTGCTCGACCGGATCCTCGGTCGCTAGCCAGAGCGGACGGGAAACGAATCAGGACCATCACGCACCGACCGCAGGGTCGGTCCATGGAGGAAGGCAAGACCGATGGCCAAGGAGAAGTTCGAGCGGACGAAGCCCCACGTGAACGTGGGGACCATCG
>CAZETS010000095.1:0-15691 GCA_964515335.1 uncultured Spirochaetaceae bacterium
TTCAGCGAACATCGAGCCTTGACAAAGGTCACTCCATATCAGCCCCGATCCGGCCAGTTGGTCGGGTGTAGAGCCAGAGTGGCATACTGGCGGCCTTCAGCGGGGCGGACGAGGCGATGAGCAGCGGGCGATATCTGGGCATGCGATCCGGCGATCTGGACGGGAAGCCCTACGCGAAGCACTGGAACCCGCAGATGGGTCCGCTCCCCGACGACGTCGAACGCGCACTGCTCCACGGTGTGGAGGCGCCCGAGCTCGGCTTCGAGTTGGCTGAGGCCGACCGGCTCCTCGAGCCCGGCTACCTGCCGCTCGAGAACGGATTCACCCGCCTCGCGAACGGCCAGATCTTCGTGTCGGTACTCACCCGCATGCCGCGGGTGACCGGCGAGATGATCGACTGGTGGTTCGGCTGGCACTACATGGAGTCGCAGCGCTACAAGCTGTGGCACCCGCGCGCCCACGTGGCCAACCGTGCCGAGCGCATGGTCGGAGACGATCCGGATCTCTCGGATCGCGAGAAGTATCTCGCCAACCCCAACTACGTGACCGAATACGTCGGCGGCGACCTGCTCGACATCACGATCACCTTCGCGGAGGCCTCCGAGTACTTCGACGTCTCGCGATTTCCGGCGGCGCGGATCGGCACGGCCATCTGCGGTGTCGTCGGGCGGCAGGACGCGCCGGTGTCGATCGGCGTGCTCGTCCACCTGATCCGCGAAACCGACGACGGCTGCGAGATGCGCAGCCGCTTCTGGCTCGGGCGCGTCGCGGTCGAGGGCGTGCCCGGCGCCGGCATCCTGAATCGTGTGGCGAACTCCGGCTTCGTGGTGCGGAGGGCGGCCTCGCTCGAGATGGGCAGGAACCTGCTGGTCCACTGCGCGGCCGAGATGAACCACCTGGCGGGGTTCCTGCCGGACCTCTACGCCGACTACCACTCCGTCTCGGGAGGAGAGCCCTCGTGAGAGCCGTCGCCTACCACCGACACGGATCCGTCGACGAGCTGGTCGTGGAGGACCGGCCCGAGCCCGAGCTGCGCCCGGGTGACGCGCTCGTCGAGGTCGCCGCAACTTCGCTCAACGGGTTCGACCCGATGATGCTCGCCGGCACCACCTCGCTGAAGACGCCGATGCCGATGGTGCCGTGCGGCGACTTCGCGGGGCGGATCGTCGCGCTCGCCGAAGACACGGACCCGGGGGATTGGCGGGCCGGTGACCGGGTCTGTCCGCATCCCTTCGTGCTCGGCGAGGGCATGACGGGCGAGACCCGCGCCGGCGCCGCCTGCGAGCGCGTGCGAATCCCCGTCGCGAACCTGATCGCGATCCCCGACGCCGTCTCCGACGTGCAGGCCGCGAGCCTGCCGATCGCGTACGGGACCGCCTATCGGCTGATGCGGACGCGCGGCGCCGTCGAGGCCGGCGAGCGTGTGCTCGTGCTGGGGGCGACCGGCGGTGTCGGGACGGGATGCATCCAGCTGGCGAAGAGCGCGGGCGCCGAGGTGATCGCTCTGGGCTCCCCCGAGAAGCACGACGCGCTCCGCCGCATCGGGGCGGACCACGTGATCGACAGCCGATCGGAGGACTGGGTGGCGTCCGTCCAGGCGATCGCGGGCAAGCCGCGCATGTTCGCCTCCGGCGGCGTCGACATGGTGGTGAACTACATCGGCGGCGAGACCTGGGCGAGCTCGCTGCGCTGTCTGCGCTCGGATGGGCGCATGCTGACGTGCGGCGCCACCATCGACTTCGCCCCGCCCACGGACATCCGCTACATCTGGACCTACGAGCAGCGCATCCTCGGCTCGAACGGCTGGACGCCCGACGAGCAGCGCGCGGTGCTCGACCTCGTCGCGCAACGCGAACTCGAGCCCGTGATCGACTCGGTGGTTCCGCTCGAAGGGCTGCGGGACGCCATGCAGGCACTGATCGACCGCAAGGTCTTCGGAAAGATCGTGGTCGAACCGTCGGGCTAGCGCCCCGTGTACTTCGGCGCGCGCTTCTCCACGAAGGCGCGCATGCCCTCCTGGGCGTCGCTCGTTCGGCCGCACATGAGCTGGTTGCGGTTCTCGACCGCCATCGCGGCCTCGAGCGAGCCTGCGTCGATCGAGTGGTTGAGGCACTCCTTGGTGAGGCGCAGGCCCATCGGCGAGGTCGTGACCATCTCGTCGATGTAGGACTGCGCGGCCTCCTCGAGCTTCCCGTCAGGCACCACCTCCGAGACAAGGCCCGTCGCCAGCGCCCGCTCCGCCTGGATGAAGCGGCCCGTCAGCATCAGCTCCGAGGCCACCGAGGTGCCGACGAGGCGCGGCAGGAAGTAGCTCGAGCCCATGTCGCAGGCCGAGAGCCCGATGCGGATGAAGGCTGCGTTCATGCGCGCGCTCTCGCCGGCCACGCGGATGTCGGCGGCCATCACGAACGAGAAGCCTCCGCCGCAGGCCGCGCCGTGCACGAGGGCGATGATCGGCTGCGGGCAGCGGCGCATGCGGACGTACACCTCGGCGAGGTAGCCCTGAAACCCCATGCCCCCGCCGAAGACGCGTTGCTCGCCGTCGCCCGAACCGCCCGCAAAGGCCTTGATGTCGAGGCCGGCACAGAACGCCCGCCCCGCCCCCCGCATCACGACCACGCGCACCGACTCGTCCTCGGCGAGCCCGCCGAAGTAGTCGCGCAGCTCGCTCACCATGGCGGTGTTGATCGCGTTCAGCGCCCCGGGCCGATTCAGGGTCAGCCAGTCCACCTCGCCGCGCTTCTCGATCTCGATCGTCTCGTAATTCATGTCCGTCCCATCGCTCTGCCTGGATGCTGGTCTACGCCATGCCGCGGGACCGCGCCAGCCGACCCGAGCCGCTCGTGGCCGGCGGGCGGGCTCGCGGCGAGCGGCCTCGCCGGTGGCTTCAATCCGGCTCGAAGTACGAGGGGGCGCGGCCGACGGGAACGGCCTCGGGATAGATCGCCATGACGGCGGCGATCAGCCCCGGATCCTCGAGCCGCTCGAGATCGATCCGCACGTCGGCGCCTCGCGCCTCGAGGTCCCGATCGAAGGTGCGCGCCACCTCCGGAACGCTGAGCGGCCGGGCCGTCTGCCGCCGCTGCTCCTCCTCGTCGCGATAGACGTCGGCCTTCCAGAGGACGCTCACGCGATACTGCTCGAGCGGAGCGCGGTAGCGGACCTCGCCCTGGTCGGTCACCTCCCAGTCGCCGCTTCCGTCGGTCGCCGGCGCGAGCTCGGCGCGCTGCGTGACGAGCAGCGTGCCCCGATCGAAGGGACCGACCGCGCCCACCTGGTGGAACATGCCGTGGTTGTCACCCACGATCGCCGTGTTGGCCATCCGGCTGGCGTGTTCGTGCGGCGGCTTCTCGGGACCGTCCGGCCAGTAGAGGAAGCCGCCGCCCTCGACGTCGTTCATCCACCAGATCGAGGTCGCCTGGGTGATCGCGTAGTCGTCGAAGAGCCCCGACCAGAGCATCGTGCGCAGCAGCCACATCGGAGTGTTGCTGCGATCGCGCCCCTGGAAGCGCGGGTTGTCGGTGTGGGCCGGCCCGGCCTTGTCGATCGCCGCCATCAGATTGACGTAGACGCTGTGGGGAACGATCACCTTCGCGCCGTAGAAGTCGCGCGCCGTCTGCATGACGCGCTCGTGGAAGAGGAACAACTCCGAGCCTTCCACCCGGAGGTCCGCGTGGACCCAGTCGTTCTGGAACCACATGGGGCTGTCCGGCACGTCCTGGTCGGAACCCGGCCGATACCAGCCGCCGAGCGGCGTGTACGGCGCGTTGCGCTCCAGCAGCCGGACGGCGTCGCGGCCGTCCTCGATCACCTCGCGAAGCAGGACCGGGGGTTCGCTGTAACGAATCATCGTGCCAACGGTAGACGATCCGGGTCGGGCGGGAAGCCCGTGGCGGGCGTAACATGGCTGACGGGCAAGACGGTGGACGGGAGACCCATGAGCTGGAAGGACGAGATCGACGAGCTGCGCGCCCGCGAGGCGCTCGCCATGGAGATGGGCGGCCCCGAGAAGGTCGCCCGCCAGCACGAGTTCGACAAGCTCACCGTTCGCGAGCGGATCGACGCGGTCGCCGACGCGGGCAGCTTCCACGAGATCGGCACCCTCGCGGGCGTGGGGAAGTACGACGACGAGGGCCGGCTGCAGTCGTTCACGCCTTCGAACTTCGTCTTCGGCACCGCCGACATCGATGGACGACCGGTGGTGCTCTCGGGCGACGACTTCACGGTGCGCGGCGGCTCGGCAGATGCCTCCATCCACGCCAAGCGCGGCCGCGCGGAAGGCCTCGCCCTCGATCTGCGGCTGCCGCACATACGACTCGTCGACGGCATGGGGGGCGGCGGGTCCGTCAAGACCATCGACATGGCGGGCCGCACCTACATCCCCGAGCTGCGAGGCTGGGATGTCGTGGTTCGGCACCTCGGGGTGGCGCCGTCGGTGTCACTCGCGCTCGGCTCCGTGGCAGGCATAGGCGCCGCGCGGGTGGCCACCTCCCACTACTCGGTGATCGTGCGCGGCTCGGCGCAGATGATGATCGCCGGCCCCGCGCTCGTCGAGTGGGCGAGCCTCGGCGACGTCTCGAAGGAGGAGCTCGGCCACGCCCGCATCCACACGCGCAACGGCTCGATCGACGACGAGGTGGAGACCGAGGCCGAGGCCTTCGCGCGCGCGAAGCGCTTTCTCTCCTACCTGCCGTCGAGCAGCGACGAGCTGCCGCCGGTCGTCGAGAGCGACGACGACTCCGAGCGGCGCGACGAGCGGCTGCTGTCGATCGTTCCCCGGGACCCGCGCAAGATCTACCGCATGCACGACGTCCTCGAGTCGGTCTTCGACGCAGGCTCGTTCTTCGAGATGGGCGTGCGCTGGGGCCGTTCGATGATCTGCGGGCTGGCCCGGCTCGACGGCATTCCCGTGGCAGCCTTCGCCGAGAACCCGGCGATCTACGGCGGCGCGTGGACGGCGGACAGCTGCCGCAAGCTGATCCGCCTGATCGACCTCGCCTCGACTTTCCACCTGCCGCTCGTGCACATCGAGGACTGCCCGGGCTTCCTGATCGGCAAGAAGAGCGAGGAGGAGGCGACCATTCGCTTCGGCTCGGCGGCGCTGGCCGCGCTGGGGCAGTCCAACGTTCCCTTCTGCTGCGTGATCACCCGCAAGGCGTTCGGCGTCGCCGGCGCCGCCAACCACAAGCCCGGCGCGCAGCACATCCGCGTCGCCTGGCCGTCGGGCGATTGGGGATCGCTGCCGATCGAGGGCGGCATCGAGGTCGCCTACAAGGCCGAGCTGGCCAAGGCAGCCGACTACGACGCCCACCTCGCAAAGATCAAGGAACGCCTCAACCGCATGCGCTCGCCATTTCGGAGCGCCGAGCACTTCGAGGTCGAGGAGATCATCGACCCGCGCGAGACGCGCCCGGTGCTCTGCCGCTGGGCTCGCCTTGCGCGGCAGGCGAGCCGCCCGGAAGCGCCTCGATTCGCGTACCGGCCCTGATCGAACCCATCGGCAGGGGGCACGAGTCATCGTGACGAGCATCGATCCTCGAGTGGAGGAGGCCGCCGAGGCGCTCTATCAGGCCCGGCGGACCCGCGTTCCCATCCCTCCGATCAGCCGGGCGCTCGGCATCACGAGCCCCGATCTCGCCTACTCGGTCCAGGAGGCGAACACCGCCCGCTGGCTCGGCGAGGGACGCAAGCCCACCGGACGCAAGATCGGCCTCACGTCGGAGGCCATCCAGAAGCAGCTCGGAGTCGGCGAGCCCGACTACGGGATGCTGTGGGGCGACCTCGGCTTCGAGGACGGCGCCGCGATCCCGATCCACCGCTTCGCACAGCCTCGCGCCGAGGCCGAGATCGCGTTCACGATGAGCGCCACGATCGATTCACCCAATGCGACGATGGAAGACGTCACGGCCGCGATCGGCTCGGTGATGGCGGCGGTCGAGATCGCCGACAGCGCGATCGCCGGATGGAAGATCACCCTCGCCGACACGATCGCCGACAACGCGTCCGGCGGCGGTTACGTGCTCGGCCGCGAGCGCCGGGCACTCGCCGACGTCGACCTCGAAGGCTGCCGCATGCGGCTCTCGCTCAACCGCTCACCCGCTTCGCAGGGCGTGGGTTCGGCGTGTCTGGGCAACCCCCTCAACGCCGTGATGTGGCTGGCCAAGAAGATGGCCGAGGTGAAGCGCCCCCTGTCGGCGGGCGACCTCGTTCTCTCGGGAGCCCTCGGCCCGATGGTGGACGTTCACGCAGGCGACCGGGTCGACGTCGAGATCGAAGGCTTCTCGCCGATCCGTCTGCGCTTCGACGAATAGACGCGCTCCTGAAGATCGACGCGGCCCTCATCGGCTCGGGACGGGGACGGCCGGACGCCGACCCGTGTCAGTGGTCGATCTCGACCCAGCGCCGTTCGGCCGACGATCGGCGAATCGCGTCCAGCACCAGCTGCGAGGCGAGACCGTCGGCAAAGGTGGCGGGCGCCGGGTCTGCGGGCGGCTCACCGCCCAGGATCCGCTCGCGCCAGTAGGCCGCAAGCTTCGTGTACGGGCCGAGGTCGAAGCCCGCCGCGTGAAGGTGGTCGTAGGTGGTCATCATCAGCTCGCTCGGCGGCGGGTCCGCCGGATCGGTGCGCAGGTCGTCGGGCACCTCGAGGGTGCGGGTGCCGCTCGCGTCGGCGACGCAGACGTCCTCGCCCTGCAGCCAGGCCGTGCCCTTCGAGCCCGAGACGCGCGTGATGAAGTCCATCGGCCCCCAGGCTCCCGCCGTGCTCTGCAGCACGCCGTCGCAGCCAGACACCGTGCGGAAGTGCACCGTGTAGCTGTCCTCGGCCGTCCACTCACGGTCCGAAACCAGCGACAGCGACGCGCTCACGCCCGCGATATCGCCGAGCGTCGCGCGCACCTGGTCGACGATGTGTGAAGCGTAGGCGCCGAGCCAGCCGCCGCCCGACTCACTGCTCGACCACCAGTCGGGCACCTCGCCAGCCGGGTCGGCGAGCACCGGCACGTTCATGATGAACGTCGCGAGACGGGGCTCACCGATCGAGCCCGCCCGCACGGCGCGGGTCAACAGCGCCTGACTGGTCGCATAGCGGAACTCGGTGCCGAGCAGGTGCACGATGCCCGCCCGCTCGGCGGCCTCGAACATGCGCCGGCCCTCGGCGCCGTCGCGGGCGAAGGGCTTCTCGCAGAGCACGTGCTTGCCCGCGTCGATCGCGGCCAGGGCGATCTCCGCGTGAGTGTGCGGCGGGGTGGCGATCGTGACGCCGTCGACCCCCGGCAGCGCGAGCGCCTCGCCGAGATCGGTGAGGGCGTGTGGGACGTCGAACATCGCGGCCCGTTCGCGGGTCTTGTCGGGATTGCGGCCGACGAGCGCGTGTACTGTGATGCCCGCCTTGCGCAGCGCACGAAGGTGCGTGAGCACGCCGAAGCCCGTGCCTACGATGACTGCGCCGACTTCTCCACTCGTCACTGGATCTCCTCCGACAGGCCGTAGCGCCGCATGTACTCGCTGAAGCGCTCGAGGATCTCGCCCTCGCTCACGCCTATGTCCTGCTTCTCGTAGCCGTGCCGGCCGTGCTTGCCCTGGGGATGGTCGTCGTGCCAAGCCCGCAGCGCCCTCTCGGCTTCCGCCGTGAAGGGCTGGCCGAAGCGGTCGTAGATGCGGCGGACCGAGTCGATCGGGTCGGCCATGAAGTCGCGGAAGTCGAGATCGTAGAAGCGGTCGTCGCCGTGCTCGTCGCGATACCGCATGCCGGCCTCGGCAGCGTGCGCCCAGCTCTCCATCTGCTCCCGCGCGATGTAGGCGGGGTCGACCTCGGCCTCGTGCATCCGCCGGATCTTCGTGATGAAGCTGGTGTACGACGCCATCACGGTTCGCGGGTCGCGGTGTGTCTGGATCACGCACGCGTCCGGGTAGACGGCGAACAGGGCCTCGAGCTGACGCAAGTGGACGGGGTACTTGAACAGCCAGCGCCTCTCGGGATCCGTCGAGCCGATCAGCTGGATCACCCGCCTGTGCCAACGGTACGTCTCGGGGTGAGGGGTGCCGTGGTACCACTCGTTGTAGCCCGGCAGCGTCGCCGACGTCTCGAAACGATCGTCGGTGAAGCACTGATGGAGCAGATGGCGGCACTCCTCGGGCCAGTCGGCCTTCATCTCGTGGACGGCCATCAGGTCGGGCGTGGTGTCGTAGAGGAAGTCGAGCTCCTTCGCGGCGGCGTCGAAGGCCGGGTTTGCCTGCCAGGCGTCGCGGGGCGGACGGGGCTGGGGCTCGGCGGCCAGCCAGTACTCGAGCTTCTGCAGGCCCGGGTCCTGGCCGAGCAGATAGTGGAGCGCCGTACTGCCGGTCCGCACCAGCCCGGTGATGACGATGGGCCGCCGGATCTCGATGCCTCCCACCTCGGGACGGTCCTTCAGCCGCTGCACGGTGCGTAGACGCGTGGCGAGGATGTTCGCCAGCTGGCCACGGTAGATGCCGACGCCGAGGGGGCTCAGGTTCGCATCGGCGTCGAGGGAGGCGAGCAGCACCTCGAGCGCCTCGCGATACGTGGGATCGCCGAAGTCGTCGAGTCCGGTGCTCTCGCGCGCCGCGTCGTGAAGCGCTTCCAACGAGCCGGCGAAGCTCTCGGGGTCGGCCATCGGGGTTCCTCCTTTCGCCACGGGTCGGCGAGCGACCGAAGGCACATCGAGCGGCAGGCCGAAGCACCGGCCGCGTGCGGGGCTACGGGCGCAGCAGTGACCGCCCCGGGTACACACCGGGCACGCGCTCGCCGTCGCGAAGCACGACCTGGCCGCCGACGATCACGTACTCGATGCCATCCGAGCCCTGATAGGGATTCTGGTACGTCGCCCGATCGAGGACGGTGTCGGCGTCGAAGACGGTGACGTCCGCGTCCGCATCGACCTGGATCCGCCCCTTGCGCCGGAAGACCGGGAAGGGCTCCTCGAGGCGCCGCGCCGGCAGGAGGGTCATCCTGGCGATCGCCTCGTCGAGCTCGAGCAGCTCCTGCTCGCGCACGTAGCGGGCGAGCACACGCGAGAAAGACGCGTTGTGGGGGGCGACCTTGCTCTCCTCGGTGATCATCGGCAGCAGGTCGGTCACCACGATCACACCGGGCTCGAGCAGCGCCGTCCGCGTCCACTCCTCGTCGACGTAGTGGTGGATCACCTGGCCATCGGGATGCTTCTCGCGGTATTCGTTCCACATCGCCTCGTCGAATCGCTCGCCGGTGGCCGCCCACTCGACGTCGCCGTAGTCGATGTCGAAGACGGTGCGCCAGTCGCGCCCGAACACCGCCGAGGAGATCAACGCCGACCCGGCGTTGTACGGAAAAGCTTCGGTGGTGACATCGACGCCTTCGGCCCGGGCCTCGCGAATCTCCTTCAGGAAGAGCGCGGTGTTGCGCATGCCGTTGTGCTGGATGTGGCAGACGTGGACCGACGCGCCGGTCTTCTTCGCAACGGCCAGGGCCTCGCGCAGACCGGCCGGATCTCCGTTGATGCCCCGGCGAACGTGGATGAAGACCGGAACGCCGCGCTCGGCGGCCACGGCGAAGACCATCTCGAGCTCGTCATCGTCGACCGCCTCGCTGAAGTAGTCGAGCGGAACACCGATGCCGAGTCCCCCCGCGTCGAGGCCCTCCAGCAGCATCGCGCGCATGCGGTCGCGCTCCGACGCCGTGGCCTTCTCGGTGAAGACCTCGTCGGGCGTCGTGAAGAGCGAGCGGACGATCGTCCAGTAGCCGCGCCACCCGACCGGGCGTTGATTGCTCACGATGAGATGCGCCCGGCGGATCCCCGACTTCACCTCGAGGCGGATCGAGCCGTGGCCCACCGACGTGCCGTAGTGGAGGAGCGATTCGCCGCGGATCGCATCGCCGAATTCCTCGACGGGATACGAGCCGGCCTCGAGTTCGAGCGCGGTCGTCACGCCGTCGAGCAGCTGATAGTGCTGCCCGAGCGGCGTCGGCGAGTGGCTGTGCAGGTCGATGAAGCCGGGCGCCACGACCAGCCCCGACACGTCGATCGTCTCGCGGCCGGCAAGCGGGTCGCTCGAGATGGCCGCGATCCGGCTGCCGTCGATCGCGACGTGGCGAACGGCGTCGAGGCCCGACTCGGGATCGATGACGCGCCCCCCGGCGAGCACCAGGTCGTACTCGGCGGCTCCGGCGAACGGCGCAGCTCCAAACAGAAAAAGGAGGACGAGAGAGAGCACCGCGACCCGGTGCCGCATCGGGCGATTGCCCGAGCCGTACGAACGCACGTGCATCATGTCTTCCTTACCCCGGCTGACGCGTCCCGCGGCATCACGCAACTTCGATTCGAGCGTCGGCAGGCGAAACGTAACAAGTTGAAACATCCCCGCGATAGCGCTCAAGAACCCGGTCGAAGCGTCCGTCACACGGGCCATGAGATCCAGATCCGGCCAGGCGCAGGCGTGGCTCTTCGCATTCGTCGACCTCGCCTTCCTGATGCTGGTGGTGATGACGCAGGTCGGGGACACGATGGAGATGAAGCGCGCCGACCTCGGGGAGATCGCGTTGCCCCGTCTGCAGAAGGCGGCCGCGAGCGACCTGCCCGGCCACGCCGCCCTGCTGTGGCAGCTGCGCGTCCATCCACCGCGCGGCGACGCCGAAGGCCCCTACGAGCTGATCGCGGCAGAAAACTCGACGGACGCCGCGCAGGGTGGAAGGAACTCGCTCGACACACTCGGCGCGCGGCTCGACGAGATCCGCGCCGCCGGACACGACCGGCCGCTGCTCGCTCCGCACCGTCGATCGGAGAGTCAGCACCTCCTCGACGCCGTGGCGGCGCTCGAAGAACGCTGGCCCAGCCGGCGCCGCACGGCGGTGACCCGGCTCGCGAGGAACTGATGGACCCCGCCTGGCGCATCCGCAAGCAGTACGGCAAGGGACGGGGCCGTCTCGTCCTCGGGTTCGCGCGTCGCCGCGACGCCACCGGGAAGCTCGGCCTTCGCGCCGGGCTGCGCCGCTTCGGCCGCGAGCTGCCGTTTCGCGGGCCGCTGGCGCTCGTCGCCCTCGGCGCGGTCCTCGCGGCTGCGATGACGTTCTTCCGGGGCGAGGTCGCGTACGAGTCCGACCTGCTCGTCACGCTGCTCGACGCACCGGAACAGGTCGAGCAAGCGGAGCGCGTCGCGAGCGCGCCGAAGCCCGAGCCCAAGCCCGAGACGGCATCTCTGGACGCATCCGACGCCGTACCGCCGCATCGCGACGAGCCGCGCGCGCCGCGCCCCGTGCAGAAAACCGTCGCTCCGAGCCCGCAGATCGACCCCCTCGCCAACATCGCCCTCGCGCCCGCTCCCGCTGACACGACGCAGAAGCCTCCGCGCACGTCGGCGCGCGTCGCGGCCGCCCCCGCACGGCCCGAGGGCGCCCTGCCCGTGCTCCCCGCCGTCTCGGCGGTGGGACCGGCTGCCGGGCGTCGACCCGTTCGAGCGGGTGCCGCCCCGCGAAGGAGCGGACCGCCGAAGCCCGTGCCGGCCGCATCGGGCGGAGACTTCGCGGCCGTGCCGGTCGCTCCCGCCGCCCATCGCGGCGGCGTGTCCGTCCGCAACGAAGCCGACGACGAGACCGGGCGCCGTGATCCGGGCGTCGCCGGTGTTCCGCTCGGCTCGCTGGCGAGCTGTCTCTCGGACCGGCGCGAGGACGCCCTCAAGCAGCGGGTCGTCGCCCGCGTGCCCGAGCCCACCACCTGCGAGAGCGGCGCCGGAACGTACCGCTTCCTCGAGACGAAGAACGTGAACGCCTTTCTCATGTGGATCGAGCGCGCCTCGCACCGGTCGGAGGCCGATCGCTGCGCCGAGCTGACGCTGGCGATCGATTGCCTGAGCCACGGTGTGGTCACGAAGGAGACGAACGAATCATGAAGTCGAAGCTTCGCCTTGCGGTCGTGGTGATCGCACTCTCCGGGCTCGTAGCCGACACGGTCGGCGCCGAGGTCGCGGGCCGTGCCAACGCCACCTGGAATCGCTACCTCGACTACGCGTACATCTACTCGTCCGCCACCATGCCCGACCTGCGCAAGCGGCTCGACGGCTACGGGGTCGAGGCGGGTCTCTCGCTGCGGGAGTACATCGTCGAGCTGCGCACCCGCAACGAGTCGGACCCGATCATCGACAACGTGCGCGTGCGACGGCAGGCGATCGCCGAGCTGCTCGCCTGGCTCTCCACCGGCGATGCCGCGCTGCTCGAGCAGAGCACCGACACCATCGACGGCCTCGTCGAGGATCGTGATCGGTACGAGGACCGCTACTGGTACCGCTACATCCACGCGCATCGCGCCCTCGAGGGCGGCAACGCGGAAGAGTTCGTCCGGCAGGTCTTCGGGCTGTGGCTCGAGGGCGTCGCGCCGGTCGAGGAGGCCTTCGAGTCGATCCACGCGGTTTCGCTCGCCGGCACGGCGAACTCGGGCTTCGCCTCGGCGGTTCCGTACCTGTACGAGAACGTGGCCCGGTTGATCCTGATTCGCAGCCGCGAGGAAGGGGTCGAGCGCGGACTCGATCCGCTGGCGGCCGTCGTTCGCATGCTCGACGACGACCGCGTGGGCGCCTATCCGCGCATCGTGCCCGTCGAGGTGTCGTCGAAGGCGTTCCTCGACCGGATCGTGCAGCGCCTCGAGGGACCGGCGTCCGACGGCGGCCGGCTCTCGTTCACGCTCGCCCTCTTCGAGGCGGTGCGCCGGCACGAGACGGCCCGGTCGATGCTGGCAAGCGAGGGCTTTTCGAAGGCCACCCTCGAAGCGATCAAGATCGCCTCGGCGAGCTACCGAAGCGCGCTCGAGCACGCGGAGAGCCCGCTGGGCCGCAGCGCGGTCTACGTGCAAGCGCTCCGACAG
This sequence comes from uncultured Spirochaetaceae bacterium, assembly GCA_964515335.1. Classification (GTDB taxonomy): domain Bacteria; phylum Myxococcota_A; class UBA9160; order UBA9160; family UBA4427; genus TMED88. Next base: position 12,852 of record CAZETS010000095.1, read on the forward strand.
ATCGGCGAGATCCACGCCGCCAAGCAGCGGCTCGGCGTCGACCCGCCGGTGAACGTGCCCTTCCGCATCGTCGACGCGATCGGGATCTATCGCGAGATGCACGCTGCGCGCGAACAGAAGCGATGGCTCGATCTCGGCTTCCGCAACACGGCGAGAACCGACTACGTCGAGACCATGCACTCGCTCTGGGCCGAGATCCAGGAGGCCGGGATGAACCTGGCCGACTACCACCTCGGTCGCGCGCTGGCCGACCCCGCAGTCGCCGCACGCCATCTGCGGAGCGCCGAGCGCGTCTACGTCCGCTACCTGGCCATGCACCGCGAGTTCGCCGATGGCGGAGGGGCGAAGCTCGTCCCCGACTCGGCAACCTTCGGGGTGTACGAAGCCGCCAAGGGCTTCGGCGACATCCACCTGCTGTACTCGACCGACTCGCCTTCGCGGTCGGTCGCCGAGGCCGTCACGAAGCACTACCAGATCGGCCTCCGCGCCAACCCCTTCGATCGCGAGCTGTGGGAAGCGCTCGCGATCTCGCTCGAGCGACGCGACCTCTCCGCCGACTTCCTGGGCTACGCGCAGCCGATCGTCGACGTCACCCTGGGCTCGCGGCGGCTCGCCGACTGGATCGCCATGGGTCGGCCGGGCTCGGAGGCGATGGCGGCCACACGACACGCCCTGGCCGACGATCGCGCGCTGCTCATGATGGCCTTCGCGGGACGCCGCGGCGAGGCCACTCTCGGCGACGAGCTGCTGGCCCTGCGCGCCTACCGCGGCGAGCTCGACATGCTGCTCGTCGACCTCGAGCAACAGCTCGCGGCGCTCGACCGCGCCACCACGGGCGCCAGCCCGGCATCGCTCGCCGCCGAGGCGGACGACGGCCTGCCGTCCGTGTCGGTCGGCCCGCCCGCACCGGTCGGGACGAGTCGCAAGCAGCTGCTCGCCGACATCGCCGTCACCGGCGATGCCATCCGCGACCTCGACACGAAGATCGAGGGCTTCTCCCGGGCGCTGCCGCTCTACGAAGCCACGGCGAGCGGCGGCGAGCTGATCCAGGCCCTGCGCGCTCAGCGCGATCACCCCGCCCACGCCATGCTGCGACGGCTGCGCCGCGAAATGGCGGCGAGCCGCTAGGCGTCGCCTCCGTCCATCCGCCGCAAAGAACGATCGTACGAAGGAGCAGGACATGAACACGAAGCGAACGATCACGAGCGTTTCCGCCGCGCTGCTGGCGTCGGTGCTGGGAGCCGGCTGCGCGAGCATCTCCGACGAGGCCCGGCTGCGTGAGCAGGCCGTGCAGGACAGCCCTCGCCGCCTCGACCAGCGCGAGCGCGTCCTCGAACGAGCGATCGAGGACCTCGCACACTTCCGGCGGACGCACCGGCACATGGAGGAGAACGCCCGCGGCTGGTTCGGCCCGAGCTTCGATCCCTTCCTCGAGCAATTCGTCGAGGACCGCGTCGATCCCCTGCTCTCGAACGATTGGCAGAGCTCGCACCCGGAGATCTCGCAGCTCGACGTGGACCTGCGGCTGCGCCGGACAGAGGCGCTGATCGACCTGGGCAAGAAGCGCCCCGCCGCGCGGTCGATCCGGGACATCGCCCGGCGCTACCACCGGCAGCAGCAGATGCTGGTCCGCGACAGCCTCGGGAGACGCGTGACTCTCGCGGAGGGAATCGTGCTGCTCGAGCGTCAGCTCGACGCGCTGTAGGAATCGAACGGGCGACCAACGCCCACGACGAGGACGAAAGAGATGGAGATGATGGAGCTGACGCAGTTCGGAGCCGGTGAAGCGATGAGCATCGTTCTCACCCTGCTCGCGGTAATCGCCGCCGCGGTGCCCTTCGTGAAGGGCTTCAGGGTCTGCCTGCAGGCCTGGCAGGTCACACGCAGGGTCCCGCTCGAAGCGCTCGCGGATGCGGGCCTCCCGGAAGAGAACGAGGTCGAGCCCCTCGCCCACTACCTGGTGCGTCTCGCCCGCAAGGCCATCCGCGACACCGAGGGACACCCGGACGAGTTCGTCTTCGACGCCACCGAGCATCACGTGATGGACGAGTACGACGTCCAGTTCGCCACGCCGATCTCGATGTACGCGGGCATCCTTCCGCCGATGGGCTTCATCGGAACGACCGGTGGCCTGCTGATCCTCTTCCTCTCCACGCGCCTCACCGACACGTCACTCGAGCTCGGCGGCGTCGCCCTCGCGCTCGTCTCGAGCGTCGTCGCGCTGCTCGGCTTCGGGGTGCTCGAGGGGCTGCGCATCCGCCTGTACGGGCGCATGCTCGACGGCATCTCGACGGCACGCCGGGCCCTGGAGGCCTAGCCGGCGACCAGCGCGACGTCAGTAGACGATCTCGGCCCCGACGAGCCGCTCGATTTCGGCGTCGTCGAGCCCGAGGATCTCTCCCAGCACGTAGTCGTTGTGCTGCCCCAGCAGCGGAGCCGGCTCGGACACCTTCGCGCCGCGCATCCGCCAGGGCGGGCGCACCACCTGCAGCTCGCCGAGCTTCGGATGCGAGATCGGCACGAACACCTCGCGGGCGCGCACGTGCGGATCGCGTGACAGGCTCGCGCCGCTCTGCATCCGCGCGACAGCGATACCGGCCGCCTGGAGCTTCGCAACCACCTCGTCGGCGCTGCGCTCGCTCGTCCAGGCCTCGATGCGCGCGTCGAGCGCGTCCTCGTTGGCCTTGCGGGACTGCATGCTCGCGAATCCGGGCCCGTCGAGCGCCTCGTCGCCGATCACGCCACGCAGCGACGTCCACTCGTCCTCGCTGCCCAACGCGATCGTCACCCAGGTGCCCCACTCGCCCTCTTCGCGACAGCGGTAGCAGCCGTGGGGCGCC
>CAZETS010000096.1:0-15250 GCA_964515335.1 uncultured Spirochaetaceae bacterium
GGGTTGGGGCAGAAGAAGCGTGTGCGTCCCGGTCGTTTTCTTGCCATGAACCGAGATCAAGCAGAAATCATGCCAGGCACAATCCTCGATCCACCGCTCACCGACTAGCGGCGCGCGGCCGGCGACCGCGCGGGCCGGGCCGCATCCCCCGCGCGATCGTCGGCCTTCGAGCCGGGCGCCTCCGCCCGTCGCACGCCCGGGCGATCCGATACGATCGCCGGGGCGGGCGCGAACGCTCGCCAGGGAGGCCCGGTCATGCTGTACGGCGTCACGATCTTTCCCACCGGCTACTCGATGCCGATGACCGAGCTCGGCTCCGCCGTCGAGTCGCGCGGCCTCGAGTCGCTGTGGGTTTCCGAGCACTCCCACATCCCGGTGTCGCGCCGCACACCCTGGCCCGGCGGCGCCGACCTGCCGAAGATGTACTACGACACCCTCGACCCGTTCGTCGCCCTGACGGCCGCCGCCGCGACGACGACCACCCTCAAGATCGGAACGGGCATCTGCCTCGTCGTCCAGCGCGATCCGATCCACACCGCCAAGGAGAGCGCGTCGATCGACCAGGTGTCCGGCGGGCGCTTCCTGTTCGGCGTCGGCGGCGGCTGGAACGTCGAGGAAATGGAGAACCACGGCAGCAGCGCCGAAGGCCGCTTCGGACTGGTGCGCGAGCGCGTCGAAGCCATCAAGGCCATCTGGACCCACGAAGAGGCCGAGTACCACGGCGAAAAGGTCGACTTCGATCCCATCTTCATGTGGCCGAAGCCGGTCCAGAAGCCGCATCCGCCGATCCACGTGGGCGGCGCGTTTCCCGGCGGCGCCCGCCGCGCCCTGCGCTACGGCGACGGCTGGATGCCGATCGCGGGGCGCGACGACCTCGAGGCGCAGCTCGAAAAGCTCGGCGAGCTGGCCGCCGCCGAGGACCGCGATCCCGCCACCCTCGAGATCTCGCCGTTCGGCGTTCAGCCGAAGGACGCCGTCGTCGAGCGCTACGTGAAGGCCGGCGTCGACCGCATCGTGTTCGGACTGCCGCCCGCCGGCGCCGACACGCTGCTGCCGGTCCTCGACGAGATCGCGGCCCTCGTCGAGCGCGTCGGCGCCTGAGAGGCAACCGTGGGCGACCTCTACTACGACCCCTACGACTACGCGATCGACGCCGACCCGCACCCCAGCTGGCGGCGCCTGCGCGACGAAGCGCCGGTCTATCGCAACGACGACCTCGACTTCTACGCGCTCTCGCGCTTCGAGGACGTGCTCGGCGCCTCGCTCGACCACCAGACGTTCAGCTCGGCCTGGGGAACCGTGCTCGAGCTGATGACCGACGAGCCCGGCCAGTCGCCGATGATGATCTTCCAGGACCCGCCCGAGCACACGAGGCTCCGCAAGCTCGTGAGCCGGGCCTTCTCGCCGCGGCGCATCGCCGAGCTCGAGCCGCGCGTGCGCGCCATCTGTCGGGGCTACCTCGATCCGCTGGTCGGGAGCAGCGGGTTCGACTACGTGGCCGAGTTCGGCGCAAAGCTTCCGGTGATGGTGATCAGCTCCCTGCTCGGGGTGCCCGACGAAGACCAGGACGCGATCCGCGAATGGACCGACGCGCTGCTGCACCGCGAGCCCGGCGAGCGCGGCAGCGCACGTCACGAGGAGATCAGCGGGAAGCTCTGGGGCTACTTCGGGCGCTACGTCGCCGAACGGCGCCGGCAACCGCGTGACGACATGATGTCGGCGCTGATCGAGGCGGAAATCGAGCTCGAAGACGGCTCGAAGCGCCGCATGGACGACACGCAGCTGCTCGCGTTCATCGGCCTGCTGTCCGGCGCCGGCAACGAGACCGTCGCGCGCTTCCTCGGCTGGGCGGGCACCGTGCTCGCCCGCTTCCCCGAGCAGCGGCGCGCGCTCGTAGAGACGCCCGCGCTCGTCCCGAACGGAGTCGAGGAGCTGCTGCGCTACGAGGCGCCCTCGCCCGTGCAGGCGCGCCGCACCACGCGCGAGGTGTCGCTGCACGGCACGACGATTCCAGAGGGCGCGCGCGTCCTGCTGTTGACGGGCTCGGCGGGCCGGGACGATCGCGAGTACGCGGACGCCGACCGCGTCGACGTGACTCGCGCCATCGATCGCCACGTATCGCTCGGCTACGGGGTGCACTTCTGCCTGGGCGCCTCGCTGGCGCGCCTCGAGGCGCGCGTAGCCCTCGAGGAGACGCTCGCGCGCTTCCCCGAGTGGGACGTCGACTGGGAGGGCACCGAAATGGTCCACACCAGCACCGTGCGCGGCTATGCGAAGGTGCCGATCCGGCTCTGAGAGCGAACCCGATCCCTTCCCCGCCCGGCCGTGAGGCAACCACCCGAGATGCACGGAGTCGACTCGCGCGACACCCCCGGTGCCGCGCCGACCGAGCCGGAACCGCCGACGCGGCGCAGCGTGCTCGTCGCTTATGCGACCCCTTCGCTGGCCGGCGCGCTGCTCTTCACGGCGATCGGCATGTACCTGCTCAAGTACTCGACCGACGTGCTGCTGATCTCGCCCGCGGTGATCGGCCTGGTCTTCGGCCTGTCACGGATGTGGGACGCGGTCACAGACCCGCTGGTCGGATACCTGAGCGACCGCACGCGCTCGCGCTTCGGCCGGCGCAGGCCGTGGATGGTGGTGTCCGCGCTGCCGGTTGGCGCGAGCTACTACGCGATCTGGGCGCCGCCGGCCTCGCTCGAAGGCACGGCGCTCGTCGTCTGGCTCGCCGTCGCGATCGGCCTCTTCTACACGTTCATGACCACCTGCAACGTGCCCTACACGGCACTCGGCGCCGAGATCTCGCGGGGCTACCACGACCGCACGCGCGTATTCGGGGCCCGCGCCTTCGGCGACTACTCGGGCGTCGTCCTCGCGGCCGCCACGATCCTGATCCTCGAGCGAGCCGGCGATCCGCGCGCCGCGGCCGCCTGGCTGGCGGCGGGGGCCGGCGCCCTGATGGCCGTCTCGCTGCTGTCGGCGAGCGCCATGCTGACCGAGCGGCCCGACTACCAGGCGCGCGCCGCCCGCACCAACCCGTACCGCGCGTTCGGCGACGTGCTGAAGAACCCGTACGCAAGACTCCTGCTGGTGGTCTACTTCGTCGAGACGCTGGGCTTCCAGGCCGTCGTGTCGCTGCTGCCCTACATCTCGGAGTACATCCTGGGCACACCCGGCGCGACGGGCCTCTACCTCTTCGCGGCGATCGGCTCGACGCTGGTCTGCCTGCCCGCCTGGCTGCCGCTGTCGCGGCGCTTCGGAAAGGTCCGCGTCTGGACCGCGACGATGTTCGCCAAGGCGCTGCTCTTCTTCCTGCTGATGTTCGTCCGCGAAGGCGACTCGACGCTCATCTACTTCGTCACCGTCTGCTTCGGCGCCCTCAGCGGAGCGGGCGCGGTGCTCGGTCCGTCGCTGCAGGCCGACGTGATCGACACCGACGAGGCCCGCACCGGCGAGCGCAAGGAGGGCACCTTCTTCGCGGCCTGGGGGCTGGCCATGAAGGCGGCGATCGGGACGTCGATCCTCCTCTCCGGCGTCGTGCTCGACGTCTCGGGCTTCGAGCCGAACGTCGCGCAGGACGAGAGCGCCCTGCTCGGCCTGCGCGTGCTGACGTCGGTGATCCCAGTCGTCCTGCACCTGATCGTCGGGTTCCTGCTGATGCGCTTTCGGTTGGACGCGCGCCGCTACGCGGAAATCGCGACGCGCACGCTGCCGCTCGCCGCCGTGCTGGGCCTGCTGGTCTTCGTGACGAGCGGCTGCGGGCCCGAGGCGCCGTCGGGCTTCGGGCGCGTCACGGCGCTCGAGCCGAGGCGCAGCGACGCGCGGCTCGCGCGCGACGCCGACGGCGAGTTCGTCGTGCATGCCGGCGAGGCGCGCCGCGCCTGGCGGACGCGCGGCGGCGAGCGCCTGCTCGTCCCGGTCGCGGTCGGACGGGGCTCACGTCTCGAGGTGGCGGCCGCGAACGCGGGCCCCGCGCCGGCCCAAGCGCGCATCCGGCTCGTCGGCGAAGACGCAGCGCCGCAGCTGCTCTTCGACGAGAGGCTGGAGGGCGAGGCGTGGCGCAGCGTCGCGATTCCGCTCGCCGCCCAGGCGGGCCGCTCGATCGAACTCTCCCTCGAGATTGCCGACGGCGACGGCGCCTCTGCGGCGATCGACTGGGGCGAACCGATCCTGCTCGAGCAGACCGACGCGGCGCCACGGCCGAACATCGTGCTCATCACCCTCGACACCACGCGTGCCGACGCTGCCGCCGACCCGCAGATCGCCCCGAACCTCGCGGCGCTCGCTCGCCGCGGCGTCGCCTTCACGAACGCCTGGAGCGCCGCCACCTCGACGACGCCCGGGCACGCCTCGATCCTCACCGGGCTTCCCGTCGACCAACACGGAGCCGTGTCGAATCGCAGCGAACTGGCCGACGAGCTGGAGACCCTCGCCGAAGCGCTCACCGGCCGCGGCCTGCAGACGGCGGCCTCGGTGACAGTCGATCACATCGGCCTGCTCGCGGGCTTTGGCCAGGGCTTCGGCCGCTTCCGCCCCGCCAAGACCGGCGACGCGCGCGACGGTGCGCGCAGCGTCGAGTCGGTGCTCGACTGGCTCGACGGCTGGGCGGGCGCCACGCCACGTCCGTTCTTCCTCTGGGTCCACCTCTTCGACCCGCACACCCCGTACGGGCCGCCCGCGTCGTTCGTCGACGGCGAGTGGGCGGCCCGCGGCTTCGCGCTCCCCGAGCGCCGCGCCGATCCGCCCACGCTGCCGATCTTTCCGGGCGCACTGCCCACGCCTCTGGCCTGGCTCGAGGGCATCACGAATCGCGACCACGTGGACGCCCTCTACCGCGCCGGCGTCGCCTACGCGGATCACCTGCTCGGGCGAGTGGTCGATCGCATCGATGCGCTCGGGCTCGGCGACCGGACGATCTTCGTCGTCACCGCCGACCACGGCGAAGCGCTCGGCGAGCAGGGCGTCTACTACCAGCACGCAGGGCTGTGGCCGGCCAGCCTGCGGGTGCCGCTGGTGGTGGCGGGCCCCGGCTGGCCGAGTGGAGTGACGAGCGACGCCCCGGTGAGCGCGATCGACGTGGCGCCCTCGCTGCTGGCGGCGCTGGACGGACGCGCCGACGAGTCGCCGCTGCGCGGCGTCCTCGATCGGCCCGAGCCGGACCGCCGCCTCTGGTTCGCCGAGACGAGCCTCTCGCAACTCGGCTTTCGCGACGCGGACGTGCACTTCGCGCGGGCGCTCGGCCCGGGCCAGTTCGGCGTGCTGCTCGACCGGCGCGCCGACGGCCCGCACGTGCGCGCGATCCAGCGCTATGCGCGCGGGGCGACCTGGCTGTTCGACGTGAACGCCGACCCCGCGCTCGAGCGCAACCTCTCGGGCGACGCCGGCAGCGGTGTCGAGCGCTACCGCGAGCTGGTGCGCGAGCGACGCCAGGAGGCCAGAGCCCCGAGCCAGCGCCGCGCCCTCACGGACCGAGCGGAAGCGGAGCTTCGAGCGCTCGGATACGCCGAGTAGTAGCCGCGCCCTCGCCCACCAGCGTGTAGCGCTGCCAGGGCGGCCCCGGATCGCCGGGCCGGGGCCGGGCGGGGCGCAGCGTGTAGTCGTGCCCGAAGTAGTAGTGGGCGATCCAGGGATGCACGGGCGGCACGTCGATCGGAAACGAGAGCGCCACGCCGGCCCGGCGACGCTCGGCGAGATCGGCGTGCAGCGCGTCGACCGGCGTGCTGCGATCGAGGTCGCCGAGCGGCGCCGCGACGCGTACGGCGGCGAGCACGACGACGGCGAGCGCGGTGGCGGCGACGACGGGCCGGGCCGCGCCGACTCGCCTCGTCACCAGCCACGCCACCAGGGCCAGCGCGGCGGTCGCGAGGAAAATCGACAGCCACGCCGGCAGGGCCCCCACGCCGCGCACCGACACCGGCATGGCGATGCGGATGGCGCTCGCCGACAGCGGGTCGTAGTCGAACAGTGGAGGCGCGACGAAGGGGATCGAGGCGACGCCGGCCGCCCCCAAGAGCAGCACGCCGGGAGACAGGACGCGACGCCACTCGAGATCGGACAGCGCGATCGCGATCGACGCCGCCACGAAGGGAAAGGCGTGCACGCCGTACCACGGCCCGACCTTCGAGATCGTGCAGTAGAAACCGAAGACGGCGAGCAGGTAGAGACCGATCACGCGCACCGCCACGCCCTGCACGGAGTCCACGCGGCGAGCGGCGGGCCAGAGCGCCAGCCAGGCCGCCGGCAAGAGCGCGATCTGGGGCCAGGCCCCGAACCAGACGCGCTCCGCGTAGTAGGCGCCGCGCGCCGCGATGCCTTCGACCGCCGAAGACCCTGCGGCCTGCATGCCGACGGCCTCCACCACTTGCGGCACCAGCTCGCGCAGCCGCCACGCCTGATAGCCGTGCCACACCAGCGCGAGCGGCAGCAGGGCGAGACCCGTGCGCAGCCACTCCCCGAAGCGCGCTCGCGCCGGCGGCACCAACGCAAAGCAGGCGAGCTCGGCCAGCAACGGGATCGGCACGACCGGGGCCTTCCAGCCGGCGAGCGCGACGAGCAGACCGTGGTGGGCCAGGAAGCCTGCGCGCGGTCGCCGGACGGCCCGTACGAAGAGCAGCGCCAGGGCGCCGAGCAGCAGCGCCACGCCGGTTTCGAGCTCGCCGGTTCGCGCCCCGTGCAGATAGACGAGCTGATAGCTGAAGAGCAGCAACAACCCGGCCAGGAAGCCCGCCGCGCGACCTGCGGCACGCAGTGCCAGCCCGTAGGTGGCGAGCACGGCGAGCAGGCCGGCCAGCGCAGAGTGGATCCGCATGCCGAAAGGTCCCGGACCTGCCAGCGAGATCACGAAGCCGCGCACCCAGTACTGCAGCGGCGCGTTCGCGAAGGTGTCGTAGACGTGCTCGCCAGGCCCCGTGCGCACCCGCCACCAGTCGCGCGACTCGAGCATCGTCCAGGCGATGTCGTGATAGAACGCCTCGTCGGCGTTGACGACCGGGTAGCGGTCGAGACCGAGGAAGAGCACGGGCACTGACAACGCCACGAGGCAGGCGACCGCCATACCCGGACGCGGCGCCGGCAAGCGCAGCCACACCGCGCGCGGCGCGGCCGCGGCGTCGGGTGGCATGGCGGCCCGGGTCACGGCGAGGCCGTACCGCGATCGGCCGCGTGCCTCACCCTGCGCTCCAGCGAGGCGGCCGCTTCTCGCTGAACGAGGCCACCGCCTCTTCGTAGTCGGCCTGCTTCATCATGCGACCGAGCAGCTCGCCCGCCTCGCGGACGCTGCTTCCCACGTCGCGATGCAGATCGGTGTAGATCTGCCGCTTCGTCGTCGCAAGCGAGGCCGGCGACACGCGCTCGGCCATCTCGCGCGCGTACGCGTAGGTGTGCGGCATCAGGTCGTCGGCTTCGAACAGACCGTTCAGCAGGCCGAGCTCCATGGCCTCGTCGGTGAGAAAGATGCGGCTCGAGAGCAGCAGGTCGTTCGCCGCCGTGAGCCCGATCATCCGCGGCAGCAGCCACGACAGCCCGTACTCGGCCGGCAGGTTCAGGCGCCCGTGCGCGGTGGTGAGCTTCGCGCCGCGCACCGCAAAGCGGATGTCCGCGTAGCACGCCATCACCAGCCCCACCCCCGCCGCCGGCCCATTGAGAGCGGCGATGACCGGCTTCGTCAGGCCGAACTGGAACGCGAAGTCGGCGTCGAACTCGTCGCGGACCCCGTAGCCCGGCTTCGGCAGATCGGGCGGCGTGCCCGGGTCGTAGCCGCCCCGCTCGACGTGACCCTCGAGGGCCCGGGTGTCGGCGCCCGGGCAGAAGCCGCGTCCCTCTCCGGTCAGCACGACCACGCGCACCGCCGGGTCGTTCTCGGCCTGCTCGAGGAGCCAGCGGTACTCGGTGTGCATGCGCCCCGTCCAGGCGTTCATGCGCTCGGGACGACTCAGCGTGAGCGTCGCGATGCCATCGGCGACTTCGTAGCGGGTGGTCTTGAGGTCCATTTCGGCGGACATGCGGGGCAGGCTCCGTAGGCGCGGCGGGGCCTCGCGGACGCTATCGCAGGTGTCGCGGGGGGAACTCGCCGGTGCCTCGTGGACGTCCCGTCGACCTCAGGTTGCCAGACCTCCTGTTGCCAGACCGCCGCTGGCCGGCTATTCTGGTCAGACCAATCTGGTCGGACCACGCAGCCAGGAGCTGTGCCGATCAGGACTCGATCCGCCGGTGTCCCGCTCGCGCCCCGAGCCACCGCGAGCCCTGCCCCGACCGAGGCTGCCCGTTTGCCCGGCGAGGCCAGCCGAAGAATGGCCACACCGATGCGACGAGAGACGAACGCCACAGCGCCCGCCCCGGCGCCCTCGCACACCGAGCGCATCGCCGGCGAGCTGCGCAAAGAGATCCTCAGCGGCCGCTACCGAGCGGGCGACCGGCTGCCCTCCGAGCGCGAGCTCGCGGAGCGCTTCGACACCCACCGCGGCGCGGTTCGCGAGGCCTTGAAGAAGCTCGAACAGCTCGGCATCGCGCAGATCCGGCCGGGCGGCGCGCGGGCGGCGCCCATCCAGGAGGCGAGCCTCGACGTCGTCCAGCACCTGCTCGACCTCGAGAATCCACCGGATCCCGATCTCTTCGATCAGGTCTTCGAGGTCTTCAGCGGCCTGTTCTCGCTCTCGGCCCGACTCGGCGTCGAGCGGGCCGACCCGGCACAACGCGCGCGGGCGCTCGAGATCGTCGATCAGCTGCAGGGGGACGAGCTTCCGATCGGCGCGGTCCACGAGCGGATCCACGCCCTCAGCGACCTGTTCGTCGAAGCCAGCGGCAACATGGTGCTCGCGATGGTCCGCAAGGGTGTGAAGACGCGGTTCATCGACCGCCACGAGGCGCTGCTCGCCCCGCCCGGCCCCGAGCGACCCGAGCTGCTCGAACGGCTGGCCCGGGCCATCGCCGACGGCGACGGGCCAGCTGCCGCGAACGCCATCTTCGACATCACGCAAGTCGTCCGACAGGGCGCCGTCGAATCACTCCGGGCCGAGCGGGAGCAACTCGCCGAGCCGTCGAAAGCGGGAGCCGCCACCCGATGAGTCGCCGCAAGACCCTCTACCCCTTCGTCGTGCTGATCGTCGCCGGCTTCGGCGCCTTCCTCCTGCTCGCGACAGCGCCGGAGGTCGAGAGCGTGTCGCCCGAGGAGGCCCTGCCGATCGTGCGCGCCATCGAGGTGCGGCCCGGCGATGTCCGCATGACGGTGCGCAGCCAGGGCACGGTGGCCCCCCGCACCGAGAGCAACCTCGTGCCCGAGGTCTCCGGGAGCGTCGTGTGGATATCGCCGGCGCTCGTCTCCGGCGGGTTCTTCAGCAAGGACGAGCCCCTGCTGCGCATCGACGACCGCGACTACGCGGCGGCGCTCGCGCGCGCCCGCGCCGACGTCGCGCGAGCCGAAGGCGAGGCCGAACACGCCGCCGCCGAGCTGCGCAGGCAGCGCGGCCTCGCCAGGTCGAACGCGAACAGCCCTTCCCAGCTCAGCAACGCCCGGCGCGGAGAGCGCGTCGCCCGGGCCTCCCTCGAGGCCGCGAAGGTCTCGCTCGAAGTCGCCGAGCGCGACCTGGCGCGCACGGAGATCCGAGCGCCCTTCGACGGCCGCGTCCGCGACGAACGCGTCGACGTCGGGCAGTTCGTGTCGCGGGGCGCCGCCATCGCGACCCTCTACGCCACCGACTTCGCCGAGATCCGTCTGCCGCTTGCCGACCGGCAGCTCGCCTATCTCGACCTGCCGGGCATCCGCCAGCCGACGAACGCCGACGAGGGACCCTCCGTGCGGCTCTTCGCGAGCTTCGCGGGCGCGGAGCACACCTGGCAAGGGCGCATCGTTCGCACCGAGGGCGAGATCGACCCGCAGAGCCGGATGGTGCACGTGGTCGCCCGGGTCGAGGACCCGTACGGCACCGCCGAGGAGCCCGAGACCGCCCCCGCCCCGCTCGCCGTCGGTCTCTTCGTGCGCGCCGAGATCGACGGCCGGGTCGCGCAGAGCGTGATCGTCGTGCCCCGCTCGGCGATGCGCGATGCCGACCGGCTGCTCGTCGTCGATCGCGCCGACCGGCTCCACCTTCGCGACGTAGAGGTGCTGCGCATCGACCGCGACGAGGTCATGATCCGCACCGACCTCGACGACGGCGACCGGGTGGTGGTCTCGCCCATCGCGGTCGTCGTCGACGGCATGAAGGTGCGCCCGATCCACGACTCGGAGGCCAAGCCCTCGTGAGTCGCATCATCGCGTGGTTCGTCCACAACCCGGTCGCAGCCAACCTGCTGATGCTCGTCCTGGTGGTCGGCGGACTGCTCGCCCTGCCGACGATCCGTCAGGAGGAGTTCCCGTCGGTCGACACCGACCTGGTCCGCGTCAGCGTCGAGTATCCCGGCGCCACGCCCGAGGAGGCCGAGGAGTCGGTCTGCCTGCGCATCGAGGAGGCCATCGAGGGCACGCCGGACATCGACCGCATCACGGCGCTAGCGGTAGAGGGCGCCTGCGTGGTGAGCGTAGAGCTGGTGATCGGGGGCGACAGCGAGCTGGCGCTGAGCGAGATCGACAACCGTGTGCAGGGCATCGACACCTTCCCCGAGCAGACCGAGCGCCCGGTCGTCTCGAAGCTGCTGATGCGCGGAATCGCGATGTACATCGCGATCTCGGGCGACACCGACGAGCACACGCTCAAGATCCTCGGGCAACGCGCCCGTGACGGCATCGCCGCGCTGCCCGACGTCTCGCAGGTCGACCTCGACTACGCGCGGCCCTACGAGATCTCGATCGAGGTGCCCGAGGAGACGTTGCGGCGCCACGGCCTGACCCTCGACGCGGTGGCTCGCGCCGTCCGCACCTCGTCGCTCGATATGCCCGGGGGCTCCGTCAAGACGACCGGAGGCGAGATCCTGCTGCGGAGCGTCGGGCAGGCCTATCGGGGCGCCGACTTCGAGGACATCGTGGTGATGACGCGCCGCGACGGGACGAGCGTCACCCTCGCCGAGATCGCGACCATCATCGACGGCTTCGAGGACGTCGATCTGCGCGCGCGCTTCGACGGCGAACCCGCCGTGATCGTCCGGGTGGACCGGATCGGCGAGGAAGACGTCCTCGACATCGTGGCCGCCGTCGAGCCCTGGCTGGAGGACTTCCGGCGCGAAGTGCCGGACGGGATCGACGTGACCGTCTTCACGAACGCGGCCGACGAGCTCAACGCCCGGCTGTCGTCGCTTTCCCGCAACGCGCTCGGCGGACTCTTCCTCGTGGTAACGGCGCTGGCGCTCTTCCTGCGCTTCCGGCTCGCGCTCTGGGTGGCCGCCGGCGTCCCGATCTCGCTGCTCGGCGCCGTCATGGTCTTCCCGTGGTTCACGATCTCGATCAGCACGCTCACCGTGATGGCCTTCATCCTGGTGCTCGGCATCCTGGTCGACGACGCGATCGTGATCGGCGAGAGCGTCCACACCCACGAGCGGGAAGGCCTTCCCCAGGACCAGGCCGCCATCAAGGGAACGCTGGCGGTCTACATCCCGGTCTTCTTCGGCGTCATGACCACCGTCGCAGCGTTCATTCCGCTGATCATCGTACCGGGCCGGATGGGCGACTTCTTCGGGTGGATGGGCCTGACCGCGATCATCTGCCTGTTCTTCTCACTCGTCGAATCGCAGCTGATCCTTCCGGCCCACCTCGCCCACCGCCGCACGGCCTCGAAGCGCAGCCAACCCAACCCACTCGCGGCGCGCTGGACCCGGTTCCAGACCGCCATGGCACACGGCCTGGAGCGATTCGGCCGCGACTACTACGGGCGCGCACTCGACCGCGCCATCGAGTGGCGCTACGTGACGGCGTCCATCGCGGTCGGGGCGGTGATCCTGACGGTCGCGCTCTTCTCGAGCGGCCGCATGCGGTACCAGTTCTTTCCGGCCGTCGAGGGCGACACCGTGACCGCCATGCTCACGATGCCCCAGGGCATTCCCCTCTATCGAACCGAGGACGCGGTGCGTCAGCTGCAGGCCGGCGCGGAGGCACTCGAGGCGGAGCTCGCCGAGGAGTACCCCGGCCAGCCCATCCTCCTTCAGACCGTCGCGACCCTGGGCAAGCAGCTGAACCTGATGGGCGGACCGCCGGACATGTCGGTCAAGGTGGGCGGCACGCACCTCGCGAGCTTCTTCCTGCAGCTCTCCCCTGCCCGCGAGCGCGAGATCGGAGCCACCGAGATCGCGCGGCGCTTGCGCGAGCGCGTGGGCACGATCCCCGACGCCGTCGAGCTCGCCTTCTCGTCGGACTCGTTCTCGGCGGGCGAACCGCTGAACTTCCAGCTCACCGGCGGAAGCATCGAGCAGCTGAGCCTCGCCGCCGCCGAGCTGCGGCAGCAGCTTGCCACCTATCGGGGCGTCACCGACATCGCCGACTCCTTCCGCGCCGGCAAGCAGGAGGTCGAGCTCAGCCTGCGCGACGAGGCCCGCCCCCTGGGCCTCACCCACTTCGACCTCGCCCGGCAGGTGCGCCAGGCCTTCTACGGCGAAGAGGTACAGCGCATCCAGCGCGGCCGTGACGACGTGAAAGTGATGGTCCGGTACCCGGAGGCCGAGCGGCGCTCGCTCGGCTCGTTGGAAGAAATGCGCATCCGCACCGCCGAAGGCGTGGAAGTGCCGTTCGACGCGGTCGCCGAGGCGAGCCTCGGACGCGGCTTCGCGACGATCCATCGCACCGACCGCGAGCGCGTCGTCAGCGTCACCGGCGACGTCGACCGGGCGATCATCACGCCGGAGGAGATCATCCGCGACGTACAGGCCGCGCTGCCCGGCATCCTCGCGAAGTATCCCGGCATGACCTACCAGCTGGACGGCGAGCAGCGCGAGCAACGCCGCGCCGCCGGCGGACTGGCCCGCGGCGCCGCGCTGGCCCTACTGATGATCTACGCCCTGCTGGCGGTGCCCCTCAAGTCCTACGTCCAACCCCTGATCATCATGAGCGTCATTCCGTTCGGAGCGGTCGGGGCGATCTTCGGCCACCTCATCATGGGCTGGGACGTCGTCTTCTTCACCGTGCTCGGGATCGTGGCGCTTTCGGGCGTCGTGGTGAACGCTTCCCTGGTGCTCGTCCACTACGTGAACGGCCAACGCGAGCTCGGCAAAGGAGTGCTCGAGAGCGTGCGGACGGCGGGCATCGCACGCTTCCGCCCGATCTTCCTGACCTCCTTCACCACGTACATCGGGCTCGTGCCGCTGATGTTCGAGGGCGCCGTCGCGGCGCGGCCGCTCGTGCCAATGGCCATCGCCCTCGGCTACGGGGTGCTCTTCGCCGCCGCGGTCACGCTCTTCCTCGTGCCCTGCGGCTACGTGATCCTCGACGACCTGGCCGGGCGGCGCCGCGCCGAGCGACACGAATCACCCGACCTGCGGATCCTCGAACCCGGCCGGGCAGCGAACGCGGACTGAGCGGCCGCGGAGGTGGCGGACCGGCGCGCTACGCTGCCGCGATGCCTTATAGCGTAGCCGTCTGGGGACCCGGCAACGTCGGCCGGCCCGCGATCCACGGAGTCGTCGCCAACCCGCACCTCGAACTGGCCGGAGTCATCGTCCATAGCCCCGAGAAGGCAGGCCGCGACGCCGGCGAACTCGCCGGCATCGCCCCGGTGGGCGTTGCGGCCACGCTCGACCACGAGGCGGTGCTCGCCAGCAAGCCCGACGCACTCGTCTACACCGTAAACTCCGACTTCCGGCCGACCGAGTCGATCGAGGAGTGCTGCGCGGCCCTTCGCGCGGGCATCAACGTCGTCTCCGCAGGCATGTACGGCCTGCTGGACCCGCCGAGCGCCGACCCCGAGCTGCGGGAGCGCTTCGAAGACGCGTGTCGCGAAGGCGGCAGCAGCTTCTTCACCTCGGGCATCGACCCGGGCTTCGCGATCGACCTGCTGCCGCTCGTGTTGTCGGGTGTCTGCCAGGAGATCCGGCGCATCACCGTACGCGAGGTCTTCAACTACGAGCACTACGATCAGCCCGAGGCCGTGCGCAACCTCGTCGGCATGGGGATGCCCATGGAGGCCACACCCCCGATGCTCCTGCCCATCGCCCTCGAATCGGTGTGGGGCGGGCCGCTGCGCGCTCTGGGCGAAGCCCTCGACGCCCCCGTCTCCGAAATCAGAACCGTCGTCGAGAAACACGCCCTGGAGCGGACCGTCACGAACGCAATGGGGACCTTCGACGCCGGCACCCAGGGCGGATTCCGCTTCGAGGTGCAGGGCATCGTCGGCGGCGAGCCCAGGCTCGTCGTCGAGCACGTGACACGCATCTGCGACGACACCGCGCCACAGTGGCCGAAGGCGAGCGCCCAGGGGCTGCACCAGATCCGCATCGAAGGAGCACCCGACCTCGTCGTCACCGTCGAGGCCGAGGACGCGGGCGGCAACCACGCCGGCGGCGGCAACGCGACCGCCGCGGGCCGCATCGTCAACGCCATCCCCACCCTATGCGAAGCACCCCCGGGATTGATCGCCGGAACCGCACTGCCGCTCGTCACCGGTCGCGGACTGCTCGTCTAGCACGCCGCTTCGTTCCACTTTCGTCTTGCTCGACGCGCCACATCGGCGTACGTTGGGTTGGTATCCGGAGTGTGGTGCGAGGAGGAAGAGGCTTCGCTGCCGCCGGCCGAACCGCGCACCACGTCGATGGATACGGCGAGACGTGTCGGCGTCGGCGAACCCGATCAAACGCTTCTTCGTGCGTGTGAGTCCGCGTGAAATCGCGCGCGGGCAGAGAAGCGGACGTGAAGCGCAAGAGCGGGATGCGGGGAGCTTTCCCGGATCCGGGAGCTTCCAACCAAGAGCGGAGACCGACGAGCGCGGTCTTCGCGGCCGTGTAACGGACGGCCGCCGTCGGCTACGTGGCTCGACGACGGGAATGAGCGTCCGAGGTCTTGGCCGGGTCCCGATGCCCACCTCCTGGTGCGCCAGGCCAGCGCACCATCGCAGGAGCCAAGGGCGAGCGGATCATCGATGGACCGCACGGATCGCGAAACGCGCTTCGAGAGCGTCGCAATCCACTGCCGGGCACGCGCCAGCCAAACGGCCCGCGCCCGCCAGCGAGCGGCGCCGCTTCGCAGGACGGAGAAGAGTGGTTCCGTCGGAGGTCCGGGAGGCCCCGCAGCCTCGGAGGTGTTTTGAAGATTGCGCCTGAGCAGATCCGAAGAGGTTGCATTTCCAGCGCTTTAGGGTCTCAAACTGCGAACTTCGCCTGGTGGAAGCAGATGCGAGTCAGC
>CAZETS010000097.1:0-14579 GCA_964515335.1 uncultured Spirochaetaceae bacterium
CCGAGCTCTCGGCTGATCTGACGCAGGCAGGATCCTCCGACCAGCCGATGAAAGAC
Source organism: uncultured Spirochaetaceae bacterium (assembly GCA_964515335.1). Classification (GTDB taxonomy): domain Bacteria; phylum Myxococcota_A; class UBA9160; order UBA9160; family UBA4427; genus TMED88. The sequence goes on from CAZETS010000097.1 coordinate 57, forward strand.
CCTCTCGAGGAGGTTCGTGTAGCGGAGCCAGTAGGTGGGTGAGAAGGTCTGTGAACTGAAGCACCGGCCGCAATGTTGACACTGGTACCGCTGGACCTTGTGGGGGTGGTGGGTCCTCGAGAAGAAGCCCTTCTTGCGAAAGCGCCAGGTGGCCGGATCGGCTCTGGAATCACAGTCCGGGTTGGGGCAGAAGGGAGGTGTGCGTCCCGATCGATTTCTTGCCATGAACCGAGATCAAGCAGAAATCATGCCAGGCACAATCTTCGATCCACCGTTTACGGCATCAGGGCCGCCACGTGCGAGCGCACGCCGCGCGTCACGACCCGGGGGTTGTAGCCGCCCTCCAGGACCGAGACGATGCGGCCCTCGGCCCAGCGGTCGGCTATCGCCATGGCGAGGCGGGTGAGTCGAGCGTAGTCGTCGTCCTTCAGATCGAGGCTGCCGATCGGGTCCGCGATGTGGGCATCGAACCCGCAGCTGATCAGTACGAGCTGTGGTTTGCAGGCGGCGGCGGCGCGGTCGAGCAGCGGCTCGAGGGCGTCGAGGAACGCGGTGCCGCCCGTGTGCTTGGGAAGGGGCAGGTTGTGGGTGGCGCCTTCGCCAGGGCCCGATCCGATCTGGTCGACGGTGCCGACGGCATTCGAGAAGATGCCGGCCTGGTGGACGCTCACGACGTGCACGTCCGGGTCGTCGTAGAAGATCTCCGATGTGCCGTCGGCCGGGTGGACGTCCCAGTCGAGGATCAGCACGCGTCGCAGGTCGAAGCACTCCTGGGCGTAGCGGGCGCAGAGTGCGACGTTGTTGAAGATGCAGAAACCACGGGTGAAGAACGCCCGCGCATGATGGCCGGGCGGGCGGATGGCCGCGAAGCCATTTCGAAGCTCGCCCATGCACACCTGCTGGGTGAGCGAGAGCGCGCCGGCGGCGGCGGTCAGGGCGACGTCGAAGGAGTCCTTCGCGACCTGCGTCTCCCAGGTCGGGTCGAGGGCCCGACGTCCTCCGGCGGCTGACGAACGCACCTCTTCGACGTACTCGCGGGTGTGAAGGCGCCGCACCCAGGGGAGGCCGAGCGACTGGTCGACTTTGACGAGGCGGATGCCCGGCAGGTCGACGGTGAAGCGCGAGGGTTCGAGGTCGGCGATTCGCTCGGGTCGCTCGGGGTGCACGGTCGAGGGCGCGTGGCCCAGGTAGCGCGCGTCCCAGAGATAGCCGGTGGTGCTCATTCTTCGTCCTCGCTTCGGCACCAGGGCGCGTTCCAGGTGCTCTTCTGACACTGCACGCAGATGCTTCGCAGGCCGGACATCTGCTGTGTGAGCGTTCGCCGCACTTCGTTGGCGAAGGCCTCGCCATCGCCGGGCTCGATGCGCAGGGTGTAGAGGTCGGATTCGCCGGTCTCGAGCCGCGTGAAGCCGAAGCGCTCCGCGATCGATCCGATCGAGGGGTGCGCCGCGATCACCGAGAAGCTTCGCAAGCGATCGCCGTGCTCTTCGAAGAAGCGCACGAGCAGGGTCGCGATCAGCAGCGATGCAATGCCGTGCCCGCGGCATTCGGGTTCGGTCAGTACGACATCGACGCGCCCGCCCACCGTGCCCGGCTCGTTGCGAAGAGGCAGCAGTGCGTAGCTCAGGGCGCCGACGGTCTTGCCGCATGCGTCGAGGGCCAGGGTTCCGACGTCGGGATCGCCGTGCAGCAATTCGTGCTCGTACTGCGACTTGATGCCGCCGGGCACCTCGGGGCTTGCGCTCTTGCGGCGCACCCGTAGGAGGAACTCCTTAGGGTCGATCGTCGTGAATTCGAGTTTGCCTTCGCGCATTGCAGTTCGAAACGCCTGGCAGAGTTGATGTTGATGACTCGAATGTGATTCGGCGAGAGTGCCTGTGTGCTTGAGGGCGCAGCGTGCGGGTGTCGGTTGCCGGACTCAAGAACTCGGCGAACGTGACCGACCAAGATGAACAGAGCATCGAAACGTATTCGATGCGCTCACGCCTCGACGAAGCGAAGCTGCAGCGTCGCCAGGCAGCCGGGAAACGGACGAGTGAAGACGAATCGCACGAGCTACCGCTTCGAGTTCGAGGCCCCTGTGCGGTACGAGACGGACGACGACGACGGGACGGGAAAACTCGTCGACGTGTCGCGTGGAGGCTTCGAGCTGACGGATTGCTCGATGACCCTAGCACCTGGTGCGAAGGCTACGATCCGCATCGAGATGCTCGGGGAGGCCGCGCTGGGCGTTCGTGACTTCGAGGTGGTCCGCCAGACCGACACGGGATTCGCGGCCCGATTCGCGAGTGAGCTCGACGAAGAACAGGAACTCGATCTCGTGATGCGCTGTGCGGCGGCCTGCCGGGCCGCCCGAGGCGCCAGCAAATAGACGGTTTCAAGGCCTGACGGGCCAGGACGGGGGGTAGGGACATGAAGATCATGATCGTGGACGACTCCGCAACCATGCGGAAGATCGTTCTTCGCACGCTTCGACAGGCCGGGCACGGTGGCGCCGACGTCGTCGAGGCTTCGGACGGCGTCGAGGCGCTCGCCAAGCTCGAAGGCGGGCCGGTGGACCTCATCTTCAGCGACGTCAACATGCCCAACATGAACGGCGTCGAGCTCGTCGGGAAGGTGCGCGAGATCGACGGCCTGACCGGCATCCCGATCATCATGGTGACGACCGAGGGCGGGCAGGATGCGATCAACGAGGCCATCAAGGCGGGCGCGAACGGTTACGTGACCAAGCCGTTTACCTCGGACACGCTCGCAGATGAGGTCGCCAAGGTGATGGGCTGAGCGGCCGTCCGTCGACGGCCGTGTGGACAGCAGACGGGCCAGGAAGGCGTTCGCGCCATCCTGGCCCGTTCGCGTTGGGTCTCAGGGGGTCGTGAAGGCCATCAGGCCCGTCGCGTAGCCCGACACCTCGACCTCGAAGCAGGTCGTGGTCTTGCCCTTCTCGAGCAGCTCGCGGACGGCCTCGGGGGCCTCCTCGAGCCTCTCGTGGACGCTCGCCAGCCGCGAGGGCGAGCCGTCGCGGGTCGACGGCAGAAGACACGCGCAGACGTTGAAGACCTCGCGCAGGGCATCCCGGCAGCTGTTGCCGAGGTCTCCCTCCGCCACCATCTCCTTGACGGCCTCGGCCGAGAGCATCGCCAGGGCGCCACCGAGCAGCGCGGCAAACTCCAGCTCCACGACGCACGCCGCCACGAGCTCGTCGCTCGCGCCCATGTGGTATTCGACGACCATCTGCGCGTCGCTGGTTTCGGGCGGCTCCGCCTTGGTGGCCGAGGTCTCCCGGCCGAACAGCATGCCGAGGAGCTCCCCGACGCTCGCCACGGTGGGTTGCTTGCAGGACTCACTCACGTCGTTCTCTCTCGCCGTTGAAGGGCCGCAGGGCCCGCTCCTCAGCCAGCACGGACGCTTCCGAGGAATTGATCCACTTCGTCGCGCAGGCGCTCGGCGTTCTCCGAGAGGCTGCCTGCCGCCTCGAGCAACTCCTTCGAGGCGGCGCTCGTCTCCTCGGCGGCCGAACCGACCGAGTCGATGGTCTCTGACACGTTGTGTGCGCTGTTGGTTGCGGCGCCCACGCTCTCGCCGATCTGTTCGCCCGTGGCGTGCAGTTCGTCGACGCCCGTCGCGATGCCGGAGAATGTCCCGCTCATGCGCCGGATCGTCTCCCCGATGTCCTCGATGGCCGCGACGGCATCGCCCGTCGAGCTCTGCATCGCGGCGATCTGCTCGCCGATCTCCTCGGTGGCGGTGGCGGTCTGGCTGGCGAGCTCCTTGACCTCGTTGGCGACCACCGCGAAGCCCTTGCCGGCCTCTCCCGCTCGTGCCGCCTCGATGGTGGCGTTCAGGGCGAGCAGGCGCGTCTGGCTCGCGATGTTGGTGATGAGGTTCAGCACGCCGTCGATGCGCTGCGAGCCCTCGGCGAGTTGGCTCACCGTGGCGTTGGTGCGATCGGCCTCGTCGACCGCCGAGTCGGCGATCGACCGGGTCTGACTGATCTGGGCCGCGATCTCTCGCACCGTATCGCTCATCTTGCGGGTGCTGGCCGAGGCGCCCTCGGTGTTCTGGGTCGCCGCGCTGGCCGACTGGCGGACGGTTTGGACCTTTTCGGTGGTGAGGTCGGCCGTGGAGGTCAGGGACTCGGCGGTGGCTCGAAGCTCCGTCGAAGACGAGGCGACGGTGTCCACGAACCCCTTGATGGCTTCTTCGAAGGAGTCGGCCAGCTGGTGGCGCTCTTCGGTGGCCCGGCTGAGGGCCTCGGTCTTGCTGGCCATCTGGTCGGTGGCTTCGTTGATGACCTTCGAGCCGTGAATGAAGGATCCGCGCATTCCGCGAAGCAGAACGCGGCGGTAGAACTTCTCGGCACTCGCATGCTCGAGCGCGGCGCTGGCCTCGCGGACGAAGGCGTCGGTGAGATCCAGCATCTGGTTGATGCCGTGGAGCATGTCGCCGAGCTCGCCGTCGACGTCGATGCGCAGCACTCGGGCCTCGAGATCACCGTGGGCGGCGGCGCGGCAGACCTCTGCGGCCTGGCGGGCGGCGCGCCTATGGCGCTCGAGCTCGGCCTTCAAGAGCTCGACCTCGGCGGCTTCCGGGGCCGCTGCAGCCGCCTGAGCCGCGTTGGAAATCTTCGGATCGATCGTCATGACGCTCCTTCCTGGAGACTCCAAACGAATTCGTCGTACGTCACCCCTTGCTCGCCGAGCACGTCGCCGAGCAGGCGGGTCGCTGCTTCGAGGCCCTCCTTGGGGCTCTCGTGCTTCTCCTCTTCCTTGCGCAGCGCCTGGTAGACGGGAATGATCTTTTCGAGGGCCGAGCGGTCGGGGACGCGGCGATTCGAGTGGTAGCCGATGATCTTGCCGTGCTCGTCGAAGGTGGGCGTCACGTGCGCGAGCACCCAGTAGTGATCGCCGTTGCTGGCGAGGTTGACCACGTAGGCGAAGATCTCGCTGCCTGCCTCGAGCGTGTCCCAGAGCAGCTTGAATACGCAACGCGGCATGTCGGGGTGGCGGATGAGGTTGTGGGGCGCACCGAGCAGCTCGTCTTCGCCGAATCCGGCCACACGCGCGAACACCTCGTTCGCGTAGGTGATCTGTCCCTTCAGGTCGGTCTTGCTGACGATGATCTCGTCCTCGCCGAAGTGGCATTCATTGCCGGTCGGCCGAACCGTGGGTCTGGCCATGTACGGGGCTCCTTCGATGCCTGCGTGTCAGGCGGCTGGTTCTCGAGAACGATTCGGATGGAGCGGCAAAGGGCTTGATCGCAAACAGGCCACACTGCCGCGTTTCGCGTCGTGTTTGCTCGGCTCGTCGGCATCCGATCGGCGACGCGTGTGCGCTTCGGAGCGTCGGCGGGGTGTTGTGCCGACGAAGGTGACCGGGCAAAAGACCGAGTGGGAGCATTCCACTCAACGACACGGCAGCTGCTTCCGTTAAGACACTCGGTCGCGCGACGTGCGGAGCCCTGCGCGGCATGCCCAGGAGGCCGGATAGTGATCGATCTCGACGCCGTAGTCAGCGACGCTGACACACTCGAGCCCCTGCCGCCCAGTGCCGCGCGGTTGGTTGGGTTGGTGGGGACGGAGGGCTGGGAAATCGATGAGGTCGAGCGCATCGTCTCCCTCGATCCTGCCTTGACGGGGCGGCTGCTCAGAATCGCGAACTCGGCGTCGAGCGGCACCCAGGTGGCAATCACGACGGTCCACGAGGCGACCATGCGAATGGGCGCCGGGGCGCTCGTGGCGGCCGCGGTCGGAGCCGGCGTTTCGGGGGTGTTCAAGCAGCCGCTCGAGGTATACGAGTCGGCGGCCGGAGAGCTGTGGAGGCACTCTGTTGCCGCCGCTCTGGCCGTCGAGGCGATGCCGTCGGTCGTGCGGGTGAGGCCTTCGCCGGCGTCCTTCACAGCGGCTCTCCTGCACGATGTCGGGAAGCTGGTGCTGTGCTCGCATCTCTGTACAGACGCCTTGAAGTTCCTCGAGCGTGCGCACGACGAAGCCGGCCTGCTCTCGGCTGCGGCCGAGTCGGAGCTTCTCGAAGTCAACCACGCCGAGCTCGGTGGGCTGGTCGCGCAGCACTGGAAGCTGCCCGAGGAGATCACGCTCGGGATCGCCCACCACCACGACCCGGATGTGGTGCAGGACGAGTCGCTGCGCCACACGGCGCGGGTCGTCTGTCTCGCGGAGCACGTGGCGCGGACCGTCGTGCCGGGCCTCGGGGAGTATCCGCCGGAGGAAGGCGAGAACGCGGACGTGCTGGATGCGCTCGGCGTCGATGCGGCTGGCGTCGCGGCGCTCAGCGAGCGCGTCTCCGAGCGTCTCAGCGAGGCACTGTCCGCGTACTCCTGAACGCGCGGCGGCGAGCGGCGCTGCATCAGATGCGGCGCCTCACTGACGGCGATGCGTGGGCTGGTGCTCGTGCAGACGAACGCCCACCCCTTCCGTTGGTCGAGATGCCGCGAGGGTGATCGGTCACTCGGTATTTAAGCGGGCCTTGCGCTCAGTAGTCGGCGCGCATCTCGATGCCTGCCAGCCCGGTCAGGGTTTTCTCCAATCGTACGGCTGACACCTGTGGCAACGACGGAGCGTCTTTCGGGCCTTTCCATCATTCGGATGTGAACGCAGGTTTCGCGCTCACGTTCGTTCGAAGCGGAGCCGAGACAGGGACTGTTCAGCAAGTCGACCTTCGCAATTTCGTAGCGGAGCGTCGCATGTGAGGGGGCTCATGTCCGACGAGAACGACGAACTTGTCCAGGAGTTCTTGATCGAGAGTTATGAGAATCTCGATCAGCTCGACCGCGACTTCGTCGAGCTGGAACAGCACCCGGGCGATCGCGAGCGCCTGGGTGGCATCTTCCGGACGATCCACACCATCAAGGGCACGAGCGGCTTCCTGGCGTTCGGAAAGCTCGAGAAGGTGACGCACGTTGGTGAGAACCTCTTGTCTCGCTTGCGCGACGGATCACTGGATCTGAGCGAAGAGATCACCAGCGCCTTGCTCGCCATGGTGGACGCGGTGCGCGAGATGCTCGCGAACATCGAGGAGCGCGGGGCTGAAGGCGATACGGACTACAGCGATCTGGTCGATACGCTGAGGCGGCTCAACGAGAGCGAGGCGGCCGCCGCGACCGCAGACGGCTCCGCGCAGGACGCCGCGGCGGCGCTGAGCGCCGAGGCGGCCCCCGAGGCCACGGCGGCTGACGACGTCGGATCCGGCAATGAGGCGGCCGAAGAGGCGGCCGCTGACACGGGCGCTGAGCCCGCCGTCGTCGCCGGCCCCGAAGCGGGTGCAGCCGATTCTGTCGCCGAGCCGTCAGCGGGCGCGCCGGGAGGTCAGCCCGCCGAGAAAGCGGCTGCGGCGTCGAGTGCGCCGGCAGCGCGAAGCAGCATCGCCGAGACGTCGATCCGCGTCGACGTCGGCCAGCTCGACCGGCTGATGAACCTGGTCGGTGAGCTCGTGCTGGCGCGAAATCAGATCCTGCAGCACAGCGCAGCGCTCACCGATGCCGGTTTTCTGGCCACCTGCCAGCGCTTGAATCTGATCACGACGGAGCTGCAGGAAGGCGTCATGAAGACGCGCATGCAGCCCATCGGAAACGTGTGGAGCAAGTTCCCGCGTGTGGTGCGCGATCTCGCCACCGCGGCCCAAAAGCAGGTGAAGGTCGAGATGGAGGGGAAGCAGACCGAGGTCGACAAGACGATTCTCGAGTCGATCAAGGACCCGCTCACCCACATCGTACGCAACTCCTGCGACCACGGACTCGAGCAGCCCGAAGAGCGCATCGCGGCCGGAAAGCCGGCCGAAGGCACGCTGCGGCTGCGGGCCTATCACGAGGGCGGGCAGGTCAACATCGAGGTCTCCGACGATGGCCGGGGCATCGACCCGCAGAAGGTCAAGGCGAAGGCGATCGAGAAGGGCGTGGTCACCCGGCAGCAGGCAGACCAGCTGAGCGACCGCGACCTGGTGAACCTGGTCTTCGCTGCGGGCTTCTCCACTGCCGAGCAGGTCACCAATGTTTCCGGGCGCGGCGTCGGCATGGACGTGGTCCGCACCAACATCGAGAAGATCGGTGGGACGGTCGACATCCACAATACCCCCGGCAAGGGCGCGACCCTGAAGGTCAAGATCCCTCTCACGCTCGCCATCATCCCGGCGCTGATCGTCACGACCCGGACCGAGCGCTACGCGATCCCGCAGGTCAGCTTGCTCGAGCTCGTGCGACTCGAGGGGGACGACATCGAGGCGTCGATCGAGCACGTCCACGGTGCGCCGGTTTACCGCTTGCGCGGCAACCTGCTGCCCCTCGTCTATCTCGACAAGGAGCTCCAGCTGAGGGCGGCCGCGGCGCAGCCGGCGCTCGAGGCCGAGTCCGCCGATCCGGTGGAGGCAGGCAGTGACGAGAGCGGCGCCGATGATCAGGCAGAGACGGCGATCGGTGCTGGAGACGAGGAGCCCGAAGGGTCGAAGCTCGACCGGGCCGTGAACATCGTCGTCCTTCAGGCCGCCGACCGGTCGTTCGGTCTGGTGGTCGATGACGTGAACGACACGGAAGAGATCGTTGTGAAGCCTCTGGGCGCACAGCTGAAGAGCATCTCGGCGTTCGCCGGCGCCACGATCATGGGCGACGGCAGGGTCGCTCTGATCCTCGACGTGATGGGCCTCGCGCAGAACGCCAAGGTGGTGGCCGAGGCGGGTCACGGCACCGTGGGCGACGCCGATTCGGTCGACGAGGGCGTCGACGACCGACAGATGCTGCTCGTCTGCGGGGTGGGCGAAGAGCGGCGCGTGGCGATCCCGCTCTCGCTGGTCGGCAGGCTGGAGGAGGTGGATCCCAAGTCGATCGAAAACGCCGCCGGTCGGCCGGTCATTCAGTACCGCGAGCAGATCATGCCGCTCGTCTTCCTGACCGAGCTGCTCGGGGTGAGTCCGCGCGCCGGCGAGGACTCTCTTCACGTGGTCGTCTACGACGCCAACGGTCGCAGCGTAGGACTGGTGGTCGACGAGATCCTCGACGTGGTCGAGGCCGATCTCCGGGTCGAGAACTGCGCCGACGCGCACGGGCTTGCGGGGGCGGCGGTCGTGCAGGGCGCGGTGACGGATCTGGTGGACGTGAAGGCGATCGTCGAGCAGTCGTTGCCCGCGATCTTTGCCGAGCGGTTGGTCGGGGAGGCGTGAGCATGGATCTCAAGCGGCAGTACTGCACCTTCTGGGTGGCAGGCTTCTACTTCGGTGTTTCGGTTCGGGGCGTCCAGGAGGTGCTCCGCTATCAGGAAATGACAGCGGTGCCGCTGTCTCGGCACACCGTCGAGGGGCTGATCAACTTGCGCGGCCAGATCGTCACGGCGATCGACATGCGCCGACGGCTGACCCTTCCCGAACGCGAGTCGGGCACCCTGCCGATGAACGTGGTGCTCACCGAGGAAGGCAGTGGCGTGAGCCTGCTCGTCGACGAGATCGGCGACGTGCTCGAGGTGGAGGAATCCGACTTCGAGCCGCCGCCCGAAACCCTCGACCCGAGTGTGCGCCAGCTGATTCGCGGCGTCTACAAGCTCGAAGGACGTCTGCTCCTCGAGCTCGATACCAACAAGACTGTGTCGCTCGAGTCGAGCGAGACGAAGGCAGCCTGAGCGCCGGCATGCAGCCCGGCAAAAAGAGGACGAGTTTTGGCCAAGCAAGCTAATTCCACTGGATCACGGTCTCGATCGGGAGCGGGGTCGCTTTACGCGCGCCTGGGAGGCGCCGCGGCCGTGCGGGCCGCCGTGGACGACTTCTACGAGCGCGTCCTCGGGGACGACTCGCTGGCTCCCTTCTTTGCCGACGTCGACATGGCGCATCAGAAGAGCCAGCAGCTGGCCTTTCTGACGGCGGCGCTCGGCGGGCCCAAGCGTTACAAGGGCCGCCCCATGAAGGAGGCGCACGAACACCTGGCCATCGCTCAGCAGCACTTCGACTCGGTCGCCACACATCTCGTCGAGACGCTCGATGGTCTCGGTGTGTCTCAGAAGCTGATCGACGAGGTAGTCGCGATCGTGGCGCCCCTCGCCGGATCGATCGTCAATCAGAATGCTCAGGAGGGGGAGAGCATGAGTACCGAAACACAGCCCAGCGGCCGCTACTTCGACATGGTCGAGAACGCGCCCATCAACGTGATGTTCTGCAACAAGGACACATTCGCCATCGAGTACATGAACGAGGCGTCGCGCACCACGCTGGCGACCCTCGATCAGTACCTTCCGTGCCGGGCGGACGAGGTCGTCGGCCAGTGCATCGACGTGTTCCACGCCGACCCGGCCGTGCAGCGCCGGATCGTCTCCGATCCGTCGAACCTGCCTCACCGGACGACGATCGAGGTGGGCCCGGAGATTCTCGATCTTCTGGTCAGCGCGATCAACGACGAGAACGGCGACTACAGCGGTGTGATGCTCACCTGGGAGGTCGTTACCAAGAAGCGCAAGCTCGAGATGAAGATGGCGCAGGTGACCTCCATGATGGAGAACGCGCCCGTCAACGTAATGTTCGCCGACAAGGACACGGCGACCATCCAGTACCTGAACGCAGCGTCCGTCAACACGCTGAAGGGCCTCGAGCAGTATCTGCCGGTCAAGGTGGACGAGCTCGAAGGGGTGTGCATCGACATCTTCCACAAGGATCCGGCCGTTCAGCGCCGCATCCTGGCGGATCCCGCGAACCTGCCGCATCGCGCCCAGATCGAGGTGGGGCCCGAGACTCTCGAGTTGCTGGTCAGCCCGATCAACGACGACAGGGGCGAGTACATGGGCGGCATGGTGACCTGGGAGGTCGTGACCCAGAAGCTGAAGCTCGAACGGCGCATGGCGCAGGTCTCGTCGATGATGGAGAACGCGCCGGTCAACGTGATGTACGTCGACCGGGAATCGTTGTCGATCGAGTACGTGAACCCGGCGTCGCGCGACACCCTGCGCGGGCTCGAGCAGTATCTGCCCATCAGGGTCGACGACCTCGAGGGGCAATGCATCGACATCTTCCACAAGGATCCGTCGTTCCAGCGCCGAATCCTCGGCGACCCGGCGAACCTGCCCCACGAGGCGGAGATCCAGGTCGGGCCCGAGACCCTCAAGCTGCTCGTGAGTGCGATCTACGACAACAAGGGTGAGTACATGGGGCCGATGGTCACCTGGTCGGTGATCACCGAGAAGCTTCGCCTCGAGCAGGAGCAGAAGGATTCTCGCCTCCGCGAGCAAGAGCAGGCGGAAGAGCTGCGGACCAAGGTCGGCCAGCTGCTGGGCGTCGTGCAGGCCGCCTCGCAGGGCGACCTCACGCAGACCGTTCCGGTTTCCGGCGAGGACCCGATCGGGCAGATGGGCGAGGGGCTCGCGGAGCTTCTCGGCGACCTGCGCCGCAGCGTCGGCACCATCGCCGAGCAGGCTCAGTCGTTGTCGAGCGCCTCCGAGGAGCTCACCTCGGTGAGCCAGCAGATGGCGAGCAATGCCGAGGAGACGACCGCCCAGGCGAAGGTGTCCGCCGAGGCGTCGGACCGGGTCAGTGAGAGCGTCACGACGGTTGCCTCCGCGTCCGAGGAGATGAACGCGAGCATCAAGGAGATCGCGGTCAACGCCCAGGAGGCCGCGAAGGTCGCCGACTCGGCGGTCGAGGTCGCGAACACCACCAACGCCACGGTGAGCAAGCTCGGCGAGAGCAGCGCCGAGATCGGCCAGGTCATCAAGGTGATCACGTCGATCGCCCAGCAGACCAACCTGCTGGCGCTGAACGCGACCATCGAGGCCGCGCGCGCCGGTGAAGCGGGCAAGGGCTTCGCGGTCGTGGCGAACGAGGTCAAGGAGCTCGCCAAGGAGACCGCGAAGGCCACAGAGGACATCGGCCAGAAGATCGAGGCCATCCAGGGCGACACCAAGAGCGCGGTCAGCGCGATCGGCGACATCAGCACGATCATCGACAAGATCAACAGCATCTCGACCACCATCGCGAGCGCGGTCGAGGAGCAGTCGGCGACGACTGGCGAGATCGGCCGGAACGTCGGGGAGGCCGCGACGGGCACCTCGGAGATCGCTCAGAACATCCAGACCGTCGCGCAGGCGGCCGAGGGGACTTCGTCGGGCGCCTCCGACACGCAGAAGGCGGCCGCAGAGCTCTCGACTCTGGCCACGGAGCTGCAGAACGTGGTTTCGTCCTTCAAGTACTGAGAAGCAGATCGCCGGTCGCGGGGTGCCGCGGCCGGCGATCGCCTGAGCGGGAGAACAGCCATGAAAGCCATCGTTGTCGACGATTCGCGGACGACCCGTCTAGTCCTGTCGAAGATGCTGGGGGAGATCGACGTCGAGGTCAGTACGGCCGGTGACGGTCGTGAGGCCCTGGAGGTGCTCGAAAAAGAGGGCGCCCCGGACCTGATGCTGATCGACTGGAACATGCCGGTGATGAACGGCTACGAGCTGGTGGAGGCCGTTCGCGCCGACTCCAGCTACGACTCGGTGCGGCTCATGATGGTCACCACGGAGACCGGCATGGAGAACGTCATGCAGGCGCTGGAGGCGGGGGCCAACGAGTACGTCATGAAGCCGTTCACGAAGGATACGATCCTCGAGAAGCTCGCGATCATGGGTCTGGTTTCGGGGCGCTGAAGGTGGGCTCCGTGCGCGTTCTGATCGTCGACGACTCGGCCGTCGTTCGACAGCTGATGACCAAGGCCCTCGATGGGGTCGACGGGATCACTGTCGTCGGGACTGCTCCGAACGGGGAGATCGCGCTGGAAAAGATCGGGCGGCTCGAGCCGGACGTCGTGACGCTCGACCTCGAGATGCCCGTGATGGACGGGCTGCAAACTCTCGAAGCGCTCCGCGAGCGCGGGAGCGAGGTGCCGGTGATCGTCGTGAGTGCGCTCACCGAGCAGGGGGCGCGAACCTCGATCGAGGCGCTCACGCGCGGGGCGCGGGACTACGTCACCAAGCCGGCGAAGGTGTCGGATCGCGAGGAGGCGATCACCCAGGTCAGGGAAGCGCTGGCGGCGAAGGTCAAGGCGCTGGCGGGGCAACCGCCCAAGGTCGCCTCGAAGGTGTCGGCCCCACCGGCGCCGCATCGCGTTCGCCCGGCCAGCGGCGTGCCGGTCGAGGTCATCGCAATCGGGATTTCGACGGGTGGTCCCAATGCCCTCGACGTGCTCGTGCCTGCGTTGCCTGGCGATCTACCCGTTCCGGTGCTCATCGTGCAGCACATGCCTCCGGTCTTCACCGCCCAGCTGGCGAATCGGCTCGACCGGCACTGCAAGCTCGACGTAGAGGAAGGTTGCGACGGTGCGCTGGTGCAGGCCGGCCACGTCTACATCGCGCCGGGTGGGCTTCACATGGTCGTCAAGCGGGCCGGCACGGAAGTGCGGATCGAGACGAACGAGGAGCCGCCCGAGAACTCCTGCCGTCCGGCCGTGGATCCGCTGTTTCGCTCGGTCACCGACGTCTACGGCGCCGGAACGCTCGCCGTCGTGATGACCGGAATGGGCTCCGACGGCCTACGCGGTTGCGAGAGCGTCCATCAGGCCGGTGGCCGAATCCTCGTCCAGGACGAGGCAAGCTCCGTCGTCTGGGGCATGCCCGGATACGTCGCGAACGCAGGTCTCGCCGACGCGCAGTACCCCCTCGATCAGCTCGCGGCGGCCATCGCGCACGCCGTTGTTGCCGGCTAGCCGGCGTCGAGCTCGGAAATCGTAGGTAAAACAAGCATGGCCATCGCCGCAGTGGACTTCGACTTCATCCGGAATCTCCTCCTGGAGCGCTCCGCCATCGTGCTGAGCGATACCAAGGAGTACCTCGTCGAATCCCGGCTGACCGGGCTGGCTCGAAAGATCGGTCACGGCTCGTTCGAGGATCTCGTCGCCGACGCCCGCAAGGGCAGGGACCCGGCACTGACGGACGCCATCGTCGACGCGATGACGACCAACGAAACCTCTTTTCTCCGCGACTTCCATCCCTTCGAGTTGATGCGCAGCATGGTCTTCCCCGACCTGATCGAGAAGCGCTCGATGGAGAAGAAGCTGCACATCTGGTGCGGAGCCAGCTCGAGCGGGCAGGAGCCCTATACCGTGGCCATGATGCTGCGGGAGCACTTCTCGGAGCTGCGCGACTGGAGCGTCGTCTTCATCGCCAGCGACATCTCTACGGAGATGCTGGAGCGCTCTCGGGAAGGCACCTACTCGCAGCTGGAGGTGAACCGCGGTCTGCCGGCCTCACTGCTGGTCAAGTACTTCGAGAAGCACGGCTCTTCCTGGACGATTCGTGACGAGATTCGCGAGATGGTCGACTTCAAGCAGATCAATCTCGCAAGCACCTGGCCGACCATGCCGCCGCTCGACCTGGTGCTGCTCCGCAACGTGCTGATCTACTTCGACGTCGAGACGAAGAAGCAGGTGTTGGGAAAGATCCGGCAGAGGATGCGACCGGACGGGTACCTGTTTCTCGGCGGAGCCGAGACGACGCTGAATCTCGACGAGGCATTCGAGCGGGTGCAGGTCGAGAAGGCGGGATGCTACCGCCTGGGCGAGTCCTAGGAG
>CAZETS010000098.1:0-2996 GCA_964515335.1 uncultured Spirochaetaceae bacterium
ATCTATCGACGAGCACGATCTTGGCGAATGGAGCCGGTCACTCCATATGGTCTAGAGTGGATCGGCAGGACTGAAGGGCTGAACTCTGGAGAGCGACGATGAACGACGACCGAGGCGAGGCGAGCCTCTCGCAGCGGGTGGCGCGAGCCGCCGACGAGCACTCCCACCGGACCGCCCTGGTCGACGCGCCCAACCGCGACTCCTTCTTCTTCGCCTCGCCCCGACGGCTGACCTGGGCCGAGACCGACGCCGCGATCTCCTCTCTGGCACGGCAGCTCGCGAGCCTGGGAGCCGGGGCGGGCTCCCGCGTCGCGGTGCAGCTCCCGAACGCGGTCGAGTTGCCGCTTACCCTGCTCGCGTGCTGGCGGCTCGGTGCCGTCGCGGTCCCCTTCCCGATCCAGCATCGCGCCCACGAGCTTCGCTTCGGCATCGAGACGGCGGAGGTCTCGCTCTTCGTCACCGGTCCGCGACCGGATCGCCCCGACCAGCTGGCGACGGTGTGCGAAGTGGCGGCTGGCTTCGCCTCTGCGCGTTGGGGCCCGGTCACGGTGGCGGCCTTCGGGCCCCGAAACGAAGCCGGGGTGGCGGCGCTCGAAGTCGAGACGAAGCCGGCTGACGCTCCCGCGTCTGCGAAGGACGGAGCTGCGGACGACCTCGCCACCATCTGCTGGACCTCGGGCACGACGGGTACGCCGAAGGGCGTTCCCCGGACGAATGCCATGTGGCTCGCGTCCGGGGCCGTCCAGGTCGATGCGCTCGGCATCTCGGGGGAAGACCGCATCCTGTGTCCGTTTCCGGTGGTCAACATGGCCGGAATCGGAGGCATGCTGGTTCCGTGGCTGATGACGGGTTCGTTGCTGGCCCTCCACCAGCCGCTCGACCTCGGCGTGTTCCTCGGGCAGCTGCAGTCCGAGGCGATCACCTACACGGTGGCTCCTCCGGCGCTGCTCAACATGCTGCTCGCCAACGAGGAGATGATCGAGAAGGTCGACCTCGGCGCGCTGCGCAGGATCGGCTCCGGGTCGGCGCCTCTCGATCCGTGGATGGTCGAGGGATGGGAGCGCCGGGGCATCGAGATCGTCAACGTGTTCGGATCGAACGAGGGCGCCGCCTTGCTCTCGACGCGCGAGACGATCGCCGATCCCGCCGAACGGGCCCGCTACTTCCCGTTGCCCACGAGGCCGGATCACCGCGTGCGCGTCGTCGACCTCGAGACGGGCGAAGCGATCGGCGAAGCCGGCCGTCCCGGCGAGCTCCGCATAGCGGGTCCGACCGTCTTCGGCGGCTACCTCGACTCGACGGGCGAGGAGTTCGACGAGCAGGGCTTCTTCCGCACCGGCGACGTGTTCGAGCTGGCCGGCGACCCGGAGGCGCCGGGCCTGCTGCGCTTCGTCGACCGCGCCAAGGACATCATCATCCGCGGCGGCATGAACGTCTCGGCAGCAGAGGTGGAGGCCCTGGCGGCCGCCCACCCGGGTATCGCCGAGTGCGCGGCCGTCGCCTACCCCGATCGCGACCTCGGCGAGCGGGTGGGACTGTTCGCCGTCGCGGCGCCGGGACAGACGCCTACGCTCGACGAGTTGGTGGCCCACATGCGCGCCCAGGACGTCGCCAGCTACAAGCTTCCCGAGCGCCTCGAGCTTCTCGACGCGTTGCCCCGCAATCCGCTGGGCAAGGTGCTGAAGAGCCAGCTTCGGGAACGCTGGGAAGTGTCGGCGGAGGCCGGAGCGGGCTGACGCGAGGCTCCGGCCGGGCGGTTCGTCGACCGCGCGGCGCGGCGATGGCGGCCGGATGCCGTGCGAGCCGGCCGGGGCGAGCCGCTATGTTTCGCCTCTTCGTCGCGGGAGGAGTCGATGCGCGCCCTGCAGGTCACGAAGAACGGACCGCCCAGCGAGGCCCTCGCGGTCGTCGACGTCCCCGAGCCCGAGCCCGGCCTCGGCCAGGTGCGGGTCGCGGTGGAGGCCGCGTCCCTCAACTGGAACGATCTCGACCGCTGCTACGGACGCGTCACGACGATCCCGATGCCACCGCCCTTCATCCTGGGGATGGACGTCTGCGGCACGGTGGATGCGGCCGGGGCCGGCGCCGAGCAGTGGATCGGCCGTCGCGTCGTGGCGATCACGCAGATGGCGCAGGGGGGCATCGCCGAGCGGGCGCTCGCGCCGGCCGACTCGGTGTTCGACGCCCCGCCGGAGCTCGACGCCGCCGAGGCCGCGGCATTCGTGATCCCCTACCACACCACGCACCTCGCGCTCTTCGAGCGGGCGGGGCTTCGCGAGGGCGAGGGCCTGCTGGTGATCTCGGGAGCGAGCGGTCTCGGCACGGCCGCCACCGGGCTCGGCCGGGCCCGCGGCGCGCGGGTCTTCGCCACGGCCGGCGGCGCCGAGAAGGTCGCGTTGTGCAACGAGCTCGGGGCAGAGCTCGCGATCGATCATCGCGAGACGAGCTTTGCCGACGCCGTGCTCGATCACACCGGCGACGTCGGGGCCGAAGTGGTGCTCGATCTCGCCGGCGGCGACTTCGTGGCCGATGCGTGGCGCGCCGTGGCGCGGGGCGGTCGATACGTGCCCGCCGGCTTTGCGGCCGATCCCGAGAACGGAACCGGGGGCGTGGCGCTGCGCCCTACCTGCCTCGGCAACTTTTCGATCGTCGGCGTGATCGGCGCCTACATGAGCAACCTGCCAGGTCCCTTGCGCCGAACCGGCTTCAACCCCTTCGATCGTTCGGTCGCCGAGTCGGTCCACGAAGACCTGCTCGGACTCGTTGCGCGGGGTGAAGTGCGGCCGCACGTCGGCCAGCGCGTTCCGATGGAAGGCGCGGCGGCCGCCCTCGAGGCCCACGAGCAGCGCCGCACGCTGGGGCGCTCGGTGGTGCTCGTCGCGGGCTAGACGACGCACGGGCTGCATGTCGATACGCAGCGCGTCCGTATCGGTTTCCGGCGCCGCTCCGCGCCCGTGCGATCCGTCGTGCAGCTGTGACGCCCGCGATCGAGCCCC
>CAZETS010000098.1:3096-13804 GCA_964515335.1 uncultured Spirochaetaceae bacterium
TCAGCCATGAGTAGAGCCCTCAGCCATGAGTAGAGCGAAGCTGATCGAGATCGCGCGGCGCAGCATCGCACACGCCAAGGCCGGCACCGTCGACCAGGCCGAAGACGTGTATCGCGTTCCCGCAACGAACTACTACGAGCCCGAGCGCTGGCGGCTCGAGATGGAAGGCATCTTCAAGCGGATTCCCCTCGTCCTCGGGTTCTCGACCGAGCTGCGCGACCCCGGCTCGTACCGTGCGATGACCGTCGCCGACACCCCGGTGCTGCTCACGCGCACCAAGGACGGTTCGATCCGCGGCTTCCTGAACGTCTGCAGCCACCGGGGCGCGGTGGTCGTGCCCGAGGGCACGGGCAGCGGCCGGCGCTTCACCTGCCCCTATCACGCCTGGGCGTACGACAACGAGGGCGCGCTCCTCGGCGTCTACAAGAGCAAGGACTTCGGCGACATCGACAAGAAGTGCCTCGGCCTCACGCCGCTGCCGGTCGCCGAGCGCGCAGGCCTGATCTTCGGGTCACTCACTCCCGACAGCCCGGTCGACCTCGACACGTTCCTCTGCGGCTACGACGAGATGCTCGCCCACCTCGGCTTCGAAGACTGCGTGCTGGTTGGACGCCAGCAGGTCGAAGGACCCAACTGGAAGGTCGCCTACGACGGCTACCTCGACTTCTACCACCTGCCGATCCTCCACAAGGACACGTTCGGGCCCGACTTTCCCAGCGACGCCCTCTACGACGCCTGGGGGCCCCATCAGCGGGTCAGCGGAATTCATCCGAAGCCCGAGAGCGTCGAGAACCTCAGCGACGAAGAGTGGGACCTCGAGCACCTGATCACCGGCGTCTGGACGGTCTTCCCCCACGTTTCCATCGCCAACTTCGAGGCGGGCATCAAGCTCTACATGGTGTCGCAGCTGTTTCCCGGTGCGACGCCCGACGAGTCCCTTACGGTCCAGAACTTCCTCGCCCCGCAAGAGCCCGACGCCGAGCAGCGCAAGAAGATCGAAGAAACGATGGACTTCCTGATGCACGTGGTGCGCGACGAGGACTACTACACCGGCAACCTGATTCAGAAGACCGTGAAGACCGGTGCGAAGTCCGAGTTCGTCTTCGGGCGCAACGAGGGCGGCGGCCAGCGCTTCCACCGCTGGGTGGAGGCCCTGATCCACACAGGCGACGCCGACCTGCAGAAGCTTCTCCAGGCCGGCATCGACTGAGCCGGGCTACATCGCGATGGCCTTCTGGAACGCGGGCCGGGCCTCGATCCTTCCGATGTAGGCCTTCAGGTTTGCGAGGTCGTCGGGGACCTGACCGAGCCGGTTGGCCATGAAGAGAGAGTGGCCCAGCATGATGTCGGCTGCCGTGAAGTCGCCCACCAGGTACTCGCGTCCTTCGAGGGCCGCGTCCACCGGCGCGACCGCCCGGGAGAGGAGACGCTGGGCCTGCCCGAGCGTCTCGGGGTTCCGGCGGTCGGGGGGCAGCAGCACCGTGTGCACCATGATCGTGTTGATCGGCGGCATCACCATGCCTTCGCAGTAGTGGAACCACTGCAGGTACTCGGGGAACTCCGGCGCATCGACGGCCGGCTTGAGGCCGCCGTCTCCGTGGCGGGCCATCACGTACTCGACGATCGCTCCCGACTCGTAGATCGAGACGTCTCCGTCGTCGAGAACCGGGACACGGCCCAGGGGATGGCGGGCGCGATGCTCGTCGGACTTGAGGTCCTTCGGATGGAAATCCATCCGGTTCACCTCGTAGGGCAGGCCGAGCTCTTCGAAGAGCCAGACGATGCGGCCGGCGCGGGAGTTCGGGGCGAAGTGGAGCCTGAGCATGGCGGTTCTCCTGGGTGGGCTGGGCGCGACATAATTTCGACAGACAGCCTGCCAATAGCGATGGCCGGCTGTCAACCCCGGCGGCCGGCCTCGGCGATCTGCAGTAGCGTGAAGGGGTGGGGGGAGACCCGAGGAGGCGGTAGATGTCCACGAAGCTGAACGAAGACCCGCGCGTCGATCCGCGCATCAAGGCGTTGATGGGCGCCATGGATCCCCCGAGCTCGGGCGATGCGGCGAGCCGAGAAGAGCTGCTCGCCGAGGCGAATACCCCCGAGGCCGTCGCGGCGCGCGCTGCCCTCGAAGGCTTCATGTCGATGTGCGACGACGAACGCATCGCCCCGTCGGCGGGTCTCGACATCTCGGTCCACGAGTTCGTGTCGTCGCCGGACGGCAACTCGATCAAGATCCAGCTCTTCCGGCCCGAGTCGGACGGTCCGCTGCCCTGTGTCTACTACATCCACGGCGGCGGCATGCAGGTGATGTCCTGCTTCGACGGGATGTACAAGGCGTGGGGGCGGATCATCGCCGGGCAGGGCGCCGCCGTGGCGATGGTCGACTTCCGGAATTGCCTGACGGCCTCGTCGGCGCCGGAGGTCGCCCCCTACCCGGCGGGTCTGAACGACTGCGCGTCGGGCGTGAAGTGGCTGCACGCGAACGCCGCGTCGCTCGGCATCGACCCCGACCACATCATCGTCGCCGGCGAGAGCGGGGGCGGCAATCTGACGCTCGCCACCGGAATGAAGCTCAAGCAGGACGGCGACCTCGGCGTGATCCGCGGGCTGTACTCGCTGTGTCCGTACATCGCCGGCGCGTGGCCGCAGGAGCGCTATCCGTCGTCGGTCGAGAACAACGGCATCCTCCTCGATCTGCACGACAACCGCGGTGCTCTCGCCTACGGGATCGAGGCCTTCGAGAAGCAGGATCCGCTCGCCTGGCCGGGCTTCGCGAAAGAGGGCGACGTCGAGGGGCTCGTGCCCACCGTCATCAGCGTGAACGAGTGCGACCCGCTGCGCGACGAGGGCATCGAGTTCTACCGGCTGCTGCTGCGCGCGGGTGTGTCCGCCCGGTGCCGCCAGGTGATGGGGACGATCCACGGCACCGAGATCTTCGCGGTCACCTGCCCCGAGATCAGCCGCGAGACGGCCGCCAGCATCGTGCAGTTCTGCCGCGAAGCCTGAGACGCGGCCTCATCCCTGCGCCGACCCGTAGATCCAGCCGCGCCGCACCAGCCACTTCTCCAGCTCGACCGCCACGAGCACGAGCGAAGAGAGGGCGAGCACTACGAGCAGGTCCGCGAGCGGCAGCGCCTGCGTGTGGAAGATCGGCTGGAAGACCGGCAGGTAGACGACCGCGAGCTGCAGCGCCAGCGCCAGCAGCACCGCCGAGAGCATCGCCGGATTCGTCGTGATCCCGATCTCGAAGAGCGACGCTCGCTCGCTCCGCACCGCCATCGAGTGGAAGAGCTGCGAGATCGTGAGCACGCTGAACACGACGGTCTGCCAGTGCTCGAGGCTGCGCCCGATCGCCCAGGCCTGCGACGCGATGGAGATGCCGCCCACGAAGAGACCAACCCAGACTATGTGCTGCCACATTCCATGGGCGAAGATGCTCTCCCGGGGCGGGCGGGGCGGCCGCTGCATGAGGCCGGGCTCGGCACGCTCGGCCGCGAAGGCGAGACCGGGCAGGCCGTCGGTCACGAGATTGATCCAGAGGATGTGGATGGGCAGCAGCGGCACGGGCAGCCCGAGGAAGGGGGCCAGGAAGAGCGTCCAGATCTCACCTGAGTTGGAGCTCATCGTGTCCTTGATGAACTTACGGATGTTGTCGAAAATGCGGCGGCCCAGCCGGACGGCCCGGACGATCGTCGAGAAGTCGTCGTCGAGCAGGACCATGTCGGCGGCCTCGCGCGCCACGTCCGTGCCGCGGCGGCCCATCGCGATGCCGATGCCGGCACGCTTCAGGGCGGGCGCGTCGTTCACGCCATCGCCCGTCATCGCGACCAGCTCGCCGTTGGCCTGCAGCGCCTTGACGATGCGCGTCTTCTGCTCGGGACTCACCCGCGCATAGACGCGCGCCGACTCGGCGGCACGCGCCAGGTCCTCGTCGGAGAGCCGGGACAGGTGCTCGCCCGTGAGCACGTCCTGTCCGTCGTCGGCGATGCCGAGGCGCTCGGCGATGGCCCGGGCCGTGCCCGGATGATCGCCGGTGATCATGATCGGGGTGATGCCGGCGTTCTGGCACTCTGCAACGGATCCGGGGACCTCGGGCCGCGGCGGATCGATCAGGCCGACGAGTCCCAGCAGCGTGAGCTCGCGCTCCACGGTTTCGGGTGAGACGTCGCCGGGCAGAGTCGCGAGCTCGCGCCACGCCAGCGCCAGGACACGATGGCCTTCCGAGGCCATCGCTTCGGCTTCGTCGAGCACGCGCGCGTGGTCGAGCGCCCCTCTTCCCGATGCGGTCAGCTGATCGGCGCAGTGCTCGAGGATCGCCTCGGGTGCGCCCTTCACGAAGACCTCGATACGGCCGTCGTGCGCGTGGAGTGTGGCCATCGAGCGCCGACCGCTCTCGAAGGCAAGCTCCGCGACGCGCGGCCAACCGGGCTCGATCTCGACCTTCGCATAGCCGGCCCGATGCGCCGCCTCCGCGAGGGCAACCTCGGTGGGCTCTCCGGCGGCCCGTCCCTCCGCCCAGCCGACGTCGTTGCTGATCGCCATCGCCCGCGCGAGCAGCGCCCAGGGCGGGGTCGCGCCGTTCGCTTCCGGAAGGGCGCTCCGCCGCTCGCCGTCGGCGAGGAGTACCTCGGCCGACATGCGGTTCTGGGTGAGCGTGCCCGTCTTGTCGGCGCAGATGGTCGTCACCGAGCCGAGGGTCTCGACGGCCGGCAGCCGCCGGACGAGCGCGTCGTGGCGGCTCAGGGTGCGGGCGCCCAGCGCCAGGGAGACGGTGACGACGGCGGGGAGCGCCTCGGGGATCGCTGCGACCGCGAGGCTCACGGCGGTCAAGAACATCAGCATGGCGGGCTGCCCCTGCAGCAGGCCCGCGGTGAACACCACGGCGCAGATTGCCAGGGTCGCCAGCGCGAGGTAGCGCCCGAAGCGCGTCAGCCGTCTCTGGAGCGGCGTCCTGACGCCGGCCTCGCCTCGCAAGAGCTCGGCGATCCGCCCGATCTCGGTCGCCTTGCCGGTCGCGACGACGACACCGAGCCCCCGCCCTCGACTGACCAGGCTGCCCTTGAAGGCGAGATTGACGCGCTCTTGAATCGGGGCGTCGACGGCGTCGAGCGCAGCGGTCGACTTCTCGACGCCGTGCGACTCGCCGGTCAGCACCGACTCGTCGGTGAGCAGCTCGGCCGTCTCCACCAGGCGCAGATCCGCGGGGACGACGTCGCCGGCCTCCAGCACGACCAGGTCTCCGGGCACGATCACGCTCGACTCGAGGGTCAGCCTTCGGCCTTCGCGCAGCACCCGAGCCGCGGGCGCCGCCATGGCGCGCAGCGCGGCCACCGCGCGCTCGGCCCGGAACTCCTGCACGGCGCCCATCACGGCGTTGAGCAGGACGATGACCACGATCGCGAGGGTGTCCTGGGGCTCTCCGATTACGCCTGAGACGGCCGCCGCGGCGAGCAGCACGAGGATCATGAAATCGCGCAGCTGCCTCAGGAAGAGGACGACGAGGGAGCGGCGCTTCTCCCGGGCGACCTCGTTGGGGCCGTGCTCTTCCAGGCGGCGGGCCGCCTCATCGCGGCCGAGACCGCGGGCGACGTCGGTTCCCAGGCGGCCCGCCACGGCGGCGGTCGCTAGTGCGTGCCAGGCCGGCCGTTCGCCAGGCATCCCTCGCGGTGGTCGTCGCCGACCGGGCGCGCGCGGCCTCAGGCCGCCCGCACCGCCCTGGCGATCTCGCCCCACCGGCCGAGGTTGTCCGGGTTCTCGGTGACGTCGCCCATGGCGAGGTAGCTCACCAGACGAGACGCGGTGCCGCGGTAGCGGGCGATCAGCGCGTCCGCCATGTCGTCCCAGCGCGCGACCAGCGCGAAGTGCTCGAGCATCTCGTCGGTGACGGCTGCGCCGAGGCCGCCGATGTCGCCGGCCTTCATCAGGGCGCCGAGCTTCTGCGTCGTGCCGGGGAAGCCGAGGTCGTCGAACTGGAACGCGTAGTTGGGCGTCGAGCCGTAGAAGGCGATCTGGGTGCGCGTCACCTGCAGCATGCGCTCGCGCTCCTCGGGCGTGTCGCCGGGGATCGCGAAGACAGGAATCGTCAGCTCGATTTCGTCGACCTTGCGGCCGGCCTTGTCGGCGCCCTCGGCCAGTGACGGAAGCAGCCGCTTCTCCACGTAGTGCATCGAGTGCATGGGGTGCACGTGGACGCCGTCGCAGAGCTCGCCGGCCACGCGGCACATGTGGGGGCCGACGGCCGAGATGTCGACCTTGACGTCCTCGAAGCCGTGGCGCGGCGGCGCCCACTGGCCCGGCAGCAGGCTCAGCTTGTAGTAGGGGCCGTCGTGGGAGAGCTTCTCTTCGCCGCGGAAGGCGCGGATGCAGGCCTTGAAGGCGCCCACGTAGTCGCGCATCTGCGGCGCGGGCTTGTCCCAGGTGGCGCCATAGCGGCGCACGATGTGGCCGCGCACCTGGCTGCCGAGCCCGATGCGGAAGCGCCCCTCGGTGTTCTGCGCCAGCTCCCAGGCGATCTGCGCCGAGATCATCGGGCTGCGCGGAAACGCCACCGCGATGCCGGTGGCGAAGTGCAGACTGGGCGCGGCCATCGCGGCAGACGAGATCATCATCCACGGCACCGTGCCGGCTTCGGTGAACAGCATGCCGGAGAAGCCCGCCGATTCGAGGCGCTGCGCGAGTTCGGCGCTCTTCTTCCAGGTCAGCCCGCCCGTCATCAGGTCGAATTCCATGTGTCACTCCTCGGCTCGGCGTCGTTTCAGCCGAGCATCATACCGCGAACCGGGCCCAATCGATCGGCCCGGCTTTCTGGAGCTGCTGCGAGACGGGGTCCATCGGGTACTTGAGGCCGGTCGCGCAGTTGTAGAGCACTGCGGTCTCGTCCGCTCCCACCCTGCCGTCGGCGAGCGCGCGCTTGTAGGCGGCCGCCGTCGCCGCGCCCTCGGGACACAGGAGCAGCCCCTCCTCGGCCGCGATGGCGTCGCGGGCGGCCATGATCTCCTCGTCGGGCAGCGCGATCGCGAAGCCGTCCGACTCGCGGACGGCCCGGATGATCAGGAAGTCGCCCACCGCGATGGGGACCCGGATGCCGGCCGCCACGGTGTGCGCGTCTTCCCAGAGCGGCGCGTGCTCCTCGCCTTCCGCCCAGGCCTTGACGATCGGCGCGCAGCCTTCCGCCTGCACGGCGACCATGCGCGGCAGCTTGCCGCTGATCCAGCCGATGGAGCGGAGTTCGTGGAAGGCCTTCCACATGCCGATCAGTCCGGTACCGCCGCCGGTGGGGTAGAAGATCACGTCCGGCAGGGTCCAGCCCAGCTGCTCGGCGAGTTCGAGGCCCATCGTCTTCTTGCCCTCGATCCGGTACGGCTCTTTGAGGGTCGAGGTGTCGAACCAGCCGACTGCCTCCTTGCCCTCGCCGACGATCCTTCCGCAATCGTTGATGAGTCCGTCGACCAGCCAGGTGTCGGCTCCCTGCTGCTGGATCTCGCGGATGTTGATGTCGGGCGTGTCCGCCGGGCACAGCACGGTCGCGCGCAGCCCCGCTCGCCGCGCGTAGGCGGCCAACGCGGCGCCCGCATTGCCGTTGGTGGGGATCGCCATGTGCTCGATGCCGAGCTCGCGCGCCATCGAGACGGCGAGGCACAGTCCGCGGGCCTTGAACGAGCCGGTCGGCAGCCGTCCCTCGTCCTTGACGATGGCGCGGCCGGGCTTCGCGCCGAGCCACCCGGCCGATCGCTCGAGGGCGACGAGGGGCGTCACCACCTCGCCGAGCGAGATGCGGTTGTCGGGATCGCGCACCGGGAGGAAGGGCGCGTAGCGCCAGAAGCCGGGCTCGGCCGACTGCTCGACGTCGCGCTTCGACACGCGGGCGGCGAGGGTGTCGAGGTCGTAGCGCACGAGCAGCGGTCGCCCCGCTTCGGAGAGTCCGTGGATCTGCCGCGCCTCGTAGCGCTTGCCGGTGAGGGAGCACTCGAGGTGGCTCTCGAACGTGTCGCTCATGAAGCTCCTTCGTGCTGGGGGCGGGGCAACGCGGCCGTCAGCTCGCCGCTGCGATGCGGGCCGCTTCCTCGGCGATGATCCCGGCGATGTCGCGACAGTCCTGCGTGGTGAACGTGAGCGGCACGCGCATGTCGCAAGTGGTCGAGAGCACCTCCAGGGTCCTGGGCAGAGCGGGGACCCGGCCGAGGTACCGCCAGCTGTCGTACCGGCTCGTGAACGCCACCGGATCGGCCTCGCCGAACCACTTGAGCTCGACGCCTCGCGCCAGGCAGGCATCGAGCAGGCGGCGGATCTCGTCCGGGCCCATGCCGTCGGTGTGCAGCTGGAAAGACGAGCCGACGAACGCCTCGCGCGGGTCGCGCTCGACGATGCGCAGCCCCGCTGCGCCGCCGAGCCCCTCCTCGAGTGCGCGGTAACGCTCGTTCCAGCGCCGCACGTTCGCGTCGAGCGACGGCAGCTGGGCGCGCAGGAGGGCTGAGCGCAGCTCGTCGAGGCGGGCCGAGCAGTTCGGCGTCTCGAGGCGGATCTTCAGGAAGGCTTCGGGCGGCGGCACCGCGCCGTGGCGCTCGTAGAGCATGTAGGAGCCCGAAAGGATCACCGCGCGGGCGGCGAGCTCCGTGTCGTCGGTGGTGAGCAGTCCGCCTTCGCCGGAGTTCAGGTGCTTGTAGGTCTGCGTCGAGAAGCAGGCCGCGCGGCCGAAATTGCCCGAGCGCGTGCCGTCCCACGAGGCGCCCATGGTGTGCGCGCAGTCCTCGATCAACGTCACCCCGTGCTCTTCGCAGAGCTGCGCGATGGCGTCCATGTCGGCGATGTGACCCCGCATGTGCGAGAGCAGCAGGAAGCGCGCCCCGCTGCTCTCTACCCTGGCGCGCAGGTCGTCGACGTCGGTCAGCCAGTCGTCACCGATCTCCACGAAGACCGGCTCGGCTCCGGTCGCGTGGATGGCGCCGGGCACCGGTGCCAGCGTGTAGGCGTTGGCCAGGACCCGGTCTCCCGGCTCGACGCCCGCCGCGCGGAGCGCGATCTGGATCGCCTGGCCGCCCGAAGCCACGGCCAGGCAGTAGCGGCTGCCCTGGTAGACGGCGTACTCGGCCTCGAGCAGCGCGGTCTCGGAGGTTTCGCCGGGCTCGGTGTTGTAGCGGTGCAGCCGGCCCGAGCGCAGCACCTCGACGGCCCGCTCGATGCCGGCCTCGGGGATGGGCTCCTGCCGGGTGAACGACCGCTCGAAGCGCTTCACGAGTAGCGCTTCTGATCCGCGACCTCGAAGTCCCATGTCGCGTCGGGAAAGTACTTGCGAAGCCGCCAGTCGCAGGCGCGGGCGTGTCCGTCCATGCCCTCGAGGCGGCTGATTCGCGAGCCTGCGGCGCTGAAGGCGCGGTTCGCCTCGGTGTCGATCTCCTGCCAGGTGAGCACCTTCAGGAACTTCATCACGTTGAGGCCGCCCGTGTAGCGGGCCGCGCGCCGGGTCGGCAGGATGTGGTTGGTGCCGGAGCACTTGTCGCCGTGGGTCACCGTGGAGCCCTCGCCGAGGAAGAGCGAGCCGTAGTTGCAGAGGTTGTCGCGCCACCAGTCGAGGTCTTCGGCGATCACCTGCAGGTGCTCGCTCGCGTAGCGATCCGAGACGCGGCAGACCTCCTCCCGGTCGTCGCAGAGCACGACCTCGCCGTGGCGCTCCCAGGCGGCGAGGACGACGTCGCCGCTCGGCATGTCACGCGCCACGCGGGGCACGATGTGGACGACCGCCTCCGCGAGCTCGCGCGACGTCGTGAACAGCCACACCGGCGAATCGGTGCCGTGCTCGGCCTGGCTGGTCAGGTCGACGGCCACCGTCATCGGGTCGGCGGTGTGGTCGGCGATGATCGCGCTCTCGGTCGGCCCGGCGATCAGGTCGATGCCCACCTCGCCGAACAGCTGCCGCTTGGCCTCGGCGACATACGCGTTGCCCGGGCCGACCAGGATGTCCGCCGCGCGGGCGCCGAACATCCCGTGCGCCATGGCGGCGACGGCCTGGACGCCGCCCATCTCGAGGATCACGTCGGCGCCGGCGAGATCCATCGCGTAGACGGTTGCCGGGGCGATCGCGTCTCCGCGCGGCGGTGAGGCGGCGACGACGAAGGGCACGCCGGCCGCCTTCGCCGTCGTGATGCTCATCAGAGCCGAGGCCGCGTGGGCGTAGCGCCCGCCCGGGACGTAGCAGCCCGCGCACTGCACGGGCACGAGACGTTGACCGAGCCGCACGCCGGGCTCGGTCTCGAGCGCGAACTCGCGAATGCTCTCGCGCTGCGCCCGGGCGAAGCGCTCGATCTGGGTGTGGGCGAAGCGCACGTCGTCCTTCTCGGGCTCGGAGACCCGGGCGATCAGGTCGCGCTTCTTCTCCTCGCTCAGGACGACATCGCCCGTCCAGCCGTCCAGCTCGCGGGCGATCGCGAGGACGGCGTCCTCGCCGCCCTCGCGGATTCCCCGGAGCATGCGCTCGACGGTGGTCCGCACCTCGAGGTCCGCGGCCGCCGGGTCGGCGTCCGCCTTCTTCAAGCACTCCACGGATCGGCTCCCTGCTGGATCGCTCGACGGATCCTACGCGAGATCCGACGCGAACGAAGCCCCGCCTTCGTCGCCGCATTCTCCTCCCATCAGAGGTGGCTCGAAGATTGGGCCCAAGAAGACTCGAAGTTGTCGATTCGCGGTGGGTTTCGGCGCTTAGACGGCGAACCGTGCC
>CAZETS010000099.1:0-13767 GCA_964515335.1 uncultured Spirochaetaceae bacterium
ACGCATCGTCGGCGAGACCGGCGGCAAGGACTTCATCTTCGCTCACCCTTCGGCGGACCTGGAGGCCCTGGTGACCGCCACCGTGCGCGGCGCCTTCGAGTACCAGGGGCAGAAGTGCTCCGCCGCCAGCCGCGCCTACATCCCCCGGTCCATCTGGGACGAGTACCGGGACCGGCTGACGGCGGAGGTCGCCCAGATCAAGATGGGGGACCCGCGGGACTTCTCCAACTTCATGAACGCGGTCATCGACAAGAACGCCTTCAGCACCATCTCCGGCTACATCGACCACGCGAGGCAGGCCTCCGACGCCGAGATCCTCAGCGGCGGCGAGTACGACGACTCCGAGGGCTACTTCATCCAGCCCACGGTCATCACCACCTCCAACCCGAACTTCCGCACCATGTGCGAGGAGATCTTCGGTCCGGTGCTCACCATCCACGTGTACGAGGACGGCGACATGGAGGACACCCTGACCTCCTGCGACACCGCGTCGGCCTACGCCCTCACCGGCGCCATCTTCTCCCAGGACCGCTACGCGGCGGTGCACATGGCGGATCGGCTGCGCCACGCGGCGGGCAACTTCTACATCAACGACAAGCCCACGGGCGCCGTCGTCGGCCAGCAGCCCTTCGGCGGCGGCCGCGCCTCCGGCACCAACGACAAGGCGGGCTCCAAGCTCAACCTCCTCCGCTGGTGCTCCGCCCGCACCATCAAGGAGACCTTCGTCCCGCCCAAGGACTGGCGCTACCCGTTCATGGGGTAGGGCTCAGGCCAGCACGTCGGTGATGACGTGGCCGTGGACGTCGGTGAGCCGACGTTCGCTGCCGTTCTGGACCCAGGTCACCTGGGTGTGATCCAGCCCCAGGATGTGCAGGATGGTGGCGTGCAGGGGTCCCGAAGACCCCATCCGCAGGGCCATCGTGCGGATTGCCCGACGGTAGACCGTGACGCTGACTCCGTCCGGACGGACGCCGATCTTCGATCGAGTCGCATCTGATGACGGTCCCTGGCTTGACGACGTGCAGGGACTCCTTCCAATCGCCGAGCGTCCGGCGCATCAAGATCCGGAAGGTGCGGCGGCTCTCGTTGATGCGTGAGCGCTAGGCCGAGCGCTTCAGGACGAGCAACTGCCGCCGGAGAGCGACGTTCTCCAGGGCGATGCGGGCACCGTCGGCTGCGAAGGCGCGGAACAGGTTCACGAGGCGGACGATGAACGCTGGCATCCGTTCGCCGTCGTGTGTTCAGCGGCGTTGATGCAAAGGCGACGGATCTGGCATGGACGTCTCTGGTGGCGTCGTACCGTGATGATGGGGCGGCGTTTCCGGTCTTCGGGAGGCGCTGGGGGAGGCGGTGCTGAAGCTGCTGTCGGCGGGGGAGTAGACGTCGCCGGCCGGGGACTGGTTGCTGCCGTCTACTTACCCTCGTTGAAGCAGTGTCCGCACCAGAGGACCTGCGTCTTGGGGTGGCGCTCCTGCCACTTCTTCCACGAGATCGCCTTCTCGACCTGGGCGTCTTCGAGCGCCTTCAGTGCCTCGCCCTTCATCGGGCCGCGAAGGGCCTCGCCGTTCATCTGGAGCCAGCGGGTGTCGGTGGTCTTGTCGTACATGATGAGGTTGCCGAGCTTGACCTCGCCGGACATCTCGAGCTCGAGGACCTTCTCGCCCACGCGTCGGTCATGAACCATGACCGTCTGCTCGCTGCTTCACCAGGAGGGGGCGATGGGCACGCCCCCGAGCCAGTCGTTCACGACCTGATGTTGGTTGAGGATGAACGTGGGGTAGGCCTTGGCCTCGCCGTTGATGACGACGCCGATGACGTTCAGCCCGTCAGGGAGCGGGACGTCGTCAGCCGCCCGGAACTCGGGCTTGGTGAGCGCCGGCTTCGATCCCTTGGCCCGGTACGGGATCGGATCGGTTTCGAGCTTGCCGCCGGTTGGGCTCCGATCACCGTGGGCGGTCTCGTGCGACGCTTCGTGGTCGGTCTGTTCGGGCGCGTCCTCGCCGCAAGCGGCGAAGGCGAACGCCATGGCGAGGACGAGGATCGAGGTCGTGAGTGACTTCATCATTCAGGCTCCCTGACGGTCATCGTGCGGTTTGGCTCCGGCGCTTCGACGACCTGGGTGTGACCGGTCACCGGCCAGGTGACGGATAGAGTCTTCGGTGCGGCTGCGCCCGTCCCGAACGCGGCGACAAGGGAGTCACCCGCGAGGTAGCTCGACCCGCAGACGATCTGTCGATGCAGGATGCGCCCATCGTCGAGCTCGAGCTCGACGACGGCGCCGACCCCGTCCGGGTTCGACCTGGTGCCGACGAGCTTCACCCGTAGCCAGCCGTGCTCGTTGCCAGACGTGTTTCGAAGCAGCCGGGCGCGCCCCGCGTGGACGTTGACGACCACGTCGAGGCGTCCGTCCTGGTCGTAGTCGGCGAAGGCGCCGCCGCGGACGACCATGAGCTCCTCGAAGAAAGGCCCGGCACCCGCGCGGACGTCGGTCAGGTTACCCTTGCCATCGTTGGTGAGGATCAGGGGGTGCTGCGGCAGGAGCTTCGGGTCGGTGAAGACCTCCTGCGTGAGCTCGTCCTCGATGGTGCTGCCGTGGAACGCGATCAGGTCGACGTCGCCGTCGTTGTCGAGATCCTGCAGCGCCGTCGCCCAGCCGACCAGGCTGCGGTACCACGCCGCCAGCAGACTGCTCTGCTCGGCGACGTCCCGGAACAGGAGGTGACCGGGCTCGTCCGCCGTCGCCTTGCGCGAGTCGTTGCGCATGAGCGCAGGAGGCTCCTGCACGAAGTGCGTGAGATGAAGGTCGACGTCGCGATCGCCGTCGATGTCGCCGACGGCCACGCCCATGCTGGCGCGCGGGTCCCACAGGCCGCAAGCGAGGCTCACGTCCTCGAACGTGCCGTCGCCCCGGTTCGAGAAGAGGATGTCCGGTGACTGGTCATTGCCGACGAAGAGCTCGGGGTAGCGGTCACCGTCGAGGTCGACGAAGACGGCCTGCATGCTGCGACCGTTGCCGTTCTCGACGCCGGCCTGTTTGGTGACGTCGACGAATCTCAGCGCGCCGTCATTGCGCAGCAGGACGTTCGGTTGGGCGGGATAGCTCGCCGGCGTCGTCCACGGTTCGGGACGCCCTCCGACGAGGCGGCGGTCGCGCGCCTTCTCCGTCGGGAAGGTGACGTAGCAGGGGATGTAGAGATCGAGGTCGCCGTCGAGGTCGAAGTCGCCCAGGGCCGGGCCGAGCGCCATCCCTGAGACCCGATCGATGCCGGAGCCCGCCGTGACGTCGGTGAACTTGCCGGCGTCGTTCCTGTACAGCATGCAGCCGTCCATCCCGGTGACGACCAGATCCTGGTCGCCGTCGCGGTCGAGGTCGGCGAACAACGCGGCGGCGTCGCGGGCGCTGCGGGCGAGGCCGACGTCGGCCGTCGCGTTCACGAACGTCCCGTCGCCCTGATTGCGGAAGAACTCGTTGCCCTTGCGCTTCTTGATGGTCTCCATCGGCGCGAGCAGCGGGCCGGCGTAGTTGAGGAGATAGAGGTCCTCGTCGCCGTCGCCGTCGACGTCTCCCCAGGCAGCTCCCGATCCCATGTCTTCGGGAAGGACCGATGCCCGGATGGCATTGAAGTGCTGGAACGCGATCCCGGCTGCGGTGGTCGCGTCCTCGTACGTGACGGGGCCGGTCGGCGTCGCCGACGTCGAATCGGGTTCGGCGTCGCAGCAGGCTCCGAGCAGCATGAGGAGGATCGTTGCCGCGATGGTCGTGGCGATGACAGGTCGCATGAAGTTCCTCGCCGGCGTCGGGCCGGACCGGGGCATGGCGGGGACGCGTTGATTCTATCGCGACGGGGGCGGTCTTCCCGCCCTCCCTGGGTGCGTCTGTTTCCGTGTCCCCGCGAGACCCGCGGCGGGCCCACAAGAAGCCCGCTGATCCTGCCCGGTCGGCGGGGATTAATGCACAGGTGACCAACGCGCAGGGGATTAACACGCAGGGGATTAACACGCAGGGGATCGATGCGCAGGGGATTGCAACCGCCTACCCGCCGTCTGTGTCTGCAGGATCGCCGGGCGGGGACCGCGATCGGGGCCAGGCACCTCCACCCCCCTTTCGCAGAGACCTCCGCGAGCAACTCGGGAGAATCCCCTCCCGAAGCAGAGAGAGCGGCCAGAGCGTCGAAGAACGGTCTGGAGAACAGGTGCGTATGGGAGTCGTGGATGTTCATGATCGACCGACCGTGCCACGCATCGAACGGGGGGCTCCCTCACGCCCGATCCGGGTGGAATCTCCAATGACGGCATACGACTTGCTTGCGAGGACATGTCCGTGAACGCCACCACGACGACCACCAACATCCGGGCCTGGAGGACCGCTCAGGGAGCGGTCTGGCTCGTCGGCCTCGCGATCGTGGTCCTGTTGCTTGCCTGGCCAACGGTCGGCCTGCACGCGTTCTGGAACGTCCTCATCCCCGCGGCCCCGGCGATCCTCGCCATCGCTCCCGGTCTGTGGCGCAACATCTGCCCCCTCGCGACGACGGCCCTCGCGGCGCGGCACATGGGCATCTCCGATCGCCGTCGGCCCTCGGCGAAGCTGCAGGGCCGGCTCTTCCTCATCGGCGTCATCCTCCTCTTCCTGCTCGTTCCGCTGCGGCACGTCATCCTCGACACGAGTGGCGTCAGCACGGCGGTCACGCTGATCATCGTCGCCGTCGTGTCCGCCACCCTTGGAACGCGCTTCGACTGGAAGAGCGCGTGGTGCTCCGGCCTCTGCCCCGTCCACGGCGTCGAACGCCTGTACGGGTCCGAACCGGCCGTCACCTTCGACAACGCCCACTGCACGAAATGCGCGCGGTGCGTGACCATCTGCCCGGACTCGACGCCCAATGCCGATCCGTTGCTCGGCGTGAACGAAGGCCTCGAGCGTCGCATCGCCGGTCTGCTGTTGATCGGCGCCTTCCCCGGGATCATCTGGGGTTGGTTCCAGGTCCCCGACTGGCACGGCCTCGAGGGATTCAGCCACCTCGGCTTCGCGTACGGCATGCCCTATGCGGCCGGCCTGGTCACCCTCGCTGCGCTGATGGTCGTCCTCTCCGTCGTCCACGGCGACGCACGCCGCGTCGCCTTCCGCGCCTTCGCCGCGTCGGCCATCGCCTGCTACTACTGGTATCGCCTTCCCGGGCTGTTCGGCCTCGGCCCCGTCCCGGGTGACGGCGCCCTCGTGGACCTCAGCGCAAGCCTCCCGGCCGCGTTCCCCGTGTGGTGCCGAATCGCGACGACGGGGCTCTTCGTCTGGTGGCTGGTCCTGCGCCGCGACGGACGCCGCTCGTGGTCGAGGCGTCCGGTCTTCGAGGCGTAGGGCACGCACTTCTGCGCCGGTCGGTTTCAACCGCTGGCTGACGGCGGTTCACTACAGCCGCTTGAACCGCGCAGTGAAGTGACGCAGCGGTTGCTGCTGGTAGGTGAACTCGAGTCCGCCGATCTCGTCACGACGTCCGTACGTCTTGGCCAGGACTTCGATGACGTAGTCCATGTGGCTTTGCGTGTAGACGCGTCTCGGGATGGCGAGGCGGACGAGGTCCTGGACGTGGGGGACTTCCTTGCCCGTGGCTTCGTCGGTGTGGCCGAACATGCAGGTGCCGATCTCGACGCCGCGGATGCCTCCCTCTTCGTAGAGGGCGCCGGCGACGGCCATGCCCGGAAGTTGCTCGTGCGGGACGTGGGGTAGGAAGCGGCGCGCATCGACGTAGACGGCGTGACCGCCGGCCGGGCACAGGAGCGGGACGCCGGCCGCGAGGGCGCGTTCATGGACGTAGGCGACGGCGCCGAGGCGGTAGTCGAGGTAGTCCTGGTGCATGACCTCGCGCAAGCCCTGCGCGACGGCTTCGAGATCGCGGCCGGCGAGGCCGCCGTAGGTCGGGAAGCCTTCGGTGAGGATCAGGAGGTTGCGTTCCTGACGGGCGAGGTCGGGGTCGCGGGTGGCGAGGAAGCCGCCGATGTTCGCGAGGGCGTCCTTCTTTGCGCTGAACGTACAGCCGTCGGCCAGGTCGAACAAGCTGCGGGCGATCTCCTCGATCGTGCGATCCTGCTGGCCGACTTCGTGCTTCTTGATGAACCAGGAGTTCTCCGCGAAGCGGCATGAGTCGAGGTAGAACGGTACGCCGAACTCGTGCGCCAGCTCCGATGCGGCCGTTACGTTGGCGAGGCTCGCCGGCTGGCCGCCGCCCGAGTTGTTGGTCACGGTGATCATGACCAGGGCGACCCCTTCCTTGCCGTGCTCCTCGAGTTCGGCGCGCGCGCGGCCGAGATCGAGGTCGCCCTTGAACGGGTTGTCCGATTCGAGGTCGTTCGCCGCTTCGCACGGCAGGTCCACAGCGACACCGCCGGCGGCCTCGACCGACGCCCGAGTCGTATCGAAGTGCGTGTTGTTGAGCACGCGCTGCCCGGGCTTCACCGTCGTCGAGAACAGGATGCGCTCGGCCGCGCGGCCCTGGTGCACGGGGATCACGTGGTCGAAGCCGGTGACGTCCTTGACGGTGTCACGGAACCTGACCCAGCTGCGGGCCCCGGCGTACGACTCGTCGCCCCGCATGAGCCCGGCCCACTGATCCTGACTCATGGCGCTCGTGCCCGAGTCGGTGAGGAGGTCGATCAGCACGCGATCCGCGAGCAGCAGGAACGGGTTGTACCCCGCGCCCTCGAGCCACCGAACCCGCTCTTCCCTGGTCGACATCCGGATCGGTTCGACGACCTTGATCCGGAAGGGCTCGATCAGCGTCTGGAATCCACCGTTGGCGCCGCTGGCGCCGCGTTCGTCGTTGTTCGCCACGGTCGTCTCCCGCGCCGACGACCGGCGCTGCCCTGCGAACCGCAACCGCTGTGCCCCGCGGTCCCCTTTGTCAGCGTTGCGGCATGACGCTTGCACTACGCGACCCACCCCGGCGTGGAGAGCGCGTGCACGTTGCCCGTACTCCCCCCGCCCCTGACCCACACCGAAAGCTCCCCATGAGCGCAGTCCCGTCGCATTTCCGCTGGTTTCAAGAACGCTTTCCCGGGGTCGCAGAGGGTTACGAATCGCTCGGAAACAGCGTGCACGGCGCTGGCCCCCTCGACGACAAGACGCGGGCCCTGCTCAAGGTCTGCATCTCCGGCGCTGCTCGCCTCGAAGGCGGCCTGCACGCCCACGTCCGCAAGGCCCTGCGCGCCGGCGTGAGCGAGGAGGAGATTTATCACGCCCTGCTGCTGCTCATGCCGACCGTGGGATTCCCCGGCGCCATGGCAGCCATCGCCTGGGCGCGGGATGTGATCGAGAAGGACTGATCCAATCCTCGCGTCGGTCACTGACGCGAGTCAGGTGCGGGCGAGAATCCCCCGGCCGAGGGGGGTCGACTGCGGAATCCTCCCCGCCGGTGGGGTTTCCCCGGACCTGACGATCATCAGAAGCCCTGTATTGCCTCAACCTGCAAGCGGGGCCCGCGGCTTGCGTTGCACCCCTCGACTCCATGGATCCACCTGTGGGAGACGACATGGTCGAGGGATATCGCTGGGAAATGCGGCAGCCGGAGCAGCCGCTCGTGAAGGTCGAAGTCCCCGTGTTCACGCCGGAACGCGGTGAAGTCGTGGTCGAGGTGGCGGCCTGCGGGATGTGCCACACCGATCTCGGGTTTCTCTATGACGGCGTCCAGACGCGACACGAACTGCCGCTTGCCCTCGGACACGAGGTCTCCGGCAGGGTCGTCGCCACCGCCGCCGACGCCACCGACTGGCAGGACAAGCGTGTCATCGTCCCGGCCGTGATGCCGTGCGGCGGCTGCGTCGACTGCGAGGAGGGTCGCGGCTCGATCTGCGCCAGGCAGCGAATGCCGGGCAACGACATCCACGGCGGTTTCGCGAGTCACCTCGTCGTCCCCGCCCTGGGCCTCTGTCCGGTTCCCGACACTTGCGACGACGCGGCTCTCCGCCGTTACTCCGTCATCGCCGACGCGATCTCGACGCCGTACCAGGCCGTCCACCGGTCGGAGCTGCAGGGAGGCGAGGTCGCGGTCGTCGTCGGTCTCGGTGGCGTCGGCGGCTTCTGCGCTCAGATCGCCAAGGCCCGCGGCGCGGTGGTGATCGGTATCGACGTGGACGCCGCGAAGCTCGAGCGCATGCAGGAATACGGAGTCGATCTCGCCATCAACCCGGCTGAGATCGACGGGCGCGCGCTCAAGCAACAGGTGCGGAGCTTCGGCAAGGAACACGGTCTGCCCCGCACGCGATGGCGGATCTTCGAATGTTCGGGATCGACCGCAGGCCAGACCACCGCGTTCTCCCTTCTCAACCACGGCGCCTATCTCGCGGTCGTCGGGTTCACCCGTGAGCCGGTCAACGTCCGGATCTCGAACCTGATGGCGTTGGACGCGAAGTGCGAGGGCAACTGGGGCTGCCTGCCCGAGTACTACCCAGCCGTGCTCGAGCTCGTGCGCGACGGCAGCGTCAAGATCGAACCGTTCGTCCGAGAGTTCGCGATGGACGAAGTGAACGAGGTGCTGGCGGCCGCCCGTTCACATTCCCTGGACCGTCGCCCGGTACTGGTTCCATGACCGAGTCGGATGCCATGACCCTGAACCTCAACGACCACACTCTCGATGGTGGGGGCCCCCGCGAGGGCGTCCTCTGGGAAAAACGTCTGGCCACCTTGCCTGACGGCACGGTTGCAGAAGGCCTCTTCAACGTCTGGATCACCCTCGACAACCCGGCCCAGTACAACTCCTACACGACCGACATGGTCAAGGACGTCATCCTCGCCTTCCGCCGTGCGTCGTGCGAACGAGACGTCGTCGCCGTGGTGTTCACCGCGGCCGGCGACAAGGCGTTCTGCACCGGCGGCAACACCAGGGAGTACGCCGAGTACTACTCCGGTCGCCCCGAGGAGTACCGCCAGTACATGCGGCTCTTCAACGACATGGTCTCGGCCATCCTCGGCTGCGACAAGCCGGTCGTCTGTCGGGTGAACGGAATGCGTATCGCGGGCGGCCAGGAGATCGGGATGGCGTGCGACTTCACGGTCGCATCCGACCTCGCGACCTTCGGCCAGGCGGGCCCCAAGCACGGCTCGGCCCCCGATGGCGGCTCGACCGACTTCCTCCCGACCTTCGTCGGCGTCGAGCGCGCGATGCAGTCGTGCACGCTCTGCGAGACGTGGACCGCGTACGAAGCCGAACGCTACGGCCTCATCACCGAGGTCGTCCCGGTTCTCAAGATCGACGGCAAGGTCGTCCCGAACCCGACCGTCGTCACCGATCGCTGGCACGACGGCGGCAAGATCGTCCACGGGTCGATGAAGACCGGTGACGCGTTCCGGGAGGGCCGCGCGGCGATCAAGTCCGGCGAGATCGACCTCACGCCCCTCGACGAAGCGGTCGAGCGCCTGTGCGCCAAGCTCGTCCTCATGATGCCGGGCTGCCTCACCAAGACCATCGAGTCCGTGCGCAAGCACAAGCTCGAGCATTGGGATCGCAACAAGGAGACCAACCGCGCCTGGCTCTCCGTCAACATGATGACCGAGGCCCGCGCCGGCTTCCGCGCGTTCAACGAGGGCCCTCGCGGCAACCGAGAGGTCGACTTCGTCGCCCTGCGTCGCGCCGTCGCCGAGGGACGTTCGTTCGATCTCGATCTCATCGACGAGATCCTGCCCAAGGGAGACGCCTGATGACGCCGCCCTTCCCCATGGACGATCCCGGCAAGCGCGACTACGAGCACATCGACGTCGGCTACGAGAGTGACGGCAAGCTGCTGCGCATCGCTCTCGCCCGGCCCAAGGCGAACATCCTCGACGCCGCGATGATCGGAGAGATCCGCTGTGCGCTCGAGAGCGCCGCCCAGACCCCGTCCCTGCGCGCGGTCCTGTTCGACCACGAGGGCCCGCACTTCTCGTACGGCGCGTCGGTCGAGGAACACCTCCCCGACCAGATGGGGGACATGCTCGGCGGATTCCACGGCATGTTCCGCGACCTGATGTCGCTGTCCGTGCCGACGTTGGCCGCCGTCCGCGGTCAGTCTCTCGGCGCCGGCTGCGAGCTGGCGTCGTTCTGCCACCGGGTCTTCGTCGCGCCCGACGCCCATCTCGGCCAGCCCGAGATCAAGCTCGCCGTGTTCGCCCCGGTCGCGTCGATCATGTTGCCGACGCGCATGGGGCAGGCCGCGGCGGACGACGTCCTGCTCTCCGGTCGCTCCCTCCCCGCCGAGGAAGCCGTCGTGCTGGGGCTCGCCGACGAGGTCGCCGAAGACCCGACCGGGGCGGCCCGGGCCTGGTTCGAGACGTACCTCGCGGACAAGAGCGCAACGACCCTGCAGTACGCCGTGCGCGCCGCGCGCTTCGAGCTGCATGAACGCATGCGGTCGACTCTGGACGACATGGAGCGCCTCTACATCTCAGAACTCATGACGACACGCGACGCCCTCGAAGGCCTGAACTCGTTCCTCGAGAAGCGCCGTCCCCAATGGAGCGATGGATGAGCCGCGTCGCCGAGATCGTCAGCCGCTGCGAAGCGCTGTACGAAGACCTGGAATTCGCCGCATGCCGGGAGTGGAAGGAAGCCGAACCAGGCCGCCATGCCATCGGCTACCTCCCGACCTGGGTCCCGCGCGAGATCATCCATGCGGCCGGCATGCTGCCCGTGGGCATCCTGGGCGGCGGAGACAAGCTCGAGATCATCCGTGGCGACGCGTTCTTCCAGAGCTACATTTGCCACTTCCCACGCTCGGTCATCGAGCTGGCGCTGAAGGGCAATCTCGACTTCCTCGATGGCTGCCTGTTCCCATCGATCTGCGACGTGATCCGCAACCTGTCGGGCATGTGGCAGATGCTGCAGCCCGACGCCTACGTCCGCTACGTCGACGTCCCGCAGAACTTCGATCCGGAGCGTGGCGGTCGCTTCTTCAACTCCGAGTTGCAGAGGCTCCGCTCCGACCTCGCCGGCATCGCCGGACGAGAGGTCACCGACGATCAGCTGCGCGCATCGACCCTGCTGTACGACGAGAACCGCCGCCTGATCCGGTCGCTCTACGAGCGTCGGGCCAGGCTGCCATGGCAGGCGCCGACGTCGGAGGTCTACCTCCTGCAGCGGGCCGGCATGGTTCTTCCGGTCGAGGAGCACAACCAGCTCGTCGCCGACTACCTCGTCGCGACCGAGGCGGAACAACGGCCGGAGCTCGACAACAGTCGAGTCGTCGTCTCGGGCTCGTTCTGCGAGCAGCCGCCGCTCGACCTCATCCGCACCCTCGAACGAGCGGGCTGCTACGTCGTCGACGACGACTTCATGCTGGTGAATCGCTGGTTTGCCGAGGACGTCGCGGCTGAAGGCGATCCGATCGAGGCGATCGTCGCCGCGTACCTCGAACACGCCATCGCCAACCCCGCTCGCTACGAGCCCAAGGCCGGCGTGAAGGGCAAGGACCTCATCGACGCGGTGCGCCGCCTCGACGCGGACGGCATCATCTTCGCCGCCCCGAGTTTCTGCGACCCGGCGCTCCTCGAGCGCCCGATGCTCCAGAAGGCCGTCGAGGCCGCGGGTATCCCCTCCACCGCGTTCAAGTACTCAGAGAACACCGGGCAGCTCCAGCCCATCCGTGAGCAGGCCGGGACGTTCGCCGATTCCATCAAGCTCTGGAGCGCCGTATGACCGCCCCGCCCGTCCACAAAGAAGAGTCGATGGCCCGTCAGAAGGAGATGATTGCAGAGCACTTCCAGAAACTGACGACGGCCCACGAGACCGGCAAGAAGGTCGTCTACACGTTCGTGCCAGGCAACCTGACCGAACTGATGCTGGCGTTCGACTGCCTGCCGGTTCACCCCGAGATCAACGCGCTGCAATCAGGCATGCGCAAGCAATCGGGAGGCTACATCGCCGAGGCCGAGCGCCACGGTCACTCCGAAGACGTCTGCACCTACGTCAAGTGCGACGTCGGCATGCTCAAGAAAGGCAACATCGGCCCGACGGGTGAACGCATCCCGCCGCCCGACCTGCTGCTGCTCTCGTACACGGGGTGCTTCACCTTCATGAAGTGGTTCGAGCTGCTCCGCGAGGAGTATGAAGGCTGCCCCGTCGCGATGCTCCACGTCCCCTACCAGGGCGACGGCGAGATCACCGACGAGATGCGCGAGTACGTGGTGCGCCAACTGCGTGACGATGTGATCCCGACGTTCGAAGAGGTGACGGGGCAGGCGTTCGACATCGATCGCCTGAAGGAGCTGCTCGCCAGCTCGGCCCGCTCCGAGGACGACCTCGTGGCGGTGCTCGAATCGGCGAAGCACAAGCCCTCGCCGATCGACGCGTACTTCGGCGGCGTCTACTACATCGGCCCGATCTTCACAGCGTTCCGCGGAACGCCTGAGGCCGAGGCCTACTACCGGGAGCTGCGCCTCGAGGTCGAGGAGCGCATGCGCCAGGGCGTCGGCCCGATCACTCCCGAAGGCCCGCTCGAGGAGGAACGCTTCCGCCTCATCGTCGAGGGACCGCCCAACTGGACCCACTTCCGCGAGTTCTGGAAGATGTTCCACGATGAAGGCGCGGTCGTCGTGTCGAGCACCTACACCAAGGTCGGCGGCACCTACGACCGTGGGTTCCGGCACGACCCCGAGCGCCCGCTCGAGACGCTCGCCGAGTACTGCCTCGGCTGCTACACGAACCTCAACCTCCCGACGCGCACCGACATGATCTCGAAGTACGTCGAGGACTACTCCGCCGACGGCTTCCTCATCAACAGCATCAAGAGCTGCAACTCGTTCTCCGCGGGTCAGCTCCTGATCCTCCGCGCCGTCGAGCAACGCACCGGCATCCCGGGAGCGTTCGTCGAGACCGATCTCGTCGACCCGCGCTACTTCTCGGCGTCCAACGTCAAGAACCGGCTCGAGTCGTACTTCCAGATGCTCGCCCAGAAGCAAGGAGAGACTGCATGCGAATCGTGATCGGCATCGACCTCGGCAGCACGACGACCAAGGCGGTCGTCCTCGACGAGGGCGGCGAGGTCATCGGACGAGGCATCACCAACAGTCGCTCGAACTACGATGTCGCCTGCGCTGTCGCCAAGAACGAAGCCCTGATCGACTCGCGTTTCAACCTGTTTCGTCAACGCTCCGATCTCGACTCGTTCGATGACGAGGAGCAGGAGGGCATCATGCGTCGGCTCGAGCTCGCGTTCCGTCGCGAGCAGTACTCGGGGCAGCTCAACGAGCTGCAGGCCGCGTGCGAAGAGCACCTCGCCGACCCGCGCTTCGGCTCGGTCGGCGCCCAGGCGAAGGACGTCCTCGCGGACTCGTTCGAGACGCTACGTGACGAGACGGCCGCGATGTTCTCCGAAGACGGCGAGCGTCGGTCGAACTTCTTCCGCGACCTCGCGGGAAGCCGACTCCTCGAGATCATGGAGCCCCGCTGCCGCGATCGCGGGGTCCCGTTCGATCTCATGATGGGGCTCTACGACAAGTCGATCATCGGCGTCGAGAATCACGTCCCCGAGATAACCTTCGAGCGCAACGTCATGCGTGCTCTCGATGAGGCCCTCGAGGGACACGACCTCGACGACGTCCGGCGTGCCGGGCTGCGCAACCAGCTCGAGGACGTCGCCCGAGAAGCGCTGACCGAGGCCTGTGTCGTCGGCACCGGCTACGGGCGAGCGCGCCTTCCCTTCCGCCGCGAGAACATCCG
Organism: uncultured Spirochaetaceae bacterium; assembly: GCA_964515335.1. Classification (GTDB taxonomy): domain Bacteria; phylum Myxococcota_A; class UBA9160; order UBA9160; family UBA4427; genus TMED88. The sequence continues at coordinate 13,677 of CAZETS010000099.1, forward strand.
TTCGGAGATCCTCTGCCACGGCCTCGGGGCGCACGCCATGTTCCCGAACACGCGCACCGTGCTCGACATCGGCGGCCAGGACACCAAGGCC
>CAZETS010000100.1:0-13712 GCA_964515335.1 uncultured Spirochaetaceae bacterium
GCCCTCGCCTTCCCCTTGCCCTTCCCCGTCCCTTTCGCGTCCGAGGGCTCTTCCCTGTCGTCCACCCCGGCGATCTCCACCGCTTCCCTCATCACCTGGCCACCCCGCTCCTCTGTTTGCGTCCCCCCCAGGCTGCCCTCCGCTCGTGACAGCCCCGGTCACACCCTTGCGGGCCCCGGGTGGTTTCTCTAACTACGCGACATGTCGAGGGAAAGCGTGGTCCCCCTGGAGCGCCGGAGCGTCTCGGTAGGGCTCGTCCAGCAGGCCGCCGAAGCCGATCCGGCGCGCAATCTCGAGCGCGCCCTCGATGCGATCGGCGATGCGGCGCGCCGCGGGGCGGACGTCGTGTGCCTGCAGGAGCTCTTTCGCTCCCACTACCCCTGCCAGGACCAGGATCCGGTGCGCTTCGATCTGGCCGAGCCTGTGCCCGGGCCAACGAGCGAGATCCTCGCCAAGCGGGCGGCCGACTTCGGTGTGGTCGTGGTGGGCTCGATCTTCGAGCGTCGCGCCGCCGGCGTGTACCACAACACGGCGGTCGTACTCGACGCGGACGGCAGCCACGCCGGGACGCATCGCAAGATGCACGTGCCAGACGATCCGCTCTACTGCGAGAAGTTCTACTTCACGCCGGGCGACGGACCGTTCACCGCCTTCGACACCCGGATCGGACGCATCGGCGTGGCCGTGTGCTGGGACCAGTGGTTTCCGGAGGCGGCGCGGCTGATGGCGCTCGCCGGCGCGGAGATCCTCTTCTACCCGACGGCGATCGGCTGGCAGTTCGACGAGGGCGACGCGGTCGACGCCGCGCAGCACGACGCCTGGGAGACGGTGCAGCGCGGGCACGCGGTCGCGAACGGTGTGTTCGTGGCGGCGGTCAATCGCGTCGGCCACGAGCACCTGCCCGGGCGCGAGGGCATCCGTTTCTGGGGCCAGTCGTTCGTCGCCGATCCCTTCGGGCGGGTGGTCGCCCGCGCGCCGGCCGACGCCGACGCCACCCTCGTCGCCGAGTGCGACCTCGCCGCCGTCGAGCGCACGCGGCGTGACTGGCCGTTCCTGCGCGACCGCCGCGTCGACGCGTACGCCGAACTGACGCACCGCTTCCGCGACGGCACGTGACGCGCGACCGCACCGGCATGCGGCCCGCTGCGCCGGAGGCCGGGGAGGCTGCGGAAGCCGCGGTCCGCTGGCCCGCCGAGTGGGAGCCGCACACGGCCACCTGGCTCAGCTGGCCGAAGAGCCGCGAGACCTGGCCCGGTGTGCTCGAGCGGGTGGAGGCCGTGTATGCGCGCATCGTGGAGGCGCTCGTCGACGCGGAGCGGGTGCGCGTCCTCGTGGACGACTCCGCCGCCGAGGACCGTGCGCGCTCGTTGCTGCGGGCGCACGGTGTCGACCCGGCAGCCGGCGTCGACTTCTTCCACGTACCGACCGACGACGCCTGGATTCGCGACTACGGCCCCACCTTCGTGCTGGACGCCGCCTCGGGCGAGCCCGTACTGGTCGACTTCGGATTCAACGCGTGGGGCGGCAAGTACCCGCCGTGGACTCGCGACGAGGCGGCCAGCGAGCGGATCGCCGCCTCGACGAGGCAGCGTCGCCGCGCGGTCGACGCGGTGCTCGAGGGAGGGTCGATCGACGGAGACGGGCGAGGCACGGTGCTGACCACCGAGTCGTGCCTGCTGAATCCGAACCGCGTGGTCGGCGCGCCGCCGCGCCGCCGCGAGGACGTCGAGCAGCTGCTGTCCGCGACGCTCGGCACCGAGTGCGTGATCTGGCTCGGCGACGGCATCGTGGGGGACGACACGGACGGCCACATCGACGACATCGCCCGCTTCGTCGCACCGGGCGTCGTGGTGGCCGCCGTCGAGGAGGACACGGGCGACGCCAACCACGCCGCACTCGCCGCGAACCTCGAGCGGCTGCGCGGCTCTCGTGACGCGGCCGGCCGGCCTCTCGACGTCGTCGAGCTGCCGATGCCGGCGCCGGTCCATCACGCGGGAGACCGGCTGCCGGCGAGCTACGCGAACTTCTATGTGGGAAACGCTGCAGTCCTGCTGCCGGTATTCGCGCAACCCAGCGACGCCCGGGCGGCGGCGGTGCTCGCCGAGTGCTTTCCGCGCCGCGCCGTCGTGGGAATCCCCAGCGCCGATCTCGTGGTGGGGCTCGGCGCGGTGCACTGCCTGACCCAGCAGGAACCTCGGATGGTCGGGCTCGCGGGCGGGTCCCCCGCGTGAGCTTCCCGCGGGTGCGGTGACTGAGATCGTCGAGAGGTGCCCACGAAATTGGTTCTGGCCTGCGGGCGGGGCCTGGCGGGCTCTTCTGGCCCGCGAAACGGGCACTCGGGCGAGGGGAGGTCCCCGGGGCCGACTCTCGGGCCGTCGGCACCATTCTCGTGGGCACGTCCAAATCGTTGAGGGGGGAATCACCTTTCGGTCCCGAGGGCGATTCGGTAGAACCCATTCCCGCTCAGGTGGCCGCATCGTGTGCGGCCGGGCGTCTTCCACTGATTCAATCGAGTGAACGGGGTGGTGCGTGGTCCAGGTATCCCGGCACGACATCGTCATCGTGGGCGGGGGCGCGGCGGGTCTTCGCGCGGCGATCGCCGCCGCCGAGGCAGACCCGAACGCCTCCATCGCGCTGGTGAGCAAGGTCTACCCGATGCGGAGCCATACGGTATCCGCCGAGGGAGGCGCCGCCGCCGTCGCGCGCGACGACGACAACTTCGAGCTGCACGGCTTCGACACCGTGAAGGGCTCGGACTTCCTCGGCGACCAGAACGTCATCGAGTACTTCGTCGAGCAGGCCCCGAAGGAGCTCGCGCTGCTCGAGAACTGGGGCTGTCCGTGGAGCCGCAACGACGACGGCACCGTCGCGACTCGGGCCTTCGGCGGTATGACGATCAAGCGCACGTGGTACGCCGCCGACAAGGTCGGCTTCCACATGCTGCACTCGCTGTTCCAGCACTCGATGCGTTTCGAGAACATCGTGCGCTACGACGAGTTCTTCGTCACCAAGCTGCTCACCGAGGACGGCGCCAGCAAGGGCGTCGCGGCACTCGAGATCCGCACGGGCGAGTATCACGCGATCCTGGGCCGGGCGGTCATCCTGGCCAGCGGCGGAGCCGGCAAGATCTTCCCGTTCACGACGAACGGAAACATCAAGACCGGTGACGGCATGGCGCTCGCCTATCGCGAGGGCGTTCCGCTGAAGGACATGGAGTTCGTCCAGTACCACCCGACCGGTCTGCCCGGCACCGGCATCCTGATCACCGAGGCGTCGCGGGGCGAAGGCGGCTATCTGCGCAACAAGGACGGCGAGCGCTTCCTCATCGATTACGACTACGGGGTGGGCACCAAGGCCGAGCTCGGGCCGCGCGACATGATCTCGCGCGCGATCATCCAGGAGTTCGAGGCCGGGCGCGGCATCGACGACAAGCACGGGCTCCACTGCGCGCTCGATCTCACGCACCTCGGCGAAGAGCACATCATGAGCAAGCTCCCGTTCGTGCGCGAGCTCGCGAAGACCTACGTGGGCGTCGATCCGGTCCACGAGCACATCCCGATCCGGCCGGTCGTCCACTACATGATGGGCGGCGTCGACACCAACATCCGCGCAGAGACCGAGATGCCCGGGCTCTACGCGGCGGGCGAGGTCGCCTCGGCCTCGCTGAACGGCGCCAACCGGCTCGGCTCGAACTCGCTGACCGAGTGCCTGGTGTTCGGCGAGGCGGCCGGTCGCAATAGCCTCGACTTCGCGCGCGGCACCAGCGAGGGCAACGAGACGTCGCTACGCGAGCAGGCCGAGGCCGAGGCGGCGCGGGTCGACGCGCTTCGGGGCAGCCGCCAGGGCGACGAGCAGATCGCCGACCTGCGGGTCGAGATGAACAAGACCATGGAGTCCGGCTGCGGGGTCTATCGCCACCAGGACACCATGACGGTGACCGCCGGCGAGATGCGGTCGATCCGCCAGCGCGCCTCGGGCCTGCACCTCGAGGATTCGAGCAAGGTCTTCAACACCGAGCTGATTGCGGCTCTCGAGCTGATGAACATGGTCGAACTCGCCGAGGCGCTGGCGGTCTCGGCCGCGCACCGCAAGGAGTCGCGCGGCGCGCACACCTGCCGTGACTTCCCGAACCGCGACGACCAGAGCTACCTCTACCACACGCTCGCTTACCGAACGGACGACGGCCCACGGCTCGACCGCAAGGACGTGGCGCTCGGTCACTGGGAGCCCCAGGAGCGCAAGTACTGATGAGCGACGGGCGAAAGACGATGCGGGTCGAGATCACGCGTTTCGATCCCGACCGCGACGAGGTCCCGAAGACGCAGGAGTACCAGGTGCCCGTCGAAGACGGGTGGAAGGTGCTCGACGCAATCAACTACGTGAAGGATCACGTCGACCCGAGCCTCTCGCACCGCTGGTCGTGCCGCATGGCGGTCTGCGGCAGCTGCGGGATGATGGTCAACGGCGAGCCGAAGCTCACCTGCAAGACGGCGCTCTCCGACTACGGCGACTCGATCCGGATCGAGCCGCTCGCGAACTTCCCGATCGTGCGCGACCTCGTCGTCGAGCTCGAAGGCTTCATGGACAAGTTCAAGGCCGTGAAGCCCTGGATCATCCGCGCCAAGGAGCGCGCGGAGGACATGGAGACGCTGAACGAGAAGGGCACCTTCAGCCAGAGCCCGGCGCAGCTCGCCGCCTTCAAGCAGTTCAGCATGTGCATCAACTGCCTGCTCTGCTACGCGGCCTGCCCGGTGGTGGCGAACGAGCCCGAGTTCATCGGCCCTGCCGCGATCGCCCTCGGCCACCGATACAACGTCGACTCGCGCGACGAGGGCCAGCGCGAGCGCAACCAGGTGTTCCGCGGCGAGGGCACGGTCTTCTCCTGCTCGTTCGCGAACGAGTGCAGCGAGGTGTGTCCGAAGAACGTCGACCCGGCCGCCGCCGTCAACCAGGCCAAGCTCGGCGCCGTGATCGACTGGGCAAAGGGCCTGGTCCTGCCCAAGGGAGGAGCCTGAGCATGGCTGGTGCCGCGCATCCCGAGGCGATGACGCCGCGCAAGAAGGGCCCGACCCGCACCGCACCGCCGATGATGCCCGCCACCTGGTGGTCGGCGCCGCGCATCCGCGTCTACCTGCTGTTCGGGGCCACGGGCTTCGTCTACCTGCTGATGGGCTTTCTCGTACTGCGGCTCGCCTGGGCGCTCGGGCGCGGTCCGGTGGCCTGGGAGGCGGCGCTGTCGAGCCTCGCCAACCCGCTCTACATCCTCTTCCACTTGATCGTTCTGGTGTCGTTGATCGGTGTCGGAGTGCGGGCCTTCGGCAAGATGATGCCCAAGATGCAGCCCCGCGGAGGACCGCTGCCGGTGCTCCCGCCGGGCGCCGTGCGCGGCGTGATCTACGGCGCGTGGGCGGTCATCACGATCTTCATGGTGCTGGTGCTGTCGGGGGGGATCCTCTGATGAAGCAGCTGCTGCTCCGCCTCGAGCCGATCATCTGGCTGCTCTTCGGCGCGGGCCTCGCCCTCGGCACCATGCTGCTGACGGGCTTCGTGCTCGTCGTGGGGCTGGCGATTCCGTTGGACTTCGTCTCGGCCGACGCGCTCGCCTACGACCGCGCGCATGCGCTTGCCTCGAATTTCGTCGGCCGGCTCTTCCTGTTGGGCTTGATTGCGCTGCCCCTCTGGAAGGGCGCCCACCACATCCGCTCCCTGCTCCTCGACTTCGGGGGCGAGTCGCGCGACGGCGCGGTGGGGACGCTCCTGTACCTGCTGGCGGCGGTCGGCAGCGTGGCGGGCATCCTGGCGGTGGTTCGGCTCTAACCGCGCCTCCCGATTTCGATCCGGCTGACTTTGCGCTGCCGATTCCGCTCCCCTCCCGCGGGCGCGGCGATCATCGGCGTATCGCGCCCGCACGCCCGGGTTGACGCCCCGAACCCGGTGCCGACAAATGCAGGCGACCGGAGGGCGGATGCATCCGCGGCCTCCGAAGCAGGTTCCGGTCGGCGCGAGCAAGCGCAGAGCGGAGCAAGAGGAGGAGAGATCATGCCGTTCGGCACCTTGATTCGGAATCACCCGGCGCGCGTGGCGGTGGCCGCGCTGCGCGATGCAGAGCGGGCGTTCGAGCGCGCGCACGTGGGCCCGGTATACGGCTGGGGGCAGCGCACGGCGTCGGCCTTCGCGCCTCGGCTGCAGGCCGACGAGAGCGAGACCGGTTACGCGATCACCGCCGAGCTGCCGGGCGTCGACGCGGGCGACCTCGAGGTGACGATCGAGGACGGCGTGCTCACGCTGGCCGGCGTGCGACGGACGCCGACCTGGTCCGAGGACATGTCGGACGAGGAGAAGGCGCGCCACGAGGTCTCTTTCCGGCGCCGCGTGCGCTTCAACGGCGAGATCGACGAGCCGGCGGTGAGTGCGCGGCATCGGAACGGTCTGCTGACCATCACCGTCCCCAAGCCGACTCCGCCGGAGCCGGTGATCAAGACGATTCCGATCGACGTGGCCTGACGGATACGCGCCGCCCCGAGGCGGCCTATCCTGAGGATGGACGGAGCGGGCGGTGGGCCTGGCGGCTCACCGCCCCTCGTGCATCCGGGGAGCCTCCATGGACCGACGCGAGCACATCGAGCGCAAGCTGAGTGAGGCCCTCGAGGCCCGCCACGTCGAGGTCGTCGACGAGAGCCACCTGCACGCCGGTCACGCGGGCGCGCGATCCGGCGGCGGCCACTTCCGCGCCACGATCGTCTCCGAGCGTTTCGCCGGGCTGTCGAAGGTGCAGGCCCAGCGCCTCGTCTACCAGGCGCTCGCCGACGAGATGGGCGGCGAGATCCACGCGCTCTCGATGACGACGCTCACGCCGGAGCAGTGGGCCCGGCAGTGACCGCACCAACGCTCCCTGCCTCCCGCGCCTACACGACGTAATCGCGCACCCACTCCTCGATCGACACGGTGAAGCCCGCCGCGTTCTTGTGCCCGCCCCCGCCGAGCGACGTGGCGACGCGCGCAACGTCGAAGTCGCCGATCGAGTAGAGGGTCGCGTTCACGCGGCTCCCCTCGATGCGGTAGACGCAGCCCCAGGGCTCGCCGTAGGCCGCCCGCTCGGCCAGCTCGTGCCCGACCTTGGCCCGATTGGTCCGCGCGTTCACCGCCTCGACGCGCCGCTCGCCGATCGCGATCGGCGAAGCGCTGCGCACGGCCCGCTCGATCTCGACCCGGTTGGCCCGAACGATCGACTCGCCCTGACCGGCCAGCTCGGCGATCGGCAACGCTGCGAGCCGCTCCCACGTCTCGAGGGTGTGCGGGTGGGAGGAGATCGCGGCGTTGACTGCCTCGCTGTCGGCGAGCTTCCACGACCAGAGGTCCTGGTCCTCCACGTAGGCGAGCAGCTCGGGCACGGGCTCGTCGGGCAGGAAGTGCTGCCACGCCAGCACGGCGCCCGAGTGCTGCATGTCGAAGTGCATCAGGTGGCCGCCGGCGTCGACGGCTTCACAGACGGTCGGATCGCCGAGCAGTCGCGTGCTGGCCGTGACGTGGTGGTCGAGCACGATCAGGTGCGCGGCGTGCCGGGCGAGCTCCAGGATCTCGTCGTTTTCCGGGGCGATGTCGACGAAGGCGACCAGCGCGCCTTCCACGTCGCTGCCGCGCAGGCGGTCTTCGTGGCCGCGGCCGATGAACTCGCCTTCGCGGCCCCAGCCCCGCCAGACCGCCCAGGCCGCCCCGAAGCCGTCGGGGCAGCCGGCGTGGTGAACACAGATCCTGCGCATCGTCAGAGCCTACCGGAACCGCGCCCGATCCTCAGCCGAATCGTCGCGCCAGCCAGTCGGTGATGATCGCGTTCAGCTCGTCCGGTTTCTCCTGCTGGGTCCAGTGTCCGCACTCGGGAATCATGACCGTCTCGAGGTCGTTGCAGCGGCTCGGCATGTCGGCCGCCATCGCGGGCGAGAGGACGAGGTCCCACTCGGCGGTGACCATCAGGGCGGGGTGGTCGATCTTCGCCGTCCCGATCTCGGGGTGGCGCTCCCAGTTGCGATCGAAGTTCCGGTACCACGAGACGCCGCCGCGGAAGCCGCTCTTCGTGAAGGCGCGCACGTAGGTGTCGAGCTCTTCCCGGTCGAGCAGCTCGTCGCCCCGGGTCGGCAGCTCGGCCAGCCGGCGGAACGGGTTCATGTCGCCGCCGTTTTCGGCCATCTCCTGCATCATCTCGGCGGGCGGCATGGCGCGGCGCATCAGCTTCTCGAACACCAGCCCGGGCTCGCGGTCGAGCACGGCCTCGGCGACGCCGGGCTCCTGGAACCAGAGGATGTAGATCGATCCCTCGTCGTCGCCGGCCGCCATGCGCATGGCCTGCGTGGGTGGAATCGGCATGCGGGCCACGTACGGGGTGTTGACGCCGATCACGCCCAGCGTGCGCTCCGGGTACAGGACGGGCATCGACCAGGCCACGAAGCCCCCCCAGTCGTGCCCCACGAACACCGCGCGCTCCACGTCGAGGGCGTCGAGCAGGCCGACGAGGTCGCCGGCGAGGTGTTCCATGTCGTAGGCGGTCGTGCCCTGCGGTGCGTCGCTCGCCCCGTAGCCGCGCTGGTCCGGGACGATCGCGCGGAAGCCGGCGTCGGCGATGGGCCCGACCTGGTGTCTCCACGAGTAGGCGAGCTCGGGAAAGCCGTGGCACAGCACGACCGCCGGCCCGGAACCTTGCTCGTGGACCGAGAGTGTGATCGGGGCCGCATCGTCCCCGTCGCGGGGGGGGAGGGTGATTCGGCGGGCGGGGGGCAGCTCGGGCATCGAAGCGATCTCCTGTGTCCCCGCTGCGCGCGCACGACGCCGGGGCCCCCGATTCTAGCGGCGACCCGCCGGTCGCTGGGGTAGGCTGCGCGCTCCTTCTGGAGACGCGATGTCCCTCGTCGCCCCGAGCCCGCGCGCGCCCTCCGCCGTGCTGCGCTGGCGGGAGATCGAAGGCCCCCCGCCCGATCTCGTCGAGCTGTGCGACGCGCTTCGCGTCGAGGCCTGCCCGTGGCTGCTCGACAGCGCGCTCGAGGATGCGCGCCTCGGGCGCTTCTCGTTCGTCGGGGCGGATCCGCCGCTCGTGATGCGGCTGCGCGGCGACGTGGTCGAGCTGCATGGCCGGCGGCCGGCGTTTCCGGGGCTCGACGCGGGCTTCCGGTCGATCGAGGGAGACCCGTTCGAGACGCTGCGCGAATGCCTGCCCCGGGTCGGGGCGATCGTCGACGGCCCGCCGGACCTGCCGTTCGTCGGCGGCGCGGTGGGCTTCCTCGGCTACGAGCTCGGCGCCTTCAGCGAGCCCCGGGTGACGTCGTCGCACGACGACGGGTCGTCCTTTCCGGACGCGGTCCTGCTGCTCGTCGATCGGTTGATCGCCGTCGACCACGTCGCGCGCCGGGGCTACGTGCTCGGCTGGGGGTTCGGGACGACGCACCGCGAAGCGGGTCGCCGGGCCGACGAGTCGCTCGCCGTGGTTCGAGGCTGGCTCGACGATGCGAGCCGGCGCACCGGGGCGGCCGCGCCGCCGGCACCCGCACGGCCGGATCTCGCCCGCCGCCGCGAGTTGCTCGCCGCCGAGGTGCCCCGGGCCGTCGAACGATCGCTCGAGCCCGCTGCCCACGCGGCGCGGGTGGAGGAGATCGTTCGCGAGATCGAGGCCGGCAACGTATACGAGGCGAACCTCACCGAGCGCCTCTCGCTGCCCTTCGACGGCGATGCGTTCGGGCTGTATCGCGCGCTTCGGCGGGAGAGCCCGTCGCCTTTCGCGGGCTTCGTCGAGCTGCCCGAGGGAGCGATCCTCTCGAGCTCGCCCGAGCGCTTCCTGCGCCTGACGGAGGACGGCGCCGTCGAGAGCCGGCCCATCAAGGGAACCCGCCCCCGTGGCCGCGCCGCGGAGGAAGACGCCGCGCTCGCTGCGGCGCTCGAGGGATCCGAGAAGGATCGCGCCGAGAACCTGATGATCGTCGATCTCGTCCGCAACGACCTCGGTCGTGTCTGCACGACCGGCAGCGTCGCCGTGCCCGAACTCATGGCCATCGAGCGCTATGCGGCCGTTTTCCAGATGGTCTCGAGCGTGACGGGCCGCCTGCGGGACGACTGCGACGCCGTCGATCTGCTACGCGCGACGTTTCCACCGGGCTCGATGACCGGTGCGCCGAAGATCGCCGCGATGCGGCTGATCGATCGTGTCGAGACCGTGCGGCGTGGCGTCTACTCCGGCGCGCTCGGCTACTTCGACGTGCGCGGCGGCTTCGATCTGTCGGTGGTGATCCGCACGATCCTGGTCGAGAAGGGGCGCGCGCTCTGGCACGTCGGCGGGGCGATCGTGGCCGACTCGACGCCCGCTGCCGAGCGCGCCGAATGCCTCGACAAGGCGCGCCCCATGCTGGCCGCCCTGGCGAGCGTCGCCGACGCCGTGCTGCCGGCCTCTTGCCTGCCGCGCAGCGCCTTGTCTGATCATTAGTCGATTGTATAATCAATTTATACAATCGAACAAAAAGCGACCATCGAGAAGGAGCCCGGAATGATCAAGGTCGAAGACATCGCCTACGTGCGCTTCTCCGCCCCCGACCTCGACCGCATGGAGCGATTCGTGCGTGACTTCGGTCTGATCGTCGCCGAGCGCGACGAGCGGATCCTGTACGCCCGGGGCACCGATCCGTCCCCCTACGTGCACGTCACCGAGCTCGGCGATCCGGGCTTTCTCGGCGTCGCCTTCGAGGCGGGCTCGGCGGCCGACCTCGAGTCGGCGGCGCAGCTCGAAGGGGCCTCCGCGGTCGAGCCGCTCGACGCGCCGGGCGGAGGCCGGCGCGTCCGCTTCACCGATCCGGACGGCTTCGCGGTCGAGGTCGTGCACGGCCGGGAGGCGGCCGACGCGATTCCGGCGCCCGCGCCGGCGACGGTCAATCGCGGCAGCGATCGGCAGCGCTGCGGCACCGTGCATCGGGTGCCCGCCGGACCGCCCGCGGTCAAACGGATCGGTCACGCCGTGTTGCGCGTCTCCGAATTCCGCCGCAGCCAGGAGTGGTACCGCTCGCGCTTCGGCTTCCTCGTCTCCGACGAGGTCTACCTCGGCGACCCCGAGAACGTCGTCACCGCCTTCTTGCGCTGCGACCGGGGCGAGGCGTACACCGACCACCACACCTTCCTGTGCGTTGGCATCGGCGAGGTCGGCTTCGATCACGCCGCGTTCGAATTGGAGGACATCGACGGCCTCATGAAGGGGCACGACCACCTCGCGGCGGCCGGCTACGACCACCACGCGGGCGTGGGCCGTCACGTGCTCGGCAGCCAGATCTTCGACTACTGGCGCGATCCGTGGGGCCACGTCGTCGAGCACTTCATCGACGGCGATCTGCTCGACGCCACCTACGAGACCGGGAGCCACGATCCCGCGACGGCACTCGGCACGCAGTGGGGGTCGTTCTCCGCATGAACGGACCGAGCGGATGCGAATACGACGTTGCGATCGTCGGATTCGGTCCTGTCGGTGCGTTCACCGCCCTCCTGCTCGCCGAGGAGGGGCTGCGCGTCAGCGTGCTCGAGCGGTCGACCGAGCCGGTCGTGCTGCCGCGCGCGGTCGGTCTCGACGGCGAGTCGGTCCGCGCTTTCCAGCGCATCGGCCTCGCCCGGGTGATCGACGAAATCCTCCAACCGCCACGCGAATCCGACGAGGTGTACTTCACCGACTCGAAGCGGCAGAAGCTCTTCGGAATCGAGATCGCCGCCCACGGGCCGAACGGCTGGCGCGACATGGCCTTCTTCGATCAGCCCGAGCTCGAGGCCCTGCTGCGCGAGCTGGTCGACCGTCAGGAGCGGATCGACGTCTTCCTCGGCCGCGAAGTCACCGAGATCGCGCAATCGGCCGACCGCGTCGTGCTGCAGAGCTGGCAGGCGGACGGATCGGCGGCCCCCGACGTCTCGGCCGCCTGGGTGGTGGGCTGTGACGGTGCGTCGAGCTTCGTGCGAAGGGCCGAGGGCGTCGAGTGGCAGAGCCTCGGCTACGACCAGGACTGGCTCGTCGTCGACGTCACGATCGCGCCCGAGGCCGATCTGCCCCTCGCCACCATGCAGGTCTGTGACCCCGTGCGGCTCACCACCTACGTGTGCGTCAAGGACCCGAATCGGCGCTGGGAGTTCCAGCTGCTGCCCGGCGAGACCCGCGACGAGATGCTGCGGCCCGAGCGGATCCGCGCGCTGCTCGACGACTGGGCGCCGCCCGACCACTACGAGATTCGGCGCGCGGCCGTCTATCAGTTCCACGCTGCCACCGCCGGACACTGGCGCCGCGGCCGTGTGCTGCTCGCCGGGGACGCCGCCCACCAGACGCCGCCCTTCCTCGGTCAGGGTCTCAACGCCGGCTTTCGCGATGCCGTGAACCTCGGCTGGAAGCTGCCCCGCGTCGTGCGCGGCGAGTGCGACCCCCGTCTGCTCGACACGTATGCGGCCGAGCGGGACGTGCACGCACGCGATCTCGTGGTTGGTGCGGTCGCGGTGGGTCAGATGATGGAGAACCTCGCCGCGCGCGAGGCCGGCCGCCCCGAGCCCCATCCGCCCATCGAGCGCGTCCCGGGCTATACGCCCGGGCGCCTGGTTCCGCCACTGCGGGACGGCGCGTTGGTGGCCGAACAGATCGGCGTCCCGCACACGTCGGTGGGCGAGCTGCTGCGGCAGCCGACCGTGCGCGACGAGAGCGGCGAGACGCGCCGCTTCGACGAGTATCTCGGGCGCGGCTTCGTGATCGTTGGCCGAAGCCGCGCGGATCTGGAGATGGGTGACGAGGCGGCTGCGCTCTGGCAGCGACTCGGTGGCAGCGGGTTGGTGCTCGAGGGAATCGAGGCAGCGGTCGGCGAGCACGACCCGCTCTTCGAGCGGCACGCTGCCGCGCTCGTCCGGCCGGATCGCTACGTGTTCGGCGTGGTCGACCACGAGTGGGATCTCGACCGGCTCGTGCTCGCCCTCGCCGAAGCGCTGGCCGTCGTCTAGCCAGGGCGGCCGCCGCCGGGGTGTCGGCGCGGGGCTATGCTCGCGGATGGTGTCCCGCTCGCCGCCCATCCCCGACCCGCTCTGGATCTTCGGCTACGGCTCGCTCGTGTGGCGGCCGGCCTTCGAGCACGTCGAGCGCCGAGCGGCCTTCATCCGCGGCTTTGCGCGTCGCTTCTGGCAGGGATCGACCGACCATCGGGGCTTGCCGGGTCGACCGGGCCGCGTGGCGACGCTGATTCGCGAGGCCGGAGCCGTGTGTTGGGGAACGGCCTACCGGGTCGCCCCCGAGCGGGCCGACGAGGTTCTGGCGCGACTCGACGATCGCGAACGCGGCGGGTTCGTGCGGCACGTCGTCGAGGTGCGTCTGCCTGCTGACGGCCCCGGCAGTGGTCCCGGTTCGCGCGTGGATGCGCTGCTCTACTGGGCGACGCCGGAGAACCCCAACTACCTGGGCCCGGCGTCCCTCGAGGCAATCGCCGAGCAGATCCACGCCAGTCAGGGGCCCTCGGGCCACAACGTCGAGTACGTGACGGAACTCGCGCGCGCGCTCGGCGAGATGGGCGCGCGCGACGATCACGTCGACACGCTCGTGCGTCTCGTGCACGCGCGGAGGGAGCGGATCGGCTCGTGATCCCCGCGGCCCGGCCGATCGCTATCCGCACTCGGCCGCGTTCGGCTGCGGCGGCACCGCCCGGACGTCGGTCTTCTCCGGCAGTTGGACGCTCACC
>CAZETS010000101.1:0-13596 GCA_964515335.1 uncultured Spirochaetaceae bacterium
GACGGCGAGCGGAATGCAGACCCCGGGCGTGTCGCGTAGTCTCCCGCCGCGATGGACCCCGTCGATGCGCGTGCGACCGTTCTGCTCGTTCGACACGCCGAGAGCGAGTGGAACGCCTCGGGGCGCTGGCAGGGGCACGCGGACCCGCCGCTCTCGTCACGCGGCGAGGAGCAGGCGCGTGCACTCGGAGAGCGGATGCAGGGCGAGCGCGCCACGCTGCTGATCTGCAGCGACCTGCGCCGCGCCGTCCAGACCGCGGCCCCGGTCGCTGCGGCGCTCGGCGTCGAGCCCGACCTGGATCCGCTGCTGCGCGAGCTCGACGTGGGCAGCTGGTCGGGCCTGCGCCGCCCGGAGATCGAAGCGATCGACCCCGAGACACTCGTGCGCTTCGAGGCGGGTGAGCCGACGGTGCGTCCGGGCGGCGGCGAGACCCGCGCCGAGATTCGCGAGCGTGCCCACCGCAGCATGGCCCGCCGGATCGCGGCGAATCCGGACGGACGCATCGTGGTCGTCACCCACCTCGGCTTCATCCGGGCGCTGCTCCCGGGCGAGGAGCCCGACAACGCCGGCACCATCGAGGTAACCGGCCACGACCTGCTCACCCGCCGAGCCCAAAGCCGATCGACGCGCCCCCACCCCCGTCTCTGAGGCCGTCACGCGCCGCCCCGGCACGTCTCCCGAAGCTAAGCCCGCGCGGCGGCCCGCCGCCCGTTCAGCAGCATGCGCCCGCCCTCGAGGAGGATCCAGACGTCGAGGGCGAGGACCAGCGTGCCCGAAAGGGCGAGCAGCCAGAGGCCCGAGAAGTCGGCGTAGTACTGCATGAGGTTGCCCGTCATCGCCCAGGCGGTGGCGCTGGAGACCAGGATCATCGGCACCACCGTGTAGACCACCGGGCGTCCCTGGCGCTGTAGCCAGACCGACACGATCAGCAGCGTCACCCCGGCGACCAGTTGGTTGGTCGTGCCGAACAGCGGCCACAGCGCGAGGCCGCCCTTGCCGCCACCCTGGGTGACGGCCAGCAGCAGGGCGGCCGAGATGCCGAGCCCGCCCGCCAGGAAGCGGTTGCGCAGCGATCGCACCCCGTACGCGTCGGCGAGCTCGGCGATCACCAATCGCTGGATGCGCGCGCCCGTATCGAGCGAGGTGGCCGCGAAGGCGATCACCATCACGGCCATGAAGGTGCGCGCCACCTCGCGATCGATGCCGAGGCTGGCCACGAAGGTCGCGCCGCCCGACACGAAGGCGTCGAGCTTGGCGGCGAGTCCGTTGGCCGCCCCCCAGCTCGAGTAGTGGTTCCACCATTCGGTCTCGCTCGAGAAGCCCGCCGTCGCCGCCAGCACGGCGAGCAGGCCGAGCATGCCCTCGGCGAGCATGCCCCCGTAGCCGATCGGCCGGGCGTCTGTCGCACAGGACAGCTGCTTGGAGGTGGTGCCCGACGAGACGAGCCCGTGGAAGCCCGAGATCGCCCCGCACGCGATCGTGACGAAGAGGAAGGGGATCAGGTTCGGCGCGCCCTCCGGCTCGAGCTGGATGACCGGCGCGACGACCTCCGGACGCAGCACCAGCAGGCCGAGCGACAGCACGAAGAGGCCCGTCACGAGCTGGTGCGAGTTCAGGTAGTCGCGTGGCTGCAGGAGCAGCCATACGGGCAGCACGCTCGCCACGAAGGAGTACAGCAGCAGCAGCCATACCCAGGTAACGACCGGAACCTCCTTGATGGCGGGGAAAGCCGACGCGAACGCCTCGCCGTAGAAGATCGCCAGCAGCAGCAGCGCATAGGCGACGAGAGAGGGCAGGAACATCGGGAGGCCGCGGCGGTAGACCAGCCAGCCGAGCGTGATCGCGACGATGATCTGCACGTTGATCGGAAAGATCGAGCTCGGCGTCGAGACGAAGAGTGTGCCGATGATGTACGCGAAGACGGCGAGCACGACCCAGATCAGCAGCGAGATGATCACCAGGAAGAGCGTGCGCACGCGTGGGCCGACCACGTCGCCGGCCACCTGGCCGATCGAGCGGCCCTCGTGGCGGGCGCTGATCACCAGCGCCGAGAAGTCGTGGGCGGCGCCCATGAAGATGGTGCCGAGGCAGACCCAGAGCAGGGCCGGCAGCCAGCCCCAGATCACCGCGATCGCCGGCCCGACGATCGGCGCCGCCCCCGCGATCGACGCGAAGTGGTGGCCCCACAGCACGTGTAGGCGGGTCGGCACGTAATCGATGCCGTCCCAGTGCTCGCGGGCCGGCATCGGCTCGTCGGGGCGAAGGGCGAATACCCGGCGCGCGAGGAAGCCCGAGTAGAAGCGATAGCCGAGCGCGAAGGCGACGAAGACGATCCCGGCGAGCAGGGCGGCGTTCATGGTCGGGCGAACGGTATCAAACCACCGGGTCCGCCCGGCCGTCGGGGGTGGCTGGACCGAACAGCCGCCGACCCGCCCACCGCTCGACGACGAGCGCGAACAGGATCACCGCCGCGCCGCCCGCGAAGTCGAGCAGGACGTCGTACGCCGAGCCGGTGCGCAGGGGCGATGCGCTCTGGCGCCACTCGTCACTCACGGCGAGCGCGGCGACCGGCGCCAGTGCGAGAGCCGGCCTGAGCACGCCGGGCGCGTCGCGCAGCGTCCAGGCCGCCGCCGGAAAGGCAAGCGCGGCGAGCACGCCATAGACGGCGGGGTGGGCGAGCTTGCGCAGGAAGAGCAGCAGCTGATAGCGGCTGCGGACGTCGAGGTCGGGGAAGAGCCACTCGATCAGCGGGAGCAGCAGCTGGGAGGTTTCGTGGGCGCTCCATTGATCGGTGCCGAGCTGCCAGATCAGGCCCGCCCAGAGCGCCGCGGGCGTCCAGGCGAGGGCGATCGAGAGCGGGCTCGGCGTGTTCATCGGCTGGACTCGCTCTGCGCGCCTACGTGGCGAAGTGGCGGGGTGGCGGGGTGGCGGCGTGGGGTGGCCCGTGCCCGGTGGCGGGACGGCGCCGGTAGGCTAGAAGAGTCCGCCGCCGCCCGGGAGGGACCACCGCATGAGCGCGCCGCACGACGCCGGCCCCGGCCGCCGCCTCAGCGTGGGCCTCGTCTTCGAGACCTTCGACACCTACGCGCGCCGCCCCGATCAGCCCGCCGACGCCCACGTCGAGTACGAGCCGCTCTCGACCATCGAGGCGCTCGAGGCCGCGCTGCGCCGGCTCGGGCACCGACCGGTGCGCCTCGGCGCGCCGCGGCGCCTGCTCGATCTCGTCGGCGACGCCGCGTTGCCGCCGCTCGACGCGGCCTTGAACATCGCCGAGGGGCATGGATCGCGAAACCGCGAGGCCTGGGCGCCGGTGCTGCTCGAGATGGCCGGTGTGCCGTGCCTCGGCTCCGACGCGCTGACGCTGTCGCTGACCCTCGACAAGGCGTGGGCGAACCGCACGGCGGCGGCGGCGGGCGTTCGCGTCGCCCCGCAGTCCGTGGTCGCCTCGGGCGCCGAGGCGCGCGGGTGCGCGCTGCCCGCCGACTTTCCGCTGTTCGTGAAACCGCGCTGGGAGGGCACCGCCAAGGGCATCCGAGCGAGTTCCCGGGTGCACTCGCGCGAGGCCCTCGTGGGCGAGGTCGAGCGGATCGTTCGCGACTACGCGCAGCCGGCCCTCGTGGAGGCCTTCGTGCCGGGCGCGGAGTACACGGTGACGGTGGTGGGCCACGACCCGCCGCGAGCGCTGCCGGTCGTGCAGCGGGCCATCGAGACGACGACCCGGATCGGGCTGCACGCCCTCGAGGGCCCGGGCGCCGAGGCGAGCGAGCGGCCCGGGGAGGCGTCGCACAGCGTGCCGGGTGCGCTGACGCCGGACCTGGAGGCGCAGCTGGCCGCGCTGGCCCTCGACGTCTTCGCGCTGTTCGAGTGTCGTGACTTCGCGCGCGCGGATTTCCGCCTCGACGACGGCGGTGAGCCCGTCTTCCTCGAGATCAACCCGCTGCCGACGTTCGCGCCCGATGGCACCTTCGGGATCCTGGCCGAGTTGGAGGGCCGCCGGGTCGAGGCGCTGCTCGCCGAGGTGCTCGAGGCGGGCCTGATCCGGCTCGGGCTCTCGGAGCCGCAGCCCGAGAGCGGCTCGGCGGTGGGGGAGGGGGTTCGGTGAGCACCTACCAGGAAGCAGCAGCGTGGACGCCCGCCGAGGTCGCGCCGCCCGAGGGCATCTCCCGCGCCGACTGGGAGAGCGCCACCTGGCAGCTGCAGCACCGCATCCGCGGCCTCGAAGAGCTGTCGCGCTACTGCGAGCCCAGCGCCGACGAGCAGCGGGCGATCGCCGATCTCTCGCGGCGCTTCCGCTTCGTCATCACGCCCTACTACGCGGCGCTGATGGATCCGCGGGATCCCGCCTGCCCGATCCGCCGCCAGGTCGTCCCGAGTTCCCGGGAGGCGGACGATGTGCTCGGCCTCGCCGATCCCCTCGACGAGGTCGCGCACTCGCCGGTCAAGAACGTGATTCGCGTCTATCCCGACCGCATCGCCTTCTGCGTCAACAACGAGTGCGCGCTGTACTGCCGTTTCTGCCTGCGCAAGCGCATGGTGGGCGACACCGACTGGTCGATGCAGAAGCGCGAGCTCGAGGCGGCGCTTGCGTGGATCGCCGATACGCCCGCCATCCGCGACGTGCTGCTGACCGGGGGCGACCCGCTGGTCTTCTCGGACACGCGGCTCGAGTGGCTGCTCGAGCGGCTTCGCGCCATCCCGCACGTCGAGATCGTGCGGCTCGGCACCCGGCTGCCGGTCACGCTGCCGTACCGCATCACCGACGCCCTCTGCGAGATGCTCGCCCGCTACCACCCGATCTGGGTCAACACCCACTTCAACCACCCGCGCGAGATCACGGCGCCGGCCGCAGAGGCCTGCGATCGCCTGCTGCGCGCCGGCATCCCGCTCGGCAACCAGAGCGTGTTGATGCGCGGCATCAACGACGACCTCGACACCATGCAGACGCTCTGCGAGCGGCTGGTGGGCATTCGGGTGCGGCCCTACTACTGCTACCTCGCGCAGCTGCTCGAGGGCACCGGGCACTTCCGCGTGCCGGTCGAGCGGGGCATCGAGCTGTTCCGGCGCATGCGTGGGCGCACCAGCGGCTTCGCGATCCCGCAGCTCGTGCTCGACACGCCCCACGGCAAGGTGCCGCTCGACCATCCGTTCTTCCTCGGGCGCGAGGGCGACGACGCGGTGATGGAGACCTGGGACGGGCACGTCTGGCGCGAGCCCAACCCGATCGAGTAGCCGGCCGGCCGTCGCCTGCGCGGCAGATGGCGCATACTCGCGGCCGGGGGGGATCACCGGTGTCAGACGACACCCAGGCCAGCGGCGCGGCCGAGCAGGCCGACCCGGCGAGTCGGGCGCTCTCGGGCCGGCAGATCGGCGCAGCCGCGCTGCTGCTGGCGGGCAGCGTGCTGCTCTCGCGGGTGCTCGGCTTCGTGCGCGACATGGTGCTGGCCTTCCGCCAGGGCGTGGGGGCCTCGACCGACGCATTCTCGGCGGCCTTCCAGATCCCCGACATCCTCAACTATCTGCTCGCCGGAGGCGCGCTGGCGATTGCGTTCACGCCCCTCTACCTGGCCACTCTTCGACGAGAGGGCGAGGAAGCGGGGGCGCGGCTGTTCCACGGCGTGCTCGGCACGCTCGGGATCGCCACCGTCGGACTCACCCTGCTGCTCTGGGTGTGGGCCGACGCGGCCATCGCCCTGCAGTTTCCGCACTTCGATGCCGACACCCGCGCGCTGACCGTGCGGCTGACGAGGATCGTCCTGCCGGCGCAGGTCTTCTTCGTGACCGGCGGCATCGTGCGCGCGGTCTTGATGGCGCACGGCCGCTTCGGCGCCCAGGCGGCGGCGCCACTGCTCTACAACGCCGGGATCATCGCGGGCGGCCTGCTCGGCGACGGCATCGAGGGGTTCGCGTGGGGGGCGCTCGCGGGCGCGTTCCTGGGCGCGTGGGTGGTGCCGGTCTGGCAGATCCGATCGGTGTCGCGGCTGTCGCTGCGCGTCGACCCCTTCGGCGCCGGATTCCGTGCGTATCTGATGGCGGCGCTTCCCCTGATGGTCGGCCTCTCGCTGACCACCGTCGACGAGTGGTACGAGCGCTGGTTCGGGCAGGCGCTCGGCGTGGGGGTGCTCGCCTCGCTCGCCTACGCGCGGCGTCTCGTGATGGCGCCCGTGGCGGTCGTCGGCCAGGCGGTGGCCACCGCCGCGCTGCCGAGCCTGGCGGCGCTGCACAGCGAGGGGCGCGACCGCGACCTCGACGCCCTGATGCTGCGGACCCTGCGCGGCACGCTGGCGCTCGCCGTCGTGCTGGCGGTTGCGCTCGCCGTCTTCTCGTTGCCCGTCGTGCGCGTCCTCTACGAGCGGGGTGCGTTCTCGCCGGAGGATTCCCTGCGCGTGGCGGGGCTGCTGCAGATCCTGGCCTTTGCGGTGCCGGGTTGGGTGACCCAGCAGGTGGCCGTGCGCGCGTTCTTTGCGCGCGGAGAGATGTGGCGGCCGATGCTGCTCGGCAGCGTGCTCGCGCTGGCGGCGATCCCGCTCTACCGCGCCCTCGGCGACGCGTGGGGGGCTGCGGGGATCGCTGCCGCCGGCGCGCTCGCGATCAGCGTCAACGCGCTCGCGACGCTCGTCTGGGGACGCGTTCGCTACGGCGGCCCGGGGCTCGGACCGTTGCTCGACACGGCCTGTCGAGCGGTCGTGATCGCGCTCGTGGCGGGCTTCACCGCCCACCTGCTGGCCCCGGTGGGGGCGGGCTTGGTGGGGGCGTCGACGACGCTGCTGGTCGGAGGCGTGGTCTACGGGCTCGCCGTGCTGTTGCTCGTCCGCCTCGTCGGCGACTCGGAGACGCGGGCCGTGTTGGCGCGGCTGCTTGCCCGCCTGCGACGCTCGAGTGACCCGCCGCCTTCCGGCTCGTCCCCGGGCGGCAGCTGATAGCTCGCCTCCTTTCTCGCATATCCTCCGTAAGTAACTGGAATCGAAGCGCATGGAGAAGGAGCCCGATCGGCCGATGGCCGCCCCGCGCCCCTGGCAGTTCTGGATCGACCGCGGCGGGACCTTCACCGACTGCATCGGAGTCGCTCCCGACGGCCGGGTGCTCGTCCACAAGCTGCTGTCGTCCGACGACGCCCCGACACTCGGCATCCGCACCCTGCTCGAGCGCGAGGGCGTGATCGAACGCGGCGCCGCGCTGCCGCGCTGCCGCGTGCGCCTCGGCTCGACGGTGGCCACCAACGCGCTGCTCGAGCGCCGCGGGACGCCCACCGTCTGGGTGACCGACCGCGGGCTCGGCGATGTGCTCGCGATCGGCACCCAGGAGCGCCCGGCGCTCTTCGATCTGCGCATCGAGCGACCGGCTCCGCTGCCTGGCTGGGTGGTCGAGTGCGACGGCCGCACCGGAGCCGACGGCGCGCGAGTGGGCGACTTCGACGAGACGGCGCTGGCCCGGCAGCTCGCGGACGCGCGGGCCGGGGGCGCGCGGTCGCTGGCGGTGACCGCCATGCACGCTTACGCGTTCCCCGAACTCGAGCAGCGCGTGAAGGGGGTGGCGGAGCGCTGCGGATTCGAGCACGTGGTGTGCTCCCACGAAATCGCCCGAGAGATCGGCTTTCTGGCCCGCGCGGAGACGAGTGTCGCCGACGCCTACCTGACGCCGCTGCTGTGCGCCCACGTGGCGAAGCTCGAGTCGGCACTGCCCGGCTCGGAGCTGCGCTTCATGCAGTCGTCCGGCGGGCTGATCGACGCGGCCGGCTTCCGCGGACCGCGGGCGCTGCTGTCGGGGCCGGCGGGCGGCGTGGTGGCGGCGGCGCGGGTGGCGGCGCGGGCGGGCTTCACGCGGGCGATCGGCTTCGACATGGGCGGCACCTCGACCGACGTCTCGCTGATCGAGGACGGCGAGGTCGAGCGTTCTTTCGAGACGCAGGTGGCGGGGGTGCGCGTGCGCGCTCCGATGCTGCGCATCCACACCGTGGCGGCGGGCGGGGGCTCGCTGTGCCGCTTCGACGGCTTCCGCCTGACCGTGGGGCCCGAGAGCGCCGGCTCGCAGCCGGGACCCATCTGCTACGGCGCGGCAGGAGCGGACGCCGAGCTGGCCATCACCGACGTCAACCTGTTCCTGGGCCGCGTGCAGCCCGACCGTTTCCCGTTTTCGCTCGATCGCGAGGGCGTGGACGCGGCGCTGGGGAGGCTGCACGGCGAGGTGGTGGCGGCGGGCTTCGAGATGACCCTCGACGAGCTCGCCGCGGGCTTCGTCGAGATCGCCAACGCGAGCATGTCCCAGGCGATCGCCCAGGTGTCGGTGGCCAGGGGCGTCGACCCGCGGGAGCACGTGCTGGTGGGCTTCGGGGGCGCCGGCGGGCAGCACGTCTGCGCGATTGCCCGGGTGCTGGGCATGCGCACCGTGCTGCTGCATCCGTTGGCGGGGCTGCTCTCGGCGTACGGGATCGGCGTGGCCGACGTCACCTGGGACGGGCAGCAGGATGCGGGGCGCGTCGAGCTGACTCCCGGGCCGCTCCCGCAGCAGGTCGCGGCACGGTTCGATCGTCTGGCCGACGAGGGCCGCGAGCAACTCGCGCACGTCGAGTCGAACGGGCTCGTCGTCGAGCGCTGGCTCGACCTGCGCCACCGCGGCACCGAGTCGGCGCTGTCGATTCGCGAGCCCTCGGCGGACGCCGGGGGTGGGGATTGGCTGCGCGCCTTCGAGGCCGAGCACGAGCAGCGCTTCGGGTACCGGAGACCCGCCCACGCCGTCGAGATCGTCACGGCGCGCGTGCGTGTGATCGCGCCAACCGGGGCGGATCCGGTCGCGGGGGGCGGGCCCGTCGAGGCGCGTCCGGCGCCGGCTCCGCTGCGCACGGCCTCGGTGCACTTCGGCACGGACGGGCGCCTCGAAGCCCCCGTCTTCCGCCGCGAGGACCTGCTGCCCGGCGCCGAGCTGAACGGGCCCGCGGTGATCCTCGAGGGCACGGGCACCGTGGTCGTCGACCCCGGCTTCGAGCTTCGGGTGGACGCCGACGGCGTGCTGCGCATGCAGGACGTGCGCGCGCCCCGGCACGACCGCGGGGCCCGCGATCTGAGCGTCGCCGATCCGATCCGGCTCGAGGTCTTCGGCAACCGCTTCATGTCGATGGCCGAGCAGATGGGCGCGGTGCTCCGCAACACCGCCGTCTCGACCAACATCAAGGAGCGCCTCGACTACTCGTGCGCGGTGTTCGACGCCGAGGGCGGGCTGGTCGCCAACGCGCCCCACATCCCGGTGCACCTCGGCGCCATGGGCATGACGGTACGCTGCGTGCGCGAGCGCTTTCCCGACCTGGTGCCGGGGGACGCGGTCGTCACCAACGACCCCTTCGAAGGGGGCTCGCACCTGCCGGACGTGACCGTGGTGACGCCGGTGTTCGTCGACGGGGCCGCCGGCCCCGACTTCTTCGTCGCGAGCCGCGGCCACCACGCCGAGCTCGGGGGGGTGACGCCGGGCTCCATGCCCCCCGACTCCCGGAGTCTCGCCGAGGAGGGCGTGGTGATCGCCCCGTTTCGGCTGGTTTCGGAGGGGCGCTTCGACGAGCCGCGACTGCGCGCCGCGCTGGCGGACTCACCGCAACCGTCGCGACGGCCCGACGACAACGTCTCGGACCTCGTCGCCATGGTGGCGGCCAACCGCGCGGGCGAGCGGCTGCTGGGGGAGTTCGTCTCCGAGCGCGGCCGCGACGCCGTAGCGACGACGATGCGCCAGCTGCAGGCGGCTGCCGCCGGCCGGGTGGCCGCCGAGATCGCGAAGCTGCCCGACGGCGATCACCGCTTCGCCGACCAGCTCGATGACGGCACCCCGGTGGTCGTGCGCCTGCGCATCGACGGCGACGCCATGGAGGTGGACTTCGCCGACACGGGCGGCGCGTCGGCGGGCAACCTCAATGCGCCGCCGGCGGTCGTGCAGGCCGCGCTCATCTACGTGCTGCGCTCGCTCGTGGACGCGCCGATTCCGCTCAACGGCGGCTGCCTCCAGCCCGTCACGCTGTCGATTCCGCCGGGCTCGCTCCTCGACCCGCCGCACGGCGCCGCGGTGGTGGGCGGCAACGTCGAGACCTCGCAGCGCATCGTCGACGTGCTGCTCGGGGCGCTCGGCGTGGCGGCGGCGAGTCAGGGCACGATGAACAACGTGACCTTCGGCGACGAGCGCTTCGGCTACTACGAGACGATCGGCGGCGGAGCCGGGGCGGGGCGCGATTTCGCTGGCGCCTCCGGGGTCCACACCCACATGACGAACACGCGCATCACCGATCCCGAGATCCTCGAGGTGCGCCATCCGGTGCGCCTCGAAGCGTTCGCGCTGCGTCGGGGATCCGGCGGGGCCGGTCGGCACGCCGGCGGTGACGGGCTGATCCGGCGCTACCGGTTCCTCGCGCCGGTGACCGTGAGCCTGCTGGCCGAGAGGCGACACTGTGCACCCTGGGGGCTCGAAGGGGGTCGGCCCGGCGCCCCGGGTCGTGATCGCATCGAGCGGGTGTCCGGCGAGGTCGAGACGCTGCCGGGCAAGTGCTCGCGCAGCCTCGATGCGGGCGACGCGCTCGTCGTCGAGACGCCCGGTGGCGGGGGCTTCGGCACACCCGGGTCGGAGCGCCGGAGGAGCGATTCCGATGCGGGCGCCGAGGGTTCCGGCGGCCGCTGACGGGCCTTGCCCGCGAGGGATGGGCGGCTAATGTCCGCCCGGGCGCGTAGCTCAATTGGCAGAGCAAGGGACTCTTAATCCCTAGGTTCAGGGTTCGATTCCCTGCGCGCTCACCAGTCTCTCTCTTCTGCCCCGCGCCTTCGCGCCCCCACGTCGCTACCCTGCACCTGCCCGACGCCGGGGTGGCGGAATGGTAGACGCAGTGGCCTTAGGAGCCACCGTCCTCGGGACGTGCAGGTTCGAGTCCTGTCCCCGGCACCACTCTCTACGACTTGCGGCGGTGAGCCGATACGGTGAGGTCCATCCAGATGGCCGATGCAGCCGAGCAGACGCGGGACGACATCCGCGTCGAGTGCGCCGAGACGAGCCCGGTCGTCCGGAGCGTCAACGTGGAGGTCGACGCACGAAGCGTCCAGCAGGCCTTCGATCGTGCGTATGGCGAGCTGCGCCGCAGCGCTCGGGTGAAGGGCTTCCGGCCCGGCAAGGTTCCCCGATCGGTGCTCGAGCGGATGTACGGGGCCGGCATGCCCGAGGAGGTCGAGCGCGCGCTGGTCGCCGACACGCTCGCCGCCGCGATCGGGCAGGCCGAGGTGACGCCGATCAGCGAGCCGGACATCGACGCCGAGCCCCCGCAGCCCGGGCAGGCGTTCCGCTACACGGCGCGTGTCGAGGTGAAGCCCGAGATCACCTTGCCCGACGACCTCTCGGCCGTGAAGGGCCGCCGGCCGGTCGTGGAGGTGGACGACGCCGAGGTCGACGCCGAGCTCGAGCGCATTCGCGAGCACCACGTCTCGCTCGTCGAGGAGCCCGAGGACACGCAGGCCGCCGACGACCACGTCCTGCTGCTCGACTTCGAGGGGCGCATCGACGGCGAGCTCTTCCAGGGCGGCGCTGCCA
Organism: uncultured Spirochaetaceae bacterium; assembly: GCA_964515335.1. Taxonomy (GTDB): domain Bacteria; phylum Myxococcota_A; class UBA9160; order UBA9160; family UBA4427; genus TMED88. Next base: position 11,545 of record CAZETS010000101.1, read on the forward strand.
AGGGTGTCGATCTGCGGCTCGGCACCGGCACCATGGTGCCGGGCTTCGAGGATCAGCTCGTCGGTGTGCGCGCGGGCGAGGATCGCCAGCTGACAGTGACGTTCCCAGACGACTACGGGCCCGCCGAGATCTCCGGCAAGGAGGCCGTCTTCGACTGCCACGTGCTCGCCGTCCGGCGTCGCGAGCTGCCCGACCTCGACGACGAGCTCGCCAAGGACGCCGGCGACTTCGGGAGCCTCGAGGAGCTGCGCGGCAACATCGTCGCCGAGCGGCGCAAGCAGCAGGAGCAGTCCTCCGAGCGCGCACTCAACGAGTCGCTCATCGAGTCGCTGATCGGGCTGACCGACTTCGAGGTGCCGGCGGGTGTAGTCGAGCGTCAACTGCAGGGGCAGATGCGTCAGCTGCACGAACAGTTCCAGGGGCGAGTGCCCGACGAAGTGATCCACCAGCAGCTGCGCCGCATGCAGGAGGACGGTCGGCCGGTCGCCGAGCGACGCGTGCGCGAGGCGTTCTTGATCGAGAAGATCGTCGGCGAGCAGGGCTGCGAGGCGAGCCAGGAAGAGGTCGACGCGCGGCTCGCCGAGATGGCCGGCGCGCAGGGCATGGATGCCGATACGCTTCGGCAGATGGCGCAGCAGCAGGGCTGGCTGCAGGCCATCGAGCACGAGCTGATCGAGCAGAAGGCCTACGCGTGGCTCGCCGGGCAGGCGACGATCGAGGACGTCGAGCCGGGCGCGGAGGCGGACGACAGCGCTGCCGCGGACGACGACTCGGACGCCTGAGGGGCCGCGCCGGTAGGCAGCTGGCGCGCAACGCTCGTGCGTTGCCTGAACTTGCGGCGGGCGTGGGCGGGCGAGAAGGATCGACTGCCGCTTCTGGCTGCCGCTGGGCCAGCCCCGGCTGAGGCCAGCGAGCCCGCCCCCGGGTGGTTTTGGTTGCCAACGCAGCGGCGCTGACGGATTATAGTCCGGTCGGTCGCCCGACCACCGCACCGGGGGGTGTGGCGGTGGCAATGGCGCGCCCGCGTTACGCTCTTACAGTCGGGCGTGGCGCGTGGGCGTCTGGGCCTGGGTGATCCGTCCGGCCGTGTCCGGGGGGCAACTCGGGAGACGGACGAGGTGTCCGAAACGTGTTCCGGGTGCGACGCGGAGCCCTGTTCAGGGAGCCGGCGGCAAGTCGGGAGCGCGAGGAAGAGGAAGTGAGGAAGTAGAGTGCAAGTGCAGAGGGAGGACGAGGGCAGGCGATGGCGGTGATCCCGTACGTGATCGAGCAGAGCCAGCGCGGCGAGCGGGTGTTCGACATCTACTCGCGGCTGCTACGCGATCGCGTGATCTTCCTCGGCACGGAGATCAACGACGACGTGGCGAACGTGATCGTCGCCCAGCTGCTCTTCCTCGAGGCCGATGATCCCGACCACGACATCCACCTCTACATCAACTCGCCGGGCGGCTCGATCACCGCGGGTCTCGCCATCTATGACACGATGCGCTTCGTGCGCCCACACATCAATACGACCTGTGTGGGCCAGGCGGCTTCGATGGCGGCCTGGCTGCTGGCCGCCGGCGAGCAGGGCAAACGCACGGCGCTCAGCAATGCGCGGGTGATGATCCATCAGCCCATGGGGGGTGCGCGGGGTCAGGCATCCGACATCGACATCCAGGCGCGGGAAATACTGAGTTTGCGAGAGCGGATGAACGAGATACTTGCGAGTCTGACGGGCCAGACGCTCGAACAGATCGCGATCGATACCGAGCGCGATTATTATATGAGCGCCGAGGAAGCGTTGAAGTACGGCATCGTCGACCGGGTGATGTCGTCGCGGCCCGGCGCAGGGCCGGGCGGCAACGGGTCGACTGAGCCGACAGAGTCGGTGGAATGACGAAAAGGCCAAGCGAGGTCGAGGGCGGATGAAAAAGCGGGACGACAACGCGAATCTGTCTTGTTCCTTCTGCGGCAAGAGCCAGAAGGAAGTCAAGAAACTCATTGCCGGGCCCACCGTCTACATCTGCGACGAGTGCATCGAGCTCTGCAACGACATCATCGCCGAGGAGT
>CAZETS010000102.1:0-13541 GCA_964515335.1 uncultured Spirochaetaceae bacterium
GAAGCACTTGAGTTTCTTGTGAGCGCCTGTCTTGGCTTATTTAAAGGACTTCGAAAATCTAGAAGCCGGGAATGGGCTGGGCGCTGTTGATGCTGGATGTGAGATGATGCGGCCTTGGCAGGAAGTGAGTTTTTGCGGCTCTGCCTGGGTTAGCGAAGCGCCCTGAGCCGGGGTATCGGCTCCGAAGGTCCGTCTTCGAGCTAGGTCGAGTCACAATTCCAGGCGCCGGGTAGGGGGCTTGAGTGTCCTACACTCGAACCATACAGCGATCGGATGGAGGTCGTCGTCGGGCATCGCTGAGAATCGTAGCCTGCGCAGCGTCGCGATGTGTGGCGACTTGTCCCTTTACGGCCCAGGGCAGGGCGTGGTGTGTAGCGGAAGAACTGACTTCGGCTCGGACAAAGCTTCGACCACGCCGCCTACTCGGCCTTTCGCTCCTGACCCTTGTGGCTCTGCACTCGGGCCCGGCGATGGCGCTCGGCGAGGTGGGGAATCTCCTCGTGCGCCTCGGAGCGGGGGGTGTCACGGAACTCGATGGGACAGAAGGCTCTGTTCTCGGCGCGTTCCCGATCGGTAGCCCGAATCATTTCGAGTTCGGCGGGGACGATCTCGTCGCCACGGACCCTTCGGATGAACTCCTCGCATTCGACCCGCAGACAGGCGCCTTGATCGGATCAATTCTCGGCCCTACGGATCTGCGGAATGCGGGCACTGTTCGCTTCGCGCCCGGTGGCGAGTACCTGCTCCTAAACCAGATCGCCGGTGTGCTCACCCTCGACCGCCTGGACGCGGCGGGCACGCTGACAGCTCGCATCACGGGCATCGCGGTTAACGACTTCGTGGTCTCGAGCTCGGGGCGAATCGTCGCTGCGACGGCGGCCGACGAACTGGTCGAGATCGACATCGACAGCGGAGCCGTCAGTCTCTTGTCCGCGGCGGTCCTCAATCCGGGCCGGGTCATCCTTCATCCCAGTGGCGACCTACTCGTGAAGGACGGGAACGGCGTCCACCGCTTCGGTCCAACCGGGACCGCCTTCGGCACGTTCACCACGCTGCCCATCAACCATATGACGGTCGGCCCGAACGGCGACATCTATGCTTCCACGCCGGCCGACAGCATCGTCCGTCTGGACGGTGCCACGGGAACGGTTGTCGAGGAGTGGACCGGGATCGGGATGAACCCCGGACTCCTCGCCTTCCGCCCGATCCCCGAACCCTCCACCGCACTCCTCTTAGGGGTTGGACTGGCGGGGATGGCTGTTAGGAGGAAGAACCCCGCCTCGGGCTCAGCTCTTCAGGACCGTATTTGACATAGATCGAATTATCGGACGTGGAGCCGGGTAGGGGGCTTGAACCTCCTACACTCCGCTGGTGCGCGATTACCTGGCACTCACCGACACGCGGGGGACAGGCCGGGGGCTCACCGCCAGCGGCAGCCTCTCGCCGCTGCTCGGTGCCCTCTACCTGGCACCGCTCGATCACGCGATGGGGGCGCGCATGCGGCGCGGGCAGCTGGTCTCCTACGTGCGCTACATGGACGACTTCGTGTTGCTGGCCCGCACGCGTTGGCAACTGCGGCGTGCGATTGCGCAGCTGCACGGGGTTCTCGACGGCCTTGGATCGCGAGTGCACCGCAAGGAGAAGGTCTTCATCGGTGCGGCAACGAAGTGATTGGATTTTCTCGGTTACCGGTTCCACCCCCGCCGCAAGCTTCGCGCATCGCGTGAGAGCCTGCGTCGCCTACGCGAACGTGCTCGCCGGCTTCATGAGCAAGGGGCCGACACCCGTCGGCTTCGGCAGTACGTGGTGCGTTGGTGGCGTTGGCTATTGGGCGGGCTTGATGGAATGGTGAGCCGGCAAGGAGGTGTGCGAAGGATCGAGAGACGCGTGCTGCGATCGCTCGACATCGACTCGAGACGGGGAATGGCGACGGCAGGCGGCGTTTGGATGCGCCTGCTCGGACACCCAGTGTGAGCGGGGGGCTACCGCCCCCCACGCACCCCGGCCTCAGGGGAGCCCCCCGCGCCGGGCGCTCCGGAGGTCTCCGCCACGGAGAAAAGATGGGAGAGCATGAGACTCGAGCCGCTCGTGCCTTGGGAGCCTGGCGGCGACGGGAGGAGAGCCGGCTAGCCTGAGCGCCGCACCCGGGCGACGAATCCGCTTCCCGCCAGAAGCACCAGGAGCAGCACCTGGCCGCCGCGGCTGACCATCGGCACCGGAGCCGGCGCCTCTCGGAAGCCGGCCACCACGGGCACCATGGCCGAAAGCACCGGGACCACATCGTGGTCTACATCTCCCAGTGAAGCCGCTGAAGAGAAGGTGCAGGTCGAGAGCGAGCCGGTGAGCTGGCTACAGTCGACGTCCGCCGTGACACTGGCGCCATTCGAAGAGAAGCGCCACACGTACCGATAGAGATCGATGTCGGGTAGCGGCTGCGCGATGGTCATGATCGTTCGATACTCGCGGGACGCCGCGGGATCTCCGTCCAGGGAAAAGACTGCCGTCCCCTGGACCCCGTCCGAATGCTGGCCGCCCAGCAGATGGCCGATTTCGTGGGATGTGACCGTGGGGGCGATGCCGCCGTAGGTGAGGTGCACGTAGGCCTCGTCCTCCCCACCGCCGATGCTGCCGGCGCCGTTGGCGACGGGCCCTCCATCCTGGAAGTCGCGCCAGTAGACCACGATATCCGCCGCATGGGCGTCGCGAAGCGCCTCGATGGTGGCAATGTAGGGGGCGTAGGTGGCGTTGTTGAGCTCGGAATTCATCAGAGCCAGGCTGAGGGTCGCCTGCCAGTCCGGGCTGATGTACGAAAGATCGACCTGCTGGTGGTGCACGACGGCGAATTCGACGTCGATACCGCTCTGCTGGTAGATGCCGTTCACCCGCGCGAAGTTGGCATCCAGGAAGGGCCCCATCTCGGTCTCACCCCAGTTGCGCCCCCACTGGACGATGCGCTGCACGTGATCCCCGGCGGGCTGGGGGTATACGACCAGCACGTCGATGATGTGCGCCGTCCCGGGCGCGGGCAGCAGACCCGGGAGCGCGACGCACGCCAACTGCGCCAGCCTCTTCCACTTCGCTCTTCGCCACATCATGAACCCGGCGGTCCTGCCCCCCAAAACCCGATTATACTCCCTATCCGCTGGAGCGAATGCCTTCTTGATCGGTAGGCGAGAGAAAATAAAACGAAGAGGGCGACAACGGCTTGATTTTCGGCTTCCGGTACAAATGTTACGTCATCGATGATCGCCAAGAGTCGATCCGAGGAGTCGAGTCCCGAGCAAGTATCCGATGGCGGAAAGGTGATGCACGACCCGCCTCGGGGGGCTCAGCTCTTCAGGACCGTATTTCACATAAATCGAATTATCGGACGTGGAGCCGGGTAGGGGGGGCTTGAATCTCCTGCACTCCCGGCTTCCGATACTCGGCGATGATGATCGAGCCCAGCGTCAGCCGGAAGGGCCAGGGCAGCGTGTCGAAGTCGACTCCCTCCGCACCCGCCAGCCGGAATGCCTCGCTGATCTCGGGTCGCGTATAGAGGTTCGATTGCCACCACGTCCCGACGAGCCACCGGGTCATCCAGTCGCGCCGGGTGATGCCCAGCACCAGCCGTCCACCCGGCTTGAGCATGGATATCAACTCCTCGAGCGCGCTCGGCAGCGACTCGCGGGGGATGTACTCGAGCATCGCGGACGTGACGACGAGGTCGAAGTCCTGCCAGTGAGCGGGCCGCTCCTCGAGCTTCAGGACGTCGAGCTCGCGGAGCTCGATCTGGCTCTGCGCACCCTCCGTCTCGACCCAGTTCCTGAAGATGCCGAGCATGCGGGGCGTCAGGTCGAATGCGAAGAAGCGGACGCCCTCCAGGTGACGTTTGCGCGCCATGCCGTAGTGGGTCTTCGTGAGCAGCCCGGTTCCGCAACCGGCATCCAGCACCCTCATCCCCGAGCGGATCAGCTTCCGTCGCCTGAAGTACAGGGCGATCGCCCAGCCGTAGCCGATCAGGTAGAGGAAGAGGAAGCGGTAGAGCGCGGCCTTCGCGGTATAGAGCGCCTTCGCGCTCCGCGCGGCCTCCTCGTTCGCGCGCAGGCTCGGGCCATGCTCCGCGAGCGAATCATGCACTGGCCTGATCCCCGTCCATCTCGACCCGAGTCACCTCGACGGGAGCGCCACGCGGAGCATGGCTGGGCGAGCCGTAGAACATCCGGTAGTGGATCTGGCCGTATCCCCCCGCGAGGTGAATCGCCTTCCAGGGGGCCGCGACTGGCTCCTGCTGGCCCTGCCAGTTCTTGAACTGATAGGGCTCCCAGGCGTGATAGATGATCACCTCACCGGGCTGCACGCCTCGCGCGATCTTCGCCGCCGCCTGGAATGAGCCCGTCTCGTTGTGGACCTCCACCGTATCGCCGTCCTGAACGCCACGGTCCGCGGCATCCTGGGGAGCCAGGAAGCACGCGGGCTCGCCGCGCTGCAACCGCATCATCAGGGCGTGGTCGCGCCAGATCGCATGAATGCTCCAGCGCGTATGCCCTCCGTTGATGCGGAGCGGAAGCTTGCTGTCCGCACCCGGCGGCGCCTTCTGGACGGGCAGCTCCTCGCCGGCCTCGACATACCACGGATGATCGATGAAGAACTGCTGGCGGCCGGTCAACGTCGGCCAGGCCATCTTCTTCTCGACGAACCACTGGTGGGGCCAGTACGTGTCGTCTGGATCGAAATCCGAGCTCGTCTGGTAGATGGGCGTCGCCCGGGCCTGTCCCGTGATCGGAACCGCTCCGAGCTCGAGCGCCTCGTCGGCACCGATATTCCCCACGCTCGGGCTGTTGCGCATGATGCTCTCGATGAGCTTGACCGGGTCCTTGGGATCGTGTGGATCGTATTGTCCGTTCGAGGTGTAGTGCGCGTACGCGTTCCTCAGGTCGAAGGGCTCGTCGCGGTAGCCCCGTACGGTCGTGACCCCACGCTCCTCGGCGCGACGGGCGACGGCCTCGCAGAGGAGCCCGAAGATCTCCCACTCGCTCTTCGACTCACCGAGGGGCTTCACGGCCTCGTCGGAGAGCACCACGTAGGGGATATAGGTCTGGGCGTATTTGATGCCGTGCTTCTCGTAGTAGCCCGCCGCGGGCAGAAAGTAGTCGGCGTGCAGCGCGGAGGTGCTCATGCGGAAGTTGACCGCGACGATGCAGCTCAGCTTGGGCCAGAGATTCTTCTTGGCGACCTGTGGCGCCGGCCAGCGGCGCAGCGGATTGCAGCCCGAGAAGATGAAGACCCTGGGCTCGCGGTCGGGGGCCGGATGGATGTGTGACCATCCCTTGTCGATCGACTCCTGCATATAGTCCGCGAGGGGCCGTGGCAGCGTCGGATCCGCAAGGTCGGGACGATCCCACAGCTCCTTGTAGCCCCCATGGACGTAGAGGAAGGGCATCAAGGGCGTATTGGGCTGCTTCTCGCTGTGCTCGGTGAAGAATTGCTCGTAGTCGCGGGCAGTGAGCCCCCGAACGGCCTTGGGGATCGCGCGCAGCATCTCCATCAGGCTGAGGCCGCTGCCACCGAGGCGGTCGAGTCCGTCGAGGCCCCACCAGGCGGCGACGCGCAGGCCGCCGCCCGGCTTGCCCTGATTGCCGGTGAGCGCCATCAGCAGGATCATCGTCCGCTGGGCGAGGTCGCTGTGGTAGTGCTTGCACGCCCCCCACGAGGCGAAGATCATCGCCGCCGGCGCCCCGGCCAGGCCTCGGGCGAAGGAGCGGACGACGGCCGGCGCGATTCCGGTCTCGGCCTGCGACTTCTCGGGAACGTACTGCCGCAGGTGATCGCGCAACCGGTCGAAGACGGGACGCACCTCCACCTCGCGACCGTTCGCCAGCTTCACCCGATGCGTCCCACCGAGCGAGGGAGCCAGATCCCCGAGCGCCAGGGAGCGCCCACCTTCTCCGTCGCCCTGACAACCCGGGACCGGGGCGAGCGCATCTGTCGCCTCGTCCCAGAAGTAGAGCTGGTCCTCGCGCCCGCCTCGCTCCAGGTCGCTCTGGCGCAGGAAGAGGCCCGTGTCCTTGCGCAGCAGGATCGGCAGGTCGGTCTGCTCGCGCACGTACGCGACGTCGAAGAGATCCTCTTCGACGATCACCTGGGCGGCGGAGAGCCCGAGGGCCGCGTCGGTCTCCGGCTTCAGGTTGATCCACATGTCCGAGTGGATGCTCGTGGCGTTGTAGTCCGGCGCGATCACGACGAGCTTCGCTCCTCGGTAGCGCGCCTCGTGCATGAAGTGGACCTCGGGGATCCGCGTGTACGCGGGATTCCCGATCCACACCACGATGTAGTCCGAGCGGAACCAATCGGCCGCGGTGCCCTCACAGTTGTACATGCCCCAGGTCTGGACCGCGCCCATCGGCATGTCGCCCACACCCGACCACGAGTCCATCACGGTGGCGCCCACGGCCTCGGTGAAGCGGATCTCGCCGGCGGTCTCCGGACCGAATCCGGCATTCGTCGTGCCGTGATCGTGGATGATCGACTCGCTTCCCTGCTCGATCGCGGCATCCACGATCTTGTCCGCGATCTCCTCCAGGGCCTGATCCCAGCTGATGCGCTTCCACTGACCGTCGCCCCGCTCGCCGGTGCGCTTCATCGGATGCGTCACCCGCGACTCCGAGACCTGCAGATCGCTGTAGCAGGCGCCCTTCTGGCAGCCCTGCGGGTTGGGGTCGGGCACGTCCTCCCGCGGAGTGCCGTACACGGCAGCCTGCTCCTCGCGCCAGGCGACGCCGTCCTTCACATAGACGTTCCACGAGCAGGCTGCGATGCAGTTCGCGCGCGTGTGTGTCCCCTTCGCGACGCGGTCCCACTCCCAGGCGCTGCGATAGACGTCCGTGTAGTCGTCGTAGACGATCGGTTCGATTTGCACGCCCGCGGCAGACTTCGGCCACACGCGCTCGTCCTTGTCTTCGAGCCGACACATCACCAGCGAGACGCTGGCGGCGCTGGCACCCGCGATGAAGCCCCGCCTCGTGAGTCCGCCCGATGCCCGCTTCCTCATGTCCTCTCGACCTCCACTCGCGTATCGCGGTCGGTGTGACCCGGCTGCAACGCGATCACCATGGGACGCAGATGGAATTGCCCGCCGGCGAGCTCCACCGGGTTCAGGGGCGAGGGGATGAGGTTCTGGAACCCCTTGCCCTGCTTGAACTGGAAGTTCTCCCAGGCGTGGTAGATGGCGATCTGGCCCTTGCGCATCGAGCGCGAGACCTTCGCCATGATCTCGAACTCGTCGAGATCGTTGAAGATCCGCACCATCCCGCCATCCGGGACGCCCCGCTCCCGAGCATCCGGCTCGCTCATGAAGACGACGGGCTCGCCACGCTGCTGCTGCAGCATAAGCTTGTCGTCGCGCCAGGCGGAGTGGATGCTCCAACGTGTGTGCCCGCCGGTCAGGGTCAGGGGATAGTCGCCTCCAGCCTTCGGCGGCGCCTTGTGGATGGGCAGCGTCTCGCCCATCTCGAGGTAGAGATCCTGGTCGATGTAGAATTGGATCCGCCGCGAGAGTGTCGGGTAGGGGAGCTTGTCGAAGACGTGCTTCGTGAGGGGTGTGATCGTCTCGCCCGGCTCGATCTCGGTCGCGTTGCCGATGGCCACCGTTCCGTGGCCGATCTTCTCGAAGGGCGCGAAGCCCTTCTTCTTCAGCTCCGGCCAGGTCAGGTCGCCCAGGTTGCTGGCGTGATCGATCATGTAGGCACAGACCTTCTCGTCGTCCGTGTGCCCGAACTCACCGTCGCTCGAGAACTTCTCGTAGAGGTTGTCTAGACGCCGCTCGTCGCCCCGCCGGTCCACGTATTGCGCGATGCCGCGGGCGCGCGCGCGCTGGTCGACCTTCTCCGTGAGGCGCGAGATGATCTCCCAATCCGACTTCGCCTCGTAGAAGGTCGTGGCCTTCTCGCCGGAGTGGATATAGGGCATCAGCGGCGTGACCCATTTGTGCTCGTCGCGCTCGTACCAGGCCGCCGCGGGCAGCACGTAGTCGGACTGCAGGGTGGTGGAGGTCATCCGCCAGTCGAGGGTCACGATCAGGTCGAGCTTCGGCCAGAGGTGCTCGAGGACGAGCGGATAGCTGCGAATGCGACGGAGCGGGTTGCTGCCCATCACGAAGAGCATCTTCGGATCGTCGCCGGGCCGCGGCCAGACCTCTTGCCAGCCCTTGGCGAGCGACTCCTCGAGCACCTCGCGCACGGGCCGCTTGAGATGGGGATCCCACTCCTGGAGATTGTCGCTGGCCTCGAGCAGCCCGCCGTGGATGTACCAGAAGAGGGATCCACAGGCCATGCGGCCCTCGGCGATCACCCAGCGTCCCTGCTCGTAGATGATCATCTCGTCCGTGTAGCCCTGGGCCTTCCACTTGAGCTGCTTCGCCACCATGCCGCCGATCGTCTTCATGGCGGTGGCGTTCATCATGTCGCCGACCCCGAACATTCCCCGCACCCAGGTCTCGATCGCGTCGTGGTCGAGCCAGGGGAAGCCCACGAAGCCGCTCCCCTTCTTGCCGTAGTTCCCCGTCAGGGCGAAGACCAGGGCCTGACTGCGCTCCATCAGGTTGCCGTGGTAGTACTTGTCCATATTGGACGAGGTCACCATCGAGGCGGAGCGAGCCTTGCCGAGCATGCGGGCGAGCCGCCGGATCATCGGCGCCGGCGTCCCGCAGAGCTCCGCGGCACGCTCCGGCGTATAGTCGGCGAGCTGACGCCGCAGCATGGTGAAGACGGTCTCGACGGCGACCTTCTCACCGGATGCGAGACGCACCTCGAAGCGCCCCTCGACGTCCGGCGTGAGGCCGTCGAGGGCGAGCGTGCGCCGGGGGACCTCGACGACGCCCTTCTTCGGGTCGTGGAAGTAGAGGACCTCGTCGCTGCCGCCGCGCTCCATGTCCGAGGCACGCAGGAAGCGGCGCGTGTCGGTCCTCACGAGCAGGGGCAGGTCCGTTTGCTCGGCTACGAAGCCCGCGTCGACGAAGCCCTCGCCGACGAGCACGTTCGCCATGCCCAGGGCCAGCGCCGCGTCGCAGCCGGGCGCGACGGGAACATAGAGATCGGCGTGCACCGAGGAGGCGCTGTAGTCCGGCGTGATGCAGACGATCTGCGCGCCCCGGTAGCGCGCCTCGGTCAGGAAGTGGGAGTTCGGGATCTGGGTGTAGAGGGGGTTGCTGCCCCAGATGAGAATCAGATCGGAGTACATATAGTCGTCGGCCGAGCGCTCGAAGCCGATCTTGCCAAAGGTCTCGGCAACGCCCCGATGGGCGTCCCCGATCTCCGAATTCATGTCGAGGCTGGTGGAGTCGAGGAGGGTGATGTGCCGCTGGTGGGCCGCGGTCATCGTCCCCTCGGTATAGAGGGGGCCGCAATCCCACACGATCCGATCGGAGCCATGCTCCGTGATCGTGTCGAGCATCGTGTCCGCGATGTCGGTGAGCGCTTCGTCCCACGTGACGCGCTTCCACTTGCCGGATCCCCGCTCGCCTACCCGCCTGAGCGGATAGCGGACCCGCCCGGCGTCGTACATCCGCTCGCTGAAGCAGGCGCCCTTCTGGCAGCCGCGGGGATTGGGGTCGGGCACTTCGGCGTTCGTCTGCGGATACTCTGCGACCTGCTCTTCGCGCCAGACGAGGCCGTCCTTCACGTAGACGTTCCAGGCACAATGCGCCTGGTACCAGCAGTTCACGAAGTGGCTCGAGCGCACGACCTTGTCCCAGGTCCAACGCTCGGCGTAGACGTCCCGCCAATCCGAGTACTCCGGGATCGGAATGGGAACGCCGGGAATGGGCGGAGCGGCCGGCGGCGGCCCGGCGGGCCGAAGGGTACTCATGACGAGAGTCCCGCCCGCCACGGCGGCGGCGCCCGCAGCGCCCAGCACGATGAATCGCCGGCGGCTGATGCCGCCGGAGGTGTTCAGCTCTTTACCCATTCGATCGTCGCCGGATCGCGGTCGAACCCGCCGAACATCTCCTTCCACTTGTAGGCGATCAGGAGGTCCATCAGCTCGGACGCCTCGCCCCGTCGAGCCTTGGCCATCTCCTCGCCCAGCGTCGCGAGGGCCTCGAGCACCTTCGGGCCGAAGAGGGAGACGAGATACGCCTCGGGGATGCGCGGTGCGATCTCGTCGATCTCTCCCTCTTCGTCGAAACGAGGCGGCGCGATCGGCGGCACGTAGAAGACGTTGGGCTCGGTGCCGTACTCGGGATGAAGGGGAACGGCGACCTTCCACTTGTCGACGAGCTTGTGGATGGGCGCATCCTGGTCGTCTCGATAGCCGACGAAGCGCACACGCCCCGGGCACTGGCGCGCGCAGGCGTTGGCCACGCCCTGCTCGATGCGCGGAAAGCAGAAGATGCACTTCTGCGAGACCTTCCGGGCCTGATTGAAGTAGATCTTCTTGTAGGGGCAGGCCTCCATACAGAAGCGATAGCCGCGGCACCGATCCTCGTTGACCGTCACGATGCCGTTCTCGGCGTTCTTCTCGATCGCCTTGCGGGGGCAGGCCTCGAGGCAGGCCGGGTGGGTGCAGTGGTTGCAAATGCGCGGGAGATAGAAGTAGTAGGAGTTGGGGTAGTCGCCCGCGCCCTGGTCCTCGTCCCAATTGGGGCCCCACTCGGGCTTCTCGCCCTTGATCTGCAGGTGGGCTTCCTTGCCCTTGTTGCCGAAGAAGACCTCCTCGTGGTTGTACTCCCAGGCCTCTCCGAACTCACCGCGAGAGGGAATCCGGCTCGGCTCCGGAGTGCCGTCCCGGAACCCGCCTCCCATCGACTCCCAATCCCGCGGTGTGCCACGGCCCGGCTGCGTGTTGACCGTATTCCACCACATGTATTCCATGCCGTCGTCACGGGTCCAGAGCCGCTTGCAGGCGATCGTGCAGGTCTGACAGCCGATGCACTTGTTCAGATCCATGACCATGGCGAGCTGTCGGCTCATGATGCGTTCCCTTCACGAGACCCGGCTTCGATCTCCAACGGCAGCCAATCACCGGAGAACGATTTCACGCCGGCGCGCTCGGCATTCGCACCATCCCAGATCGCCACGCCGAAGCCCGTGGTGGCTCCCGGCTCGAGGCTGGCGACCGGCCCCTCGCTTTCCACACGCAGGGCGCGGGCGAGCACCACGCGCCAGCGGCCGTGCTTCCACGCGCCCCGGCCCTGGATGACGCGACTGTCGAAGGTCTGCGAGGTGCCGAGGCCTTCGGCGCTGAGCTGGCGTGCGCCCCGGGGCTCGTCGGCGCGCCAGTACCACGCATTCACCGGCAGGCCCGGCGCGCCCATCGTGACGACCGGCGCATCCGAGGCCACCGGCAGCGCGATGGCGGCGGCATCCGGGAAGGAGTCGTTCTCGTGGACCTCGGCGCTCTCGGTGGGTGAGGCCCACTCGAGACGGAAGGCGATCTCGCTCCCGTTGTGGAGCGCCGACGCGACGACGCGATCCACGGTGCCGATCTTCTTGTTCATCCACGCGACGCGAATCGCGGCGGTCGGCTGCATGCCGACCGGCGTGCCGATCAGGGGGATCTCGAGCTCCGTGCCCCGCCCCCAGGACGCGTGATCGGCGTCGAGGAGGTCGTCCAGCGCGACTTCGCGAACGAAGCTGACCTTCATCTCTCGTCTCCTCTCGGGCGGGACGCCAACGCTGACTCAGGAGCTCGAACGAGGTCGGATGGCGTCTCCCATGAAGGTGGCGGTGTCGTGCAGCCGCTCGGCGAGCGGATAGTCGGAATCGGCGAGCCAGCTGGCGATCGCAGCGTTCAGCGCGCCGAGCACGACCTCGGCGAGGAAGCTGGCGTCGAGGTCGTTCCGCACCTCGCCCCGCTGCTGCCCGGTGCGGAGCATCGCTGCAAAGGGCTCGCGAATCCGGTGGGTATGGGGGGTGACCTCGCCCACGTGCGCGCCGCGATGGATCACGCCGAGCAGCGCGTCGTGGGCCAGCTTGGCGGCCTCGAGGATCTCCTCGGCGATCCGATCCGCGAAGCCGGTGATCTTCTCCTGGGTGCTGGCGTCGCGTCCGAGCTGCTCGTCGAGCAGGGCCTGCAGGTACGCGAGCACCTCCTCGGTCATCGCGCCGAGAATGGCGGCCTTGTTGGAGAAGTGGTTGAAGAAGGTCGCGGGGGCGATGTCGGCGGCCTCGGCGATCTGGCCGATCGTCGTCTCGTCGAAGCCCCGCTCGAGGAAGAGGCGCTGGGCCGTGCGGTAGATCCGCTCGCGCAGCTCACGGCTGCGACGCTCCCGCCGGCTCTCGTTGCTTCTGCCAGGAATGTCGATGGCCACGACGCGAGGTCCCTCTTGCTGCCTTCTCTCTGGCTTGCCTCTGATTCTGGTCTGACCCAGGTCTGACATGGATCTGAGTTCCGGCTGGCTGCCCACCGACCTCTCCGGGTCGATCGACCTTGCGAAGAACATACTCCAATGATGGAGTGGACTCCACCAATAGAGCGTAGTATTCCAACTGAGACGATACGCCTAGTCGAGACGGCTCCTGGAGCCACCAGGGCCCTTCGACGCGGGATGCGTCGAGCCGCCGAGCTTCGATGAGTGGCGAAGACCCCCTAGGGGGTTCCGGCCAGTCGCTCGGACTCGGAGGCGAGCAGGTGGGCGAGCGCGCCGATCAGGGCGCGAAAGAAGGGGGCCCCCTCGTGCTCGGCCAGTCGCGCGGAGAGCTTCTCGATCCACGCGCCGGGCTGCCGCGCGATGAAGTCGCGTTGCGCACGGCGAAAGGCCGCCGGATCACCGCGCTGCTGCAGCGCCTGGGCCTCGCGGAAGCAGAGGAAGTGGAGGAAGTCGAGCTGCGTCAGGAGGTGATCGGGCAGCTCGCGCTGCGTCTCCGAGAGGGTGAGGCCGAAGTGATTGTAGAAGCGCACGCACTCTTCCATCGTCTTCATGCGTGCGTCTCCGTAGAGACCACCGTAGAGCGGGCAGGGCGGCCCCGACGCACCCGCGTCGAAGAGACGCGTGTACTCGATCGCGAGTTCGTCATCGGCGCCGGGCGACCTCAGCGCAGGCCAGTCGACGGCGCCCGCATCGAGGAGCGCGGGGGCGACGAGCCCGATCCCTTCGCGCAGCGCATCGGCGACACCGCCCTCACGAATCCACTCGCACGAGGCTTCGTCGGGATAGGCCAGAGCTTCGCTGAAGAGCGAGAAGAGCTGGCTGCGCACGCCGGCCGAGATCTGCTCCTCACCGACGAGCCCGGAGAGCGTCTCCGGGGTCGACGCAGTTGTTTCGGGCATTGGTCTCACCCTCCGTGTCGGGATCGGGCCGGAGAGTATCCCCTTCCGGGAGGCATGTCCGGCGCCCGGCTCAGGCTGCCTCGAAACGGACCGTGAAGTCTTCGAGGCTCCTCAAGGCGCGGCCGGGCGCAAAGTCCGGCTTCTTCCCACCCGCGAAGCGAATCGCCGAGAAGCGCTCCAGCAGCGTCGCGAAGGCCACCTGCCCCTCCATGCGCGCGTCCGCCAGCGCCCGCGATTCGTCGCGAATGATGCCGCCGTGTTCCTCGGGCGTAAGCCCTTCCAGCACGCATTCCGCG
>CAZETS010000103.1:0-13082 GCA_964515335.1 uncultured Spirochaetaceae bacterium
TGGGTCCTCGAGAAGAAGCCCTTCTTGCGAAAGCGCCAGGTGGCCGGATCGGCTCGGGAATCACAGTCCGGGTTGGGGCAGAAGAAGCGTGTGCGTCCCGATCGATTTCTTGCCATGAACCGAGATCAAGCAGAAATCATGCCAGGCACAATCCTCGAGCCACCGTCGAGGTGGCGGGCCCCTCGCTGCGGCATCGGTTACACATCCCGATCGACCGGACGCAGTCCGTCGTGGCGACGGGGAGGGAACGATGCAGGAGTTCGCGGGTCGCACGGCCGTGGTCACCGGCGCCGCCAGCGGGATCGGCCGTGCGCTGTGTGAACGGTTCGCGGGCCTCGGGATGAACGTGGTGATGGCCGACGTCGAGGCCGCTGCGCTCGCCCGCGAGGCCGAGCAGTTCGAGCGGGCCGGTCGACCCGTCGTCGCGGTGGCGACCGACGTGAGCCGCGCCGACGCGGTGAGTGCGCTCGCCGAGCGCGCCGCAGAGGCGTTCGGACACGTCCACGTGCTCTGCAACAATGCCGGTGTCTTCACGGGCGGGGCGTCGTGGGAGGCGCCTCTGGTCGACTATGAGTGGGTGTTCGGCGTCAACGTGTGGGGCGTCGTGCATGCCATCCGAAGCTTCTTGCCGGGCATGCTGGCGCACGGCGAGCCGGCGCACGTGGTGAACACGGCGTCGATGGCGGCCGTCACGGCCACGCCGTTCACGGCCCCCTACTCGATGAGCAAGGCGGCGGTGTTCTCGCTGTCGGAGACGCTCTTTCTCGAGATGCAGGCCCGTCAGGCCAGGATCGGAGTCTCGGTGCTGTGTCCCGAGCTCGTCGATACGTCCATCGGCCGCAGTGATCGCAACCGTCCGGAGCACCTGGCCCGCAAGCCGGAGGAGGGCGGCTCGCCCGAGCAGGCGCTCGTCGAGCAGGCCATCGTGGCTTCGACGGCGACCGGGCTCGACCCGGGCGTGCTCGCCGACCGCACCCTCGAGGCGATTCGCGAGGAGCGATTCTACGTTCTGGCCGCCGAGGGCGACCCGTGGCGCACGGCCTGCGACGCCCGACTGGACGATATCCGCGAGGCCCGCAATCCCGGCAGCCTGCCGGTGCCGGGCGCTTGAGGCCGAGTCGGCGCACCCGCCTCGCAGCGGCCGCCGCGCACGGCGACACGGCGACACGGCGACACGGCGATACGGCGACACGGCGATACGGCGACACGACGATACGAAGAAGAGGAGATCGGTTTGGGAAGACTCGACGACCGGGTAGCGCTGATCACGGGATCGTCTTCGGGCATCGGTGCGGCCTGTGCGAGACGACTCGCCGAGGAGGGCGCCCGAATCGCCGGCCTCGATGTGAGCGAGCCGGAGGGCGGCGACTGGGCCGAGGCGCTGCGCGTTGCGGGCGAGGCGCCCTTCCGCTGCGCCGACGTGCGCGACCTCGATGCGGTCGTCGAGGCCGTCCGCGCCATCGAGGGCGAGCTGGGCCGGATCGACGTGCTCGTCAATTGCGCGGGCGTGGCCGGCGGCGGGCCCGTGCACCTGATCGATCCCGGCGAGTGGGATCGCGTGGTCGACGTCAACCTGAAGGGCACGTTCCACGCCTCCCGAGCCGCGCTGCCCGGCATGCTGGAGCGCGAGCGGGGCAGCATCGTCAACATCGCCAGCGTCGAAGGCCTCGAGGGCTTCGAGGGCGGCAGCGCCTACAACGCCTCGAAGGGCGCGGTGGTGCTGCTCACGCGGAACATGTCGATCGACTACGCGCGCAAGGGGATCCGCGTGAATGCGGTCTGTCCGGGCTTCATCGAGACGCCGCTCTTCGCGGCGACCTTCGAGATGGAGGGGCTCGCGCAGGTGCGCGAGCGCGTGCGCGAGGCGCACCAGATCGGCCGCTTCGGAAGGCCGGTCGAGATCGCGAACGCCGTACTCTTCCTGGCCTCCGACGAGGCCTCTTTCGTGACCGGACAAGCGATTGCGGTCGACGGCGGCTTCACGGCGGGGCACCGCTTCGGCGTGGCGGCGATGATGGGGCTCGAGTAGCCGCCCGCTGACCGGGTTTCGTCAGAAGCCGAGCCGCACGCGCGCCGAGAGGTCGTGGCTGGTGACGTCCTCCCAGACGAATACGTCGTAGCGGACGCCGAAGGTCAGGCGGTCGGCCCGGCGCGGCGTCCAGTCGAGGCCGCCGCCGATCTCGAAGCCCATCTCCGGCGCGTCGCCGTCCACCGTGAACGTGCCCGCGGCGTCGGCCGGGTCGCCCACGAAGCGCGCAGTGAGGGGACGGTCGTAGCCCGACACCACCTGGCGCCAGCGCACCGAGACAGTCGGCCGCCACACGCCGTCGCCGTGTTCGAGGAGGTCGGTCCAATAGCCGCTCTTGTGCAGCGGCCGGGTCAGTTCGAAGCCCGCCCGCAGCGTGACGACGTGGTCGGTGCGCTCCTCGACGAGCAGCGACACCGGCCGCGCGCCGGTCTCCGCGAACGCGTCCTGACGCATCAACGAGTAGTCGACCGAGGCCATCGGCACGAGGTCGAAGCCACGCAGGCCGACCGCGTACTCGCCCTGCACCCTGGTGCCGAGGCGGTGGCTCCCCCAGGCGGCCTCGGCGGTGCGTGAGAAGCCCGGCAGTCGCAGCTGGCGGAAGCGGGTGTGCCAGCCGTAGCCGTAGGTCGCCACGCCCTGCACACGCGTGCGGCCGCGCGTGTAGCCCGCGTAGAGGCCGAGGTCGAGCGTCTTGATGCGTCCCTTGCCGACGCCCTCGACGCTGAGCGCGTCGTAGGCGCCCCCGACCGAGCCGGCGAGCAGCAGCGTGTCGCTCACGCGATGATCGAGCCCGGCCACGAGCCCGGCGCCCTCGTCGTCGTAGCTGATGTGGTCGGACCGGCCGGTGCGATGGCCGAGCTGTCCGTAGAGCGCCACCCAGGGCTCGAAGCGGCGCTCGCGGCAGGGCAGCCGGGTGCGCGGATCGCTCCGGCGCGCGTCGCGGTCCACCACGCAGTAGCGCGGGCGCTCGAGCATCAGCTGGCTGTAGCGGTTGGCCAGCTCGAGGGTCGTCGCGGTGTGCGCGTCGTACGCCTCCGGGTTCAGCTGGGCGAGCGCTGCGCGATAGCTCGAGAACTCGAGGGCGTCGATGCCGTCGAGCACGGCCTGCAGGTCGGCGGGCGGTCCGCTGGCCTGCAGGCGGTCGAGGTAGGCCGAGGTCGCGGCCTGGTTGGGGGTGAAGGGCAGGGCGCTCACGGTGAAGCTCGTGGTGTTGGCGGCGTCGTCGTAGACGACGTCGCCGAGCGAGAGGCCGGGATCGTCTGGGAGTGACACCGCCGCAAAGCGCCCGACCATGTCGGTCGAGGCCCGGAGCACCGTCACGTTGGCAGTGCCGCTGAAGTGGTTGTCGACGAAGACCTCGAGGACGCCGTCGGTGAGGGTGGCGGTGCCGTCGACCCGCAGCAGCTCGGGGAGCGTGCTGGTGGCGCCGTCGACGACGGCCTGCAGCACGCCGGACGCCTGGCCGCCGGTCGGCGCCGTGAAGGACAGGTCGGAGGTCACGTGGGTGGCGGCGGACAGGCGCAGCGCGCCGCCCGGCTCGACGAAGACCGGCAGCGCGGCGGGGACGGGCGCGGTCAGGCTCCAGAGGCCCTCGATGCGGAGGGCTTCGAAGCCGGTCGAGAGGTCGGGCGCGAACTGGCCCAGCTCCGACGATTCGGCGCCGAGGCGGATCTCGTCCGTGCCGTCGCCGCCGTCGAGGGGCACGAAGCCCGGAACGGCTGCGACCACGCTCCCCGGAAGCGCGGTGTAGGTGTCGTCTCCGTCGCCGAGGTCGATCAGGCCCTCGATCGTGCCGGCGTTGACGACCTCGTCGACGCCGGCCGAGCCCTGGATCGCGATCCCGCGACCGGCGCTGGCGACGTTGCTCAGGTCGGCGCGGATAGTGGCTCCGGCGTCGTTGCGCACGCGGTTGCGTCCCGTCGCCAGGCTGTTGCGCAGATCGACCAGCGCGCCGGAGTCGGCGTTGGTGCTGACGATGCTGCCGGCCGTGCCGGTGCTCGCGTCGGCGCTGTTGCGGAAGTTGTAGAAGTCCGGGCCTTGTTGGCCGAACGACCCGGGGTCGTAGTTGTCGGTGTCGACACCGATGGCGTCGGTGCCGCTCACGCTGATCGTGCCGCCGTTGATCAGGATCGAGTCGGTGTCGGCGATCATCCCGACGGCGCCGGCGCCCTGGGCGTCGAGCGCCCCGAAGTTCCGGCCCTCGCCCTGCCTGCCGACCGACATCGCATCGCTGCCGGTCCCGGTCACTACCACCAGGCCGGTCGCTGCGTTCTCGATCGTCGGCCTTGCGGCCTGGCTCAGGTCACCCACGGCGCCGGCCAGGCCGCTCGCGTTGGCGCCCGACATGGTGATCGTCCCGCGGTTGACGGAGAGCGCGTCCCGTGCCGCGCCGACGCCTCGGCTGCCGTCGCCCGAGAGCGTGATCGTGCCCGACTGGTCGACCGTCGCGCCCTGGCGCCCGCGGACGCCGACTGCGTTCGCGCCACTGCCGGTGATCGAGCCCTGGTTGCTGCCGGTCACGTCGCCGCCGACCGACATGCCGATGGCGCCGTCTCCGCCGAGCGAGATCGTGCCGGTCGGTCCGTTGACCGCGGTCGACGGATCGCCGCTGGTTCCGGGGTTGGCCGCGATTGCCGTCGCGTTCGCCCCCTGGACGACGATCGCGCCGTCGTTGCGCGCGTCGCCCCGGCTTGGGGGAGTCGCCGAAGAGCCCGGCGGCGGCGGAAAGCCCAGCGCAACTCCGGTCGTCTGGTCGGCGACCAGGACGATCGTGCCGTCGCTTGCGTTCGTCACCGTGGAGCGGTCGGTCGCGCTGCCCTCGGCCACCCGGAGGCCGGCGCTGCTGATGCCGTTCACCGTGATCGTGCCGTGATTGTCGATGTCGCTCTGCTGCTCGGCACGTATGCCGTCGCCGATCGTGGGGCCGACGACCGCCCCTGGCTGGACGAGCACCGTGACGTCGAAGATTCCGCTCGGGACGCGGTAGCCCCCGGCGATCGTCCCGCCGCACGAAACCGTTTCGCCCAGGGTCGGGGTGGCGGGGAGGCACTGCCCGGAGGCCGAGCCCGCGACGGTGCAGAGCGCGCCGGCAACCATCCCCAGGAGCGTGGCCCGCAGTCGGGCCGGGGCAAGCGACGCCGGCACGGATTCTCCTTTTGATTCGGTGCTACACGGCACGGGTCTGAACGGCACGGGGCTTCACGACACGGGGCTTCACGACACAGGGCTTCACGACACGGGGCTGCGCGGTCAGCTGGGCGGCATGGCGCGGCGGCCTCGCCTCGTGGTTTCGGGAATAACACAGATCGCCCGCCCGACGCGAGCGATTCCGGCCGGGCGCCTAGTCGGGGACGAGGCAGGAGTGGATCGAGGCGTCCCCCTCGACCTGGCGCGCGAGTGTGCGGATGGCGAGCTCGGCGTCGCGCAGGTCGAAGCGGTGGGTGTGCATCTGCTCGATCGGCGTGCGGCCGGATTCGATCAGGCGGATGGCGTTCGCGTATCCCGACGAGGTGACGCCGATCGCCCCCATGATCGTGATCTCCTTCATCACGACCTTGTCGGACACGAAGTCGGGCACCGCCTTGAAGCCCTTGGTGCCCGCGAGCACGACCCGCCCGCCGGCCGTTGCGAAGTCGAGGGCCTGCACGATCGGTTCCGTGGCGTACGACGAGACGTCGATCACCACCTGGGCGCCGCGCCCGTCGGTCAGCTCGTTCACCCGACGGCGCGCGTCCTCGTTGTCGACGTCGATCGTCGCGTCCGCGCCAAACTCGCGGGCGAGGGCGAGCTTCTTCTCGTCGGCCTCGAGGCCGGTCACGATGATGCGCCGGGCGCCGGCCTCGCGGCAGGCGAGCACGCAGGCGAGGCCGCGCTGTCCGGGGCCCATGATCACCACTGTGTCGCCGGGCCCGGTGCCCGGCATCTCGACCCCCCAGCGGAAGCCCGCGCCGAGCGGATTGAACATCACGGCGAGGTGGGCGGGCAGGTCCGGGTCGATCTTGTGAACGATGCTGTTCGGGTGCAGGTACATGTGCTGCGCGTACGCGCCCCACAGGCCCGGCTCGTCGCTGAGCGGGATGTACGAGTAGATCCGGCGCGCCCGGCACAGGTGATAGGCGCCGGCCCGGCAGGTTGCGCAGTGGTGGCAGGCGAGCATCGTCTCGACCGCCACGCGATCGCCGGCGTCGACGCCCCAGCGCGCGGCGGCGCCGTCGCCGATGCGCTCGATCACGCCGAGCGGCTCGTGGCCCGGCACCACCGGCATCGGGGTTCGCAGCACGCCCTCGAACTGCTCGTAGTCGCTGCCGCAGATCCCGCAGGCCTCGATGCGCAGCAGGGCGTCGTCGTGGCCGATCTCGGGCAGCGGCAGGTCCCGGGGCTCGAGCTTGCGGGGCTCCGTCTGCACCATGGCCAGAGTTCGCTTCGTGGACACCCGGGTCTCCGATCGCGCCGAGGCGGGGACGCAGCGATCAGTCTACTTTCGCGGTGAGGCGGCGTCATGCCAGCACCGGCGGCCGCGACGGAAGAGGCGGATGGGCGAAGCCGAGAGCGGGACGACCGGGACCAGCGGCACGAGCAGGACGAGCAGGACGAGAGTGGGGCTGCTCGTCGAGGTGCCCCCCGAGGCGCCGCCCGCCAGCGTGGCCGCCGCCGCCGCCGCCGAGCTCGAGGGCTTCGAGGCGATCTGGCTGCGGGCCTCGCCCACAGGCGCCGACGCGACGCTGGTCTTCGCGGCCGCGCTGGCCGGGGCGACCGAACACGTCCGCATCGGCGTCGCGACCGCACCGGGCGCCACCCTGCATCCTCTGCGCCTCGCCGAGGACCTGGCGATGGTCGACATCGCTTGTCGAGGACGCCTGGACTGGATTCCGGGCCTCGCCCACGCGGGCGAACCGTCGCTGATCGCCGAGTCGCTGCACGTGGTGCTCGAGGCCTGGCAGGGCGAGCCCTTCGCCCACAGCGGCGAGCGGTGGTCGTTTCCCGAGCTGCTCTGCGTGCCGACACCCGAGCAGCGCCCGCACCCGCGCCTGTGGCTCGCCGCTGAAGACCCGGCGCCGCGCGCCGCCGACACGAGCGTGACCGGCAGGTGGGTGGCCGGCCGGCCGGCGCTCGAGCGGGCGCGGGGCGAGGCGCGGCTGGCCGTCGTCTGCGGTCTCGGCGAGCGAGCGGACGACGTCGGTTCGGAGATCACGCTCTCGGAAGACGCCGAGTGTCGTCAGTTGGAGGTCGCCGAGCTGCTCGAGGCGTGTGCGGACGGAATCCTGATGGTCGAGATGGGCGTCGCTTCGGCCGAGGGAGACCGCGTGCAAGAACGGCGGCGTCGGCTGGTCGAGCAGATACTCTCCTCCTGATCGACGTCCCTGGCAGCGCGAGGCCGCGTCGTTCGCATGCGACGCGCTGTACTATGCTGGCCGGCCGCGGACCGAAGTCCGCGACCTCGAACGAACAGGTTGGAGAAGGGAGCCCCCCATGCCCATCGATTCCTCCGCCGTCGGCCAGACCGGCGGGCCGGTCGTCCGCAAGTGGACCTCGAAGGACGCGCTCCTCTACGCGCTCGGTGTCGGCGCCGGCACGGATGAGCTCGAGTTCGCCACCGAGAACACGCAGGACACGCCCCAGCGCGTGCTGCCGAGCTTTGCGGTGATCATCGGGGGTGGCGGAACGCCCTTCGACAAGATCGGCACCTTCAACCCGGCCATGCTGGTGCACGGCGAGCAGGGCTTCGATCTGCTGGCCGAGATTCCCGCCGAAGGCGAAATCGAGAGCACCGGCAAGGTCGAGGCGATCTGGGACAAGGGCAAGGGGGCCGTCGTCGAGATGACTTCGGAGTCCCGCCTGGTCGGTCACGACGAGCCGCTGCTGCGCACACGGTTCTCCGCCTTCGTTCGCGGCGAGGGTGGCTTCGGGGGAGAGCGCGGTCCGTCGCCCACCTTCGAGCTGCCGGCTCGCGCGGCGGATCACGCGGTCAGCTACGAGACACGGCCCGATCAGGCACTGCTCTACCGCCTGTCCGGCGACCGCAACCCGCTCCACTCGGATCCCGCCTTCGCGAAGATGGGCGGCTTCGACCGGCCGATCCTGCACGGGCTTTGTACTTACGGCTTCACGGGCCGCGCGCTCCTGCACTCGGTCTGCGAGGGAGACCCCGCGCGGTTCAAGAGCATGGACGGGCGCTTCTCCAAGCCGGTGCTGCCGGGCGAGCGGCTGACGATCTCGATGTGGGTCGACGGCGGCGAGTGTCTGTTCCAGACGAAGAACCAGGATGGTGACGTCGTGCTCGATCAGGGGCGCATGACGTTCGACTGAGTTCCGCCCGAATATTCTCGAGCGTCCCGCCCGGGGGCGGCGACGAGGTGTGCGCCCGGCGCGGCGTGCCGGTTCTGCTGGTATTGCGATCGGGCGCAGGCCCGCCAGCGCCGTCGCGCCGGGCTTGACGCCGCGGCCGGCCCCGCCCACCATCCCATTTCGATGCAGCGACCAGGGCAAAGCCGGGCGAAGCGCCAGCGGCGCCGCCGCAAGCGCTTCGGCGAACGCCACGCGCGGAGGCGTTCCACCTGCCCATGCGCGGCGCGCAGCCTGGCCGACGCTGCGCAACACCGCGCCGCGCCGAGGCCGTCCCGCCAGCCCGATCCGGGCAGGTTCTTCCGGGCGAAGCCCTCGGCACCCTTCCTTCGAGCCCCCGCCGTCATCTCAGGACGCGTGGGGGCTCGCGCTTTCGAGGGGCGGCGTCGGCGCTTCGGTCGATTCGGCGACCCGGCTCGGGGCGCTGGCCCGGTTGGTCGATGGGTGGATGCAGGAGCCAGGCGATGAGCAGGCCGAGCACACGCGCAGCGCCCCGGACGGACGCGCGCTGGTGGACGCTGAGCGGCGTCGAGGTGCTCGACGTGATGACGGCGGTCGAGCAGCTGCTGCGCCGCGGTCACGTCGTTCACATCGGCACGGATGCCCAGAAGTCGGCGCGGCGGATGGAGTTCGTCACCGTCATCTGTGTGCTCAATCCCGGCAAGGGCGGGCGCGTCTTCTACACGCGTCGCTACGAGAAGAAGGACATGTCGCTCTTCGACAAGCTGTCGATGGAGACCTGGCTGAGCCTCGAGCTGGCCCTGCGCATGAACGGCGAGTTCGAGCTGCCCCCCGACCAGAAGCAGATCTGGGTCCACGTCGACGCCAATCCCGACACCCGCTACGACTCGAGCGACTACGTGAAGCAGCTTGCCGGCATGGTGGCCGGCAGCGGCTTCCCGGTGCTCGTGAAGCCCGACGCCTGGTGCGCCTCGCACGTGGCGGACTTCGCCGTGAAGAACAAGCATCAGCGAGTCACGGCGGCGAGTCGCGCCTGAGCCTGCATTCCCCGGGGCCGCGGCCCGGCTCGGCTATCCCTTCCGCAGCTCGCCGCCGATCTTCGACACGGTCTGCTCGAAGCGCCTCAGGAACTTCTGCTCGTCCTTGTCGCTGAGCGTCTTCGAGGCCGACTGCAGCAGTACGTGGTAGGCGAGGGACTTGCGGCCGGCCCCGATGTTCTCGCCGCGATACAGGTCGAAGAGCTCGATGTCCGCGACCATCCCCTTGCCCGCCTCGGCGATCGCCGCCTCGACGTCGCCCGCCGGCGTCGCCTCGTCGAGCGACACTGCCACGTCGACCTTGATGCCCGGGTAGCGGGGGATGGTGCGATAGCGGCCCCCGGTCTGCGGCGCCGCCAGCAGCGCGTCGACGGACAGCTCGGCGGCGGCCACCTCGCTGGCGAGATCGCCCGAGAGTCCGAGCTGCGGCAACAACGCCGGATCGAGCTCGCTGACGACCGCGAGCGGCTCTCCGCCGCCGGGCACCACCGCCTCGAGTGACTTCGCCGGATGCGCCCAGGGCGGTGGCCCCGCGGCGGGCTGCCAGCTCGCCGATCCGATCTGCAGGTGGTCGAGCAGGTCCGCGACGGCGCCGTGCAGCTGCTGGAAGCGCCCGGCGTCGAAGCGCGCCCGCTTGCCGGGCCGCGTCCCCGCCCACACCAGGGCCACCAGGTGCCTCTCGCGCGGCTCGCCCCGGTCGTTCGCCTCCTCGGGCACGTAGCCCTTGCCCACCTCGAAGATCCGCACGTCGTCGCGCAGCCGGCGGTTGGCCTCGAGGCCCGGCAGCAGACTCGGCAGCACCGAGCGGCGCACCTTGTCCTGTCCCTGGGCGGCCGGATTGACGACCTGCACGTGCGGGGCCTCGGCGAGCCCTAGCTTCTCGAGCCAGGCGTCCTCGACGAACGAGTAGGAGAGCGTCTCGTGGAAGCGCGCCGCGCCGGCCAGCCGGTCCTGGATCCGGCGCACCAGCTCGCGCCGCGGGTCGGGGCGCGGCGGCGAGATGTCGGCGCGCAGCGGCTTCTCGGGGATGTTGCCGTAGCGGTGGATGCGCCCGACCTCCTCGACGAGGTCGCGCTCGATCGTGACGTCCTTGGTGGCGCGGGCCGACGGCACGTCGACGTCGAAGCCGTCGGCCGCCGCACGCACGCCGAACCCGAGGCGCGTGAGGATCTGCTCGATCTCGTCGTCGGCGACGTCCTTGCCGAGGGCGGAACGCACGCGACCGGCGCGCAGCCGCAGCGTGTGCGCCGGGTCGCTCCAGTCGCCGGCGTCGCTGATCTCCGCCGGGAATCGCACGTCCGGCTGCAGATCCTGCAGAAGCCGCGCGAAGTGGCCGGCGGCGCGCATCGGCAGCGTCGGGTCGAGGCTCTTCTCGAAGCGCGACGACGAGTCGGTGCGAAGCGCCAGCCGCGAGGAGGTGCGCCGCACGATCACCGGATCGAAGGTGGCGATCTCGAGCAGCAGCTCGCTCGTGTCGGCGCCCACCTTCGACGTCTCGCCGCCCATGATGCCGGCGAGCGCGACGGGCTCGTCGTTCGAGCAGATCAGCAGGTCGCTCGGCTCGAGGGCGCGCGTCTCGCCGTCGAGGGTGACCATGCTCTCGCCGTCCCGGGCCATGCGCACCTCGATGCCGGCGGGCAGCCGATGGCGGTCGAAGGTGTGGTTCGGCTGGCCGAGGTCGAGCATCACGAAGTTCGACAGGTCGACGATCTGGTCGATGGGCCGTTGGCCGACGGCGAGCAGCAGAAAGCGCAGCCAGTCGGGCGAGGGCAGGGCCTGCGCGCCGTCGATCGGCAGCGCGAGGTAGCGCGAGCAGGCGGGGGTGTCGATCCGCACCGGGAACGCGCTTGCATCGCCGCGGGCCGGCAGCGAGTCGTCCAGCGGAAGCAGCGGGCGCGAGTAGATGGCGGCAAGCTCTCCCGCGATGCCGCGATGGCCCCAGAGGTCGGGGCGGTGCGTGAGCGACTTGTTGTCGATCTCGATCACCGAGTCGCGCAGATCGAGGGCCTCGGCGACGGGCGTGCCCACGGCGGCCTCGCTGTCGAGCACCCAGATGCCGTCATGCTCGTCGCCGAGCTCGAGCTCGCGCACCGAGCAGATCATGCCCTGCGAGGCGACGCCGCGGATCTTCGACTTCTTGATCTTGAAGTCGCCGGGCAGCACGGTGCCCACCGTCGCGACCGCCACCTTCTGGCCGGCGGCGACGTTCGGCGCGCCGCACACGATCGTCAGCGGATCGCCGTCGCCGACCTCCACGGTGCACACGCTCAGCTTGTCGGCGTCGGGGTGGGCGTTTCGCTCGCGCACGAGGCCCACCACGACGTCCTCGAGGTGCGGCGCGAACGGCTCGAGCCCCTCGACCTCGGCGGTCGAAAGCGTCAGGTCTTCGCAGATCTGCTCGGGCCGGATGCCCGAGAGGTCGACGTGTCGCGAGAGCCAGCGCGTGGAGACGTACATCAGAACTGCTCCAGGAAGCGCAGGTCATCGCCGAGCAGGTAGCGGATGTCGTCGATGCCGTGGCGCAGCATCACCAGCCGCGAGAGGCCCAGCCCGAACGCGAAGCCGCCCCATTCGTCGGGATCGAGGTTGCCGGCGCGCAGCACGTTCGGGTGGACCAGCCCGCAGGGCAGCAGCTCGATCCAGGTCGTCCTCTTGCAGACGCTGCAGCCCGATTCGCAGAACGGACAGCGCGCATCGAGCTCGAAGCCGGGCTCGACGAAGGGGAAGTAGCCGGGGCGCAGGCGCACGTCGAGGTCGCGTCCGAAGATGCCGCGCAGCAGCGTCCGCATGGCGCCGATCAGGTGCGCGACCGACACGTCGCGGTCGATCACCAGGCCCTCCATCTGGTGGAAGGTGTGGTCGTGGCTGGCGTCGGTGGTCTCCTGCCGGAAGCACTTGCCCGGCACGACCACGCGCAGCGGCGGCTCGAAGCGCTCCATCGCGCGCACCTGCACCGGCGAGGTGTGGGTGCGCATCACGAGGTGGCCGTCGCCCTGGCAGAAGAAGGTGTCGTGCGAGTCGCGGGCCGGGTGGTCGGCGGGGATGTTCAGCGCTTCGAAGTTGTAATAGTCGAGCTCGACCTCGGGGCCGTCGAGCACGTCGTATCCCATCGACCGGAAGAGGTCCTCGAGCTCGCGGGTCACCTGGGTGATCGGGTGCAGGTTGCCACGCACCGGACGCGGCGGCGGCAGCGTCGGGTCGAAGCCACTGCCCTCGCGCTCGGCCGCGATCGCCGCAGCCGAGAGCGCCTGGGTGCGCGCCTCGACCGCCTCGGCGATGCCCTGCTTGAGGACGTTCGCCGCCTTGCCGGCCGCCGGGCGGTCTTCGGGCGCCAGCTTCGGCAGCTCGGCGAGCAGGCCCTGCACGACCCCCTGCTTGCCGAGGTAGCTGCGCTCGACCGCCTTCAGGGCGTCGAGGTCCGCGCAGTCGTCGATCTCGCGACGAGCGCGGGCGAGGGTGTCGCTGTGGTCCGACAAACGGGGCTCCTGGCCGGGGCCCCCGGGCCCCGCGGCGGCGGAGATTAACGAATCGGCCCCGTCGGGGCCGGATGCGGCTTCACGGGCGTGCGCGGAGGCTTCGCAGCGCGGACTCGACGCGCTCGTTCAGCCGCCCTGCGCGGGCGAGCAGGTCGTCGATCGGCTCCTCCTGCTGCGTGCCGCGCCGCACCGGCTGGGGCTTGGGCTCGGGAACGGGCCTGGGCTCGGGCTCGGGCT
>CAZETS010000104.1:0-12946 GCA_964515335.1 uncultured Spirochaetaceae bacterium
TGACGCATCCGCTGCGCATCGCCAGGGCCGAGCGCGAAGGGGCGACGAGGCCCCCGCCCCGTCGCCCCGGATCGTGCCGATCGGCCATCGCCGGCTTCCGCCGGCGAGACGACGGACCGCTCAGTCGTCGGCCATCAGGATCTCGCCGGGCTTCATCGCCTCCGCGATCTCCTGCGGCGTCCACAGGCCGCCGCCGTCCTTCTTGGTGATGCCGGTGTGCGTGACCACCTTCATCTCGGCGATGCGCCCACCGCCGCAGTAGAAGGTGTTGCCCGTCATGTCCTTCGAGAGATCGCTCGCCAGGTAGGTGAGCAGCGGCGAGACGAGGCCCGGAGCGAGCTGCTCCCTCATTTCCTCGTTGTCGAAGCCGGGCAAGTCCTCGGTGAGCCGCGTCAGCGCGACCGGCGCGAGGATGAAGCAGCGGACGCCGTACTTCTTGCCCTCGAGCGCGAGGCAACGGGTGAAGCCCGCAATACCCGCCTTCGCGGCTCCGTAGTTGCACTGGCCGAAGTTGCCGTTGAGCCCGGAGGTCGACGACGTATTGATGATGACGCCGCCGTTGCCCGACTCCTTCATGTGATTGAAGATGGGCCGCGTCACGCAGTACGTGCCCTTGAGGTGGACGGCGATGACCGGATCCCAGAGATCCTCGGTGGTCTTGGAGAACGACTTGTCGCGGAGGATCCCGGCGTTGTTGACGACGCCGTCGACCTTCCCGAAGGCGCTGAGCGCGGTCTGGAGGATGCCCTCACCGCCTTCGACGGTCGCGACGTTGTCATGGTTGGCGGCCGCCTCGCCGCCGAGCGCCTTGATCTCGTCGACTACCTGATCGGCCATGGCACTGCCGGCCCCCGTGCCGTCGCGGGCGCCACCGAGGTCGTTCACGACGATCGCTGCGCCTTCCTTCGCCATGTGCAGCGCATGCTCACGCCCGATCCCGCCCCCTGCGCCGGTGATCACGACGACCTTTCCGTCGAGCAGACCCATTCGAGACACTCCTTCTCAATCACTCGTAACGTTTCGATCGAAAGCCCTGGGCGACGACGACCGAACCCGTCACCACCCGCCAAAGCGACGAGCCAGCGTAGCCAACGCCCGACCCCCCGCCATCAGCCCGGCCGCGCCCCCGGCACCCCCCGTCAGGCAAACAGGATCGTGCGCAGCTCACAGAACGGCTCGAAGCCGAGGCTCGAGTACAACCCCACCGCGGGCTCGTTTCCGTCGATCACCGCGAGCTGGACGTGCTCGGCCCCGGCATCGATCGCCTCGCGAATCAACCCCGCCATGCCCGCCTGAGCGAAGCCCTGGCGCCGGTGCTCGCGCCACGTGTACACACCCTGAATCAGCCACCCCTGCCGCCGGCGCACGTCCGCGTAGCCCACGAAGACCGGCCGGCCGGCCACGTCGACCAGCCGTGCGCGCGACAGCCGACCGCGCACCCAGCGACGGAAGCCCACCGGATCGCCGCCGAAGGAATCCGGGCGATTCTCCTCGCGCAAGCTGGCGCGCGCCGCCTCGACCAGATGGTCGAGATCCGGCTCCACGGCGCGACGCAGTCGCGCGTGGGCCGGGAGCGCTGGCAGAGCCTTCTCCGTGGCGCCCGACCAGAGTCCCCAGGCCGTCTCACCGCGATCGATCAAAGCCCTGCGCCCGCGAGCCTGCAGCTGCTCCCAGACGCGCGCGACACCGTCGCGCGGACTCTTGATCAGGCCTGCCTCGGCGGCAGAGAGCATCGGCAGGCAGGCATCGAGGGCGGACTCCGTCATCGCCTGGTCGAGCACGATGTACGGGCGCAGCGAGGCCACCCCCTCGATTTCGCTGCCCCGCCAGGCCACGACGACCTGCGGCGGGACCTCGCTCGGGGCGGCCCGGCAGCCGACCGCCGCCACCATGTCGAGCAGCAGCAGGTTCTCACGAGGGTGTCGCGCCAGGTAGGCGATCGCCGCGTCGCGATCTCGCGACGAGAGCAGATGCGCGCGAACCCGCCCGCTGTCGAGCGCGGCACTCACTCCTCGAGCACCACCAGCACGTCGCCCTCGTCGATGCTGTCGCCCTCGGCCACACGCACCTCGGCCACACGACCCGCGCACGGCGACTCGACGGGGATCTCCATCTTCATCGATTCGAGGATCAACAACACGTCCTCTTCGGCCACGGAGTCGCCCACCGACTTCTCCAGCTTGAACACGCTGCCGGCGATCTCCGCCTCCACCTCCACCATGATTGGGACGCCCTCCAGCCGATCCGGTTCGCAATGCGCCGCGACCCGACCTCGGGGGTCCGCGCGGCCTCGCTCACACGAGAGCATGCATCCCGCCTCCCTGCCGGGCAAGCGGTGGCCGGCACTCCTCACGCGGCCGGTCGCGGCCCACACCCCTGCTAACATCGCCCGCCTCCGGAGATTCCCTTGCTCGAAACGGTCACCCAGGGCTTCAAGTCCGCCACCGAGCGGCTGCGCGGCGTACGCGAGCTGTCCGAGTCGAACATCGACGAGGCGCTGCGCGACGTCCGGATGTCACTGCTCGAGGCGGACGTCGACTTCGCGGTCGTCAAGGACTTCCTCGCCCGCGTCAAGGACCGCGCCCTCGGCGAGCGCGTCGAGACCCGCACGCGCGCCCCGGACGGCACGCTGCAACGGGTCACCCCGGGCCAGCACTTCGTCAAGATCTGCGAAGACGAGCTGACCGAGCTGATGGGCCCGGTCGACACCCGGCTGTCTCGCGACCGCGGCGCCACGTCGATCATGCTGGCCGGCCTGCAGGGTGTGGGCAAGACCACCATCGCAGCCAAGCTCGCGAGACACTTGCAGAAACAGGGGCGGCGGCCGCTGCTGGTCGCCGGCGACGTCTACCGCCCGGCCGCCGTCGATCAGCTGCAGACCCTCGGCGCGTCGATCGACGTGCCGGTGCACGTCGGCAGCGAGGGCGAGGCGCCGCCCGCGATCTGCGAGGCCGCCTGGAAGCGAGCCCGGCAGGAGGGCTGCGACGCCATCATCTACGACACCGCCGGCCGCCTGGCCCTCGACGACGAGCTGATGGAAGAGCTCGAGGAGATCAAGGCGAGGGTCCGGCCGTCGAACACGCTGCTCGTCTGCGACGCGCTGATGGGCCGCGACGCGGTCAACGTCGCCCAGGCCTTCGCGGAGCGGATCCCCCTCGACGGCGTCGTGCTGACCAAGCTCGACGGCGATGCCCGCGGCGGGGCGGCGCTTGCCATCAAGGCGGTGACCGGCGTCCCCATCAAGTTCATCGGCACCGGCGAGCAGGTCGACCGCATCGAGCCCTTCCGGCCCGAAGGCCTGGCGTCGCGCATACTCGGCATGGGCGACATCGTCGGCCTCGTCCAGGACTTCGAGGAGGTCGTCGACGAGAAGCAGGCCGAGGAGGACGCCGAGCGCATCCTGCAGGGCCAGTTCACCCTCGACGACCTGCTGACACAGCTGCGCACGATCCAGAAGATGGGACCTCTGCGCGAGGTCTTCGCCAAAATGCCCATGTTCGGCGGCATGGCCGACCAGGTGGAGGAGGGCGAGCTCAGGAAGGTCGAGGCGCTGATCCACTCGATGACCCGCCACGAGCGCAGCAAGCCCGGCGTCATCGACAAGAGCCGGGCCCAGCGCATCGCGAAGGGCAGCGGCCGCAAGCCCAAGGAGGTGCTCGACCTCGTCAAGCGCTTCGACCAGATGCGCGAGCTGATGGGGAACCTCGGCAAGCCCGGCGGGCTCTTGTCCAAGATTCCCGGTCTCGGCCAGATGGGCGGGGGCATGCCCGGTGGCCTTCCGGGCATGGGGGGGGCTGGTCTCGACCCCTCCGCGCTGCTGGCGGGGGCGGGAGGCCCCGGCCTCGGAATGGGGGCGGAGCCGCGGGCACGCAGCGCGAGATCCGACCAGGCTCGCAAGAACAAGCGCCAGCAGGCCCGCAAGGCCCGTCAGAAGAGCCGCTCCAACACCAGGAACAAGAAGAAGAAACGGAAGAAGTAGGCCTCCCACACCCCCCGGGAGAGAAAGCAACCGCGACAGCGCTCAGTTTTGTGGCGGAGTTGCCGATTCGGGATGGTGTGATGATGCGATCCGACTCGCTGCGCGGTGCCGCGTGCCTGCTGATCCTGCTGCTCGCCACGCCGGCCGCGTGGGGCGAGAGCGAGCGCCACGCCGCCAATCCCTTCCCCACTCCGGCCGGCCTCGAGCCCGACGTGCGCTTCTGGACGCGCGTGTACACCGAGGTCGACACCGGCAGCGGCCTGCTCCACGACTCGCGCAACCTCGCCGCCGTCTACGAGGTGATCGACGTGCCCCGGGGCGTGTCGCGGCGCTCGCGCGAGCGCCACATCGAGAAGCGCAAGGACAAGTACCGGGCGATCCTGCGCAAGCTCGGTCGCGGTGTGCGCACGGGTCTCTCCGCCGAGGAGAAGCGCGTCCTCGGGCTGTTTCCGAGCGGCGTGAAGAACGAGACGCTGCGCGCTTCGGCGCGCCGGGTGCGCTTCCAGCTCGGCCAGGCCGACAAGTTTCGCGCCGGCGTGATCCGCTCGGGGGCCTACGAGGCGCACATCGGCAAGACGCTGGCCGAGATGGGCCTGCCCGCGCAGATCGCCGCCCTGCCCCACGTCGAGTCGTCGTACACCCCCCACGCCTACTCGCGGGTCGGGGCCGCGGGGCTCTGGCAGTTCACGCGGTCGACCGGCCGCCGCTTCATGCGCGTCGACCACGTGGTCGACGAGCGGCTCGACCCGTATCTCGCGACCGTCTCCGCCGCCCGCCTGCTCGAGCAGAATCATCGCGTCACGGGCGCGTGGCCGCTCGCCATCACGGCCTACAACCACGGCGCTTCCGGGATGCGTCGCGCCGTACGCAAGCTCGGCACCCGCGACATCGAGCGCATCGTGCGCGAGTACAAGAGCCGCACATTCGGCTTCGCGTCGCGCAACTTCTACGTCGAGTTCATCGCGGCCTCGCGCATCGCCGAGGCCCCCGAGCGCTACTTCGGGCACCTGGTCCGCGACCAGCCGATCCAGTTCGAGCACCTCGAGATGCCCTTCTACGGCACGCCCGGAACGATCGCGAAGGCGCTCGGCGTCCCGGTCTCGACCCTGAAGGCCGCCAATCCCGCCCTGCGCTCGAGCGTCTGGCAGGGACAGAAGCGGATCCCGCGCGGCTTCTCGCTGAAGGTGCCGCGGGCCGAATTGCCACAGCCCATGCAGGTCGCCCTCGCCGACGTCCCGAAGCAGCATCGGCACGCCAAGCAGACGCGCGACGCGTACCACGTGGTCCGCCGGGGCGACACGCTCTCGGGCATCGCGCGGCGCTACGGGGTGCGGGTCAGCGAGCTGCAGGCGCTGAACGGACTGCGCAGCCGGCATCGCATTCGGGCAGGGCAGAAGCTGCGGCTGCCGGGCGACCACGTCTCACCCAAGCAGGTGGCCGCCGTGCGCCCGAGCCGGGTCGAGCCGGAGCCGCCGCCCGCGGACGGCCGCTACACGGTGAGCCGCGGCGACACGATCCACGACATCGCCCGGCGCTTCGGCATGACCGAGCGCGATCTCGCCGCCGTCAACGGCCTGCGCAACCGGCACCGCATCTATCCGGGCCAGGTGCTGCGCGTCGCCGCGAACGACGCCGCCCTGCTCGGCGGCAGCAACACCCCCGCCAAGGGCGACGCAAACGGCACGAAGAGCGCACGCTCCGACGCACACCCCCAGGCGCTCGCCGAGCTGACGCCTGCTGCGACCGCCTCCGCGGAGCCGGTCGTCACCCCGCCGCCCAGCGAGGAGTCCGCCGCCACCGAGGGGCCGATCGTCGCGGTCGCGGCCGCCCTCGGTGACGGCGAAACAGAGCCGAGCGACCCCGCCGCCCTGCTCGCCGATCCCAACGACTACTCGGTGGCCTCCAACGGCACCATCGAGGTGCAGGCAATGGAGACCCTCGGCCACTACGCGGAGTGGCTCGGCCTGCGCGCCAGCCGCCTGCGCTCGATCAACCATCTCGAGTACGGCGAGCCCCTGCCCGTCCACAGCCGCCTCAAGCTCGACTTCGGCCGCACCACGCCGGGCGATTTCGAGGACCAGCGGCTCGACTACCACAAGGGCATCCAGGAGGAGTTCTTCTCCGAATGGGAGATCTCCGGCACCGAGTCCCACCGGCTCCGCCGCGGCGACTCGCTGTGGATGCTCTCGCACCGGCGCTTCAACGTCCCGCTCTGGCTGCTGCGCCAGTACAACCCCGACGTCGACTTCGAGTCGCCGACGGCCGGTACGGCCATCACGGTGCCGCTCCTCAAGCGCCGCGAGTGGCTCGACGGAGCGCAGAACGCGAGCCGGCCGGCCCGCGGCGACGTGAGCTAGCAGCCCGCCCCGCTCACACCTGGAAGACCCGCTCATCGGGCAGGCGGATCGCCGTGAGCGGACCGCCGAAGACGGCTCCGGTGTCGATGCCGATGCTGAACGGTGCGTTCCAGCGCACGCTCAGGTTCTCGCTCGGCGTGTGGCCGTAGATCACCGTGACGCCCAGGCGGTGGGGCGTGTCGGCGCTGGTGCGGTTCCAGAGCAGGTCCTCGATGCGGCAGCGGCGCAGCGCATAGTCGGCCTCGCCGCTCCTGAGCTCGGTCGGGTCGATTCCGGCGTGGACGAAGACGTAGTCGGCCTCGCGGTGGAACAGCCGCAGGCCGAGCAGGAAGCGCTCGTGCGCCTCGGGCAGCCGGAAGCCGGCCAGGTCCGGCTTCTCGCGGTCGAAGTACCCGTAGCTGTCGAGCGTGCGGTCGCCACCGTTCATCAGGAAGGCGTCGCCGCCGAAGTACGCCGGATCGCTCCAGCCGAGGAAGTCGAGGAGCATCGACTCGTGGTTGCCGAGCAGGAAGACGCAGGGGTACTCGCGGGCCAGCTCGATCAGCCGGTCGACCACGCCGCGCGTGTCCGGGCCCCGATCGACGTAGTCGCCGAGGAAGACGAAGCGATCGCCCGACTCGAGCGGCAGCTCGTCGAGCAGCTCGTCGAGCTTCTCTCGCTCGCCGTGTATGTCACCGACCGCGTACAGCATCGCGCCGCTAATGCCCCTCGAGAGGGGTTTCGGCATGAAACTGGGGCACCTTGACGCGGCGCCTGCCT
This sequence comes from uncultured Spirochaetaceae bacterium, assembly GCA_964515335.1. GTDB lineage: Bacteria > Myxococcota_A > UBA9160 > UBA9160 > UBA4427 > TMED88. Next base: position 7,096 of record CAZETS010000104.1, read on the forward strand.
GCGGTCCCGCTGGCGGCGTCACGGTTCCGTCGGGACTGGATCGCCGGCCGGCCCCGGCCTGCGCGCCTCGCGCGCCGCCAGCTGGCCGCAGGCCGCCTCGATATCGGCGCCCCGGTTGCGCCGCAGCGTGACGCGCATTCCGGCGCGATGCAGCTCGGCCGTGAAGGCGTCGCAGACCGCCCGCGACGGCGGGCGCTCGCGGGCGTCGGGATGCGGGTTCATCGGAATCACGTTGAGCTTGGCCGGTATCCCGCGCAACAGCTGAGGCAATCGGCGCGCGTCGGCCAGCGAGTCGTTGATCCCCTCCATCAGGGTGTACTCGAAGAAGACAGGCCGCCGTCGGCCGATCAGCGGCTCGTCGCGCAGCGCTCCGAGCAGGACGTCGAGCGGAAAGCGGCGGTTCAGCGGCACCAGCACGTCGCGCACGGCGTCGGTCGTGGCGTGCAGCGAGATCGCCAGGTTGATCGGCGCCACCTCGAGGAGCGGCCGGATCCGCGGCACCACGCCCGAGGTCGACACCGTGACGCGCCGGGGCGCCATCGCCAGCGTCTTCTGGTGCGTGAGGATACGGATCGACTCGGCCACTGCGGCGGGGTTGAGGAGCGGCTCGCCCATCCCCATGTAGACGATGTTGGTCAGGCTCTCGTCCGCGTCGAGAACCGAGCGCGCGATCAGCACCTGGTCGACGATCTCCGCCGTGCGCAGATTGCGCGTCAGCCCCATCGCGCCGGTGGCGCAAAACGAGCACGCCAGCGGGCAGCCGACCTGGGTCGAGACACAGAGCGTGTGGCGCCGCTCTTCGGGAATCATCACCGCCTCGATCGTCGCTCCGTCGCGCGTCTGCAGGGCGAGCTTGCGGGTCCCGTCGGCCGAGCGCCGCACGTCGCCGAGCGACAGGGCGCGCGTGCTCCAGTCTGCGGCCAGCCGGTCACGCAACGACACGGGCAGGTCGGTCATCCCGGCGACGTCGTCGACGCCGCGGCCATAGATCCAGCCCAGCACCTGGTCGGCGCGATACGCCGGCAAGCCGTCGCGGGCGAAGCGTTCACGCAGGGCCTCGGGCGCATGGTCCTTGAGGCTCGAGCGCGCCTCGGGCGAACGCGAAGCCGAGCGGCGGGCGGGACCGCTCACGGCCGGTCGGCCTCACTCGGCCGAGTGCGTCGATACTCGAAGAAGTGCAGCGGCCGGCCCTGCTCGCGCCACTCGGTCTCGTAGCCCGTGTGCATGCGCCCGGGCACCTCGGCGAGCCACGGCTCGGGCGCGTGCGCGCTGGCCAGCAGCGGCTCGGCGGACAACACCTCGTGGATCTGCTCCGCGTAGGGGGGGTGATCGGTCGCCACGTGCAGCCGGGCGCCGGGCCGCAGGCAGAACGCCAGATCCGCGACGAAGCCGCGCTGCAGGAGCCGGCGCTTCTCGTGCCGCGCCTTGGGCCAGGGGTCGGAGAAGTTGATCCAGACCTCGGCGAGGCTTCCGACCGGCAACAGGTCGCGCACCACCGTCTCGGCGCGCGCCTCGAGCAGACGGACGTTCACGAGTCCGCTGCGGGCCAGCTTGCGGGCCAGCTTGAGGACGCGCTTGAACGAGACCTCGATGCCGAGGAAGGCGCACGCAGGCGACCGGGCAGCGAGGTCGAGCAGGAACTCGCCGCGCCCGAAACCGATCTCGAGCACCACGGCGAAGGGCGGTGCCAGGGTGTCGGCGAACAGGCCCTCGAGCCCGTCACCCCCCGCCGCGACGCGTTCGCTCAGCTCGAGCGCCTCGACCCGAAAGTCGTCCCCGGGAATCTCGTATTTGAGGGATCGCCCCATGCCGCCGACCGTACCCCTGCTTCGAATGCCCCGCGCGGCTCAACGCCGACGGATTCCCGTCGGCCCGAAGCCCAGCACGCTGCCCAGCCACTCCGACACGATCGACGGGCGCGGCAGCGTCACCAGCGGGAACCGCTCGCCCGGAGCGAGTCCAGCCCGGGCGGCCAGATCGCGCAGCGCCTCGAGCGGGCCGCCGAGCGCGTCGACGAGCCCGATCGCGTGGGCGCGCCGCCCGCTCCAGATGCGGCCTTCGGCGATGTCCTCGACCTTCGCTCGCTCGAGGCGTCGGCCCCGGGCCACGCGATCGACGAAGGTACCGTAGATCGCCTCCATCTCGCGTCGCACCGCGGCGCGCTCGTCCGCCGAGAAGCCCCGCGACTCCGAGAGCAGCCCGGCGCGCGCGCCCCGCTGCACGCCGTCCTTCGCGACCCCGAGCTTCTCGTAGAGCCGCTCGAGGTTGAGCTTGCCGCCGACCACGCCGATCGATCCGGTCAGCGTGCCCGCCTCTGCGTGGATCGCGTCCGCCGCCGCCGCGATGTAGTACCCGCCCGAGGCGACCACGTCGCCCATGGACACCACGACCGGCTTCTCGAGCCTGAGCCGCTCGACCTGGCGGTGCAGCAGGTCGGACGTCAGCGCGTCACCGCCCGGGCTCTCGATGCGCAGCAGAACGCCCCGCACCGACGACGCCGTGCGCAACGTCTCGAGCACGGCGCCGGTGCCGTCTTGCGAGATGCCGCGCGACGCCGGCCCCCGCGCGATGTTCCCCCCGGCCACGAGCTGCACGAGCCGGGGCCGGTCCCGAAACGGCGCCTCCCAGCCAGCGTCGCCCGCGCAGCCCAGGTGGTAGGCGACGGCGTCGACCCGCCGCGGGCGGCGTGCCTCGCGGTTCGCGGGATCGAGACCGAGACAGACCTCGCGCAAGCGGTCGTCGAGCTCGTCGGGGTAGGCGAGGCCGTCGACCAGCCCGGCCTCGATCGCGGCGGCCGCCGGATACGGACCGCCGTCGATCAGCTCGCGGACGCGCGCCTCGCTCATGCCGCGGCCACGGGCGATCGCGCCCACCAGCTCGTCGAACAGGTCGGACTGCCAGGCGTCGAGCTGCTCGCGCTCGGTGTCCGACATGGCGTCCCGCGTGAACGTCTCGCCGGCGCTCTTGTAGCGACCGATGTGCACCACCTCGGGCCGCGCGCCCAGCTGCTCGAGCAGCTCGCGCACGAAGAAGCGCTCGATCGACAGACCCACCAGGTGCACCTGCCCGCTCTCGGGCATCAGCAACAGGTCGGCCCCTGCCACCATCAGCAGCTGCGCTTCGCTGAGCCCCTGGGCCCACACCACGACGCGCCGGCCCGCCGCGCGCAGCGCCTCGATGGCCCGCGCCACCGAGGCGGCGCGGCCGAAGCTGCCGAGCGCTCCCGACACGCGCAGCAGCACCCCGTCGAAGCGCGGATCCTCGCGCACCGCGTCCAGAGCGCGCAGCAGGTCGAGCAGGCCGAGCTCGGGCCGGCCGAAGCCGTCGTGGGAGCGGTCCGGAACGTGCCCGTCGAGGCGGACGTCGAGCCAGTGCCCGGGCTGGTCCGAGAGGACCTGCGCGGTCGCCAGCCGGCGCGACACGCGCACGCCGTTGGCGACCAGTCTGCGACCGAATCCCATCTCTCGGCGCCCGCGATCAGGCCCGGCGCACGCGCCGATGGCTGATGTAGTCGACCATCAGGAACGACGATAGCTGGTGGGGGCGCGTGTAGAAGGCGCGGCCCTTGTTGATCTCTGTCATGCGCTCGACGAATCCGACGAGCTCGGGCGCGTCGTCGAGCATGAAGGTGTTGATCGTGATGCCCTGCTGGGTGATCCGCTTGACGGTCTTGAGCGTCTCGGCCACGGCGTGGGGCGAGATCCCGCCCATCCCCATCGGCCACTCGACGCGCAGCTGCCCCTGCTCGAAGTAGGCCGTCGGCTGGCCGTCGGTGATGACCAGGATCTGCGGTGTCGAGCTCCTGTGCCGGCGGATCAGCCGCTCGGCGACCATCAGCCCTTCCTGCAGGTTCGTGAAGGGATCGCCCATGTCCCAGCACGCCTCGGGCAGCTCGCGAATCGGGAGCTCGCGCGCCCGGGTCGAGAAGCCCACCACCGAGAAGTGATCGCGCGGGTACCGGGTGCGGATCAGCTGGTCCATCGCGAGGGCCACCCGCTTGGCGGCGGGGAAGCGGTCCGCCCAGGACATCGACCAGCTCATGTCGAGCAGCAGCACCGTGGTGGTCTGGGTCGTGTAGTCGAGTTCGCGCACCTCGAAGTCCTCGACCTCGAGCCGCACGCGCCCATCGGCCGTCGCGTCGAGGGCCCGGCCGTCCGCGGCGCGGCGCTTCACGCCGTTCAGCACCGTCTTCACGATGTCGAGGTCGAGGCTGTCGCCGAAGCGCCAGGGCCGGGTCTCGTCGGGCCGCGGCTGACCGACGCCGAAGCCCGGCGTCTCGTGCTCGCCGCCGAGTCCCTTGCGCAGCGCGCTGTACACGTCGGCGAGCGCCGAGGCCCCGATCTTGCGGATGGCCCGCGGCGTGAGGTCGCCGTCGCGCAGCAGACCCGCGCGCGACATGTTGCTCTCCAGGTCGCGGAGCAGCACGAACGACTGCGCGGCGGGGTCGCCGAGCATCTCGCGCAGCTGATCGGGCGAGATCGGCTCGAAGTTGCCCTCGGCGAGGTTCCGGGCCATCTGCTCGAGCTCGAGGATCTGCTCGCGGATCTGCTGGGCGGTCTCGTAGTCGGACTGCTGCTCGCCGCTGAACTGCCGGCCGCGCTCGCGCAGGAAGTCCTCGAGGGCGCGCATCCGCTCCAGCTCCTCGAGCAGCTCCCGGAAGTCGTCGCCCGCCTCCTCGTCCTCGAACCCGTAGTCGGCGAACCGCTCGATCGCGTCGGCCACGCCCGCGTTCTCGGCGTGGCGCCGGCCCATGAAGTCGTTCATGCGGGCGGATTCGTGCCCGTGGGCGCCCTGCACGGCCTGCTGCTCGCGGTCGAGGATCTCGTCGAGACGCTGTTGCATCTCGTCCATCGCCCGCGACACGTCCCACTGCTGCTGCAGCTCGCGAACCCGGTCGCGCAGCTCCTGGACGAGCTCGTCGATGCCCATCACGCGCATGTCCAGGCCGCCGAGCTCGAACCCGAACTGGCGCATCCACTCGAGCGCCTGCTGGGCGTCCATGCCCTCCAGCATCAGCTCCGACATGGCGTCGAGCGCCTGGTCGGGGGCGAAGGTGAACTCGTCCTGGCTGCCGTCCCAGCGGCTGTAGCGATAGGCGCGCATCGAGGACCGTCAGCCGCCCTGGTAGCGGGCGCGGCCGTCGCTTTGGTTCTTGTTGAGCTCGTTCGAGAGGTGCAGCCCCTCCAGGATGAACTCGATCGCCGAGGCCAGCCGCGCCGGCGTGTCGCCGCCCGCGAGCTGCGCCGCGGCGTCGCGCAGGCCGGCGATCTCGTCGAGGCCGTCGAGGTACTCGCTCGAGGCGAGGTCGGCGGCCACCTCGACCTGCCAGCCGGCGTCGAAGGCCTCGACGACCGACGCCAGCCCCTCCCCGGCCGCGCACTCGTCGAAGACGCGGCGGGTCGCGCGCCGCAGCAGGCCGTCGAGCAGCTCCTCGTCGCTCACGTCGGCGCCCGCGTACTCGAGCTCGAGCTTGCCGGTGGTCGACGACATCAGCGCGTCGAGATCGGTGATGCGGGGCACCGCCTCGGGCTCACCGTGGCGCAGGGCGCGGCGCACGGCGTTGGCCACCATGGTCTCGTAGTTGGCGATGGTCATGCGCACCGACACGCCCGAGGCCTGACTCACGTCGGGGCTGCTGCGCGCCTCGAAGGTCACTTCACCGACGACTTCGGCCATGTAGTCCGGCACCACGATCTCGACCCCGTCGACCTCGGGCAGCTCGGCCTCCTGGCGCACGATCGCAAGCTCGACGGCGCGCTCCTTCGGGTAGTGGGTGCGGATCTGCGCCGCGTAGCGGTCCTTGAGCGGCGTGATGATGCGCCCGCGGCTCGTGTAGTCCTCGGGGTTCGCG
>CAZETS010000105.1:0-12855 GCA_964515335.1 uncultured Spirochaetaceae bacterium
CGCTGCGTGCCGAGATGGTCGTGCTCTCGTTAATCAGACGGCACTGTTGGTAGCTGAAATCTGCCGACGACAACTACGCTCTCGCTGCCTAGCCGAAACTAGGTAAGCGGGCTCTCGTCCGTGACGCCTTCTAGCGGGTTGCGGGAGTCATCAGAAGGCTGGTCTCCGAGCGCTTCTCGGCCGTATCCGGAGACGAGATCCACGTCGAGATAGGGTGATGGTTCTCCCGGACCTCGCGACTGCCTCACCCGAATCCGAGCGAGGACTACGCACGTAGACGCGCTCTCCGGACACCATGCGGACGCGGGTTCGATTCCCGCCGCCTCCACCATTTGATGAATAAAAACAAATACTTACGCGTCCGATTCTGGGCTTGAGGCACTCCAGCCGGCGGGACTGGCTCATCCACGAGAGCCGTTTCGACTGGCGTGCGCCGCAAGGTGTTCGAGCAGCAATGGAGTCAGCCGCTCGGGCGCGGCCTGCAGGGCGGGCTGGTGGACGTCCTGGACGATCTCCAGGCGATAGGGTCCTTTGACCCACTTCGCATTCGCCTCGATTGAAGCACTCGCGACGTTCTCGGAGCCGTTCGGCCAGATGAAGAGTGTCGGCATGGGAACGGGATCGAGCCGCTCCCGAACCCACAGTGGGATGGCCCGGTAGAAGTTGTAGACGGCGCGAAGCGCCTCGTCGCTATCGAGCGCCTTGCGGTAGGGCTCGCTCTCCTCGGGCGAGACGCCCTGCGCCGCCAGCATCGCCTCGAACATGTTGCGCTCGTTGCCCTCCCGGGCAGCCTCGCGGATGTAGCTGAACTTCTCGGTCTGGTCCTCCGCCTTCGCACGGGACTTCGAGCGGCCCTCGGCCAGCGCGCCCGGGTGGGGGATGTTGATGCAGACCAGTGTGGAGATGCGATCCGGGTGCTTGGCCGCCAACCACCAGGCCATGCTCGCGCCGATGCTCGTGGCCATGAGATGGAATGGGCGCCCCGGTCGCCCTTGCGCATCCGCGATCTCCAGAACGTCCTGGGCGTACTCCTTCACGTGGTAGGCCTCGACCCCTTCCGGTCGCGCACCGGGGCAGAAGCCGCGCAGGTCGGGTGCGACGACTCGAAAGCCCATCTTCGCGATCTCGGGGATCTGGTGGTGCCACTCCCATCGGTTGCGCGGCAACCCGTGCAGCAGGATGACCAGGGGACCGTCTTCGGGGCCGTCGACCAGTGACTGGAACGTCATGCCGCGGGCCTCGATCTCGATTTCGTTCATCACAACCTCTCAGCTCGCTTCGTGGAGCGGCTGCCCGGCGGCGGTGAGTCTCAGGCGAGCTCCAGCGGCAGGCGCGTGATGCCGCTGATGAAGTTGGACTCCAGCCGCTCGGGGATGCCGACCAGACGAATCCTGGGGAACCGTCGCAAGAACTCCTCGAGCGTGACGCGCATCTCGAGCCGAGCGATGTGGCTCCCCATACAGAAGTGGTTGCCGAGTCCGAATGCGAGATGCGGGTTCGGCTTGCGCGTGATGTCGAAGACCTCGGGGTTCTCGAATACCTCCGGATCCCGGTTGGCCGCGCCGTAGTACATGACGACCTTATCGCCCTTCCGGATCTCGCGGCCCCCGATCTGCGTACTCCGCGTCGCGGTCCTGCGGAACTGCATCACTGGCGACACCCAGCGGAGCATCTCTTCGATGGCCTGGGGCAGGAGCGACGGATCGCGTCGCAGCCGCTCGAACTGCTCGGGGTGCTCGCACAGGGCCTGGATTCCGCCGGAGAGCGCGTTCCTGGTGGTCTCGTTCCCCGCCACGATCAATAGGAAGAAGTTGACCTGGATCATCCGGCGGGAGAGGGGTGCGCCCCGGAACTCTCCGTGGACGAGCTGCGAAAAGGGATCCCCGAGAGGTCTCTTGCGACGCTCGCGCTCGAGCAGCGTCGATTGCAGGAAGATCTGCGCCAGTCCGAGACGGGCGCGAAGCCAGGGGACGAAGCCCGGCTCGCCGAAACGCATGGTCTGGTTGGTCCAGCGGTAGAAGCGTGCCGTGTACTCGTCGGGGACGCCCAGGAAATTCGTGAGAATCCGTAGTGAGATCGGCGCCGAGACGCCCTCCACGAAGTCGAACTCCGAACGGCCCTCGAGATGGTCGAGCGTCTCGCGCACGACCTTGCGCATGTGCGCCTCGGTCTCACGTACCGCGCTCGGTTTGAACTGCACGTTCATCAGGTTGCGCAGCTCCGTGTGGCCCGGCGGGTCCATCTGGATCAGTTGGTCGTATGCCAGGCGCCGAAGGCCCGGCGGCAGGTCGTTGAGCGACGAACTTCCGAGCTCCGTGGAGAAGATGTCCGGGTGCTTCGACACGAACGCGACGTCGTCGTACCGCGAAAGGGCCCAGTAGCCGGGCGACGGAAGGAAGCCGGTGAGCGTTCTCTCGGCCTGCCAGTGGACGGGATCGTGCTCGCGCAGCACCCGGAAGTACTCGTTGGGAACCCCCGCGAGAAAGGTCCTGGGATCGGACAGGTCGATGTCGCCGGGGCGGAGGTCTTCCGGAGCGGCTCGCAGCACGGCGGCGCTGGTCATTGGTGGCTGTCCATCCAGGCGACGGGCTCCTTGAGTTCGTCCGGATTCGTCCGCTCCCAGTTTCTCAGCCCGGCTGCGAGCGTGGTCTCCATGATCGACCGCGCCTCGTTTGCCTCCCCACGTTCGATCGCCCGGACGATCTCTTCGTAGCTGCGTAGCGCCGAGCGCCGCTGCCGTGGCTCCCACGACGAGCCAAGGCCCTCCGACATTCTGTGCAACGCGTCGACGACGAGCGCAAGGACGCGGTTGCCCGATGCCGTGGCAATGAGACTCATGAAGCCGCGGGCTTCGTCCGTGAAGAGGTCGGGGTCCGCAACGCCAGCGTACAGTCGCGCAATGCTCTCGTGAAGACTCAGAACGTCCTCGCTGCTCGCACTCGCAGCGGCCTCGGCCGCGAGCACGGGGTAGATCGAGCAGCGCGCTTCCACCACGGAGCGAAAGGTCGCGTCGGCGAACTGGAGGTGGAGCGAGAGGACGCTCGCGAGATGATCGGCGCCGGGAACACTGACGACGGGGCCACCGCCGGGGCCGGCCTTGATGCGGAGTCCACCCTGAAGCTCGAGGAAACGGAGCGCCTCTCGCACTGTCCCGCGCGACGCGCCGAGTTCCTCGACCATGCGATGCTCCGCATCGAGCTTCGTGCCCGGCCGCAGGCGTCGACGCCGGATTTCGCTCACGAGCTTGCGTGCAACGCGGATCGCGGCGCGTTCCTGGGTTCGTTTCGAGCTCATCGGATGGACGCCTCCGGGCAAAACGGTTGCCGATGGCTAATTAGTATCATAGTATGACTCCGCCAGAAACCCAGACCGCCAAAAGGTCGCGCTAGTACGACTCAGAGCGTCGGTTTGCGCGTCAGCTCGATTGCGGGTCTCTCTTAATTCGCATCAGAGTTGAGCCAAGGCCGCACGATCGCAGTGAGCACGAATCCAGAGTTCGTCTGAGGAGAGGGTTCACTCATGAAGGACATTGCAGGCAAGGTGGCCTTCGTCACGGGCGGTGCCAGCGGAATCGGCCTGGCGATGGCCCGGTCTTTTGTGGCCGCGGGGATGAAGGTCGCAGTGACGGACATCGAAAGAGCCGCACTCGACCCGGTCAAAGACGAGTTCGTTCGTTCCGGCGCCGATGTGATCGGCCTCGAGCTCGACGTGACCGACCGTGCTGCGATGGAGCAGGCGGCGCGGGAAACCGAGGCCGCCTTCGGCAACGTTCACGTGGTCTGTAACAACGCTGGGGTTTCGGTGGGCGGGCGCGTCGACAAGATGAGCTACAAGGACTGGGATTGGGTGATGGGCGTGAATCTGAATGGCGTGATCAACGGCGTGGAGACCTTCGCCAGCCGCATCAAGGCACACGGCGAAGGCGGCCACTTCGTGAACACGGCCTCGATGGCGGGGGTCATGCCGATTCCGGGTGGCGTCATCTACACCACCAGCAAATACGCCGTCGTCGGCCTGTCGGAAGTCATGAAGACGGATCTGGCGCGGCACGGCATCGGCGTATCGGTGCTGTGCCCCGGCGGCGTCATCACCAACGTCGGTCAGTCGGGCCGAAACCGACCAGAGAGCCTGCAGCGCAAGAAGGACAACACCAAGCTGAACCTGGGCAAGCTCTCGGAGACCGTCCTGGAAGACATGCTCGAAGCAGAGGTCATCGGCGACATGGTGGTCGAGGCGATTCTGTCGGACGACCTCTACATCTTCAGCCATCCGCACCTGAAAAAGGTCGTCGATGCGCGCACCGCGGCGGTCGACGCGTCATTCGAACGTTGGGCGCAATACCGCGCCGACCACGGCATCTGAGGGCACGAGCAATGAGTGAAGACCCGAAGCGCGCTGGGCGAAACGTAGTTCCGACGCCGGAAGAGCTGGGCTTCGACCCCGTGGCCACGCGCGAGAAGTACGCCGCGGAACGTGCCAAACGACTGCGCGACGACGGCAACGACCAGTACATCGAGGTGAAAGGCGAGTTCGAGCACTATAACGACGTGGACCCATACGTCGAGCCGGGGTTCACCCGCCCGCCGATTCGAGAAGAGCTCGAAGTGGTGGTCGTCGGCGGGGGCTTCGGCGGCCTCATGATCGCGGCGCGGCTTGCCCAGGCCGGCATCACCGACCTCCGTGTACTCGACAAGGCGGGCGACTTTGGCGGCACCTGGTACTGGAATCGGTACCCGGGCGCTCAGTGCGACATCGAGTCGTACATCTATCTGCCCCTACTCGAAGAGACCGGATACATACCGAAGCTGAAGTTCTCCTTCGCCCCCGAGATCTTCGAGCACGCGAAGCGCATCGGCCGGCAGTTCGGCCTTTACGAGCGTGCGCTCTTCCAGACCCAGGCCAAGGAAGGCCGCTGGGATGCCGAGGCCAGTCGCTGGACGATCACGACCGATCGCGACGATGTCTTGAAGGCACGCTTCATCGTGATGTCGCCCGGGCCGCTCAACCGCCCGAAGCTTCCGGGCATCCCGGGCATCGAGCAGTTCGAGGGCCATTCGTTTCACACGAGCCGCTGGGACTACGACTACACCGGTGGCGACACGAATGGCGGCCTGCACGAGCTGCACGACAAGCGAGTGGGCCTGATCGGAACCGGAGCGTCGGCTGTGCAGTGCGTCGAGCATCTCGGCGCACACGCGAAGCAGCTCTACGTCTTCCAGCGCACGCCTTCTTCGGTGGGACCGCGCGGGCAGATGGCCACCGACCCGGAGTGGGAAAAGTCGCTGAAGCCCGGCTGGCAACTCGAGCGGAGCCTGAACTTCAACGCCATGGTGACTGGGGTGCCGGTCGACGAAGACCTGGTCAAGGATGGCTGGACGCACCTCTACTGGGAGCTCGGCAAGACGGCTCGGAGGGCGGCCCAAGACCCCGACATGACCCGCGATGAGATCCGGCGCTTGTCGGAGATCACCGACCAGCAGCTGATGGAGGAGAACCGCCAGCGAGTCGCCGACATCGTCCTCGACGAGGAAACCGCGGAGGCACTCAAGCCCTGGTACGGCCTATCGTGCAAGCGGCCGACCTTCAACGATGGGTATCTGCCGACGTTCAATCGGTCCAACGTGAAGCTCGTCGACACCGACGGCCAGGGTGTCGAGCGAATCACGAAGAACGCCGTGGTCGTGAACGGCGTCGAGTACGAGGTCGACTGCCTGATCTTCGGGACGGGCTTCGAGGTCGGCACGTCCTATGTCAGGCAATCCCAGCTCGAGCTCTACGGCCGCGGTGGTGTATCGCTGTCGGAAGCCTGGGAGCACGGCCGGCGAACGCTCCACGGCATCCTCAGCCACGGCTTCCCGAACTGCTTCCAGATCGGCATCACCCAGACCGGTGGCTCGCCGAGCTTCACGTACATGTACGACACCCAGAGCGAGCAGATCGCCTACCTCATCACTGAGGTCAGAGCCCGTGGTGCGAAGACGATCGAGCCCACCGCCGAGGCGGAGGCCGAGTACGTCAAGCTGGTGAACCGATCGACGGGGATGACCCGGTACCAGGAACACTGTACGCCGGGCTTCTACAACGCCGAAGGGAAGCTCAGCGGAGGCGGCTTCTTCGATGCGACGTACCCGGGCGGTGCCGTACGCTTCAACAGGATGCTCTCGAAGTGGCGAGACCAGGGCGACCTCGCGGGGATGATCATCACATAGCCTCACCAGCACTTCGAGCGCCGGAGAAGACCATGTACGAATTGAACGGCAAGGTGGCGATCATCACCGGCGGCGCGAGTGGCATGGGGCGTGCGGCATCGCTGCTCTTCGCGCAGGCGGGCGCGAATGTGGTGGTGGCCGATCTCAACGAGACCGGCGGTGAAGAAGTGGCGGCACTCGCGTCGGAGACTGGCAAGGAATCGGTGTACCAGCACGCCGACGTCTCTGTCGAGCCCGACATCGAGGCGCTCGTCGCGCGCGCGACCGATACGTTTGGTCGCCTCGACATCTTTTTCAACAATGCCGGGATCGGGGGCGCGGTCGGACCGCTCGAGGACGTGTCGGCCGAAGACTGGGACCGCACCCAGGCGGTCTGCCTGCGCGGCGTGTTCCTCGGCATGAAGCACGCCGCGGCCCCGATGCGCGCGGCCGGCGGCGGATCGATGATCTCGACCTCGTCGATCGGCGGCCTCGAAGGCTCGACCGGCTTGTTCGCCTACAGCGCGGCCAAGGCTGCGGTCGTGCACCTCACGCGCTGCGCGGCGCTCGAGTTCGCACGCGACCGCATCCGGGTCAACTGCATCGCCCCGGGTGGCATATCGACGCCGATTCTGTTCGGCATGGCCGGATCCAACAAGGAAGAAGTCGACGCAGGGCTCACCCGATTCCAGCCTTTTCCGCACGTAGGGCAGCCCGAAGACATCGCGAACGCCGCCCTCTTCCTGGCGAGTGACGCGGCCGAGTTCATCACCGGACACACCCTCGTCGTCGACGGCGGCGCGACCGCCGGGCCGAGATCTTCCGCACCCAAGCCTGGCGCGAAGCGCAGGACGCACTTCGCCGGCCCGTCGTTCAAGTGAACGGCTCGCAGGGGCCTCGTAGTATTCATGGACCCTCGTCGTCGCGGTTCCCGCGGAGGCGAACTGGAAGCGGAGCAGCCAATCATGGGAAACAGCACGGAACTGTCCACTCGTGCAACCGTCTCGATCACAACTGAATGCGGCCCGATCGAGGGCGAGGTGCGGCAAGGCCACATCACGGCGCTCGGCATTCCCTACGCGCGCCCGCCGACCGGAGCGCTGCGATTCCGTGCACCCGTCCCGCCCGAGCCCTGGTCCAAGCCGCGTGCGGCCAGGACCTTCGCCGCATCCGCCCCCCAGAATCCAAGCCCCTTCCCCGGGATCGATGTCGCCGACCAAAGCGAGGACTGCCTCTATCTGAACGTCTACTCACCCGCGGCCGACGACGCGAAGCGCCCCGTGCTCTTCTGGATCCATGGCGGCGGGTTCATGGCCGGATCCGGCGCGCAAGCGCTCTACGAAGGCGCCGCGGTCTGCACCCGAAACGACGTCGTCCTCGTAACAATCAACTACCGCCTCGGGCTGCTCGGCTACCTGTGCGCCGACGATGCCGATGCGAACGTGGGCCAGCTCGATCAGATCGCGGCCCTTCGCTGGGTCGCGTCGAACATCGCGGCCTTCGGCGGCGACCCCGACAACGTCACCGTCTTCGGCGAGTCCGCGGGCGGCATGGCGACCACGACCCTCCTCGCCATGCCCGCCGCAAAGGGCCTCTTCCACCGCGCGATCTCTCAGAGCGGGGCCGCCGACCACACTCTCTCCAGCGCCCGCGGCCGAAAGATCGCCGAGAAGATTTTCGCAGCGGCCGGCGTTGCGACCACAGAAGAGTTGCGAGGCCTATCGACCAACGCGCTGTTGAAAGCCCAGAGCGCGATCGAACGGGGGAAGCCGACCACGATGGAAGAGGAGCCGGGCGCCGGCCCGTCGGGGTCGCTCTCGTTCGCCCCGGTGGTCGATCCGGCGAGCCTGCCGGTCGCCCCGATCGACGCGATCGCCGCGGGCTCCGCCGCCGGCATCCCGCTCATCGTCGGCTCGAACCTGGACGAGCAGAAGATCTTCACGCTGGGCCGCAATGACGACGTCGACGACGCAAAGCTCCGGCGCCAGGTCGCCCGATTCGCCAGCGACCGCAGCGACGAGATCATCGAGGCCTACGCGTCGGCGCGCGCTGCGCGCGGCGATTCGACTGAACCCGGCGAGATCCGCGACGCGATCCTCTCCGATCAGGCTTTCCGCATCCCGGCGATCCGCCTCGCGGAAGCGCAAGCAAAGAACGAGGAACGCACGTATTCGTACCTCGTTCGCTGGCCCTCACCGGCGCGACGTGGCGCACTCGGTGCGTGCCACGCGATCGATCTGCCCTTCGTGTTCGGAACGCTCGATGCGCCAACGATGGACAGATTTGCCGGCAGCGGTCCCGAAGCGGAGCGCCTGTCCGGTGCGATGATGGATGCGTGGGCCGCGTTCGCTCGGACCGGAGATCCGAATGTCCCTGGCGAGATCGAATGGCCTCAGTACGACGAGACCGATCGCTTCACGATGGCGTTCGACGCGACGCTCGCCATCGAGTCCGCTCCGCTCGACTCCGAGCGGGTAGTCTGGATCGGCGCATTCTAGGTCCGCCCGTTCACAGAAGACGCCGATGGGTGAATAGCTCGACGTGGTGAACGTGGTGGTGATCAGCGCGAGAAGAGCCACTCCGATGCGGGCAGCCCATCTGGAAGCGGTCGACATGATCCGAGCCCTCGAACTCGTCATCCGGGATGGACGACATGAGGACCAGGCAGAGAGAGGCCGCTGAACGACCCGAGGATCTCCAGCGTCCCAGGCGCCGCACCCGCGGCGCTGTGGACCCTCACCGAACATGCCGCGCCCGACGGCCATGGCCGCTAAGGACACCGACACACAGATGAATGACTTCCCGCGTGTTCCACTCCCCGACTATCGCGAGCGACGGCTGGATGAGATGCGCGCCCGGCTCGCCGACTTCCATGCCGACGTTCAGCGAAGGCGAACTGTGCGCGACTTCCCCGAGAAACCCGTGCCGAGGGATCTCATCGAGGGAGCCCTCGCGGCGGCAGGAACGGTACCCAGCGGCGCCAACCTTCAGCCGTGGCACTTCGCCGTCGTCTCCGGCCCGGAGACAAAGCGGCGGATTCGCACTGGGACCGGACCCAGGCGGTCTGCCTGCGCGGCGTCGTCCTCGGCACCCGCGGCCTGCGCAGTCGGTAGCCGGTAGTAGTCCGAGCAGGGGGCGGGCAGAGCATGTCGTCGGATCGCGTCGGATCTGCTTGAAGGACCCGGAAGCTCGGGGCTTGTGTTCCAGCAAGAGGCGAAAGTCCTTGAGGCACTCTTGAGGCACCTGTTTCGGCGGTAAGTACCTGATTTCATTAGGATGGGCGCCTTTTCGATTCCCGCCGCCTCCACCAATTCATCAACGAAAGCAGTCACTTGCGTGGCTGTTTTTTCGTTTGAGGCGCCTCTGAGACACACCCACCGGGGACGGCAGGTCGAGAGACGGCGCCGTCAAGCAGAGCATCAGGCTTCGCGAAGCCGGCTTCGCCGGTGCAGCGCTTAGCGAGCGAAGCTCGCACGCGAACCTGAGGGGGCGGCGCGAGCGGTCAGCGAGCGACGAGTGCGACCGAAGGGAGCTATGGGGGTTCGAATCCCCTTGAAGGCTGGACCTACCGACCCACGGCCTCGCGTAGCCGCCGCTCGAACTCCCGAAATCGCTCCTCGCCGTGCGGTCGCTCGCCGCACGCCCAGCGCTCTATTCGCTCGAGGTCGACGGGATGCCGCATTGCGACCTGGATCGCTTGTTCGAGGCACTCGGTGTCCGCGTCGTGCAAGTACCAGGCGAGCCGGTCCACGACGCACTCGGTCGGAGCCAGCAGTCGAAGCGTCCCCATCCGCGTCTCGCGCTCCGCGAAGTCGCGGATCGTCTCGTCGCCGATCGCGACCGGGCCGGGCGGGAACTCGACCCAGTAGCGGCTCTTCGGATGCGTCCAGTGGCGCTGGGTCTTCTCGAAGCCAAGCGACTCCATTGCGGTGTCGACCTTCCGGGCGAGCCCGAGCGGGATGAAGTCGAGGTCGTACGAGACGTACTCCGCGTCGGAGTAGATCGACACGACCGCACCGCCGGAGAGGACGACCGGGATGCCGCGGGCTTCGAGCGTTGTGCAGACGAGTGCAGCGAGGTCTTCGAGGGAGGTGCGCGCGCTGATGCGACGCTTCGAGCTCAAAGCGGCTTGCCCGCTCGGCGCGGTCGCCTTCGCTCGGTGAAGTAGCGCTTCCGCTCCGATGCCGGCAGCTGGTCGAGTGCCTTGCGGAGGAGGGCGCGCAGCTCGCCTCGAAACGGATAGCGGGGATTCCAGGTGTAGAGGCGGGTGCGGCCCTTTAGCGAGCTCACCAGCGCGCCGGCTCGCTCGAACCGCTCGAGTTGCCGCTGCGCCATGTTGAGCGAGAGGTCGTCGAAGTTCCGGGCGATCGCCGTCGCGTAGCCCTCTTCGTACTGCTCGAGGTAGAGCAGCACCTTCTCGGCGCTGGCGTTTCCGAAGATGCCTTCGAGCATGCTGAACCGACCCTATCGGAAGGCATGCACTATAACCTAATAATTAGGTTATATAACCTTGAACCTGGGTTTTTATCCGAGGCCGGCCAAGAGGCACCCGATTTCGTCGTAAGTACCTGATTTCATTGAATCGGACGCGGTTTCGATTCGCGCCGGCTCATGCGAGAACGCCGACGGATCGAGTCGGGCTCGACCCTCGACTCGACTTCATGCTCCTGCGCGCAGCGGGACACCCGTTCGAAGACGCGGATCGGCTCGTCACGGGCGGCTGGTCGCGGACCCTCCGAGATCGAGGACGGTGCCGCTCTTGGCCGCGACCCGTTGGCCGGGCCCGAGCGAGAGGCGCTCGTAGACGGAGCGGTACACGAGATTCTCGAGGCCGTGCTCGATCCGCTCGACGAAGTAGTCGCGCGAGAAGTTGGTCCGCATGTGCTTCAACGCGTCGCCGGTGACGAGGGCGGCGAGGTATGCGTCGAGGTGCACGCGTCGATGCGGCGGCTCGAAGCCACGCCGCTCGAGCCACGCCGTCGCGCGGCGGGTTGCCGGGCCGACGCGCTCCCGCCGGGCGTAGGGGTGCAGCAGGTAGGTGCGTTCGCGTGCGGGGAGCGTCGTCGCGAGGTCCGAGCCGTAGGCCGTACCCGACAGGTAGATCGATTCGCGAGAATCGCGTCGCGCATCGAGCCAGGCGCGGGCGGAGGCCTCGTCGAGCAGCGTCACGAAGACCGCGTTCCGGTCGCCGGCCCCGAGGTCCTCGGCCGGTGCGTCGCGGGAGACCGAGGCCGCGACGACGTCGGAGAAACCACGACGGGTCAGGCTCGTCCGGAACGCCGCCGCCTGGGCAGCGCCGCGGTCCGATCCGTCGTGAACCAGCTCGATCGGCGTGGCGGAGGCGGAGTCCCGGCCGGATGCCTCGAGGTGCCCGGCCAATAGATCGGCCTCGAGGTCGAATCCGCGCGTCAGCCAGATCGTGTACCCGTCGTCGGTCTCGGCTGGCACCGCCACGGACTGTGGAAGCACGCAAGGGAGTCTCTGCTCACGACAGAAGACATCGACGACGTCCCAGCGCGCCCCCGCGTCGCCACCGACGACCGCGAAGACCGGCTGCTCCGCGACATAGGCCTCGAGCTGAGCGCGCCAGGACTCCGGCGGCCCGGTGAGATGCCAGGTGTGCACCACCCAGCGACGGAAGGATTCGTTCAGCGTGTCCTTGTAGTACGCCCCGCGCCGCGCCCGCCCGGACTCGTTGCGGCTCTCGGCGTTCTTCGTCTCTCCGAAGACGCGGAGCACGCCCTCGATCGCGCGCGCATCCGCGGGCGGGACGTCCGGGCCGATGATCGTGGCCAGGTGGATCGTCTCGGGCGTCACGCCGGGCGCGTCACGAGACAGGGTCTTCAGGTAGGCGGCCAGCGCCGCGACGTCCTCTTCCTCGAGCGCATAGCGAGGCATCGGCGAATCGAGCTTGCGCCCCGCCGGATCGAAGCCTTCGCGCAGGGCGTGCGCGAACGAATCGACATCGTAGGCGGCCCTCGCCTGGCCGATCCGCGCCCGGGAGCGATAGGGCGCGCGCTGATCTTCGTCACGCGATCGCGCCAGCGCCGACCAGGTGATCGGCGGCGCGGTCACGCCCCCTTCGCTCGACCCGAGACCGCTCCCGCGGTGGCAGCCTTCGCAGGGAAGCTGGCGTCCGTCCACGCTGGAACCGTCCGCGAGGCGCGCTCGGGGCGCCGATCCGTCCAGGCGCGCGCCGGTGCGGTACAGCCGTTCGCCCGCCACGACGGCCGGGGACGCGGCTTCGTCGGCGAGGGTTCCCTGGGCGACGCCCAGCAGGGCCGCGGTGAGCGCGCCCGCGGCGACGCCGCACCGAGCCCGAAGGGAGTGATGTCGCTCAGAGATCGGATTGTCCTCGCAGCCGGGACGCCTCGTCCAGGATCTGTCGCGGCGTCGCGATTCCGGCGAGCTTGATCCACTTTCCCTGCGCGTTCTGCCACAGGTAGGTCGCGGCCTCGTGGTTCATCTTGCTTCCGCGATAGGCGTCGAAGGCACGCTGGGTCGAGACGATGTCTTCGAGGCGGCCGGTCAGGAAGTGCCAGTCGCCCTTGGCCGCGTGCCGCTTCGCGTAGGCGCGCAGCTGCTCGGTCGTGTCGTACTCGGGATCGATCGAGATCGAGATCAGGCGGTAGGCGTCGAGGTCCTCGGAGGCGAGGGTCGTGAATCC
>CAZETS010000106.1:0-12401 GCA_964515335.1 uncultured Spirochaetaceae bacterium
TCGGATCGACCATTTCGGATCCTCACAGGCCCATTTGTCGAGACACCTTGGACTGGCTAGCCGGGATCCTCGACTACTCGTCGGGCAGGTAGCTCCCATGGAAGCCGAAGGGCACGCGCTGCGGAAGCCAGATCATCGCCACCGGATCCTTGCCCCAGCTCTGGGCGTCGACGATCGCCAACGCGGATCGTCCGCTGGAATCGTCGTAGACGTACGACATCACCCAACCTTCGTCCGAATCGGGATCCGAGCCCGGGGCGGCCGCGAAGACCGGCTCGCCCGCGCTCACGCCCGGTCCGTACTGCTGCAACGCCGACCCGCCGGTCGCGTGATCGAATTTGAGGTGCCCCGCGAAGGCCGGATTGCCGTCGTCGCCGGCGCCGAACTGCAGCGTGTACGCGTAGCGGTTCTTCAGACCCACCCGGGCGTCGGCGACGCGCGGAAAGTCCATGCCGCGCTCGTCGAGGGTCTCTTCCTTGACCTTCCCGGAAGCCAGATCGAACGTGAAGCGGTGCAGGGTCTGCACGCCGCTTCCGCCCTGCATGTCGGAAGTGCCGCGCCACACCTCGCTGATGCGGCACACGTCGAAGATCACCTCGTCGCCCTCGTCCCAGGCGTTCACGGTGTGGAAGACGTAGCAGGGGTCGATGTCGAACCACTTCACCTGGTCGTTCGTGCCGTCGCGGGGCATGATGCCGATGCGGGCCGGATAGTCGTCGCTCCAGAGGAACGGCATCGTGCCCTGCAGCGCGAGCTGCATGTCGAATACCACGGGCAGGTCCATGAAGATCGCGTGATTCCGGGTGACCTGGAAGTCGTGCATCATGGTCGGGCCGCCGACCTCGATCTCTTCGGTCTGGACCAGCCGGCCCTCGGCGTCGGCGCGGTGGTAGAGGAGATAGGGCGGGAGCTGCCCGTAGGAGAAGAAGAGCAGCTCGCCCGTCTCCCCGCAGATCTTCGGGTGGGCGGTCATGGCCTTGTCGAGCCGGCCGTCGAAGTCGTGACTGCCGACCGTCTCGAGCTCGGGGGTGATCTCGTAGGGAAACGAGCCCTCTTCGAGCGCGAGGAGGCGACCGCCGTGGCGGATCACGTGGGTGTTCGCGGCCGAGACCGTGTAGTCGATGGTGCCGGTCTCGGAGATCCGCTGACGCGCGGGGTCCTCGAGCATCGGCGTCTTGACGTAGCGATTGCGGTACCAGGACGCGCGGCCGTTCTCGAGCCGGACACCGTGGACCATGCCGTTGCCGAGGAACCAGTGCAGCGACTCGCCGGTGACCGGATTGGCGCCGTTTCGCACGTAGGTGCCCGAGAGTTCGGGCGGAACGGCCCCCTCGACCTCGAGGTCGGTCGCCGTCAACTCCTCTTTCACCGGAGCGAAGTTGCCCTTCAGGTGAAACGGCTTGTCCTGGCCCTGGTCGGTGCTCGCTTCGGTCGTACCCTCGGCCATCGATCTTCCTCCTCGAGTCGGTTGTCGCATTCTAGAAACCGCGCTCCGGGGAAGCAGCCCACTCGCCACGGTTCGCCGGAATCCGATACAACTCGGATGGTAACTGTGCCGATCGCACACCACGAGGACGAGGGGAAGCCATGAGGCGCTGGGCGGTGGGAATTGGGGTCACGCTGCTGGCCGTCTTGGCGGGCGGTTACGCGGTCTACCACCAGCAGGGCGGACTCGCCGGAGTGGTCGGCGCCCTATTGCCCGAGTTTCCCGACTGGCCGCCGCCCGCCGAACGACTCGAGTCGGGCCAGCAGGGACGCATCCTCTTTCGCAGCCACACACCCTTCGACCTCGACGTCCTGCTCGGTGACCCGGCCCTCGCCCGCCCGACCACGGCCGTCGGCACGCTGCATCTGCCCGAGGACGCGACCCCTCTGACGGCGGCGCCCGCGATGGTGGTGCTCCACGGAAGCGGCGGCCTCACTCCCGGACGCGAGGTGGAATACGCGAAGCTTCTCAGCGCGAATGGCTACGCGGCATTCGTGCTGAACTACTACGCGCCACGCGGCGTCACCGAGGAGACGCCCTACATGCTGCGCGTGCTCTCTACCACCGAGTTCGACGCCGTCACCGATGCCTACCGCGCCCTGCAGATCCTGCGCACGCACCCCGACGTCGATGCGACGCGCATCGGCGTAATGGGCTTCTCGTACGGCGGCATGGCGGCGCGGTTTGCCATGGATCAGCGCATCCGACGTGCGCTGATCGGTGACGAACCCGGCTTCGCGGCCCACGTCGACTACTACGGTCCATGCTTCCAGAACCTGCGCAGCGCGTCGTTGACCGGCGCACCGATCCTCACGCTGCGCGGCACCGAGGACGCCTCGAACGATCTCGCGGCCTGCGCGGACCGCGAGGCCGAGCTGCGAGCCGGCGGCGTCGAAGTCGAAGCGCACGTCTACGAGGGCGCGGGCCACGCCTGGGAGGCCAGAACACCGCGCGCGCTGCGCGAAGACGCCCCCTACGTGACCGGCTGCGAGGTGGTCTACGACGAGCAAGGCCACTCGTTCATGGGCGACGAGCCGATCGTGAAGGTGCCTGCAGAGACGAGCCGCGAGGAACGCGTCGCGCTGCGCATCGCGAGCGGCGACGTGATGGCCGACTGCGTGGAGTCGGGCTACCTGATCGGCCGCGACGACGACACGAAGAGAAAGTCCGACGCACACCTGCTCGACTTCCTCGACCGGGTGCTCGGCAGCGCTGGCTGAGCGGGGGACGCAGCGCGCTCGGCCGCCACGCCGCATACGAGGTCCTGCCCACCGAAGCCGAGACCAGCCCCCCAGGCCGGACCGACACCGGTCAGCCGCCGCTCTCCCAGAACGGCTCCAGGACCGGCTCGACCCGCAGCGCCTCGGGGACGTGCTCGCGCCCGATCATGCGGTCGATCTCCTCGTGGAGGTGATAGATCCGGCGCTCTTGATAGTTGAGGGGAATCGATTCGAGGGCCCCGGAGGCGACCGAGCGGTGCATCGGCTCGAGGTTGCGGAAGTCCTCGTCCATCACGCCGTCGAAGACCCCGACGAACTGCTCCCAGGCCTTCTCGTCCCCGGCGTTCCCGGGCGGCGGACCATAGAACGTCCACTCGACCTCGGTGGTGTCGATGTCGACCGGCCAGAACTGGATGAAGGGAAAGCCTATGGTGTCGAGCGGCGTGATCAGGTTGGGAAACACGTTGTAGGCCGGGTTCGTCTCGGCGAAGAGCGGATCGAGGCCGGGAATCTCGGGCAGCGGCGGCCCGGCTTCGCTCTGCCGCTGCAGGGCGCGCTCCCACTTCGGGGTCACCATCCTCGAGTGGCCGTGCCGGAACAGGCCCATCGCCGCGCCGCGATGGTCGATCAGCTTCGCCACCGAGTGTGGGTGGATGGTCCGCAGGTGATAGGTCTCGAGGAACGCGTCGGCGACGATCTTCCAGTTGGCCGGGATCCGCTCGCGGCGGGTCGTGACGGCACGAAGGCGCCGCCCGTCGAGCGGCGACCACTCGTCGGCGATGGGCCCCAGCCACTCCCGCAGCGGTCGCGCGTCGGGATCCTCGTTGACGAACACCCAGCCCTCGTACGACTCGCAGCGCACCGGGCGCAGCGCGCGCTGCGAATCGTCGAGGTCGCGGAAGTCGCGCCGGTCGGGCACGGCGGCCAGCCGACCGTCCAGCTCGTAGGTCCAGCTGTGGTACTGGCAGCGAAGCCGCTTGGCGACCCCGCAGGCCTCGCGGACGACCGGCGCGCCGCGGTGCTGGCAGGTGTTGTAGAACGCGCGCAACACGCCGTCCGCGCCACGCACCAGCAGCAGCGGCGACCCGGTGCGCTCGCAGGTGCGGAAGCTGCCCGGCTCGGCCAGATCCTCTTCGCGCGCGACCAGGAGCCACGCGCGGCGCCACAGATGCTGCTGCTCGAGGGCGAAGAACTCCGGGGAGACGTAGCGACCCGTCGGAATCGGAGGCAGCGCCGGAAAACCCTCGGGCGGGGCTTCGCGACCGTGCTCGTAGCGCATCTGCTCGCGAATGCGCTTCGCCCAGGCGGTCTGATCCACGAGTCGCTCCTTGGCCGCAATGGTGACACGTGCAGGAGTCCGCCGCCGATCAGGAGATCCCGCAGCGGCGCAGCGCGTCTCGCACCTCGAGGTCTTCGAGCGCGGCCTCGGCGCGGGCCAGGAACGCCTCGGAGAAGATGCGCCGCTCCTCGGAGATTCCCGCCGGAAAAGTGACGATCTGACAGCAGGCGGGCACCGTGTAGGCGGCTTGCACGCGATGCGCGAGCCAGGCCTCGTCGAAGCCGATCGACGCGCCGCCCCCGGCGTTCCAGCAGTCGACCCAGTGGGCGAGCAAGGCGCGCTCCTCGCGCCGGCGATCCGCGATCGAAAGCGCCATGGCGAGGAAGTAGCTCACGTCGCGAAGCGGCGTCGTCAACGCGACGAGCCCCCAGTCGAGGAAGCCGATGCGGGCTCCGTCGAGGAAGAGGTTGCCGACGTGCGTGTCGCCGTGGATCAGCGTGTGCGGACCGCGGTGCCAGAGGGCGTGCATCGGTACGCAGGCACGCACGTACAGCTCGGCGATCTCGGCGAAGGGCTCGGTCAGCCGGTCGCGATGGTGGTCGAGGGCGAAGCGCAGGCGCGACGTCCCGTACTCGCTCGGAGGACCCGGCTCGGCCACCCACGGCGCCTCCACGGCACGGCGCCCCGCGTCGCGGTATCGCCGATGCATGGCAGCGAGCTCCTCGAGAGCGCGGGCCGCCGAGTCGACCGGCACTCCCGCGGCTCCGTCGGGCACGCGGCATCCGCTGCTCGGCAGGTCCTCCATCCCGATCGCGAAGGCACCGCCCTCCGGCTCGAGCGCCACGCAGTGCACGCGCGGCACGCGCAAACGCACCGACGGCGCCAACTCGGCGTAGAAGCGCGCCTCGCGGATCCCCATTCCCGTTGCGCGAATCGCATCGCGCCGCCCCGGAGTGCCGGGCAGGAGCTTGAAGAAGAGCGTCTCCGGGGCGCCAGCCGCCGTCGCGTACCCGACCCGCAGCCGGGCGTGGGCGTTCGTCGCCTCGTGACGCTCGACGACCTCGACCGAGATCACCTCCGCCCCGGGATGGCGCCGCTGGAACGCCTCGGTCAGCCAGGCGGCGTCGATCTCTTCGGGGCGATCGGGAATGATCGGCACGCGCAAGCTCCGGGCGGACGATGACGGTCAGCGCGAACCAACATAGCGTCGGCGCGAGCCCTGAACGCAACGACGCCCGCCGAGCGCCAGGGCTCGGCGGGCGTCGCGAAAGTTCGGACTTCGCCTTTCAGGCGTGGCGGCGGCGACGCCTCACCGAAGCGAATCCCACCAGGCCCAGCCCGAAGAGCAGCGCCGTCGTCGGCTCCGGAACCGCGCTGGAGCTTGCCGGCACGAGCGAGACCTCGTCGAAGATCGCCGCGCCTTCGCGGACGAAGAAGAGCAGGTGGAAGTCGGTCCATCCAACCGGCGCAACGATGCCGGCGAGCGACGTCACCAGCGTCTCGGTCGGGGTTTCGGTCGCGCGGAGCACCTCCGTGGAATCGATCCAGACGCCGCTGGAATCGAACCACGCCAGCCACAGATCGACCCTCGACGCCTCGGTGGCACCGAGATCGAGCACGATCTCGAGGTCCTCGAGCTGGTTCGCGCCTATGTTGATCAAGGTCTGCGTGCTGAATCGACCGAAGCCCTCGGGCTGCGAGGCAGCCGCGTCGACCTGGTCGACGAGCTGCGTGATGCTCGGCGCAACGACGTGCGGGAGCGAATGCCAGTCGCTCCCATAGTCGGCGAAATCGGAGTGGAAGAGCGCGCCGGGGACGGCCGTCGCAGCGGTGGCCGTCGATACGAACAGGCACAGCGACGCGGCGACGGCGACGGCGAACGAGAGGAAGAGATTGCGGGGCATGCGGAGTGGCTCCCAACTGAGTTCGTGCGTCAGTGGTGGCCACCGCTCGCTTATCGCAGGCGGAATCGGAGAATATCCTGCCGGGAACGCGGCCCGAGAGCCCGGAGCGCTTTCGAATCAAGCGATCCGGCAGGGTGTTGGCGCGCCGTCTGCCGGTCAAAAGAAAATTCGTCGCAGGAGTCGCGTCGAAGTCGACGCGGCGGGGGGGGGGCCGGCGCGATGCGGCCTGCTTGCCGGCGAGTTGCGTGTGGCCGAGCGCGCACCGCCCGATCAGCGCGGGAACGCCTCCGGGATGCCGCCGTCCACCGGCAGCACCGCGCCGGTGGTCGGCGTCTGCGAGGTCGCGAAGAACACCACCGCACGCCCGACATGGGCGGGCGTCACCCCCGCCTTGAGCAGGCTGCGGTCGCGGTAGAAGGCGCGCAGTCCCTCGGGATCGAGACCCCGCGCGCGCATGCGATCGGGCCCGACCTCGGCCCACAAACCGCTCGGCACCTCGTCGTCGCCGAAGACCGCGTCCGCGTTGATCGCGTTGACGCGCACGCCGAGCGGCGCGAGCTCGAGCGCGGCGACCTTCGCGATCTGCGCGGCGCCCGCCTTGCTGGCCGAGTAGGCGCCAAAGCCCGCCCCCGGCGCGAAGACGTTCTTGCTGGCCTGCACGATCACGTTGCCGCCGGTGCGCTGGCGCTCGAAGAGCCGCGCAGCCTCGCGGATCACGAGCATCGTGCCGGTGAGGTTCACGTCGACGACGCGGCGGAATTTCTCGGCGTCCATCTCGGCCAGGGGCGAGACGTGGGCGATGCCGGCGTTCGGCACCAGCACGTCGAGTCCGCCGAAGCGCGACACGCACGAGTCGAAGGCCCTGCCGACGCCGGCCCCATC
The DNA here is from genome assembly GCA_964515335.1 of uncultured Spirochaetaceae bacterium. Taxonomy (GTDB): domain Bacteria; phylum Myxococcota_A; class UBA9160; order UBA9160; family UBA4427; genus TMED88. Next base: position 6,772 of record CAZETS010000106.1, read on the forward strand.
GGTGACGTCCATCGCCACGCCGTGCACACGGCCGGCGCCGTGCCGCTCCCGGAGGCGCTCGCACACCACGTCGAGCCGTGCGGCGTCCACGTCCGTCACCGCCAGGTGCGCACCGGCGGCGAGCAGCTCATCGGCGATCCCGCAGCCGATCGCGCCGCCGGCGCCGGTCACGAGCGCGATCTGCCCCGCCAGCGGGGGCGCCGCCTGCTTGCCGAGCTTGGCCTGCTCGAGCGACCAGTACTCCATGTCGAACAGCTCACCGGGCGAGAGCGCCGCGTAGCGACCGACCGCCTCGGCGAGTGCCTTTGCGCGAAGCGTCTGCTCCGCCAGGTCGCCCGCCACGCCCGCGGCCTTGGCGTCGCCTCCGAAGGCGAGCACGCCGACGCCTTCGACGACGACCACGCGCGGGTGCGGGTCGAGCATCGTGAGGGGACCGGGCAGGCGCGACGTGTTCTCCGTGAAGTACGCGCGATAGCGCTCCGCGTACGCGGCCACCGCCGTGCGTACGGCGTCCGGGTCGCGGGCCTGCTCGGCAGCGAGGTAGAGGTAGGGGCCCTTCGTGCGGATCACGTGGTCGGGGGTGAGCGGCCCGGTTTCGGAGATCAACGCCGCGGCCTCCGGACGGCGCGAGAAGGCGACCAGATCGGCGTCGGTCCGCGCGTCGCACACCAGGCGCCGCGTCGACTCGCCTTCGCCCGACGCGAGTGCGCCTCGCACGACCGGCGCGACCTCCGGCAGGCCCGCTGCGCCGTCCTCGGCGGCGGCGCCGACGAGCATCGCGGGCACGCCGCCGGCCCGCCTCTCCGCGTAGCGCTCGGCGCGGCCGCACAGCTCGACCATGCGCTCGTAGCTCTGGCGGGCATCCTCGCCGAAAGTGAAGATTCCGTGGTGGAGCAGCACGACGCCCGGGCAGTCGGGGTTGGCCTCGACGACGTCGGCGACCGCCTCGGCGAGCGGATGGCCGGGCATGATCCACGGCAGGAAGGGCACGTCGTCGCCGAGCACCTCGCGCAGCATCGCGTCGCCGTCGGCCTGATTGGTGAGCACGAGGATCGCGTCGGCGTGGGTGTGATCCACGAAGCGATGCGGCAGGAAGGCGTGCAGCAGGGTCTCGACCGAGGGCGTCGGCGCCGTCGCGTCGAGCAGCTGCGTGCGGATCTGGTTGACCATCTCCTCGTCGGAGAGCCTGGCGACGCCCCGCAGCCGGCGCATCGCGTCTAGGCGCACCGCCGGCAGGCCCGGCGGCTCGATGTCGACGAGGTCCCAGCCGCTGCCCTTCACGCAGAGCACGTCGACCGGATCGCCGGTCACGCGGTCGGGCAGCGAGGTCTTGACCGACGTGTTGCCGCCCCCGTGCAGCACGAGAGAGGTGTCGCGACCGATCAGCCGCGACGTGTAGGTGCGCAGCGCGACGTCCTCGTTCGATCCGGGTGCGAATCGATCGACGAACTCGGCCGCCTCGGCGTCGTTCCACAAGCTCTTCACGGCGCCGAAGGTAGCGCCGGGTCCGCGTCCGCAAGCTCGCCCCCGCAAAGGGGGCCGTTCGCGGTGGCGGTCACTCCCGCCAGGGCTCGACCAGGATCTTGGCGTGCCGCTTGGAGCCGGAGAGCTCGTAGAAGGCGCCGGGCACCCCTGCGACACCCACCTTGCCGGTCATCAGCGGCTCGACGAGCAGCCGGCCCTCGGCGATGTGCTGCAGCGTCGCCGCGAACTCCTCCGGCGAGTAGCCGAGCGAGAACTGCACCGACAGCTCCTTGTTGATGCCGAAGATCGGCTCGATGCGATCGTTCTCCATGCACACGCCGACGATCACGAGGCGCGTGCTTCGCGGAGCGCCTTCGAAGATCTGCTGGATCACGCCGGGCAGCCCGACGCACTCGAACACCACGCAGGGGTTGACCTGATCACCCGCGAGCATCGCCGACAGCGTATCGTTCAGATCTACGCCGGCCGGCACCGCGACCTCCTCCCAGCGCGCGTAGGGCGAGTCCCGACCGGGGTCGACGATCACGTCGGCGCCCATCTTCTCCGCCAGGGCGCGCCGCTCGGGCGAGAAGTCGGCGGCGATGATCGGGCCGATTCCAGCCAGCTCGAGCGAGGCGATCACCGCCAGTCCGACGGGCCCGCAGCCGATCACGATCGGCACCTCGCCGCCCGCGAGCGCCGCCTTCTGCACCGCATGGTGGCCCACCGCCATCGGCTCGGTGAGCGCGGCGCGCTCGGTATCGAGACCGTTCGGCACGGGCACCAGTAGCAGCTCGTTCAGCACCATCAGCTCGCCGTAGCCGCCCGGGTAGTCGTTCGAGTAGCCCACGGTCCCGACGGCGCCGTCCGCGAAGGCGATCGGCATCGAGCAGACGCGGGTGCCGGGCGCGAGGGTGCGCCCGGTGTCCGGCCCGAAGTCGACGATCTCGGCGCAGAACTCGTGACCCATCACGACGTCACGCGCGAGGTCCATGCCGCTGCCGACCTGTCCGCTGCGCCGGCCGATCTCCAGCATCCGCTCGGCGTGCTCGAGCATGTGCAGGTCCGAGCCGCAGATCCCGCAGGCGAGCGTCTTCACCAGCACCTGACCACTTCGGGGCTCGGGGTCGGGCAGCGTTTCGACGTGAAGCTGCTGGTCGCGCATCGTGCAGGCACGCATGGATCGGCTCCTCGGTGGGGCGGCCCGCGCGCGGTGATCGCGGGCCGCTCGACCACGAAGCTAGCAGCGCCTCAGGTCTCCCAGCAGAGAGAGTAGTCCCGCTTCACGAGCCGGTGCCTGGGGCGCAGCGCGAGCAGCGGCTCCCACCCGGTACCGGACAACGCGTCGTCGACCTGCTCTCGCTCGGCGTGAGACAGCGCCGCGTACGCATCGAGGCTTCGCTGCAGCATCCAGAGCGTGTAGGGCCGCACGCCGCCGGTCAGAGTGACGCCGCGGTACGGCGCCTCGAGGCCGGGAAACGCGCGCGGGATCGGCTCGGTCGACTCGCCGTGCTCGTCCGCCCAGGCGTCGATCGCGTGCGCGGCGGCGACGAGCATCGGCACACCGTCCGCCATCACGCGCAGCACGGGCCGGAGCGTGTCGGCGAGGGCGTCGTCCGGCAGCCAGCCCGACTGATCGAGAGGCGGTCGGTTCGTCCGCTCGATCCAGGCGCAAACGTGGAAGGCCGTCTCGTAGAGGAGCCGCTCGGGCACGGCGTCGCGGTACAGGTGACCGTAGAACGGTCCCATCAGCCCGCAATCGGCCAGCGACATCGCATCGCCGAGCAGAAAGCGATGCGCCTCGAAGTGGCTGCACAACGCGTCGAGCAGCTCGCGCAGGTGCGCCTCGACGGCGGGAACGGTCTCGGACGAGATGCCCAGGAAGGGCAGTGACCCCGCCATGCGCTGGGCGAACTTCGCGCCGCCGGCCGCGTTGCCGGTGGGCGTCGAGAAGTCGACGCCGACCTTGCGGATGCTCTCGTCGAAGCTCCAGCGGTAGTGCATCGCGGGCAGCATTCCGATCTCGTCGCCATACAGCTCGACCAGGTAGGCGACGATACGCTGCACGGGCGTCGTCGGATAGAGCGGCGGATCGGGGTGAGCGGCCTCGAGCCGGTCGAGGATGTCGCTGGTGTCCTGCCAGAGCTCGCCGTCCGGGGTGACGACGGCGGGAAAGAAGCTCATGCCCGTGCGCCGCTTGATCATGAGGATGTCGGGAAGCACCTCGCGCATCCAGAGGCTCTTCTGCGGGAAGGCCGGACGCACCTTGCCCGAGAAGTACGAAACGTCGTGGCCATGAAGGATGTAGGGGGTGGTCTGGGGCATCGGTGTCCCTTCCATCGAAACTGGTGTTGCGCGAGCGCCGACTCAGGCGGCCCGCGGCCGCCACTCGGGCGCGTCGTGGCCGAGCGGAACGCTCGGCTGTTCCCAGCGTGGCGGGGTCGCCGAGAGCCGGACGGCCGGCGCCAGGTGACGCAGCGTGCCGTACGGCGTCTCGCTCGTCGTCTGCAGCCGACCCACGTCTCCCGGGCCGACGCTCGCCGACGCGTCGCAACGCGCGCCGAGGCGCAGCAACCACCGGGCGGTCTGACAGAGCGACACGCGCACGCGCCAGCTGCCGCCCTCGGTCGCTCGCCGATGGAGCGCCTCGATGGCGCCCCAGGCCGCCAGGTAGCCGGTCGTGTAGTCGGTGGCCGCGGCCGGCAGGAGCCGGGGCGCAGCGTCGCCCGAGTGCACGTGCGCGACGCCCGAAGCCGTCTGCGCCAGCTGCTCCCAGCCCGCCCGCTCGGCCCAGGGTCCGACGTCGCCGTAGCACGAGATCGAGACGAACACGATGCCCGGGCGCAGCTCGGCGAGGGATGCCGCGTCCAAGCCGCGGCGCGCCAGGCTGCCATTGCGGTAGCCGTCGGTGAACACGTCGGCGGTGCGCGCCAGCTCGCGCAGCTGCGCGGCCTGGCGGTCGTCGCGCAGATCGAGGAAGGCCGAACGCTTGCCGTGCCCCGTCTCCACGACGAACGGCTGGACGCTCGGCAGATCCGGCGCCGCAACGCGCAGCACCTCGGCGCCGTACGACGCGAGCGTGCGGCCCGACGTGGGTCCGGCGAGCACGCGCGTCAGGTCGAGCACGCGAACGCCCGAGAGCGGGCGGTCGCCGCGGGGCCAGCCGCGGGGCGGCGCGTCGCCGATCCGGTCGATCTCGACGGCAGCGAGCCGCTCGAGCGCCGCACCCTGCGGATGCTCGGCCCACTGCTCGGGGGTGCGCAACATGGCGCCGCAGAGCCGGCGCTCGGCCAGGGCGTCCTCGAGATCGGCCGCCCTCCAGCCACGCACCGCGGCCGCGATGGCTTCGCGCTCACCCGCGCAACCGAGCAGCTCGAGCGTGCCGTCGTTGAGGTGCGGGAAGCCGCCGTGCAGGTGGATCCAGCGCCCGTCCGCGCACTCGAAGAGGGCCGTCGTAGGCGGATTCAGGCGCTCGAGCTGCACCGGCTCGCCACCGCCGGGCTGCGACTGGAAGAGGAAGCCGAGCAGCGAGGCCGCAGCCGCCTCGACTTCGACCGAGACTGACTGGGGCTCGCCGCCGCGGAGCGCATGCAGCCGCACCGCCGCGGCTCCGCCCGCGGCCAGCGCGGCTGCCGCCGCCTCGCCGATCGGAAAGGCCGTGGCGAGCACCGGGTCGGCGCCGCCGATCTCGAGGCCGAGCACCGCATCGTCCTCGGCCGGAGACACGAGACGCGCCGCGGCGAGCAGCGTGGCGAGGTCGGGCATGGCGCCACCATAGCGCCCGGACGCGGCCGCCTGTGACGCGCGGAGCCCTGAAGGGCGAAGAGCGGCGCCGGCCGGCGCCGACGCCGCTCTTGCGGCTCTTCGAATGGTGAACGGTGGATCGAGGATTGTGCCTGGCATGATTTCTGCTTGATCTCGGTTCATGGCAAGAAATCGATCAGGACGCACACCTCCCTTCTGCCCCAACCCGGACTGTGATTCCAGAGCCGATCCGGCCACCTGGCGCTTTCGCAAGAAGGGCTTCTTCTCGAGGACCCACCACCCCCACAAGGTCCAGCGGTACCAGTGTCAACACTGTGGCCGGTGCTTCAGTTCACAGACCTTCTCACCCACCTACTGGCTCCGCTACACGAACCTCCTCGAGAGGGTCTTTCATCGGCTGG
>CAZETS010000107.1:0-12002 GCA_964515335.1 uncultured Spirochaetaceae bacterium
CCTGCGGCCCCGCCCACGCCCAGGTGAAGTCGCAGATCCGGATGCCCGCGAGCGGGCGCGCGTCGTCTGCGGGGGCGGCGCCCGTCGCATCCGGCGCCTTCGTCGAGGCGGCCGGCGCCGGGGCCTCGACGTCGTGCTCGCCGAGCAGCGGCGCACGCGTCCCGACCCAGGGCGTCTTCGAGAACGTGTACGGTGCGCTCGGCATCGAGAGGGTGCCCGCACGCGGGTGCTCGACCTCGCGGAAGAAGCCGCGCTCGCGCAGCTGCCGCCACGCCAGCACCTCGTCGACGCTGCGCACCGGAGCTGCCGGCGTGCCCTCGGCCTGGGCGGCGTGGTAGATGTCCTCGCGCAACAGTGACGAACCCCACTCGTCCTTGCGCTCCGCGATCTCGTCGAAGTGCGCCATACGGCCCTCGGGCGTCGCACACCAATCGGCCTTCGCCCACTCGGGATCGCCCATCGCACGGACGAGCCCCTGCCACTGGTGCTTCTCGAGGGTGGTCAGCATCACCCAGCCGTCCTTGGCACGGCTCACCCCGCCCGGTCCGCGGCGATCGCCGAACGGATTGGGCTCGTTGACGAAGCGGCCGATCGTGACCCGCTCGAGGCACATCAACGCCTCCTGCTTCGAGCAGTCGACGTGCTCGCCTCGGCCAGAGCCCTCGCGTCCGTACAAGGCGGCCAGCGCGCCGAGAGCCGCCGTCAGCCCCGCGTCGTACTCGGCGAGGTAGCCGCCGGCCCGCGCCGGCGCGCGATCATCGGCGCCGACCAGCGCGAAAGGCGACGCGTGACCGCCGCAGTGGAAGAGGTTCAGATGGCGGCTGTGGTGCAGGGCGTGCGGGCCGGTCTGGCCGAACGGCGTCAGCGACATCACGACCAGGCGGGGATTGACGCGCGACAACGTCTCATAGCCGAGACCCAGCGCGTCGAGGGCGCCCGGCGCCCGGTCCTCGACGAGCAGATCGGCGCGCGCCACGAGGGAGAGGAAGGCGGCGCGTCCCGTTTCGGTCGCCGGATCGAGGCGCACCGACCGCTTGCTCGTGTTCAAGTAGAGGAAGGCGCCGCTTCGCTCGGGGTCCGGCGTGCCGTCGATCAGCGGTCCGTAGCGCCGCGCCGGGTCGCCCCCCTCCGGCGCCTCGAGCTTGATCACGTTCGCGCCGAGATCGGCGAGCAGCTTCGTGCAATAGGGGGCCGCGACGCCGGCGCCGAGCTCGAGCACCTCGAGCCCCGCCAGCGCACCTCCGCGCTCTTCCAGCTTCTCCGTCATGGCGCCCAGCATCGCGCAGCCGGAGTCGGGGGTCTACGTCTCGCGGGTGCGCCCGACACTTCACCCCAGCAGCGAGCGGACCAGGCCAGCGGCCACCCGGGCGCGTCCGCGGGGCGCCGGCAGTCACCGTGTCACGGGCTCGCGCGGGGCAGGCTCGAGCGGCTCGCGGGAGCCGGCGACCGGACTCGAAGACCCTGCTAGCCTCGGGCCTTCGATCTTTCCGCGGGCCCGGGATGCGGCGCCGCGCACGACAGGAGCAGCCGATGCGTGAAGCAGTCATCGTCTCGACCGCCCGGACCGGGCTCGCCAAGTCCCATCGCGGCGGATTCAACAACACGGGCAGCGCCGCGATGGCGGGCCACGCCGTCGAGCACTCGATCGAGCGCGCCGGCATCGAGCCGGGCGAAGTCTCCGAGGTCGTGATGGGCTGCGGCACGCCTCAGGGCACCAGCGGGAACAACATCGGCCGCATCGCCGCCATCAAGGCGGGCTGCCCGGTCACGACCACCGGCGTCACCGTCAGCCGCCACTGCTCGTCGGGCCTCAACGCCATCGCGACCGCGGCGGGCCGCATCATCGTCGACGGCGAGGACATCGTGGTGGGCGCCGGCGTGGAGCAGATCTCGCTCTCGCTCGGCGGAAAGTTCAGCCACCAGGTCGACGACGAGCTCTACCAACAGTACCCGGGCCTCTGGATGCCGATGATCGAAACCGCCGACATCGTGGCGGAGCGCTACAAGATCAGCCGCGAGTACCAGGACGAGTACTCGCTTCGGAGTCAGCAGCGCACGGCGGCCGCCCAGGAGGCGGGGATCTTCGACGACGAGATCGTGCCGATGGACACGACCATGATCGTCAAGGACAAGGAGACCGGCGAGACCTCCGAAGTGGCGTACACCGTGAACCGGGACGAGTGCAATCGCCCCAACACGACCCTCGAGGGCCTCGCCAAGCTGCAGCCGGTGCGCGGCGAGGGCCACTACATCACCGCCGGCAACGCCTCGCAGCTGTCGGACGGCGCGGCGTCGGTGGTCATGATGGAGGCCGGCGAGGCAAAGCGCCGCGGCATCGAGCCCCTCGGCGCGTTCCGCGGCTTCGCGGCCGGCGGCTGCGAGCCGGACGAGATGGGGATCGGCCCGGTCGTCGCCGTGCCGCGGCTGCTCGATCGCCACGGCCTGAAGGTCGACGACATCGACCTCTGGGAGCTCAACGAGGCCTTCGCGAGCCAGTGCCTCTACTGCCGCGACACCCTCGGCATCGACCCGGAGAAGTACAACGTGAACGGCGGCTCCATCTCGATCGGACACCCGTTCGGCATGACGGGCGCCCGCTGCGTGGGGCACCTGCTGCTCGAGGGCCGGCGCCGCGGGGCGAAGCTCGGCGTCGTCACCATGTGCATCGGCGGCGGACAGGGGGCCGCAGGGCTGTTCGAGATCTTCTGATCCCGGTCAGGGGCCGATGCCTACAAGGCGAGCGCCAGCCCCGCCCCCAGGAGCAGCACCAGCACCAGCTTGCGGAAGGCCGCCTCGTCGAGCCGGTGGTGGAGCCAGTTGCCGAGCGCAACCCCGGCCGCCACCGCCGGCACGAGCATCAGCGTGGACGAGGCCGACTCGAGGCCGAGCCGGCCGGTCGCCACGTAGCTCACGATCAGTGCGCTGTTCAGCACGATCCACACCACCGCGATCGTCGAGCGGAAGCTCTTCTTTGCGAGGCCGAGCCGGCCGAGCGCGAAGGCGAGCAGCGGTCCACCGACCGCGGCAGCCCCCTGCATGAAGCCCGCGCCGACCGTGATGCCCGCGAAGGGCAACGGCCCCATCGGCCGCGCCTTCGCGTGCGCGCCCGTCGCCGTGCGCCAGAGCTCGGCGCCGGCAATCGCGACCACCAGTACGCCGAGTCCCGTGGTGAGCGAAGCGGTCGAGACGCTCGAGAAGACCAGAAAGCCGAGAGCGAGGCCGACCCCCATGCCGGGCAGCAGGCGCCGGGCGAGCAGCGACACGTCGACGTGCTCGCGGTTCCGCACCACGATCCAGGTCGCCACCATCGTCGAGAGCGGCACGAGCACCGGCAGCAGCTCGGGGACGGGATAGAGCTGGCCGCCCAACGTCAGGGCGATCATGATGCTTCCGAAGCCGGCCGCGGCTTCCGCCGTGTACGCGGCGCCCACGAAGAGCGCCAGCAGGGCAAAGGTCGCATCGGGCGCGAACACCGCCGAATCGGTCACGCGCCGGCCTGCCGATATCGAGAACGCGCGGACCGCATCGTCAGTCGTTCCGAACCTCGAACACCCGGTACTCGACCGCGCCGGGAAGCAGGCGGCCCTGCCCCACCGCCACGATCGCGTTGAGCCAGGCGTAGTCCGGGTGGCCGGTCTCGAAGCGCGGCGCCGTCATGAAGTACGTATCGCCGAACTGTGTCTCGCCCCCGCTCGCCAGCGCACTGGCAACGGTTTCGTTCAGCACCAACACGCCGTGGTACTGCACGTAGATGCGCGCACTGGCTTCGGTCTCCACCAGCGCGCGAACGTCGAGGCGTCCGACGCCGTCGTTGCCGATCAGCAGCCAGTCACCGCCGCTCGGCAGCACCTTGGCGGTGAGGCGTGGGCCGGTCACCGTACCGCCGGTCACGTCGAAGACCTGACGGGTTCCGGACGGCACCGGGCCCACGTCGATCGGCGCACGCAGTGTGGCGTGCAGGGTGAAGAGCTCTTCGAGAACGGGCATGGGACTCCTTCGCGATGAGGCGCTCAGGTCAAGGCACCGGCCGCGGCCAGGTCGGCGACCTCGTCGTCCGAGTAGCCGAGGATCTCCGTCAGCACATCGAAGGTGTGCTGACCGATCACCGGACCGGCGTGGGTCGGGGCGCTCGGCGTACCCGAGAACTCCGTGACCGGGCCGTCCACCCGCACCGAACCGAGCTGTGCGTGATCGAGGTCGATGAAGAAGTCGCGAGCGAGCAGCTGGGGATCCTCGACGAGGTCGGTCGCCCGCATCACCACCGAGGCGGGCACGCCGGCACGACGCAGCCCCTCGGCCAGCTCGAACGGGTCGCGCTCGGCGCACCACGCACGGAGGACCGCATCGATCTCGCCGCGGCGCGCAAGGCGCTCGGGCAGCGCCTCGAGGTCGGGGGTGGCGAGCGCCGCGAGACCGGGCACCTGCTCGCCGAGCGCACGCCACTGCGCGGCCGTCTCGGCCGCGATCGCGACGTAGCGCTCCTTGCCGCGGGTCGCGTAGACGCCGTGCGGACACGCGCGCTCGGAGTCGTGGCCCGCGAGACCGGCGATGCGACCGTTCACCGTGTAATCGAGGATCGCCGGCTCGATGAAGTGCATGGCGCCCTCGATCTGCGAGAAGTCGATGTACTGGCCCTCGCCCGTGCGGTCGCGGTGATGCAACGCGGCCGCCAGGGCGGCGAGCGAGTAGCGCGGCGAGATGAAGTCCGTGTAAGCACCCCACGGACCGGAGGGCAGCCGATCGGGCCAGCCCGTCAGCGACACGAAGCCGGCGAGGCCGGCGCCCTGCAGACCAAAGCCCGTGTAGCCCGACTCGGGTCCGGTCTGGCCCCGCATGCACGACGAGACCATCACGAGGTCGGGCTTGCGCCGGCGCAGCGTTTCCCAGTCGAGGCCGAGCCTGGCGGCGGAGCCCGCGGTGAACGACTCGGTGACGACGTCCGCCCAGTCGACCATGCGCAGGGCGACCTCGCGGCCCTGCTCGCTCGAGAGATCGAGGCCGACGCCGAGCTTCGACTGGTTGTAGTTTGCGGCCGTGTGGCCGCCGTTCACGTCGGGAATCCCGCCCGGCCACGGGGGCAGCATGCGGAGCGGATCGACGAACTTCTCCGACTCGACCTTGAGGACCGTGGCCCCGAGGTTGGCGAGATCCTTCGAGACCAGCGGCAGCGCGGCCACCCACGCGAAGTCGGCGACCTTGAGGCCCTCGAAGATCGAGCGGCGCGGCGTCGCCGACACCGTGGCCGCCACGGCGGGCCGGCGCTCGACATCCTCTACGAGCGACTGATCGGCGCCGAGCGCCGGCGCCGGGCCGCGGTAGACGATCGGTGTGCGAGAAAGCCGCGCGAACGGGCCCGGAACCGTGGTGCCGCCCACATCGCGCCAGTACTCGCGGGCGGCGAGGTGCGGGTCGGCGAGCAGCTCGGCGGTGGTCCACGCCGGGCCGATCAGCCACTTGCCCTCGAGTGCGCGCTGCTGCACCTCGGCCTTGGTGCGCGTTCCGAGGAAGGCCACGAACTGATCGAAAGCCGCCTGGATGTCGGCGGGAGCAACCTTGCCGGCCATCAACAGCTCGAACATGTCGCTCCAGTCGTGCTCGGCCAACCGCTCCTCGATGCCGCCGTGCTCGGCCGCCCAGCGCATCATCCCGCCGAAGCTCTTCTTGCCGACCTCGCCGAGCACGAGTGTCATGACGACGAAGCCGTCTTTGCACTCGGCGCGGTCTGGCACGATCACGCCGGGCAGCAGCTCGCGCGGCTCGGCGCGCGTCTCGCCCGACCCCGGCTGGTTCTCGCCGAGCATCAGCGCGTAGCCGTCGCCGAAGAGCAGCGTCCATACGACCGCCGCCTGGCACGACACGTCGAGGTACTGCCCGCGACCGTCGCGGTGACGGGCGTAGAGGGCAGCAATCACGTCGGCGGCCGCCTGCACGGCGCCGTGGTGCGAGGTCTCGGGGTGGCCGACGGGAACCGGCGGGCGATCGCCGTCACCCTGGAGGTTGAGCAGGCCGCCCGCGGCGGAGAGAGTGAGGTCCGTCGCCGGGCTCGCCGCGTCCGGGCCCTGCTGTCCGTAGGCAGTCACCGACACGTAGAGGAGCGCAGGGTTGACGGCGTGGAGCGCACCCCGGTCGAGCCCGCGCTCAGCCATCGTGCCGGGCGTCGACGACTCGACGAGGATGTCGGCGCCGCGCACCAACTCGACGAAGCGATCGCGGTCGGCCGCGGCTTCGAGATCGAGCACGACGCTTCGCTTGCCGAGCCCGAAGGCGCGCCAGAAGAGCGATCCGTCGGGATCGCCGTCCCGACCATCTTCGAACGGCGCGACGAAGCGGCTCTCGCAGCCGCCCGGCGGCTCGACCTTGATGACCTCGGCGCCGAGATCGGCGAGCACGCGGCCGGTCGCCTCGGCGAGCGACGTCGTCAGGTCGAGCACCCGGATGCCGGTCAGCGCGCCGGCGCGGAAATCGTCGGACATCGGCATTCCTCCTCTCGGATCTGGACGAGTATAGACAGGCGCGCGGCGAAGAGCGCCCTGCACCATACTCCCCTGACACCCAACCCCACGACCTACAGGAGCCCCCGTGATCGGCTACGTGACCTACGGAACCAACGACCTCCCCCGCGCCTGCGCGTTCTACGACGCCCTACTCGAGGAATTCGGCGCGAAGCGAGTGATGGACGACGGCCGCATCGTGCTCTACGGCGTCCCCGACCAGCCCATGTTCGCCATCTGCACGCCGAGCGACGAGCAGCCGGCTACGGTAGGCAACGGAGCCATGGTGGCGCTTACTGCCGACTCGAAGGAGCAGGTGCAGCGCCTCTACGACAAGGCGCTCGAGCTCGGGGGCACCGGCGACGGCGAGCCGGGCCCACGCAGCGGCGGCCCGTTCTACGGCGGATACTTCCGCGACCTCGACGGCAACAAGTTCGTCGCGTTCTACATGGAGATCTAGCCGCGGCGCAGACGGGCCGGCGCCGCCGCGGACGGCCGATTCAGTCCTCGGCGGCGACGCGCCTGCGCATCACGGCAAAGCACTGTCCGGGCCCGTCGCAGACCCCGCTCGGTCGCGGTGGGAGCTGATGGCCCGCCGGAACGTACAGCTCGTAGTGGCGCACCGGCTCGTAGTGGCTGTGCAGGAAGCGGTTGCCCTCGTGCATCGGCAGAGCGACGACGACGACGGGCGGCAGGTCGAGCCGGTAGTCCGACACATCGAACCCGTGGTACCCGACCCCGGTTTCGATGAGCAGGCTCTCGGCGCGGTCCTGCCACACCTCGGTGTGACCTTCGAGCACGCGCCCGACGTCCCGGATCGTGTCCCGCATCGTGTAGGTGGGCCGGACGATGCCCGACCAGAGGTGTGCGCTCCAGGCCACGACGAGGATCCCGGCCGCGCACGCCGCCGCGCCGGGCACCCGCACCGCGCGCGGCCCGCGAACGAACGCGAGCGTCAGCACCGCTCCGGCGAGCAGCAGGCCCAGGCGTCCAGGTATCCCTCCGAACGAGGTCAGGAAGAACCCGACCGTGTACGGTGCGACGATCCAGTGGGCGAACTCCAGCAGCGTCACCACGATCGAGAAACCGATCAGCGCCTCGACCACCTCCCGCTGGTCGACCCGGCGCCGGAGCAACGCGGCGAGCGTCGCCCACGACAGCAGCGTCAGGGCGAAGCGGGTCGTCAGCCGCTCCGGGTCAACGCCGGCCCAGGCCGTGAAGGGCGCGACGAGCGCGGCGAGCTGAACGGCGGCAGGGAATGCGAGGAAGCCCGCCCCCAGCAATCGGCCGGACCCGCGCGCAGCCCGCAGACGCTCGACCACGCCCGCCAGGCCGTGCACCTCGAGCCGTGACACCGCGTGGGCAGTGACCAGCGCGAGCGGAACCAGGACGTGCACCCGGTAGCGCTCGGGAAAATACAGCTGGAAGAAGAACACGACGATGAACATCACCGACCAGGTCGAGGCGGCCCGGATCCAGCGGAAGTCGTCGCTGCGATGGTCCCGCGCACCGAGAGCAGCCAGACCCACGAGCCAGAGCCCGAGGCTGCTCGGCACGATGACCGGCGAGTCGATCGCTTCGAAAGGCAACGAGGCCAGCGCGTAGGGATCGCGCAGGCCGAAGAACTGGCTGAACACGCCCAGGCGGTGCCAGACGTCGAAGCCGGCGCGGTCCGCCAAAAACAGCGCGACCGGTGCGGCGACGACGGCGGGCAGTGCGACCCCGCCGATGAACCAAGCGCCGTCGGCAATCCGCGCGCGCACCGGCTCTCCCGGGGGACGCAGGCTGAGCGCGACCAGCCCGAAGATCGCCACGGTGAATAGCGACGTCAGCTTGATGCCCAGCACCACCGCAGAGAGCAACCCCGCCGCGATCATCCGGCCCCGCGTCGGCGGGTTCGCGGCGAGCACCATGAAGGCCGCAGCCGTGCCGAGCATGACGGGTGCTTCCGGCGCGGCGATGCGGCTCAGCACGACCAGGTCTGCGGAGAACGCGACCATCGCCACCCCGAGCAGCGTCGCCGAGGGGCTGACCCGCCCCCGCAGCCACCACCACACCAGCACGACGAGCGCACATCCGCAGAGCGCGGGCAGCAGTCGGCCCGCTTGGAGCGACACGCCCGTGATCACGAACACGAGCGTAGTGCCCAGCTCGAACAGCGGCGCCACCAGCGCGTTGTGGCCGAGCCGCTCGGGGAGCGTGTTGTGCAGCGCGATCATACGCGCCTGCTCGACCCAGCGGCCCTCGTCGAAGACGTGCCCCCACCAGCCGTAGTAGTTCGGGTCGGAGTCGAGGTGGGCCACGCGCATCAGGCAGCCCAGCCCGACCAGCACGATCGCCGCCCACCTCAGCATCCGGCCCCGTCCGCCCCGCGCCACGTTCGAAGGATCGGCCCGACAGCCGGGCCGTAGCAGCGCGAGCTTACTCCCCTCCGGTGCCCAGATGCGACCGCGCGGCGACGTCGGCCCGCTTCTCGTAGTCCCAGTTCGGCTGGGACGGGCAGCGCTCGAGGATCTGCAGCCGCTCGTCGGCGGGGATCGTCTTCTGGGGCAGCAGGTTGCGCAGCTTGTAGAACGGCAAGATCTCGGCTCCGAGATTGACGATGTGGCGCAGGAAGTACGGATTCGTCAGCGTGAAGATCAGCGTGTCCCAGACGAAGCGGGGCCGCAGGTACCACTCGCGTGTCGCCCTGCGCTGCCAGAACTCGGCATCGAAGCCATTGTCGAACGTGAGCGCGCCGGCGTCCGTCCAGCCCCAGCGCACCTGAAAGGCCGAGTTCTTGCTGGCGTCGAACTCCTGCTTGGCCCACCAGCGCCGCTCGACCTCGCCGGCCGCGAGCGCCTCGTCGTACATCGGCGTGCCCGGATAGGCGGTCGATACGAAGAACATGCAGAGGCTCGGCCGGCAGCTCTTGCTGAAGTCGACGGTCCGCTGGGCACTCTTCTCGGTCTCGCCCGGATTGCCCATCAGGAAGGTCGCGTAGGTGCGGATTCCGAGCTTCCGGCAGCGCTCGAAGGCGTCCACGACCTCGTCGAGGTCGACTTCCTTCTTGATGCGCTCGAGCGTCTCGGGATCGCCCGACTCGACGCCGAAGTTGATCACGTAGCAGCCCGCCTCGGCCATCAGGTCGAGCAGCCCCGGCGGCACGAGATTCGCGCGCGTATTGCAGCGCCACTTGATGTCGAGCTTCTCGTCGACGAGGCGTTGACAGAATTCCCTGGCCCACTTCTTCTTGGCGGTGAACGTCGAGTCCTTGAAGACGAAGTTCGTGACTCCGTACTTCTCCTTGTAGAACTTGATGTCCGAGATCACGCGGTCGATCGACCAGAAGCGAAGCTTGGTCCCCATGGTGATCGGTGCGTCACAGAACGTGCACTTGAACGGACAGCCCCGTGACAGCATCATCGAGATGACGTAGCGCCCGGCCATCGTCGGAATGCTGTACTTCGTAATGTCGACCATGTCGTAGTCGACCGACGGGAACTCGTCGAGGTCCTTCGTGAAGGCCCGCGCCGCATTCACCACGACCTCGCCGCTCTCGCGATCGCGGTAGATCACGTTGGGGACGTCCTGCACGCACTCCTGCAGGTTCCCGTAGCCGTGCTCTCCGCGGCGGCCGTTGTCGCGCAGACTCTGACAAGCCTCGAGCAGCGTCCACTCGCCCTCACCGTGGACCGCGAAGTCGAAGCAGTCGGCCATCTCGAAGGTGTCGCCCTTCGTCGAATCGACGTGGGCGCCACCAAGGACGATCGGGATGTCGGGCCGCGCATGCTTGACGAGCGTCGAGCACGCGAGCGCGGTGATGAGCTGCGGCGTCATCATGCTGAAGCCCACGAGGTCGGGCCGCGTGGCGAGCACGCGGGTCACCGTCTCCCGCACCGAGAGGCCGTCGATGTCGGCGTCGATCACCTCGACGTCGAAGCCCTCGCGCCTCAGCAGCGCCGCAATGTAGAGCACGCCGAGCGGCTGCAGCCCGTACTTCGACTTGTGTCCGGGGAGAAGCGCCGGGTAGCAGAGGGTGATCTTCTTCATGGGAGGCTCCGGTGCCGTCCGCGGTCGCCCCCCCCCCCGGCCAGTGAAGCGATTCGGCACGGCGGATACGATGCGGCTGGTCGGTTCTCTGAGAGGCTAGCCCGCGCGGGCAGACACGCCCGGATGGACGGGTCACATTCCAAGTGACAGGAAACCTTCGCAAGGCGTCCACGAGACCAACGGTTTGGGCCACGCTCTCGCGCGCAATCCCGTGGCGCCGGAGCGGCGGAGGAGGAGATCCCCTCCTTGGGGGGGCGCGCTCGGGCAACGCCGCGGCCCCTCGGGGCCGCAGGTGTGACGACGCAGCGGCTGCCCGGCGACGCGAGAGATGCAGGGCGGCCAACCTGCCCTGGGCATCGACGAGTGAGAGGGGCACGCGAAATGCGTACCTGCGGGGCATGTGGATCCACGCGTTGCCGAACCGTCACCGCCGGCCTGGTCGGTCTCCTGGCAATCGGTTCGGGGACGCTCTCCGCCGATGCCGAGGACCCGGCTCAGCGCCTTCGCAGCGAAGCGGCCTTCGTCGCGGTGATGCGCGCGCAACT
This sequence comes from uncultured Spirochaetaceae bacterium, assembly GCA_964515335.1. Lineage (GTDB taxonomy): Bacteria > Myxococcota_A > UBA9160 > UBA9160 > UBA4427 > TMED88. Next base: position 11,069 of record CAZETS010000107.1, read on the forward strand.
CGATTCGTTGAACGGAATTTCCGAGTCGCTCCTGGCGAACGACTGCGACACCGCAGGTCGAGCGGCAAACAGGCTGGCCGCGGACGCCGAGCGTCTTGCTGATGCGCACACTGCTCGATTCGGTCGAGGCGCTCAACACGTCCATCGTCATGAACGACCACGTGAGAGGCACGCGAGGTCAGCGCGACCGCCCGGACCTTCACCTGAACGCAGGTGATCGATCAGCTGTTCGACGTGAAGCAGCCCGAGGACGTAGCCGCATTTCGCGACCACCTCGAAGCGCTTCGCTCTGAAGCGATCCGCGTCGAGAGTGCCGCGGCAGCCCGCAACCCCGAGGCGTTGGCCGAAACGGCGCGCCTCATGATGGAGCGCGGCTGCGTGGCCTGCCACGTGCAGTTTCGCAAATGACGTCCGAAGTCGTGAGTCGAGGCCATGGCAGCCGGGGCCCCCGGCGCGCGCCGAACGGCCCCATCGAACCGCGCGGCAGGCGCTCGCCGAGCGCCACGCTGCATCCTGGCTCGGGCGGCTCCAGCGGGAAGCTCACTCCACTACGACGCCGTCCGCCTCGATCAGTACCGGATAGACGTACCCGTAGCCGAAGTCCCGGTCGACGAAGAGCTTGCCCCGCAGCGTCAGCGTGTCTCCGACCTCGAGTATCTCGCTCGTGGTGGAGGTCACTTCATCGTGACCTTCCGCGTCAGCAGTGCCGTCGCGGAGGTGGATCCAGTTGCGACCCATCACGCCGTCCGTCTTCTTCACGACCACCGCGCGAATCGTCACGATGCGGCCGGCGAGTTCATTTCGCCGCGTCCACATCTCTGCGATCGTGACGGCCTCGGGCACACGCTCGACTGCGACGCTGCTCTTCGCGGCTGCCCGGTCGCCTGCCTGCCGGCCAGGCTTCGGAACGTGCAGCATCGGCGCCATGTAGAGA
>CAZETS010000108.1:0-1301 GCA_964515335.1 uncultured Spirochaetaceae bacterium
GCGCTGCGGTTTCGTTGGAGAGGCCCAGGGCATTGTTCGCGATGTCGGTATCGTGGATGGCATCGGCCGCTGCGCGTGCGGTGGCCTCATTGGCGATATCGGTGGCCAGGGCCAGGTGGGCCTGCTCGAGTTGTCCGAGCAGGTGCCCCACGCAATCCTGCGATCCGTTAGTGGCACTCGATGTGCCGTCCGGGCAGGTGATGTTGGGGGAGAAACCCGAAACGTCGATGCCGGCCAGGTTCGCCTGGGTAAAGTCGGCCCCCGTGACATCGGCTGAAGCGAGGCCAATGGCCGAAGCCAGCTGCGCGCGGGTGAAGTTCGCGCCCATCAGCGAGGCCCCGGTGACGTTGGTGTTCGAGAGGTCCGCGCCGCTGAAATCGGCGCCCACCAGGTTGCCTGTCATCGTCGCACCGGTGATGGTCGCATTGGCAAAGCGGCTTGCACTCGCCGTGGTATTGAGAAGACCTGTCAGGGTGGCGTTCGCCAGGCTCGCGCGGCTGAAGTCCGCGCCGTCCACGTGGGCACCCGCAAGCACTGCACCCGTCAGATCGGCATCCGCGAGAATCGCGTTTGCCAGGTTCGCGCCCGAGAGGTCGACGTTGTCGAGTTGGGCTCCCGTCAGGTTGACGCTGCTCAGATTGGTCCCCACCAGATTGGCCTCGCGCAGATCCGCACCGCTCAGGTCCATGCCCGAGAGGTCGTGCCCGGCCAGGTTCGTGTACGCGAGGCTCTTGGGCAGGGTGGCGCCAGCCAGGTAGAGGGGGTCTCCTCCGAAGAAGGAGAGGTCGATGCCCTGCTGCACCGAGAAGTCTCCGAGGGTCGCGCCGCTGAGGTCTGCGCCGGCGAGGCTGTGGGGTCGGCCGACGGCCGCGCCGCCCCCGACCGTCGGCGGACCCAGATAGGAGAAATCCACTCCCGCGAGTTTCGCGTTGCTCAGGTCGGCGCCGGCTCCTCCGTCGCTCCAGAGCGTATTGTGGGGGCAAGTCGGACCGACTTGGGGACACGCCGTGGTTGCGCCGCTGAGATCCGCCCCCACCAGGCTGCCGGTGATCGTCAAGCCGGCAAGGTCCGCCGCGCGTAAATCGGCCCCATCGAGGTTGCAGCCGAGCGCGGCCCGGCCGGCCCCGTTACGGAAGCTGGCCGAGCCAAAACTCGAGCCTGACAGATTGCCGCTAGAGCAATTGAACAACGACAGGTCCGCATTGCTGAAGTCCGAGCCCGAGGCGTCGCCACTGATTCCGGATCCGGAGTTAAAAGTCGCGGATGTGAAGTTCGAGCCCGCTGAGTTGCCGGAGATTCCG
>CAZETS010000108.1:1401-11355 GCA_964515335.1 uncultured Spirochaetaceae bacterium
TAAAAGTCGCGGATGTGAAGTTCGAGCCCGCTGAGTTGCCGGAGATTCCGGCGTTTGTGAAGGTTGCGGACGTGAAGTTCGAAGCGGTGAAATCGCCGCCCAGCGTTACGCCGGTTATGGTGGACCCGGTAAAGGTCGACCCGGAAAGGTCGCCTCCGGGATTCACGTCTCCCAGGGTGACTCCGCTGAAATCCGATCCCGACAAGTCGGCAAACCGGATGGTCCCCAATGCGCTGCCGATGAATTTCGACCCCCGTGCGATACACGTCCCGTTCGAAACAGCCGTAGTCCAGAAGCCAGCGGTGCCTGAGAAGTCACTTCCAGAAAAGTCCGACTGCTCGCCACAGAAGATGTCCTGCGCACCGCCAAAGGTCGCTCGGAGCGCACGCACCCCCTTCCACGCGCCGGAAGCGAAAACCCGATTGCTGAAGCTGGCCCCATCGGCCACCAGGCACTCCCCAGCTGCCACAGGGGTGCTGCAAAGGGAATTCGAGAACCAAATGGCTTCGCCGCCGACCGGGGGGCTCGGCACAGGGTCCGTCATGGCCAGGTTTGCGTTGAGCATGCTGGTCGGACCGCTGCCGGAGTCGCCGATCTTTGCGTCCAAGAGCGTGGCGTCGAGCAGGGTGGCCTGGTTGAGGTTGGCGCTTCGCAGGTCTGCGCCGTCGAGGTTGGCTCCCGTCAGGTCGGCGCGGTAGAGGTTTGCACCTGACAGGTTGGCGCCGGACAAGTTCGCTCCGGCGAGATTGAAGAAGGAAAGCTGCTCGCCCGAAAGATCCTGGCCGGACAGATCCTGGCCCGCGAGATCCTGGAAGATCGACTGGGCGACCTGGTTGAAATCGATCCCCGTGGCGGTGGCCACCACGGCTCCGGTGACGTCGGCACCGATGAGGGAGGCCGCAGCGACATTGGCTCCCGTGAGGTCGGCGCCGCGCAGGTTGGCGCCGTCGAGGTTGCCGCCGAGGGTGGCACCCGCGAGGTTCGCGCCGGCGAAGCCGGTGGGGGCTCCGCCTGCATTGAGAAGGCCGGTGGCCGTCACGTTGACGAGTGTCGCCCCGCTGAAGTCTGCGCCCCCCACCGCGGCTCCGGCCAGGTTGGCACCCGTGAGGTCAGCCGCGAGCAGGATGGCATCGGTCAGGATCGCATTGTTGAGATTTGCGCCTGCAAGCTGTGCCCCAGTCAGATTGGCCCCAGTAAAGTCAGTGCCGACCAGGACCGCCTGGCGAAAATCGAACTCGCTCAGGTCCCGGCCCGAGAGATTGAGGCCGCTGAGGTTGGTGAAGGGCAAGGTCGAGGGAAGTACCGTGGAGGCGAGGTGGTCGGTTCCAAAGCCCGAGAAGTCCAGACCCAGCCCCTGAGCATGGTCCGAGAGCGTCGCCCCGCTCAGGTCGACTCCAGCCAGGCTGTCGGGGAGAAACCAAGGCGTCGAGGCGTACAGGACGAACTCGACGCCAGCGAGGGTCGCATTCGTGAAGTCGAATCCGGCCAGGTTGCTGAGGGGCAGACAGCCAGGGTTCGCGCCATCGCAGAACTCGGCGTTCGTCAGGTTGGCAGAACGAAAGGAAACGGTTCCAGTGCCGAGGGTAGAATCGACCCAAGCGCCAGTCAGATCGGTTCCTTCCAACGACGTCCCGGTATGGGTCCCGGTGAAGCGGACCTCGGCCCCGGCGAGACTCGAACCCGACAGATCGGATGAGGACGAAGTACTGAGTTGGACCACGGAGCCGCGAAAGTTGGAGTTCGGAGCAACGCCCCTACCTCCGTAGAAAGCCCCGGGGGCTTGGAGCCCCGCCGCCGTGCAGTCATCGGCCGTAAAGAGCACCCGTGCCGCGACGGTGCTGTTACTGAAATCGGACCCCGGCGTACAGCTGACGCGAGAGAATTCGTCCAGCAGAAACGAAGCCCCAACGGCCTGTGTGTTGGGGGCGAATAGGAGGGTCGTCGTAGGACCTCCGCCGCCCGAGAAGACGGCGCCGTTGGCCAAGAGGCAGGGCGTGCCGCCGTTCACCAGGGGGCACTCGAAGCCCACATTGTCCACGACGAGCTGCACCTGGGGGCCCAACCCTGTATCGGGCCCCACGGTCACGGTCGCGTTGTTCATCGAGGTGGGGGTGCCGCCGAAAGGTCCGACCCGGGTGTTGTTCAGGCGGGTCAGGGCGAGGGTCGCTCCGTCGAGGTTGGCGCCGCGCAGGTCTGCGCCCGTGAGGTCGGCTCCCGACAGGTTGGCGCCAAAGAGGTTTGCGCCCTGCAGGTTCGTCCCGACGAGGATCGTGCCCTGGAGATTAGCCATGGAGAGGTTCTGGCCCGAGAGATCCTGGCCGGACAGATCCTGGCCCGAGAGATCCTGGAGGCTCGGCAGCGTGGCCTGCAGGGTCGTGAGGGCGGCATCGGTGGCGTCCGCGGTCGCCTGGGCGGCGGCGGCGGTGGTGGAAGCGGAATCGGCGGAGGCCTGTGCGGTGATCACGGCGACCGTATTCGATCCAATCGTCACGGCTTGGCTGGTGAGTTGGTCGACCACCGAAGGGTCGCCGGGGTCTGGGCTGCCCACCTGGGTCTGGAGTGTTTGTACATCGCTGACCAGGCTGGGCGCCCCTTGAACGGCGGACGCCTCCTCGGCCACCATCGCGTACGGGACCGAGGAAAGCGGCAGGCGCGGCGACAGGACTTCGCCGCCGATGACCACCTCGAGGTAGCGATTGACACCTGCGAAAAGCGAAGCATCGAAGGTGCCCGTGGCCGCTGCTCCCGTGCCCAGCAGCAGACCGAACCGGCCGTCGTCGTCGAGCGCGACCGCCGCATGCTCTTCCGCGTAGAGCGGGGCGCCGCCGAAGAGGATCTCGTAGACACGCAGTTCGATGTGGACCGGCCCCGCCAGCGGTGCGCCCACTGAGTCGGTGAGGCGTCCCTGGTAGTGGATGTCGTTCGGCACGTTCGCAGCTGCCGCGCCCGCCGCGAGAAAGCACAGAGTCAGGCCGAGCAGCAACCTACCCGCAGGGTCCGGGCTCAGCGCCGAGTGCATCATGATTCCTCCGTCCGATCAGCGTCAGCGTCAGCGCCGGCTCGCGGCTTGTGCCGCCGCCGGAGCAGCGAGAGACCGAGAGAGCCTGCAGCGAGTTGCAGCAGTGCAGCGGGTTCGGGGACCGGGCGGGGGGCGGCTCCGCCGAGCAGCTGGATACCCGATGACCCGGCTGCTCGACCTCCTGCCGGATCGCCGAGCGCCGAGGATTCGACGTGGATCGTGCCGGCTCCATTGCTGAGCACGGTTCCTGGAGCGACGGAGAGAGCGCTCTCGTGCAGTTCGAGGCCGGGACCTACGAGCGCCTGGGCCCCGGCATTCGGCGCGGACCCGGCGACGACCAGGCAGGTCAGGGAGGCGCTGACGAGTCGCGACGACGACAGAGAAACCGGCATCTGCTGACCAACCCCGTTCCCGTTGCCCTTTCGGCTCACCCCCCAGTGTTCTTCTATGCCACGATTCGAGGTGAATTATCAAGCAAAAATAGTGGGTTAGCGTGAAGCCGCCGGCAGGGGGCCGCCCTTCGGCAGCGCCGGCGTTGCCGTTCCCGACAACCGTGCCCCTCGGGTGCGGGTCGGGCGCGCCCGCGCCGGGAACAGGTCCTCAGCGCGAGAGGCGCCGCTCGAGCGTGCGGATTCTCGCCTCGATTCGCTCATCCGGCGGGCCGTGCTGCAGGGCGGCCCGGTAGTTGTCGAGGGCCTCACCGAGTCGCCCCTGGCGCACCAGGAGGGCGGCGAGCCGGTCGTGGCCGCAGTACTGGTCGTCGAAGCGCTCGATCTGGATCCGGAAGTGACGCATGGCCTCGGCGTTGCGGCGGAGGTGCGCCAGGTTGATCCCCAGATTCAGATGGTTGAGCTCGTAGTCGGGGTCGATGCGCAAAGCCTCGCGGTTGTGCCGGACCGCTAGCTGGTAGTCGCCCTGCTCGGCGTACAACGTGGCGATGTTGTTGTGCGCCAACGTGCTGTTCGGGTTCTTCGAGATCACGTCCGCCCAGAGTCCGATCCGGGACTGATAGAGGGCCGATTGGTTCCAGGTGAGGACCGCCAGCAGCGCCAGCACCGCGACCGACGACGCGTCTCCGACCGCGGGCCATCGAAGGCGCCGGATCCCGAGCGTCGCGACGGCGGCGAAGAGCGCGATGGGGCCAATGCTGGCGAGGTACTGGAAGTGGTCCGCGACGAAGGAGAACTTGAACGGGAACACGTCGAAGAATCCGAGCGCGGGGAAGAGCGTGCCGCCGAAGAAGAGCCAGGCCGTGAGTGGGCCGCGGCCGATTCGGTCACGCAGCGCCCAGGTCAGCACGAGCACTGTGGCGGCGGCCAGCGGAAACAGGTACTGCCACGCCTGGCTGGCGTCGATCGTCCAGCGCGGATAGCTGAAGCTCAGCGAGGCCGGCCACAAGAGCTTGCCGAGGTAGAACCAGACGGCTCGTCCGGCGATCAAGATCCGGTCGAGCGGCGTGAAGTCCCAGCCGGGGCCCGTTGCACCGACGACGTTCTTCTCCATCCAGGCCGTCAGGGCGCCGAACGCCACGCCCACCACCAGAAACCCGGTCAGCGGCCGCAGCGATCGCCACGAGAGCCGGCCCCGCTTCCACCAGAAGATCAGCGCGATCGCCGCCGGAAGCGAGAAGGCCACGGTCTTGCTCAGGAGCGCCGCCAGGAAGAGGCCGAAGGCAGTCCAGTACCAGCGTGGGTCCGCGCCGTGCGTCCGTTCCCGATCCGGCTGCTCGAAACGGAAGTACGCGAGCATCGCCAGCAGATAGAAGAACGTCGAGAGGAGGTTCTTGCGCTCGGCGATCCAGGCCGCCGTCTCGACCTCGACCGGATGCAGGGCGAAGATGGCGGCCGCGAGCCACGCCCCCGGAAGCGAGAGCCGCACGAGCACCCGCCACAGGAGCAGCGCGTTGGCGGCGTGGAACAGTACGTTGGTCACGTGATAGCCGCCGGGCTCCATGCCCCAGAGCCAGTACTCGAGCCAGAAGGACGTGTGGATCATCGGGTAGTACTGCTGGGCGGAACCGAGCACGAACCACGCGCGCATCAGTCCGTCGACGGACCCCATCAGCAGGTTTTCCGTGATGTAGTACTGGTCGTCCCAGACGAAGCCGGCTTGTCTGGCGGGCAGGTAGGCGACGATCGTGGCCGTCGCGATCACGAGCCCCGCGACGATCGGGCGCTGCGTGGCAAGCCGTTCGATCAGCGTCGAACGAGTCACGGCCGATCGGCCTCCGCGTAGCCGAGTTGCTCGAGCGCGGAGCGCAGCGTGGCGGGCAGCTCGATCCGCAAGCCTCCTTCGCCGGCCGCGCGTCGCCTGTCGCTCTCCTCGCGCGCCAGGAGGTCCTCGAACTCGTGCTGCAATTCGCTCGCGGACTCGGCCCCGTTGCTGGGGCGCGGTTCGCTCGGGTCCGCCGCGAGGTCGAACACGAGCACGCGTCCTTCGTAGTCGGTATTCGCCATGTCGAGAGGCATGCTGATCTCGGGCTCTACATCGGGTGGCCGCAGCGTGCGCTTCAGTACGCGATCGACGTCCAGGAGCGACGACCTCGCCGGCTCGTCGTCCGGCGGCTTCTCGGCCGGCCTGTAGCCGAGCAGAGCGCATGGCGCGATCACGAGGGCCGGCAGGAGGGCGGTGCTTCTGCTCGTCACGGTCGGCTTCCCGCGCCGCCGTCCGGTCCGCCGGCGCCTCCGTCGCGCTGGCGCTCCAGCCGAGCGAGGGCGGCCGCCGCCTCGGCATCGTCGGGGCGCAGGCGCACGGCCTCCTCGTAGTGGGCTCGGGCCTCGTCCGGGCGACCCAGTGCCGCGGTCGCGTCACCCATGGCCCGCTGGTAGTCGGCCTCTTCGGGAAGCACACGCAACGCGTAGCGCAGATGGGTCTCGGCTTCGGCCGGCCGGCCGCCCCGGGCCAGCAGCACGCCCAGCCGGCCGTGCGCTCGGACCTTGCGCGGATGAATCTCGAGTCCTTTCCGATACTGCTCGATCGCGCCCTCGTCTTCCCCCATCCGCTCGAGCATCGTCGCCAGCCCGAAGCGCGAGGTCGTTCGATCGGGCTCGATGCGCAGGGCCTCTTCGAAGTGAGCCGCGGCCTCGGCGTGGCGGCCGGCGCCGCCCAGGAAGACGGCGAGCTTCTCGTGCCCGAAGCGATTGTCCTCGGTGACGGCCACGATCCGCTGGAAGAGCGTGATCGAGTCGGTCCAGTATTCGATCTGGGTACGCGTGGTCGCCGTCATCGCGACCACGAGGGCGAGCGCCGCGCCCACGACCGGCGTGCGGAGGGCCTTGCGGCGCGTGACCAGGTCGCCCGCCGCCCAGGCGAGACCGATCGCGAGGCCGATCAGCGGCAGATACATGTAGCGATCCGCGCGGGCCTGCAAGCCGACGTGGACGATGCCGATCATCGGGACGAGTACGCCCAGGTACCACAGCCAGCCCACGAGCAGATGGGGGTGTCGGCCACGTGCGCGATAGGCGAGCGCCGTTACACCCGCCAGGCCGGTCGCCAGTATCGTGGCCCCAGCCGCGTCGATCGGCTCGGCTGGCTCAACCATGAACGGGTGCGGATACATCGCAGCCAGCCTCGAGGGCCAGAGAGCGTCGCGGAGGTACAGCCAATACGACTCCACCACGTTCACGACGCGGCCGATCGGGCCCACCTCGTAGCCGATCCGCATGTTTCCGACGGCACGCTGTACGAAGTACGTCACGGCGCTCACCGCGAGGGTCAGGGCGACCATCGGGATCTTCTCGACGATCGCCCGGCGCAGCCGGGTCTGCAGCCGCCCGAGCGGCCAGTAGTCGAGCAGCAGCAGCACGAACGGGAACACCACTAGCGTCGCCTTGCTGAGCAGCCCGACCACCAGGCACGCGACGACGAGCGCATAGCGGCCGTTCCAGCCCGGGCGCTCGACGTAGCGTGCGTACGCGTACAGTCCGAGCATCCAGAACAGGCCACCGAGCACGTCCTTGCGCTGCGAAACCCAGGCCACCGACTCGACGTGCAGGGGGTGCACGCCGAAGACGATCGCGACGAACGCGCTACGCCACGTCGACCCCGTCATCCGGCGCAGAGCCGCGTACAGCAGCCCGGTCGAGAGCGCATGGACGAGCACGTTCGTGATCAGGAACGCCGGCGCGTGCGGGCCGTGCAGCGCGTGGCCGAGCTGGAGCGAGATCCACTGGATCGGCAGCCAGTTGCCCTTGTAGGGCCGCCAGAAGTGGCTCGCCAGGTTGCCGAGCGTCGGATCGGCGGTGACGTGGGGATTTCGGACGACCAGATCGAGATCGTCGTAGTTGACGAAGTCGTGGCCCACCACTGCGGAGAACGTGGCGACCGTCCACACGACGAGCACGAGCGGCAGTCCCACCGCTTCGCCGACACGCCGCCCATCCGAGCTCATTCCGACCCGCTCCCCATCTCGCCCCGGATGATCGTTCACGCGCATCCTGGTTGCACGGCCCCGGCCAAGACTTCCGCTCGGTGGCCGCACTGCATCGCGGCCCGGCAGGGCGTTTGACCGGCAACTCCGGGGCGTACTAATCTGGAGCGGGGGGGCAGGGGAGTCGCGCGCAAGCATGGGCCGAGGACTCCGCTCCTGCATGGTCACCACCTTCTACGTCCCCTGCGGCTTCGGGGGCGACGATGTGTTCGAGCAGCGGCTCGCCCGCGAGCTTGCCGATCGCGGCCGCCAGGTCGACGTCGTCGACCGTGCTGACGCTTGCTCCGCCCGCAGCCCGCAGCCCGCGGCCGGTGGGAGACGACTGAGGTGAGTGCCGCCGCAGCAGGGGCCACCCGGCACTTCCCGATCCTCACGTTCCACGACCTGGTCGACGACGGCGCGGTGATCTCCACCGCCCCCGCGCTGTTCGAGCAGGGCATGGTCCGCCTGCACGCCGCGGGCTTCCGCACGCTCGACCTGGCCGAGGTGGCCCGGCGCGTCGGGGTCGGCGCCCCCCTGCCGGAGCGGCAGCTGGCCATCACCTTCGACGACGGCTACGAGAGCGTCTACCACCACGCGCTGCCGGTGCTCGCGCGCCTCGGATTCACGGCCACGATCTTCGTGACCGCGGGCAGCGCGGAGGCGGGGGGAGACGATCTGCACCTGCCGCCGCTGGAGGGTCGGACCCTGCTGACCTGGGGGCAGGTTCGCGAGTGGCATCGGGCGGGCATGGCGATTGGCGCCCACACGCTGACGCACCCCGACCTGACCCGGATCGATGGCGACCGGGCCGAAGAGGAGATGGTGCGCTCGAAGCAGACGCTCGAGGACGCGCTGGGCGCTCCGGTCACGACCTTCGCCTATCCCTTCGGCCGCTTCGACGAACACGCCCGCGCGCTGGCCCGGCGGCACTTCGCCGGCGCGTGCTCGGACGCCCTCGGCTACGTCACGAAGGCCAGCGACCCGCACACCCTCGAACGCTTGGATGCCTACTACCTGCGGCGCCCGGGAGATTACGCGAAGCTCGCGAACCCGGGACTGCGCGCCTACCTGGCTGCGCGAAACGCTGCGCGGCGGCTGCGCGGGGTGCTGCGCGGCGCTCGAGGTCGGCGCGTTCGTTCGTGAACGAACTCCAGCGCGCCCAGGTTCTGACCAACGAGTTGCTGACGTTCTCCAAGGGGGGCGAGTCGAAAAAGGCGACCGTGTCTGTTGGAGATGTGATCGGAGGGTCGAAGCGTCTGGCGTCGAGCGGCGCGGCGCTCGATTGCGTGATCCACTCGATCATCCGCCGCCACGGCGGGAGCATCTTCATCGAGCCGCGAGTGAGGCAGGGCACGACGGCGGTGGTCTACCTGCCGGCCACGCGTGAGCCGCCCCGCAGCGAGGCCCGCCGGGCGTCCGCGTGAGACGAGACGCCGCACGAGTGCTCCTGATGGACGACGAGCCGCTCGCTCTGTCGACTGCGTCGGGCACTGTGGGGTTTCGTGGTCAGCGGTTCCGTCGATATCGTGTGGTTCGGATACGTGCCCGTTTGTGGCCTGTCCCTGGGCGAGACTGAAGAGCTGTTCATGCACGTGTGCAGCCAAGCCACGGCCGAGTCAGAGCGCCGCAGCGCCCCCCGATTTTTCTAAATGCATCAAATAACCGAATCTGTAATTCTGGCGGGCGCGGAAGGTAGTATGCTCGCTCCTGGCTCTGTGGCTCGATCTTGATTCAGCGTTGGTATGGCCGGATATCATAAGTGACCAAAAAAGAAAGAGAACTACGCAATGAGCGGGGAAGCAGGCGCGGCCGGCCGAAGCAACTGACCCACGAGTCGATCGTCCGGGCAGCTGCAAGATTCAAGCAGAGCGATCTCAATCTGGGTGACCTCGCCCGGTCGCTCGGGGTGACCCCCCAGTCGCTCTACCACTACTTCCCGAGCATCAAGGCGATCGACGATGCGGTGTCCGAGTTCGTCGGCGGGTCGGTTGAGGCGCCCGACGCCGAGCTGCCCTGGCGGGACTACCTGCGGCGGACCATCTACCTCTATCGCGAATGGACCCTCGATACCGAGTTCGCCGCGGGGCGGGGCTATCGATCGCAGGGCATCTCGGCCTTCAGGGTGGGGGACCGCACGAACGAGGCGCTGCTCGGTCGCCTGGACGCGTTCCTGGGCGTCTTCGTGCGAGACGGATTCGAGTTCGGAGAAGCCGTGCAGGTCTGGATCATGGTGCAGAACTTCTGTCGCCGTTCCGATCTCCACGGCCTCACGCAGGAGGGTCTGTTGCGATCCTTCGAGGAGCTGCGGTTGGACATCGGGCAGGACAACGAGGGGCAGTTTCCGAACCTTCGCGCAGTCATGAGCATGGAATGCCCGGATGCCGACGAGCTCTATGAAATGGTCGTCGATTCGATGGTAGCGGGAATCGAGAGCCGCTTCGGGGCAAAGTAAAGTAGAGACAGAGTCCTGAGCGATGCGTTACTACCTGCTGAATCCCTTCATCGGTCGCGTGGCCGCGGT
>CAZETS010000109.1:0-11351 GCA_964515335.1 uncultured Spirochaetaceae bacterium
TGGTTTCGTCCAGATCCCAAGGTAGAACCTGGACTCGGTTCAGGGGGTCAGGTCACATCCACGAAGCGCTCGTCGCGGACGACGTGTCGGCCTCACGACTGGGCGAGTTCGAGTCCCGGTTCAATGCCGGCATTGGCGTCATCGGGAGCTTGATTGGCGCGTTCTACTCCGAGACGTTCAGCTTCCGTGCGTTTCTCGATCGACACCCCGACCAGCGTAGGTCGCTGATCGATTGTCTCGTCGGCGACGTCTTCAAGGACATGAGCGCGTTCACGACCGCTCTGGACTCGATGACCAGCGCTTGATGGGGCCGAGGTCGCGCGGCACCGTCTCCTCGTAGAACGGCAGTCCGTCGTACACGGTCACCCGATAGTTCGTCTGCGGCTCGGACGCCGCGTACTGTCCATACTCGGACGCCTTGTGCGAGACCTGGCGGTTGTCCCACAACAGGATGTCGCCATGGTCCCAGGAATGGACGTGGATGCGCTCGTCGTCCTCCTGGTGTCGGAACAGCTCCGCGAGCGTTGCAGTGCTGTCGTCGTGGCTGAGGCCCATGATCGACGAGGTGAAGCCGGAGGTGACGAACAGTGCTCGGCGCCCCGTCACGGGATGCGTGATGACGACCGGGTGTACAGCGCCGTCGCTAACGGCGCGGAACTCGTGGATGAGCTCGACGATTGCCTTGTCCACGTCCCAGGGCTGCACCTTGTAGTAGCGCGTGGCCTCGTTGAACGCGTACGCCTTGTCGGCAACGTCGCGGAGCCCGTCGGGGAGCTCCTCGTACGCGCGGACGGAGTCGATGAAGAACGTGGCTCGTTCGCCCGCTGGGAGCACGCGCGGCGAGATGATCGTCAGCGGCAACGGTTCGGACATGAACTGGTAGTCGACGTGCCAGAACCTCCCCGTCCCCGCTACACCGACCTTCTCGCCGTCGACCGCTACGTTCGAAGACACGAAGATCTCCGGGTGCTCGGGATGCCAGTAGTGCTCCTGAAAGTAGGGCTCGGGTCGACCGAGGAGCCTGCCGAACGCGACCAACTCGGACTCGGACAAACGCTGATCGCGGAAGACGAGCAGCTTGTGCTCATGGACGAGCGCCTTGATCTCCGCCGCGCGTTCGGTGTCCACCGCGGTGAGGTCGATGCCCGTGATCTCGACGCCCAGTCCATCTGACGTCGTCACGCATTGCTTCATGAGTGTCAGCTCTTGAAGATCGGCAGCGGGCTCCACCGATCGCCGAGGACGGGGACATGGTCGGCCCCGATCCATTCATCAATCAGCGTAGCGTAGATGCGGCGGAAATCCGTCGTGTGTCTCAGGTCGCCCGACATGAGATCGGTCAGGCTCGGGTGTTTGCCGTGGAGCCCGCCGTTGACCTTCTTGCCGATGACGAACGACGGTCCCGCGACACCGTGATCGGTGCCGCCGCTGGCGTTCTCCTTGACGCGTCGGCCGAACTCCGAGAACACGAGGATCGTGACCCGATCCGCCACTCCGTGGGCCGTGAGGTCTTTCATGAACGCAAGCAGGCCGTCACCGACCTGCGTCATGAGATTGTCATGACGTGGCTTCTGGTTCGTGTGGGTGTCGAACCCCCCTAGCTCGACGGAGTAGATCCGTGTCGACAGACCTCCGCAGATGAGCGCCGACACGGTCGCGAGGTTCGCGGACAGCCGCGAGGCCGGATACGGCGCCGCGGGACGGAAGCGGGCAGCGGCGTCGCGTACCTTCCTGGAGGATGCCTGGGCGTCGTGGAGCGCGCGTCGGAGGGTGGCAAGCGCCCGATCCCGTCCCGACGTTCCTTCCTCGCAGATGGGCGCGGCGGCTTCGAGCGACGCGGCCTCCTTCGTCGTCCCGATCCAACGGTAGGCCCGCGGTGTCGTGAACGTGACGGCGGGGTGGGTGGTGCCGTGCAGCGAGTACGGCGTCCGGTTGCCCACGTGAACGATGAGGTTCGGGTCGGAGGTGCCAGTGAACGCGTGCTCGCACAGACGCCCGACCCATCCCGATCCGACGCTGCGCCCGCGTGGGCTCGCAGCGTGCCAGATGTCGAACGACTTGAAGTGGGACCGGTTCGGTTCCGGATACCCGACTCCCTGGATGATGCCGAGATCGCCGTCGTCCCAGAGCACCTTCAGGCCGGTCAGGTTCGGGTGCAGTCCGAAGGCGTCATCGAGCTCGAGGACGTCCTTGGTGGGGACGCGCAATCGACGTCTGGCTTTCCCATAGGCGTCATCGGCGAACGGGACGACCGTGCTGAGCCCGTCGTTGCCTCCGGAGAGCTGGACGAGCACGAGGATTCGGTCGTCGTCCGGGGCCGCTGACCCCGTTCCGCCCAGCAGGGGACCAAGGGCCAGAATGCCGGCGCCGGTCGCGGATCGACCGAGGAACTGTCGTCTGCTGATGTCGATCATCACGGTCACCTTTCTTCTCCGAGTGCTGACGGACGGTTCATCCGAGCTGCGCTTCGGGGAGGCTCAGAATGACGCGGGCAAGACGGCGTAAACGCGCTTCGCCCGGCAACTCGAAGCCCTCGGCGTTCTCGTCTTGGACCTGCGCGATCAGGCTCGCCCGTGCCTCCCGCGTGACGGGAACGGCGAGCAGGCGGTTGCACAGAGTGTCGACGACGTCCGCCGCGTCGCTCGCCTTCACGACCCAGAGGCGCAGGCGCGTGGTCGGCCGGTAGCGAGCGCGAGCCACGACACCGAACGCGCGTCCCATGCCGCGTCCGCGTTGCTGACGGCGGTCTTCACCGCGTTGCCTGTCCATGCGTCCGCTCTGCTCTGACGCGAAGTCATCGAGCAGCTTGTGCGGGGACACCCCCTCGACTAGGTAGCCGGCCATATTGCCCCGAGCGAGGTAGCTCGACGTTGAGATCCATGCCGCGCCCCCGTCCCACCCCTTCACGTCGGGAGGCTGGAACAGCTCCTGTCCGAGGAGGCTGCACATGCCGTCCAGGAGGCTGCCGGACGGCTTCGCACCGAGTCTGCGGACGTCGCCGACGAGCAGATCAACGGGTCCGAGGATGCGTCCGCCGACGATCTCGGGTGCGTAGAACTCGGGGTCGGTGAAGAGCGCGGCGAGGACCGGCCTGATCTCCCAGTCGTTCTCGCGAAGCAGTCGCGCGTAGCGATCGCGGATCGCCGGTCCGGGCTCCACTCCGAGGAAGTGACGGAGCAAGCGGCCGGCGATCCACCTCGGTGCGGCGTCCTGCTCGAGGAGCAGGTCGAGCACGACCTCGCCCGCGAGGTTTCCCGTGCGGCCCAGGACGGTTTTCTTCCCGTGATCGCGACGGCGTCGATCGATGACGAACCGATCGCCCCGGAACGTCCAGCCGGTGAAAGCACGTGCCGCCTCCTTGATGTCCTTCTCGGTGTAGTTGCCCGCCCCAAGAGTGAAGAGCTCCATCACCTCACGAGCGAAGTTCTCGTTCGGACGGCCCTTGCGGTTCCGGTTGTTGTCCAGGTACTCGAGCATCGCGGGGTCCTTCGCGACGGCGTGCAGGAGCGTCCTGAAGTTCCCGAGGGCGTGACGCCGGAACAGACGGTTCTGCACGATCATGTGGTACGAGTTGCGGACGTCCCGGTAGCCGCTCGTGAAGTGCCCATGCCAGAACACGACCATGCGCTCCGCGAGTGGATGTGGCGTCGAGACCATGTGCTCGAACCACTGCGCTCGATAGCGTGCGAGCTGCCGTCTGTCCGCGCGCCGATAATCCCGTCGGACCTTTCGCAGAGCATCGGCCCGTTCCTTCTCGGACAAGTCGCGGGGGATCTTCGCGCGGGCCTGGCGCAGGGATGGGCGCAACGACTTGGCCTCGACCAAAGACAGCGCGTCGTTCGCGGGTGCCGCGAGGAGCTCGGCAACGGCGCACTCGAGGCCCATCCCGACGAGCCGGGCGCAGTCGTCAGGCGTCCCTCCGAATCCAGCTCTGTTCAGAAGGTGCTCGGCTGCCGCTGCATTGAAGTCGATCGCCTGCGCGTCCTGTCCGTGAGCCGTCGTCGCCAGGAGGAGGAGCAGCATGAGTCCGTAGGGGCTTTGCATGAGTTCACCTCGAAGTGCCTACCGCTGTCGTATCACGTCCTTTCGGCAACGCTGAGAATCACTTGTTGCCAATCCACCGAAGCTATTGCCTTTCGATACACGTTCTGACGGGTGTCAGCCGCGAAGCTCCGTGTCGTGTCGCGTGGACGTACCTACCATCACGACGCCGCGCCCGTCCCGAGGGGACGAGGGACGAGGCGCCTTCATGAAACGAGTTCTCCTTACCAGCGTGTGTCGTCCCATGGGGCCGGACCACGGCGACGCTCCCAGCGTCGGCTACGAGCTGCTGCACGGACAGGTCACGCGCGCGCAGGGCATGTTCAGCCCGCGTTCCCTTCACCTGCACTTCTCGCTGGACTACGTCGCGGCGAACCTCGACGCACCCTGCGTCGTGCTGCAGTATCCGTCGCGCAGAGAGTTGATCCGCGAGCTGAAGAAGGGCTACGACTATGTCGGAGTGTCGTTCCTTCTGGCCGTCTTTCACCGGATGAAGGACGTCGTCGAGCTCATCCGGCAGTACGCCCCGGCCTCGAAGATCGTCCTCGGCGGCTACGGCACGGTGTTGTCCGACGAGATGCTCGAGCCGCTGTGCGATCATGTGTGCCGCGAGGAGGGTGTCGCGTACATGCGTCGCCTGCTCGGCGAGCCCGAGATCGCGATGCCATACCAGCATCCGCTGATCGTGAGCCACCTGAAGGTGTTCGGCGCGCGCGTCTCGCGAACCGGCATGATCTTCGGCGGCCTCGGATGCCCCAACGGTTGCGACTTCTGCTGCACGTCGCACTACTTCGGCAAGAAGCACATCAAGCTGCTGCCGACAGGCGCGGATCTGTACGCCGTCGTCGAGCGCTATCTCGAGCTTGATCCCGAGATGTCCCTCGTCATTCTCGACGAGGACTTCCTGCTGAATCGTCGCCGTGCGCTCCAGTTCCGCGATGAGGTGTTGCGCGAGGGGAGGGCGCTTTCGATCTTCGCGTTCGCGAGTATTCGGGCCCTCAGCCAATACACGGTTGAAGAGATCGTCGAGATGGGCATCGACGGTCTGTGGATCGGGTACGAGGGCGAGCGATCCGGGTTCGCGAAGCAGAAGGGACGATCCCCGGAGGAGCTTTTCGTAGAGCTCAAGGAGCACGGGATCTCGATCCTCGCGTCGATGATCGTCGGCATGCCGTACCAGGACGAGGCGGTCGTCCACGAAGAGTTGAAGGGTTTGCTCGCGCTCGAGCCGGACCTGTGCCAGTTCTTGATTTACGGACCGACGCCGGGCACGCCGTTCTTCGATCGGGTCGTCTCGGAAGGCACGCTGCGGGAGGACTTCGTCGCCGAGCCCGAGCAGTACTACAAGGCCTGTGACGGGTTCTCGGCGATGGTGCGTCACCCGGCGCTTTCGGGGGCACGGATCGAGGAGTTGCAGCGCCACTGCTTCCGGGAAGACTTCCATCGGCTCGGACCGACGATCCATCGTTCGCTCGACACTTGGCTGCGTGGATTGCGAACGCTCCGACGCTCGGACAATCCCGCCCTGGGTCGCAAGGCCGACCGTCTCGCACGCGAGATCCGCAAGGCGTATCCCGTGTTCCTCGCCGGCCGGCTGCTCGGTCCCAACCGCACGGTGCGTCGTCGCATCCGCCGGCTGCAGCAGGAGGCCCACGCGGTCCTGGGACGGCCGTCGTTTGGCGAGCGCATCCGGTCCGTGGCCGCGGTGGCGCTGTGGACCGGACTCACGCTCAAGTTGGGGGTTTTTCAACACCCCAGGCTGGTCAGACACGGCTATCGCCTGCCCGAGGATCGTCTCGCTGCCGAAGGTAGCCGTCGCGACGGCGACGATCAGGCACCGGCCGCGCTACACGGCGCGGCGTTTTCGATCAGCGATCCGAGACCGGCCGCGTCTCGCGGACCGACCTGACCTACGTCATGTCCCGCGCCCTGGGCCACGGCCCGGCAGTTGCTCCAATCCCTCGATTGTCCTCGCCGTTTCCGGGATAACTACATGACCGATATCAAGAACGAGCCGCGTGGGGCCGCCAAGCAGACAGCCTCCGCGTGGCGTGCGCCATTGGCCGGCCTCACGGGCGGGTTCCTTTTGTTCGAGACCGTGACCGGCTTCTGCGTTTGGCTGATGCCCTTCGCGCTGGGGGCGCAGTTCATGCTGCTTGCACACACGGTCGCCGGCGTGGCGATGATCGTGCCCTACGCGATCTACCAGACGCGCCATTGGCGCACCGTCAGTCAACAGGGCTTCAGCCATCACAAGGTGACCGGGTATGCGTCTTTCGCGGCGCTCCTGATCTGCATCGTGAGTGGCGGGGTCCTGACGTGGCAGGCGACCGCGGCGACGCGCATCGACTACGGCTGGGACGTCGTCCACATCGGATCCGGCATCGCGACCGTCGCGTTGCTCGCGGTCCATCTCGGCTCGATCGTCGTGCGGGACGTGCGTCGTGGAACGGCGACGGCGGATCTGTTGCGCCGGGCGCGGCGAGTCTGGGGACTGCGCTCGACTCTCATTGCGGTCGTTCTCGCGCTGCTGACTCTCGGTTGGCGGGCGGCGTACACGCACCCCGACCTCTCCTGGGAGCTGCCGTCCGACTACAGCATGAGCTACGGGGACAACCCTTTCGCGCCAAGTCTCGCCAACACGACGTCCGGCGCGCTGCATCCGCGAGCCTTGTCCGGTTCGGCGAGTTGCGGTCAGTCCGGTTGCCACGAGCAGATCTACGAAGAGTGGCTCCCGTCCGCGCACCGCTTCGCGTCGACGGACGTCGCGTTCCAGGCCGTGCAGAAAGTGATGGCCGAGAACGAGGGTCCGGACTCGACGCGCTACTGCGCGGGCTGTCACGACCCGATCGCGCTCTTCAGCGGCAGCAAGAACATCTACGACGAGGATCTCTCGAGCCCCGGCGCTGAAGAGGGTGTGTCGTGCGTGGCGTGTCACCGTTTGATCCAGACCGATCTCGAGGGCAACGCCAGCTACGTGATGTCGCAGCCCGACTACTACGCGTACGAGCTCGACGAGTCGCCGCTCGGCAAGTTCCTGTCCGCGTTCCTCATCCGGGCTTATCCGCGGCGTCACGTGGAGCAGTACTCGCTCCCGCTGCTGAAGTCGCCCGAGTACTGCGCGGCGTGCCACAAGCAGTTCATCGACGAAGAGATCAACGACTTCGGGTGGGTACAGCTTCAGAACCAGTTCGACAACTGGCGCAAGAGCCACTGGAACCGTGAGGGCGAGCCGTCGCGGGAGGCGTTCTGCAGCGACTGTCACGAACGCAAGGGTGTCGACGTGCCCGAGGGCGCGTCCGGACGTTGCACGGCGATCTCGACGAGCTGTCGTGAATGCCACATGCGTCTCGTCGATTCCTCGGACCCGGCGTCGGGCGACATCCACGATCTCGTCCGCAGGGAGCACGACAAGAAGCATCGCGACCACCGGTTCATCGGCGCCAACCAGTTCATGCCGACGGTGCTCGGCCTGAAGGGGCACAAGAAGCAGGTCAGCCTGACCGAGGCGTGGCTGCGCGGCGAGGCCGTCATCCCCGAGATCGCGCACAAGTGGCCGGAACTTTCGAAGGAGTATCTGCAGAGCAACGCCCGTGTGCCGACGCCGCACGAGCGTCCGTCCGGCCCCGTGCTACCGATCCGCATCCGTGTCGAAGGCGGCAAGATCACACCGGGCAAGCCGGTGAAGTACGCAGTCGACATCCTCAGCCGCAAGGTCGGCCACGATTTCCCGACGGGGCCGCTCGACGTCATCCAGTGCTGGGTCGAGACCGAGGTCGTCGATGCGAAGGGCAACACGCTCTACCACTCGGGACGTCTGACCGAGACGGGTTTCATCGAGAAGGGCTCGTTCATCTTCAAGGCCGAAGGGGTCGACGCGCAGGGCAATCTCATCGACCGACACAACCTGTGGGAGCTGGTCGGCGCGCGCTTCAAGCGATCACTCTTCCCCGGCTACACGGACACGGCGCGCTTCGAGTTCACGTGCCCCGACCAGGTCTCGAAGCAAAAGACCATTCCGGGTGCGACGAACTACTCGGTGCCGGTTCCGGAAGACGTCGCCGGGCCCGTCACGGTTCGCGCGCGGTTGCTCTATCGCAAGATCAACCAGCACCTGCTCAACATCGTCACCGGCAAGACCGACGTTCGGGCGCCCGTGACCGAGATCGACAGCACGACGACGACGGTGCCCGTGGAGCCCAAGCGGTGAGCGGGCGGGGATCGACACGCCGACGGCGCATCAATCGCGCGCTGATCGTCGTGGGATGCCTCGCCGCCGTGTCGGTCGCCCTGCCGTTCGTCGTCGGAGATCAGGGGGGGGCGACCGAAGACAATCTTCGCGAGGGCATCACGGACCGCCTCAAGCGACGACTCCCCGACGAGCACGCTCAGACGACGTTCGAAGACGCCACGAAGAAGTTCGGCGTCGACGTCCGACATGGGGCGGCGCAGCGGGCTTCGTTGCTGCCGGAGGACATGGGGCCCGGCTGCGCGCTCGACGACTTCGACGGCGACGGCGACCTGGACCTGTTCCTCGTCGGCTTCGCGGGCAACGTAGGGGCCGGCACGTCCAGCGACATCTCTCCGCCCGCGAACGGTGCGACGCATCGCCTGCTGCGGAACGACGGCGGCGTCTTCAAGGACGTGACGGCGGCATCGGGGCTCGCAATTCGCGACTACGGCATCGGCGTCGCAGTCGGCGACGTCGACGGTGATGGCCTCCTCGACCTGTACGTCACTTGCTACGGGCCCAATCGTCTGCTGCGCAATCTCGGTGGGCTGCGTTTCGAAGACGTCACCGCGCCCGCAGGAGTGGGCGACGACGGCTTCGGCGCCGGTGCCGCGTTCGGAGACATCGACCGCGACGGTGATCTGGATCTGTACGTTTGCAACTACGTCCAGTTCTCTTGGGACGGCAAGCCGCATCGCAGCAGCGACTGGGGCGGATTCTCGTTGCCGTACACGTTGAACCCGTCGTCGTTCGAGCCCGCCCCCAACCTGCTCTACGTGAACGACGGGACCGGCAAGTTCACCGACCGTGCTGAGGAGCGCGGCGTGCAAGACGCCGCCGGCCGCAGCCTGGCGTGCACGTTCGCCGACTTCAGTAACGACGGCTGGCCGGACCTCTACGTGCTCAACGACGTTTCGAAGAATGCGTACTTCGAAGGCACCGGGCAGGGACGGTTCGAGGACCGGAGTCTCGATTCGTTGGCCGCGGACTATCGGGGTGCGATGGGGAATTCGGTGGCCGACATCGACGGAGACGGGGATCTCGATCTGTTCATCACCCACTGGATCGCCCAGGAGAACGCGATGTTCGTGAACCTCCTCGCCGAGCGGAACCGGGGTGGGGTGACGCCGCCCAAGCCCGTCGCCTTCGCGGACCAGGCCGACTGGCACGGGCTCGGCGCGGCCGCCTTGAGCTTCGTCGGTTGGGGCACGGCATTTCTGGACTACGACCTCGACGGCGTGCTCGATCTCGTCGTCGTGAACGGCTCGACCATGCCGTCCCAGGAGGACCCTGATCTGTTGGTCGCGCAACGCCCGCAGCTCTTCTGGCACCAGCCACGGGGCGTCTTCTACGAAGTTGGCGGAGTCGGCGGCGCACCCTTCGAGGAGACGTGGCGCGCACGCGGACTCGCGGACGGTGACCTGGACGGCGATGGCGACGTCGACCTCGTCATCACCGACAACCACGGCCCCGTCCGCATCCTCGAGAACCTCGGTCCGTGCGGTAACTGGCTCACCATTGCGCTGCGACAACCGAAGCGAAACAGGTTCGCCGTCGGCGCGCACGTCCGGGTGACCACCGCCGCCGGGACGGTCGTTCAGGAGGTCGGCGCCGGGACGTCGTATCTCTGCCATCGTCCACGCCGGTTGACCTTCGGCCTGGGCTCCGACACCACGGCGCGCGTCGAGGTGCGGTGGCCCGATGGCGAGGTCACGCTGCGGGAACGCGTTGAAGGAGGGCGTAGGGTGGAGATCGTCCGTGATCGTTAGGCGAACCGTCCAGGCCGGTGCGACGCTCATGTGTCTCGTTGCCCTCGGCTGTGGCGACAACAGCGACACCGTCCCGGACGTCAAAGCTGAACGCAGCGCCGACGACCTCGCTCGGGCGCGCTTTTACGAGCATGTTGGACGGGCGAGCGAGGCACGTCGCAAGAAGGACTGGGCCGCATCGGTGCGCCACCTCCAAGCCGCGCTGGCCGAGCGTTCGGATCACGAGGCCAGCCTCGTCGAGTTGGCGTCTGCATTGACGCGACTGGGGCGGCGCGAGGACGCCGTCGTGATTCTCGAGCGGCTGCGGAAGGCGCATCCCGACCTGCCTCGCTCACACGTGCTGCTCGCAGACGTCCTAGCCGAGAACGCCGAGTCGTCAGCTGCCGACCTCCCGCGCGCGGAGAGCCTCTATCGTCACGCGCTCCAGATGGAACCCAACATCGTGGGGCCGCGGATCGGTCTGGCGCGCGTGCTGCTCCGTCAGCGCCGATTCGAAGCGTCGGGCGATGAGTATGCGACGGTTCTGGGAACCGATCCCCACAACCTCGACGCGCTCACCGGGGTGGGGCGGACTCTGCTGGCCCGCGACCGTGCGGCGGAAGCGGTGCCGTGGCTCCTGAAGGCCGTTGACGCGGGTACGCGCGCGAGCGGTCGCCGGGACGTTCCGTCCGAGATGGACACGCGGGCCAGCTTCGAGGCGACGCCTCTGTCGGCGCCGCGTCTCCGTCCGGCGCTGGAGGCGCTTCGCCGCGCGCGCGATCTGCTGGGCGGGTGGCCCGACGACGTTCCGGAGGCGGTGCGTCGCGCCGCGGAAAGACCGCGGTAGAACCGGGCAGGAATCCGCGTCTGGCGCGTGTTTTGCGTCTGTCTCCACCGGAGGTAGACGACATGGAAAGCAACGAAATCCTCGTTCCGGTCGACTTCGGTGAGCATGCCCGAGAAGCGGCGATGCACGGTATTCGCCTGGCCCGGCAGCTCGGTGGCACGGTCACGATCCTGCACGCCGTGTGCGGCGACCCGCCCCCAGTGGCGCCAATGGACTACGTGGGAATGCCTCCCGCGAAGGACGTCCTCGAGGCCGCGACCCGGCACCTGTCGGAGTTCGTTGCGTCACTCGATCAGGAAGGTGTCGAGGTCACGGAGCAGATCGTCTCTGGCTACCCCGCGACCGCGATCCTCGACCGTATCGAAGCGACGAAGCCGCGCATGGTCGTCATGGGGACCCACGGCAGGACGGGCCTCGCCCGCCTGGTGAATGCGTAGGGGATTGTAACCGCCTACCCGCCGTATGTGGCTGCAGGATTGCCGGG
>CAZETS010000110.1:0-10812 GCA_964515335.1 uncultured Spirochaetaceae bacterium
CTCATCGTCATTCCCCTCCTCAGTCGAACCGTCTTCAAGAACGAATCCGCCGACAGCTACGACGATACGTCCTGTCCGGTTCCTACAGGTGGGTTTCGTGAGGTATTGCTCAGGTATGAAGAAGAGCCCCGCATCTCAATGTCCGAACCCGATTGCTCCGATAAAACTATTCTTTACTCAGGGCCTGATAGCGAGGGGGTATTTAGGTATACCTCAAGAACATCACAGCCAATGAATGAGCAAGAAGTCGCGATCTATTGTGAGTACGATTGGTCAAAAGAAAAAGAAGCGCTGAGGGCAGAAGCACTCAAGCAAATACAGGCCAAATGAAAAATCCTAACGATCACATCAAGATCGCTCACTTTCGTGAGTGTAGGAGATTCAAGCCCCCCTACGCGGCTCCACGTCCGATAACTCGATCTATGTCAAATACGGTCCTGAAGAGCTGAGCCCCGAGGCGGGCCGCCGATCTCGACCCCGACGAGATCCAGGGGCTGCGCGCGCTCGGATACATGGTCGGTGACGACGAAGGGCAACCATCCAGCGACACCAGGGAAGAAGATGCCGACGGCAACGCCAGCGAGTGACGCCATCCAGGGGCGCGACAAGGTCGCGATCGGCGCTTGGGGGCTGACGATCCTGATCGGGATCCTCGGGATCGGATGGATGATCGCGACACCACCGGGCATCTTCTCCGATTCGGTCTCCGGGTTCCTCGTGATGCGCTCGATGGAGAAGGGCGCACCCTTCAATCACGAGTTCATCGTCGACACGGACAACATCGAATTCGATCAGAGCGAGTTCAAGTCCTGGTGGACTCCGGGCCAGTATCTCGTGCCGATGCTCTGGCGCAACCTCGGCCTCGACCTGGGGAGCAGCCTGGCGGTGACCGTCGTCGTGGCTTGGCTGGTCGGAACGATCGGCTTCTGGCAGCTGTGGCGACGACTCGGCTTCTCCAAAGCGGTCTCGGCGGGCAGCGTCGCCGTGATCGTTGCACAACCCTACGTACTGGGTTGGGGACGGTTCTACCACGGTGGCGCCCTCCTCGAATGGAGCTTCGTGCCGTGGTTCACCCTGGCGGCCCTGCACTGGAGAGCCCTTTCCAGGTGGCAGCTCCCGATCCTCGCAGCGGCGATCGGGCTCGGTGTCTTCTTCAAGTCCTCGTTCGTGATCGTCGGTGGAACGATTCTGGCGGGCACGACGCTGCTTCGCATCTTGGAGATCGGGCGGTTCCAGGCCAGGAGTCTGCTGACCGGGCTGGGCGCCGGGGGCGTGATGGCCATCGCCCTGGCCGGCTTCGCCTACTACACGTCGCTCGGCAAGTCTCCGACCGGCCAGAAGCCCTGGGGATTCTCGAACGTCGATCTTCGAGAGCTCTTCTTCGCCGGGGCATCCCCCATCGCGAGCCTCTTCGATGTCTGGCAGACCTTCATTCCGAACACCGAGTCCGTACAGTGGGAGTTTCAGGGTCTGGGACCGACCCTGGTGCTCGCCTCGCTTGTCGGCGGGGCGCTGGTGATCGCCATCGTTCGATTCGCCGGAACGAGCCGGGCCTACACGAGCCTGCTCCTCGCGGTGTACGGCGGCACCGTACTCGCCTACTTCCTGGCTTGGACACTGGACCTGCTGATCAGCTTCAACGTCCGCCACTTCCGGGTCGCGGGTCTGTTCATCATCCCGGGCGCTCTTGCCCTGCTTCTGAAGATCCCCGCGCCGACCGGCCGAGCCGCGGCCGCCCTTGCGGTGGGCGCCGCTTGTCTGGCCTCGGCCTTCCGGTTCACCTTTCCCAGCGAAGGCGACTCACTCGGCCGACCCGTCGGCCCCGCCGGTTTCTCCCACATCTATGCGAGCCAGGCCGCCCTCGACACCATCGAAGAGCTCGACGGGCGACTCGGATACGGGAATCATCTAATCGGTGTTCCATGGCCTCAGATGGCCCTCGACGTGCAGCACAGCCGGGTCTACGACATGCGCACCGGATTGGTGGGGGCGGCGTCCTACCACCGAGACGTCTTCTTCGGTGAGGTCGACAATCTGATCTTGATCGTGCCGATCGAGCAGGAGCCTGCGATCCCGGGCCTCCTCCGGGCCTTCCGGCAGCACCACGACTGGCGCAGGATCCATCCGGAGATCGAGGATTTCGTGTTCATGCACTCGGGTGTCCTCGAGGAGAATCCATGATCAGCCCGGTCCGCATTTGGGCGACCCTGTCGGCTTGCGCCGCGCTGCTCGGGTGCGGCGGCGCCGATCCTCCCGAGCGGCCCCACGTCGTTCTCCTCACGGTGGAGTCGCTCCGACCCGACCACATCGGGAGCTACTCGGGCGAGCGGAACACGAGTCCGCATCTCGACGCCCTGGCAGAGGAGTCGCTCGTCTTCGACGACGCCCATGCGGTGACCAGTTGGACCCTCGCGTCACACGCCTCGATGTTCACCGGGCTCTACCCGTCGGCCCACGGTGCGGACGGTCCTCGCAGCAAGCTGGACGACCGTGCGCAGACCCTGGCCGAGCTGCTAGCCGCAAGCGGATACCAGACCGCCGGATTCGCGAGCGGTCCGTACCTCACCAAGCGGCACAATCTCCATCAGGGCTTCGAGCACTACGACGACTCATCGGCCACCCAGGGGACCCAAGGAGGGGCCCACGACGACGTCACCAACCCGGCGCTCGAACGGACAATCCAGCAGTTCCTTCGAGATGAACGCGATGAGAGCCGCCCTCTCTTCCTCTTCGCCTACTACTGGGATCCCCACTACGACTACATTCCGCCGCCGCCGTTCGATTCGATGTTCGTCCAGGAGCGCGACCAGAAGATCGATGTACGCGGCTACGAATCCGACTACGTGATCGGGCCCCACATCAGCGATGCCGAGCTCGCCTACGTGCTGAGCCAGTACGACGGGGAGATCCGGTATACCGACCACTTCCTCGGAAGACTGTTCGAGGCACTCGACGCGGCGGGTCTCTGGCGGGACAGCCTCGTCATCATCACTTCGGATCACGGCGAAGAGTTCTTCGACCACGGCCAGAAGGGGCACAAACGAACACTCTATGCCGAGAGCGTTCACGTGCCGCTCTACGTCAAGCTGCCCCGCAGTGCTCGGGTCGGGCGGGATGAGCGGCTGACCAGCCTGGTCGATCTCTTTGCGACCGTGCTCGACGCCGCAGGCGTCGACGTGCCTCGGAATCAGGGGCGATCTCTCTTCGAAGCGGAAGACGACCCCGATCGCTCGATCTTCTTCGAGCTTCTGTCGACCTTCTACCACCGAAAGAGCGACGGAAGCGGCTATCGACGCGAAACCGAAGAGTGGCTGGCCGTCCGAAGTCCCAACCACAAACTGATCCAGGTGCCTTCGGAAGATCGAGTGGAGCTCTACGTGACGGGGTCGGATCCGAAGGAACAGCTCAACGTCGCGATCGAGCGCCCCGAAGTCGTCTCGGAGCTGACAGCCACGCTCGAGGCTTTTCGCGCGGAGTCCCAGGGACTGCGCCGTACCACACCGAACGCCGAGGCGAATCTCGACCCGAGTGAGGTCGAGCAGCTCCGGGCCCTGGGATACCTCGACCGGCCCGCCGACCCGTCGAGCGAAGAGCAAGCGCCGTCACCCACCGAGTAGGGCAGGGGCTCCGTCGCGAATCGAGTCATGCCCCTGGGCCAGATTCGATCGAATGACGAAGCTCGGATGGGCGCGCGTGGCCCTCGCGCTGGCGGCCATGGCAAGCCCAGCACAACGAGTCCAGTCTCGAGGTTGGGGTCTTGGCATGAACCTCATGCCGCTTCCCTCTGCTCCTGCCCCATGCCCGCTGCGTGCGCAGCGGGCGGGATCTGGTTGAGCGCGCCGTGTGGGAGTGTAGGAGATTCTCTGCCTATCCGGTTGGCTCCGCTTGTGACCGTGTTTGTCACGAGGCTGCCCCACGCTGACGACTTTCGAGGAGGAAGTCGTGGTGCAGTTTCCCCGCACACTCATCGAGTTTCAGGACCAGTTCCCGGATGACGCCCATTGCTGGTCGTACCTACGTCGGGCTCGCTGGCCGCAAGGGTTCGAGTGCCCACGCTGCGGTGACTGCAGGGACGGTCTTTCACGGCACCCGGGTGTCGCTTCGCGTGTGGTTCCTCGGCGTCTTCTTTCTCGCCCGTCACAAGAAGGGGATCTCTGCCCTTCAGTTCCAAAAGGACGCCGGACTCGGGAGTTATCAGACCGCCTGGACGTTGCTGCACAAGCTTCGGTCGGGGCTGTCAGCTCTTCCGGCGCCACGGCTAACCGGGAAGATCGAGGCGGACGAGACCTACATCGGCGGCTATCGCAAGGGATGGAACGGGCGTGGCGCCGGCAAGGTGGGTGTCGCCGTCGCGATCGAGAACCGAGGCCGCACCGCCGGCTGCGTGCGGCTTGCCGTGATTCCAAGAGCAACGACGGCTGTCCTGACTTCGTTCGTCCAAGGTGCGATCGTGCCGGAGGCGACCACGGTTCACACCGATGCCTGGGCGGCCTACAAAGCGCTCGGCAAAATGGGAATCGACCATCGCGCTCGCAAGGGCGGGCACGGGCGGCACGAAGAGGACGGCCTGCCGTGGGCTCACACGGTCTTCGGGAACCTCGAGACCTGGTTGCGGGGCGCCCATCATGGAGTCAGCCCCAAGCATCTCCAGCGCTACCTGAATGAGTTCCAGTTTCGCTTCAACGGACGCTGGAAGGAGGCAGATCTCTTCTCGCCCGTCCTTCGCGCCGCCATCGCAGCCGACCCGTTCCCCTATCGACGGCTCACGGCGGAGCCAACCGGATAGGCAGAGAATCTCCTACACTCTGGACGGGAGATGCAGGCACGGACGTGATCGTCGCCGGGGACGCGGAGCTGCGCGCACCGCACCCGGCTGCCCCCCGCGATCTCGCTGCCGAGTTCGCCCGTTTCGAGGACGAACGGTCGACGAGGTCGGTACGCACGCTCGAGGACACCGAGACGAAGGAGGCTCTGCGCGCTCTCGGCTACGTCGACGAGGGCGAGCCATCGCAGTAGGTTCTGCGCCGGTCGGGAGCACCGGCAGATGTCGATCGAGAGAGCCCCCATGCGCCCCTTATCCATTTCACTCCGAGCGCTGGTCCCACACGCACGGACACTGCTGCTGACGGTGCTGGTCACGCTCGGAGCGGCGTGCAGCCCGGACCGGCCACGCAACGTGTTGCTCATCTCGATCGACACGCTGCGCTCGGACATGCTCGGCTGCTACGGCTACGACAGGCCGACGTCGCCGAACCTGGATCGCCTCGCCGCCGAAGGCGCGCTCTTTCTCGACGTGACCTCGACCTCTCCCTGGACGCTGCCGAGCCACGCCTCGCTCCTGACCGGTCTCTATCCCACTCACCACGGTCTCAAGTCGCACGACCGCAAGCTGCCCGAGAGCATCACGACGTGGGCAGAGGTGCTGACGGAGCACGGCTTTCGCACTGCGGCGATCGTGAACTCCCACTACGTGGGCCGCCGCTACGGCTTCGATCGTGGCTTCGCCGAATTCAGCCACGTGCGCGAGAACCCTGGCGGGTGGCGCCCATCCCACGTCGAGAGACTCGCGATCCAGTGGCTCAAGGTGCCGCAGGAGCGGCCGTTCTTCCTCTTCCTGCACTTCTACGACGTGCACAGCGATTACGCGGTGCAGCCGGAGTACCGCGAGGCCTTCGTCCGTCCGTACGCCGGTCCGGTCGATGGATCAACGGAGCAGCTCAAGCGCTTCCGCCAGGGGAAGTTTCCACTCGACGCCGAGGACACGGCGCACCTGGTCGATCTCTATGTCGCGAGCATCCGCCAGATGGATGACGGGATCGGTCGGATCCTAGGCGTGCTCGAAGAGCGTGGCCTGGCCGACGACACGCTCGTCATCGTGACGTCGGACCACGGAGAGGAGTTTCTCGAGCACGGCGGCGTCCTGCACGGCCGCACGCAGTTCCAGGAGGTGATGCGCATTCCGCTCGTCTTCCGCGGTCCCGGCGTCGAGGCTGGACTTCGTGTCGAGACCCCGCTCTCGCTGGCGGACGTCATGCCGACCGCGCTCGCGGCTCTCGGCGTCGGCGACGCTCCTCTGGCGGACGGCGTCGACGCCAGCCCGCTGCTGCGGGGCCGCAGCATGGCGGAGCTGAACGGCCGCGTGATCTTCGGGGAGGCCGACCACAACAACGAACAGAACGACATTACACGCTCCGTCCGCTACCAGAAGTTCAAGCTGACCTACAATCGCCTGACCGACGCGAAGACCCTGTACGACCTCGAGTCCGATCCCACCGAGACCGAGGACGTGCAGTCTCAGCACACCTATCTCGTCGACCTGCTCCGAGAGCGCCTGCAGCCGACGCTCGAGGCGTCCGCGCAGGGCGAGATGCTTCCGTCGCTCACCGCCGAGCAGATCGAGATGCTCGGGGCGCTCGGTTACCTGGGTGACGCACCGCCCAGGCCGGCGGGCGGTGCCCGCGACGCCTCGTCTCCGGGGGCACCGTAGGGGATCGACATGACGCCCATACACGGACGTCCGCCCAGAGCCAAGCCGAAGTGCCCTATCCCGCGGTTCCTGCTCGGCCGCTCGCCGATCCGACGGGGTCGCCGCGCGGCACCCGCGCCGACCAGCCTCGCGACGGGCCAGGCACCGACGTCGCCCGCCGGCGTACCCCCCTTGCTTCGAATCTTCCTGCTCATCCCTACCTCCTTGGACATCATACTCTTCCGAGATCTGTGCCCAAGAAAACCGGGGGCGCCTTATGGGCACTCGAACCCTTGCGGCCAGCGAGCCCGACGTAGGTACGACCAGCAATGGGCGTCATCCGGGAACTGGTCCTGAAACTCGATGAGTGTGCGGGGAAACTGCACCACGACTTCCTCCTCGAAAGTCGTCAGCGTGGGGCAGCCTCGTGACAAACACGGTCACAAGCGGAGCCAACCGGATAGGCAGAGAATCTCCTACACTCGCCGATGATCATGGCCGGGCCGGGCATTCCTTCCGGACGACGCATCGCCACTCCCGTATCGACGATCGACATCGTGCCGACGGTGCTCGCTCGGGTGGGGCTCGACTCGGCGGGTGGGATCGAAGGCCGTCGCTCGCTTCGGCTCGGCCGCTTCAAGCTCATCAAGGACGAGAACGAGGGGACCCACGTGCTCCACGATCTCGCAGCAGACCCCGAGGAGCGAACGGATCTCTCCATGCGGGAGCCCGGCATGACGGGGCAGTTGCTCCGAATGATCGAGGACCGGGAGCTCGGTACGAGGAATTCCTCCGACGAGGTGATCGGGCTCGATCTGGAGGAGCGGGAGCGACTCCGCGCGCTCGGATACGTGCCGTAAGCGGTCTGCGCGTCGCGCTTGCCAGCGGCTCGATTCCATCGGAGAATGCGAGGCCATGGTCGACTCCCCGCCCGAGGCGGAACCAAGCGGTTCGTTCGACAGGTTCCTCACGGCGGCCCGGAGCCTCCGTAGGCCGGCTCTCGCGCTGGCCGTGGCCGCCCTCCTCCTCGCGCTCGCCCGGGCCTGGTCGTTCGGAACCGAGGAGCCGAACGCCGACTACTACCAGTACTGGGTGGTCGGCCAGGCGCTTCGTGCGGGCGACGCCGGGAACATCTACGACGAAGACAGGCGGGTCCAGCTGGCCGGACGCGCCTGGCTGGATGCGCATCGCGAGGCCCGAGAGCTGGGACGGGAGACGCTTCGCAAGCAGGCATCCGTGTACCGCCGCTACGAGCTGGGCACGTATGGCACCCCATGGCTCTACACCACGTTCGGGTGGTCTCTGACCGAGGACTACGACGCTGACCAGATCCGCTTCCAGCGCGTGAGTCTGGCATGCTTCGTCGTCTCTGTGATCGTGCTGACCCGGCTCGCGGGTGGCTCGGCACTGCACGCGGCTCTCTGGGCGCTCTTCTCGATCACGCTCTTCGCCCCCGTCGACTCGGAGATCCGCGTCGGAAACGTCAATCGCATTCAGCTCTTCCTCCTGACCCTCGGTCTGGTCGCACTTCGGATGCGGGCGCCCGCGACACGGTCGTTCTGCGCGGGGCTCGTCCTGTCTCTCGCAATTCTCTTCAAGCCGAGCCTCGCGGCCGTCGGCCTCATGCTCTCCATCGGCTGGCTCCTGACACGCCGCTTCCGGGAGCTCGGGTTTCTGGCGGTTGGCGCGGGGCTGGGCGCAGCCGCGGCGATCGGGACCTCGAGCGCCTACTTCGGCGGCTCCGAGGCCTGGGGAAACTGGCTGCGCGAGCTGCCTCCGCTGCTCGCAGAGTTCGATCACAACATCCGCAAGGGCAACTTCTCGCTCGTTCGCATTGCCGCCGACGGCCTCGACTTCGGTCACTCGGCCTTGTTCGCGGGGGTCTTCGTCGTGGGAACAATGAGCGCCGTCCTGGTCGGCCGCTCGTTCGGCCGTTCCGGGAACGGAACGATCGGTTCGATGGCCTCGGGCGCCTTCTGGCTCGACTGCCTGATGGTCGGACTCGGGGGCTTGATGCCCGTGCTGGCCTCCGATCTCGCCTGGTATCACTACTACATTCTCACGCTTCCGCTGTTCATCTTTGTGCTGCGTCCCGTCCCGGCTCCGGTGGGGCGCGACCGAATCGTCGGACGTACCGTTGCGCTGGCGGCGCTTTCCTGCGTAGCGACGACGCCCATCCGCCCCTTCGTCGGCGCACCCGGACCGCTCGTCATAGGGGCACTGGTCTCGTTCGGAGCGCTCTGCCTGTATGGGCTGGCGCTCTACGAGCTCTTCGATGGCGCGAGACGCTCCGCTTCGGCGAATCTCGAATGTGGAGCGCCCACATGAAGCGTGCGTCGCTGCGAGACCCGAAGTCGGTTGCCCAGGCGGTGCTCGCGCTGCTGGCCATCGCAGCGTTCGCTCTATCGTGCGAGTCGCCGCGGCGGGTGCGCATCGTCCTCGTGACTCTGGACACGCTGCGCTTCGATGCCTTCATGGGTGGGGACGACGAACGATCCGGGATGCCGCGACTGCGCGAACGCGCGGAGCGCGGCACCGTGTTCCTCCACTTCCATGCCGCGACCCCGCTCACGCAGCCCAGCCATGCAAGCATGTTCACCGGACTCCACCCGTGGCAGCACGGGGTGACCCGCAACGGCCAGGTGCTTGCGCCCTCCTTCGAGACCCTCGCCGAGTCGCTCCGGGGCGCCGGCTTCTCGACCGGAGCCGTCGTCGCGTCGTTCCCCGTGGCGGGACGATTCGGGTTCCGACAGGGTTTCGAAGGGTACCAGGAGGACTTCACCGAGGGCTTCCTGGACCTCCGCTCGTGGGAGGGGCAGACGCTTCCCTCCGAGCTCTTCTACTCGAAGGCCGAAGTCGTGACGGAGCAAGCACTCGCTGCCCTTGACGCCGCAACGGGAGACAAGCAGTTCTTCTGGTTCCACTATTTCGACCCGCACGCACCCTATGGGTCCACGATCGGCATGAACGTGAGCCGCGTCTCCATTCACGCCGCCCTGCAACGCAACCCCGAACGAAAGGACGAGCTTCTCGAGCAGGCGAGAGGCCTCTATCTCGAGGACGTCGAGCGCCTCGATCGCTCTCTCGATCGGGTGCTCGAGCGGCTGGCGAGCGAGAGCGACGAATACGAGACGCACATCCTGATCGTCTCCGATCACGGCGAGAGCCTCGGAGAAGGAGACGCGATCGGTCACGGGTTCCGGCTGGCCGAGGAGGAGCTGCGCGTTCCGGCGATCCTGATCTCACCGGAGGTCGAGCCCGGCCTCCGTGAAGACACGGTCGGATCCGTGGACGTCGCACCCACGCTTCTCGCCCTGGCTGGACTGTCTTCGCCGGAGCACCGGGGCCGCGACATCCGCGAGGCCTCCAACGAGCCAGTGCCCGCGGTCGGAATGAGGCGCACGTTCGCGGTCTCTCCTGCCTACGAGCTCCGGCTGGACGGAACCAACCACCTGCTCCCCGATCTACAGTTCTATCTGGTCGGCGGAGCCGGTCCATACGTCGTCGGCAACGCGGAGGGCATCGAGTCCCCATCCACGGAGAGTGACGAGCGCTTCCGGGCGCTCTTCGAGCAGTTCGAACAGTCGCTCTCTGGACAGGCGGTCAAACCGATCGACCCGTCGGTGTCTCGTGCGTTGGAGGCCCTGGGCTATGTGCCCTAGCGCGGGAGCACGCACGCGCCGCCGGTTACTTCTATTCGTCGCCGTCGTGCTCCTGCCGACGCCGCTCTGGACGGGCTGCGAGCAGGAGCGCGCTGCACCCGCCGCCGTGAGACCGAACCTGCTCGTCATCACCCTGGACACGGCACGGGCCGACGCGCTCACGCCGTATGGCGCCGATCCCCGCATCTCACCGAATCTCGCAGCGCTCGCCGCCGCGTCGGCTCTCTTCGAGAACGCCTACAGCGAGACCAACGTCACGAACCCCTCGCGCCTCACGATCCTCAGCGGGCTGCGCGCGATCGACCATGGTGTGCACGACAACGCCTCGCCGACCCCGACGGGAGTCGAAACACTTCCCGAGATCCTCCGGGCGGAGGGTTGGCGAACGGGCGGGTTCCCCGCCGTCCCACACGTTGCCGAACAGCTTCCCGCCTCGGGGGGCTCAGCTCTTCAGGACCGTATTTGACATAGATCGAATTATCGGACGTGGAGCCGGGTAGGGGGCTTGAATGGGGTGCTTCAGGCTTTCGTGTGGGCAGATCTGAGGTGGGGATGTTGTCGAACACGCCAAAGGGAGTCGTGATGGTGTAGAGCTCGCCGTCCAGCAGGCTGTCGACGCGGAACTCCATCGGATCGTGCCACCCGGGGCCTCGGCGACGATCCACTCGGACGAACACCAGAGCT
>CAZETS010000111.1:0-10686 GCA_964515335.1 uncultured Spirochaetaceae bacterium
CGCCGGTGGCCCGACGCGTCGCCGAGGAGGCGAACGTCTCGCTCGAAGGCATCTCGGGCAGCGGCAGCGCCGGCCGCATCACCAAGCAGGACGTGTTGCGCCATGCCGAGGCCGACGCGCCCGCCGCCGAGGCCGCGCCGCCGCCGGCCGCCGAGCAGCCGACCCGGGCCCGGGCGGCAGCGCCCGCCGGCTCGGCCGCGCGGCCCGCCTACGCGAGCTATGCGCTGCAGGAGGGCGATCGCGTCATCCCGATGTCGCCGATGCGCCGCATCATCGCCGAGCACATGGTCTACTCGAAACGCACGTCGCCGCACGTCGGCACCGTGGCCGAGGTGGACATGGGGGCGGTGGCCGAGCTTCGTCGCGAGAAGCGCAAGGCCTTCGAGGCCGCTCAGGGCATCAAGCTGACCTTCCTGCCCTTCATCGCGCACGCGGTGGTGCGGGCGCTGCGCGAGTATCCGGCGCTGAACGCCTCGGTGATCGACGACGCCATCGTGGAGAAGCGCGATATCAATGTCGGCCTCGCGGTGGAGACCGAGAAGGGGCTGGTGGTGCCCGTCGTGCGCAACGCCGACCGGCTGTCGCTGTCGGGGCTCGCCGCCGCGATCGACGACCTGGCCGACCGGGCGCGCTCTCGGCGGCTCTCCGCCGACGACCTGCAGGGCGGCACGTTCACCATCTCGAACCCCGGCCGCAAGGGCAACCTCTACGGCTTCGCGATCATCAACCAGCCGCAGGTGGGCATCGTGCGGATGGGCGAAATGGTGAAGCGCCCCGTGGTGCGCACGGTCGACGGGCAGGACGCCATCGTGATCCGTCCCATGATGCACGTCGCGCTCTCCTACGATCACCGCGCCGTCGACGGAGCGCCCGCCAACGCGTTCCTCTACCGCATCCGCGAGCTCCTCGAGGCGGCGGACTTCGACCTCTGAGCCCCGTGTCGAACCACGCCCTCCCGAGCGCCCCGCCGTCGCAGCCGCGTCGACTCGTGACCCGGTGGCTCGGCCGGGTGCCGTACGGGGAGTCGCTGCAGCGGCAGCAGGCCGCCGTCGACGCCCGGTTGGCCGGGCGCGGGGGCGACGTGCTCATGCTGCTCGAGCATCCGAGCGTCGTCACCCTGGGACGTTCCTCGGAAGCCGCGAACCTGCTCGAGTCGCCGGAATCACTGGCGGCCCGCGGCATCGAGGTGCACAGCATCGCCCGCGGCGGCGACGTCACCCTCCACGCGCCCGGGCAGCTGGTGGGCTACCTCGTGATGGACCTGCGCGCGCGCGGCGAGCCCGACCTGCATTTGTTCGTGCGCCGCATGGAGGACGCGCTGATCGACGCACTGGCCGAGCTGGGGCTGCGCGGGCGGCGCGTCGAGGGCCGGACCGGCGTCTTCATGGGCGACCGTCCGAGCGCCGGGGCCCCGGGGCCCGACCGCAAGATCGCGTCGATCGGCGTCGGCGTACGGCGCTGGGTGACCTATCACGGCTTCGCGCTCAACGTGACGATCGACCTGCGCGAGTTCGATGCCATCGTGCCCTGCGGGCTCGCCGACGTCGAGATGACTTCGATCGCCCGCGAACTCGGCGCCGGACCGCTGGGTCTCGACGCGCGTGTGCGGGAAGCGGTCGAAGGCGCCTTCCTGCGCCGCTACGAACGCGAGGGACCTCCGTTACCATCGCCCTGATGCCCGGGGGTGTGATCGAGGTCGATCGGTGCGAGCGGCCCGGATGGCTGGGTCGCCTCGACCCGTGGCCGCTGCTGGCGACGCTCTGCATCGCCTTGCGGCGCGGGCGCGCGACGCGCAAGCGGATGGCGGCGCCGCCGCACGACGAACCCCTGGCCGAGGCCGCGCCGCCTCGCGGCGTGCCGGTGCTCGTCGCCGAGCCCGATGGGCGACCCCGCTGCGTGGCTTGCGGCCTGTGCGAGTGGGCGTGCCCGGCGCGCTGTCTCTCGGTGCTGCCCGGCGAGGATCCGGCGGATCCGGCCTCGCGTCGTCCCGAGCGGTTCACCCTGGACCCCGCCTCGTGTCTCCTCTGCGGACTCTGTGAAGAGGCCTGCCCCGAGGCCGCGATCGTGATGAGCCCGGTGCCGATCGCCGACCTGGCAGGAGGC
Source organism: uncultured Spirochaetaceae bacterium (assembly GCA_964515335.1). Classification (GTDB taxonomy): domain Bacteria; phylum Myxococcota_A; class UBA9160; order UBA9160; family UBA4427; genus TMED88. The sequence goes on from CAZETS010000111.1 coordinate 2,104, forward strand.
GGTTCGGTGCCCCTCGAACTCGATGCGCTGCTGGTGGCCGCGGATCGGCTCGGCGTACGCGTTGCTACGCCGCGCGGCGAACGGGCGGCAATCGAAGCATCGCAGGAAGAGGCCCGATGAGTGCTCCGGCGGCGGTGGGCGCCGAGTCGCGGCGCGGCGAGACGGATCGCGCGCCGGATGGGCTCGGGCACGGACGTCGTCTCGATTTCGGGCCCGACCATCCGATCACGCGGGCCGGCTACGGGCTTCGGGTCGACGTCGAGGCCGAGCGCATCGTGGCCGCGCGGGTCGAGATCGCTGCGCGACATCGCGGCCTCGAGGAGAGGCTGGCCGAGCGCCCGTGGTACCAGGCGGTTCCGCTCGTCGAACGCGTCTCGCCCGTGTCCGGTGCGCTCGCCGGGGTGGCGCTGTGCCGAGCGGTCGAGCGGTTGCTGGACGTCGAGGTGCCGGAGCGCGGCGAGTGGCTGCGCGTCCTGATGGGCGAACTCGGTCGCATGGCCGACCATTTGCGGCGCCTCGGCGGGGCGTGCCGCTGGCTCGGCGCGCCCGCGCAGGCCGCCTGGCTGGGCGAGGCCGAGGGGCGCATCGTCGACTGGACGGCGGCGCTGACCGGTGCGCGCAGCGCCACGCACTTCGTTCGGCTCGGCGGGGTGCGCGGGCCGCTGCCGGCTTCTTTGGCCGGCGCCCTGCGAGGCGTGCTGGCAGTCGTGGAGTCGGCGCAGGACGACGTCGAGCGCTCGGTGGGTCGCATGCGCGGCTTCGTGGCTCGGCTTCGGGGGGTGGCCGTCTTCGAGCGCGAGGCCTGTGCGCGTCATGGCGCGAGCGGTGTGATCCAGCGAGCCGCGGGCACGCCGACCGACCTGCGCAAGGAACCCGGCCAGGGCGTCTACCCGGAGCTCGACTTCGAGGTGGTCGTCGGTTCGGTGGGTGACAACTACGACCGTTTTCTCGTCTGCGCCGCCGAGGTCCGGCAGTGCGTTCGCATCGTGACCCAGTGCCTCGATCGACTCGAGGCTCTCGGGCCGGGCGCCGTGCGGCTCGCCGACCCGCGCTTCGTCTGGCCGACGGCAGCCGGCGAGCGGCTCGGCCTGGCGGAGACCATCCACCACTCGCTGGGCGTGACGAAGGGGCCGAGAGTGCCGGCGGGCGAAGCCTACGCGGCCGTCGAGGGCGCCAACGGCGAGCTGGGCTTCCACGTCGTCTCGGACGGCGGGCCGATCCCCGTTCGCGTCGACTGCCGCGCTCCGGGCTTCTTCCACGCGCGCGCGCTCGAGACGCTGCTGGTCGGCGTGCCGCTCGCAGAACTGGGCGCGACCCTCGAGCTGATCAACCTCGACGCGAGCGAGTGCAGTCCTTGAGCGACCGCGACCTCGAGCAGCGGATCGAGTCCGCCGGGTCGTCCACCTCCGGTCCGCCTCCGCTCCGGCCTTTCGGGCTGGTGCTGTGGCGCGACGCACGCTGGAGCCACGAAGGCCAGCCGATCCTGAACCGCAAGCTGCGCGAGCGCTTCGATCGGTCGGTCGTCTACCTGCCGGAGCAGCGCGTGTACGTGGTCGAGGTGGGCCGCTTCCGCGGCATGATCGAGGTGGAGGAGACGGGCTTCTTCGTGCGCGACGTCGATCTCGAGAGGGGCGAGGTGTCGCTGTCCGACGGCAGCGTGGAGCCGCTCGACGTGTCGAGCCTGTCTCTCTCACCCATCGACGGTGCCTTCCTCTGCCGCATCAAGACGGGCCTCGTCGCGGATGGAGTGCCCGCCCGCTGGCTGCACGGGCCGCAGGCCGAGCTGCTCGGCGCCGTGGAGGAACAGGCCGGGAGGGCAGGGCTGCCGGTGGCCGGCGAGTGGATGCCGCTACCCGAGGCGGTCGTGGGGGGACCCCCGGAGGCCGGCAGCGGCGGCTGATTGACGCTGCGGCCTCGGCGCGGTAACTCCTCGATTCTGCTGGGCAACGCATCGACCAGCCCAGCCGAGCGGCGGCGTAGCCAAGTGGTAAGGCACGGGCCTGCAAAGCCCTGATCACCGGTTCGAATCCGGTCGCCGCCTCCATTCTCTGCTGGGACGCGTATCTGTCGGTGACGACAAGAATGCGCCAGAAGTGGCGCAAGCTATTGACCTGTATAGGAAATCCTGACTTTGTCGCACGCGGGGGGCGGCTGGCCGGCGAAGAATCTTTCCGGAATCGATATTGATTTTCAATTCAGATCGCCGATAATCTCGACCACGTACCCGGGACCTCATGGTCTAGCTACCAGGCCAGGGACAGGGACAGGGACGAGGACAGGGACGAGCGATGCTGGTCTGCCACTGCAACGGGATCTCCGATCGGGCCATCCGCCAGGCGGTGCGCAACGGCGCCCAGACGCCGGGCGAGGTGGCGCGAGACTGCGGGGCCGGCAACGGCTGCGGGGGCTGCTTGCGAACGGTGAGCCGGCTCATCCGCAACGAGAGTGCGCATCGCACCGAGTCCCCCCAGGCGACGCCGTCCAACTCGACCGCCAACGCCTGAGACCCGAGTCGAGGCCGGCTCGTCGCGCGCGATTCCGGTCGCAGCGCGGCCCAGACACCGGCGGCCTCCTCGCGCATCGACACCCGGCGCGCAGTCGATAGCATCGATCCCAGCGGGATGAGTCCTCCGCGGGGAGACACGACATGCAGGGTGACTCGGACATCATCGAGGCCTTGAACGGCATCCTCACGGCCGAGCTGACGGCCATCAACCAGTACTTCGTGCATCACAAGATGTGCGAGAACTGGGGCCTCGGGCGGCTCTCCGCCAAGAAGCGCGAAGAGTCGATCGAGGAAATGAAGCACGCCGACGAGGTGATCGAGCGCATCCTGTTCCTCGACGGCACGCCGAACATGCAGCGCCTTTCGCCCGTGCAGGTGGGCGAGGACCCGATCGAGCAGCACCGCGCCGATCTCGCTCTCGAGCTCGACGCCGTGAAACGGCTGAACGAGCTGATCGGACTCTCCCGCGAGCGGGGTGACAACGGCACCCGCGAGCTCGCCGAGCGGATCCTTGCCGACGAGGAGGAGTCGGTCGACTGGCACGAGGCACAGATCCATCTCGTCGAGCAGGTCGGCCGCGAGGCGTACCTCGCCGAGCAGATCAACGCGTGATGGCCGCTCCCGCCACGCGCTGCGGCGGGGCGACAGGGGTAGGCCGGGCCCGCTGATGTCGACGTCCGTGATGGACGCGCTGCCCGCCGACATCCCCGCGGCGCGGCTCGAGGAGGTGGGGCTCTCGAGTCGCCGGCTCGAACACGCCGAGGGCGTGATCGCGCGCTACCTCGAGGCCGATCTGATCCCCGGCGCGCTCACGCTGGTGGCGCGGCGGGGCCGGGTCGCTCACTTCGCGGTGGCGGGAGACCGTGACGTCGAGCACGCGCGGCCCGTCGGGCCCGATACGATCTTCCGGATCGCCTCGATGACCAAGCCGATCACCTCCGTGGCGTTGATGATGCTCTACGAGGAGGGGCGGATCCGGCTGGCCGATCCCGTCAGCGAGTACCTGCCGGCCTTCGAAAAGATGCGGGTCGCGGTCGATGGGCCCGACGGCTCCGTCGAGCTCGTGCCGGCGGATCGGCCCATCACGGTGCGTCACCTGCTCACCCACACGGCGGGTCTGGCGAACGACATCCGTCCGAAGAGCCGGCCGGCCTTCGCCGAGGCGGCGCGCCTGCGGAGCCGGGACGAGACCATCGGAGACTTCGTCGATCGCCTGGCCGCGCTGCCGCTCAACGACCAGCCGGGCAGGGTGTGGGACTACTCGCGCGCCACCTGCGTGGTCGGGCGGCTCGTCGAGGTCGTCTCCGGCATGACGCTCGCCGACTTCTTCGAACGTCGCGTCTTCGAGCCCCTCGGCATGCGAGACACGCACTTCTTCCTGCCTCACGAAAAGCTCGATCGCTTCGCGGCCGCTTATCGCCCGGGCGACGACGGCCGCATCGTGGCCGACGATCCGGCGAGTGAGAAGAGCTTCTTCGCGAGCCGTCCGGGCGGGTACTTCATGGGCTCGGGGGGCCTCGTCTCCACCGCCGCCGACTACTTCCGCTTCGCCGACATGCTGATGCAGGGCGGACGCCGCGGCGGCGAGCGCCTGCTCGGGCGCAAGACCGTCGAGTTGATGACCGCGAACCACACCGGCGACAAGTTCGTCTGGCTCGCGGGGCCGGGCGCGGGGTTCGGTCTCGGGCTCGGGGTGACGCTCGATCCCGGGCGCGCGCACGCGATGCCGAGCGCCGGCAGCTACACGTGGGGCGGCGCGTACTGCACCCACTGGTGGAACGACCCCCGCGAGCAGCTGTTCGGCCTGGTGATGACGCAGGTGCGTCCCTACGCCCATCTGGCGCTGCGCGAGGACTTCCAGACGGTGGTCACCGCAGCCATCGACGACTGAACGACGGATCAGCCGTCCGTGGAGGTGAAAAGGCGGGCGCTCGCCGGTGGGTCGACCGCGAGGCGCCGGCCATCGGCGTCGAAGATCGGGAAGGACGCCCAGCCCCGGCGCTGCAGGAAGAGTTGGAGCGACGTCGCCAGCACGCCGAGCCCGTAGCGGACCGATCGCCGGAAGTTGATCGACGACGCCTCCTCGAAGTAGGCGGCCGGGCAGGAGACCTCGCCGATCTCGAATCCGTGGTAGAGGATCTGGGCGAGCATCTGGTTGTCGAAAACGAAGTCGTCGGAGTTCTCGAGCAGGGGCAGGCGCTCGAGGACCTCGCGCGTGAAGGCGCGATAGCCGGTGTGGTACTCGGAGAGCTTCGCGTCGCAGAGCATGTTCTGCGACGCGGTGAGCAAGCGGTTGGCGACGTACTTGTAGAGCGGCATCCCGCCCTTGCGAGCGCTGCCGCCGAGGATCCGCGAGCCGAGCACCACGTCGAAGGGTCCGTCGGTCAGCATGCTGATCATCGCCGGCAGGAGCTTCGGCGTGTACTGGTAGTCGGGGTGCAGCATGACGATCACGTCGGCCCCCAGCTCGAGGGCGGCCGCGTAGCAGGTCTTCTGGTTGCCCCCGTAGCCGCGGTTCTCCTGGTGGACGAGGGTGCGCAGCCCCAGCCGCTGAGCCTCCTCGACGGTGTCGTCGTGGCTGGCGTCGTCGGTGACGACGACCTCGTCGACCAGGTCGAGCGGGATCTCGCGGTAGGTCTTTTCGATCGTCCTGGCCGCGTTGTACGCGGGCATCACGACGACGATCTTCTTTCCGTGAAACACCGCCGCTCCCGCCGCGTTGGCCTGGCCGGCACTCCTGTGCCGGCTTCGTTCGTCCGAGGAGTATACTCAGGGCCCGCGCGCCCCATCCGCCCGGGTGGCGAAATGGTAGACGCGGACGACTTAAAATCGTCTGGCCACGTGCCGTGCAGGTTCGAGTCCTGCCCCGGGCACCACGCATCGGCCTACGCCACCTCGCGAGCACGCGGCTCGCATGCAACTCGAATGATCCAGTGCGGTGGTTGCGTGCCGGGGTGGAATCAGGTTGCGTGCTGCTCGAGCACCCGCTCCCGCACGCCGTCCGTCTCGAGCAGGTCCTCGAGCGCATCCCCGTCGAGCAGCGTGACGCGCGAGTAGCCGAGATCGGGCTCGCGGATCTCGACGCGGTAGATCTCTATCGGTGTCGAGAAGACCTGGCGGATGCGCAGGGACTGCTCGGGGCCGCCGCCGAGGATCTGAAGCCGCAGCGAATCCACGATTCGCTGAAGGCGGCCGAGCCCGATGCCCAGGGGGTCGAACCCGCCGCATGCCTCCTCGCGGCGGCGATAGCTCAGCTTGTATGTGCCGTGGGGTTTCATGATCGGAGACGCAGGATACCGGGATCGTACCGCCCCGTTCAAGCACTTCATGATTCGCTGCGGCCAAGCTTTCGTTGGCAGACCGCCTCATATCCGCCGACGGAAGCGGCAATGTGCACTCTCGATTCCAAGCATACGACCGGCATGCACGATTCATCGCCGGATACTCGAGCGGTAAAAAGGCGCCACGGTCTTCTTCGAGGCCGTCCACGCTCGGGCTGTCCACGAGAGCCGAGCCAGAGAGGTCGCGCGCAAGCTGAACGGCTGGGCGATGTGGCCCGGCTTGCGCCGGGCTAGCCTCCGGCGCGGTCCGGTCGCACTCGTGGGGACGGACGCAAGCAGGCGGCGAGAACGGCCGGGGCGCCTGCCACGGAGGCCCGATGAGTTCGCCGAGGCGCGCCAGTGGACGGCGCCGTTCGCGCCCGCAGGTCGAGCGGCTCCACGGCCGCCACGTGATCGCGGCGGCGCTCGGCGCGGGGCGACGCCGGCTGGATCGGCTGTTGGTTCGGGCGGGGGGTGTCCCGCGTGACCTCGAGCCGGTGATCGAGCGGGCCGTGGAGCGCGGGCTGCCGGTGGTGACCCTGGCCGGGCCCGAGTTGGCCGACCTCGCAGGCACCGACGAAGTCGGCCTGCAGGGCGTGGTGCTCGAGGCCGGGCCGCTGCCCGTGCTGTCCTCGATCGACGATCTCGTTGCGCAGGGCGCCCCTGGGGGACCCGGTCGAAGGGGCGGCGCCGCCAGCTGGGTGGTGGCCATGGACGGGGTCGAGGATCCCCGGAATCTCGGCGCCGTGGCCCGGGTCGCGGAGGCGGCCGGCGCGACGGGGTTGCTGGTGACGGATCGGCGTTCGCCTCCGCTCGGTTCCGCGGCAACCCGGGCCAGCGCTGGGGCCCTCGAGCGGTTGCCCGTCTGCCGGATTCCCAACCTGGCGCGGGGCCTTGCCGCCCTGAAGGGCGCCGGGCGCTGGGTCGTGGCGGCCGAAGCCTCGGCGGAGACCAGCCTCTACGCCATGCCGGACCGGCTGCTGGCGGGCGACCTGGTGGTGGTGCTGGGTGCCGAGGGGCGTGGGCTTCGACCCTCGATCGTGGCCGCGGCCGACCACCTGGTCCGGATCCCGATGGCGGGCGAAGTGGCCTCGCTGAACGTGGCGACCGCGGCCTCCGTCGTGCTCTTCGAACTGGTCCGCCGGTCCACCGCGCCCGGCCGGTCGTGCGAATGACTACACCGTCCAGGCGACGCCGGTCTTCTCGGGCGTCCGGGGGGGGGCCGGCCACCCGAGAACACTCGCTGGATCGGGCCTCTGGAGCGTCCCCGGCGGTTGCTGGGGTGAGGCGCTCGGGTATATTCTGCGCGTTCGAGGCCGCGCTGGCGTAGCTCAACTGGTAGAGCACCGGATTTGTAATCCGAAGGTTATGGGTTCGAGTCCCCTCGCCAGCTCCATACTCCGCTCATCGGCGGCACGTGTCGTGCATAGGCTCGGGTAGTGCTTGGCTAGCAGTAGACCAATAGAGCAAGCAACAGAGCAATAGATAGGTAGTGCTTGGTAGCAAGTAGAGCGTGCATCGACGTGTCGCGCGGGAGCATCGAGCGGAACGAGGAGCTGGACAGGGGTACGAAGAGGCCGAGGTAGAGGCCGAGGCAGAGGTAGCAGAGGTAAGAGCAGAGGTAAGAGGTAAGAGGTAAGAGATGAGAGTGGAGAGGCAGTCGTAGCTCTTCACGACCTTTGCGCTTCGGTCGCAATCGACCTGGGCGGGTACGACGGCAGGGGGCTGGACAGAGCGTTCATCGCGCGAGCGCTCGGCAGGCAAGCGGTGCAGCGGCGTTACACGTTACACCTCAGGCGTTAGACGACAGACAGAATTGGCGAGCTTCTCAGGGTTCGGGCATGCCAGGCCCGAGGCACGCGGTGAGGCGGTCGATCAGGCGACCCCGCGGTGACTCGAGGTTGGTTCTTGGACAGGGGGGCTCTTTACGCGCGTTCAGGCGCTCGAGATTCGAGAACACACTCGAACACAGGCGCGAGCCACCAGCTAGAAGGCGCGGCACAAAAGGCACTGAGGCACTCAGGCGCTCAGGCACAAAAGAAGACCCAACGTCAAGGGACAGGGCGGCAACGGGCGAGCCGAGCCCCCTGTTCGTGGAGGACGAGATTCGAAGGTTGCCGAGGGTTCCAAGAGGAGAGGTACCGAAGCGGTCAACCGGGGCAGACTGTAAATCTGCTGGCACATGCCTACGGAGGTTCGAATCCTCCCCTCTCCACCAACCCGAGCGACCGGCGCGGCGCGGCGATGCATCTCCACTCGCATCGGCACGACCGTCACGACCGTGAGGGACGAGCGCGAGTGCTCCCGAGTCGTCGTCCGCGCGGGACGCGGGCCGATCGAAGCGCGGGATCGAAGCGCGGGATCGAAGACAGGGGGGCCGCTCCAGGGGCCAGGCGGACGGGTCGGACCGGACAAGGCGGGAATAGCTCAGTTGGCTAGAGCACGAGCCTTCCAAGCTCGGGGTCGCGGGTTCGAGCCCCGTTTCCCGCTCCAACCTCGAGGACACCGGACGGGCGGGGGCGGCAAGGAGAATCGGCTCACGTAGCTCAGGTGGTAGAGCGCGTCCTTGGTAAGGACGAGGTCAGCGGTTCAAGCCCGCTCGTGAGCTCCAGAAGATCGAGATGGGCCGGGGGAAGCACGGCCCGACTGAAACGCAGGCAGACACGAGCAAGAGCAAGAGCAAGAGGAAGGACAGAGACGGCATGGCCAAGGAGAAGTTCGAGCGGACGAAGCCCCACGTGAACGTGGGGACCATCG
>CAZETS010000112.1:0-10274 GCA_964515335.1 uncultured Spirochaetaceae bacterium
CAGCCGTGGAGATGCACGACGCGCTATGCCCGTATGGCGCCCCGGGGAGGATTCGAACCCCCGACCCGCTGCTTAGAAGGCAGCTGCTCTATCCGACTGAGCTACCGGGGCGTGGTTTGCGGTGGCGGCGCCGGGTGATTTCCGGCGGCGCTAGCGTAGCGGTACGACGGTGGAAATCGCCGCCGGACGGGCGGCAGGGGCCGCGTTGACACCCCCTGGGCCTGCGGATAGCCTCCGGCGTCCTTCGGCGGTGGGCGTAGCTCAGTTGGTTAGAGCACCGGATTGTGGTTCCGGGGGTCGCGGGTTCAAATCCCGTCGTCCACCCCAAGCCGGCGGCCGCCGACACCGGGCTTCCAGGGCCTGCCCTGCTCCCGGCGACGCCTCCCGCAGCCGGACGCGCAGCCGCGCCCCCGCGCCCCCGCTGCACCGGCCGCGACCTCGGCTCGTGGGTCCCGGTCCTTCGCCCCGCGGGGCCGAGTCCGCGTCCCCCACCGGTCGGCGCTAGAATCGAGCGTCCGCTTGCACCCCGATCGGAAGGCTACCGATGAACCGAATCCGCGCCGCACGGCAGGCCCTGGGCTGGACCCAGAATCAGCTCGCCGACAAAGCCGGCGTATCCGCGCGCACGATTCACGCCGTGGAGAAGGGTCGCCTCTGTCGCCAGACGACCAAGCGCCAGATCCTCGGCGCACTCGGCGTGCCCTGGGAGCTGCGCGACGAGTACTTCGTGCGCGCGCGGCCCGTGCGTCGCTCGCGGGTCCGCGACGCAGGCGAGGACGCTCGCAACGCGTTCACCGCCTGAGCGAATCGTTCAGCGCGCGGGCAAGGTCGCGGGCAAGGTCGAGGGAGAGGTCGAGGGCGTGGCCAGCCGCGCGCGCCATGAAGTCGGAGAGCACCCGGGCCGACTCGGCCGACTCGCCGCCGAGTGAAAGCGTACGCGCCTCGCGCTCGGCGATTACGCGCTCGCCCTCGATCGCCTCGGTGAGCTCGTCGAAGCGGGCGCGCAGCATCGGCAGCGCCCGCGCCCAGTCACGCTCGGCCGCCTCGTTGAGCGCGTGAAAGGCCCACCAGGCCGACTGGCCGGGGTCCGTCGGAGGATCGCCCCCGCCCCGCGCGAGCTCGGCGGGCAACACGCCGTCGAGATACACCGGCAGGAAGATCCCCGCGCAAGGCGAGCCGAACGAGATCCACACCGGCCAGGGAGCGGTGCGATCGACGGGCAGACGGGCCACCATGCTGGCCGTCGTGGTGCCGACCGGCTCGGCGTGCATGCAGAGCGTGTAGCGACGCGCGTCGTCCGGCGCGTAACCGGAGGGCGGCCCGGCCCCCGCGGCGCCGTGATCCCGCAGTGCCGACAGCATGCCGCCCACGTCGTGCTTGCCGCGCGACGCCTCGAGGAGTTCGCGCGAGCGGGCGAGCCGGCCCTCTGAAATCACACCGGGCACGTCGAAGTTGCGGTAGGCGGCCGCCACGTCGAGCCGCTCGCGGAGGCTCCACCAGCCCTCGAGCCTCGCGAAGGACTCGAGGTCACGCGATCCGATCGCCCAGTTGGCGCCGAGCGCCAGATGGTTGCTCTGCGAGGCGAGGTCGACGCGCCGCGCCGCCCAGCGCCGACCCGTCGTCTCCATCACCCACGCCTGCTCGGGATCCGCGAGCGTGAAGCTGTTGTGGTAGCCCGCCTCACCCGGGCCGAAGCCGCTGCCGCCCTGGCCGTGCTGCTCGATCAGCGTCGCGATCACCTCGAGCGCCTCGCGGGCGTCGCGGCCGCGCTCGAGTCCGAGCCGCACCAGGTCCATGCCGATCAGACCGGGCGCCGCCTCGACCGGCTCGCGCGAGAACACGCTCTGGTTTCCGATCGCCACCGCGTGCTCGTTGACGCCGTGCTCGAAGCCCCAGACCCACCACGGCGAGTGGCCCATTACCCGGTAGGTCTCGGCCACCTGCGGAATCGTGATGTGGGTGCACCGCACATCGGCGCCGTGGGGGTGGAAGGCGGCCGGGAGCTGCACGAAGGGCTGACACTCGCCGGCGTGGCGGTCGCTGTTCTTCGCGAAGAGCGTCGCGCAGTCGGTCGTGTTCGGGCCGACGGCCACGAGCGAATCGCACATGGCCGTAGGCTACCGCAAGCGACGCGGCAGGGGCCGATCCCGGATCGATCCGGCTGCGATAGATTCCCGTGATGGCCGACCCGAACCTCGCCGACCTCGCCGACCTCGCCGACACGCTGACCGACTCGTTCTATCGGGGCCTCGACCGGCAGGCGATCCTCGCCGCGATCGAGCAGCAGCGCGAGGGCACGCACGACCCCACGCGCACGCTGGCAGCGGTCTGGGGCATCGAGGATCGAGCCGTGCTCGACCGGCTGGCGGAGATCGGCCTTACTACCGAGACGGTGGCGGCCATCACGCTCACGCCGCTCGTCGAGGTGGCCTGGGCGGACGGCAAGGTCGACGCGAAGGAGCGCGCGGCGGTCCTCGAGGCCGCCATGCAGTTCGGGCTGGAGCGGACCGGCATCAGCTACCTGCTGCTCGAAGGGCGGCTGACCGAGCGGCCCGGGCCCGAGCTGCTCGACACCTGGAAGTCGTACGTCGCCATGCTGTCGCGGGTGCTCGACACCGCCACACTCTCGACCCTGCGCGGCGAACTGATGGCGCGTGCGCGTCAGGTCGCCGAGACGAGCGGCGGAATCCTCGGCCTGGGCAGCCGGGTCTCGAAGTCCGAGCTGTCGAAGCTCGACGAGCTGGAGCAGTCCTTCGCCTGAGCGCTCGTGGCGCCACGGAAGACGGGGTGGATCGAGGCGTGGCGGGCATCTTCGTTTCCGAGTGCCAGGAAGGCCTGCCGGTCCCGGTGCCCTGCGCGTCGCTCGACGTTCAGGCCTACACCCGCGCCGCCCCCGACAAGACGACGGGCAACGAGGACCGCGCGGCGACCTTCGAGCCCGGCCAAGCGTCGGTGGTGCTCGCCGTGGCGGACGGCCTGGGCGGCATGCCGGCGGGCGACGAGGCGTCGCAGCTCGCCATCGAGACGCTCGACCGCAAGCTGGCCGCCGCGGCCGGCGACGTCCCGCTGCGCAGCCACATCATCGACGCCTTCGAGGAGGCCAACCGCCGCATCCGCGAGCTGGGTGGCGGCGCGGGCACGACCTTCGCGGTGGCCGAAATCGAGGCCGGCCGCCTGCGCACCTACCACGTGGGCGACTCCGCGGTGCTGGCGGTGGGGCAGCGCGGGCGCATCAAGCTGGAGACCATCGCCCATTCGCCGGTCGGCTACGGGGTGGCGGCCGGCCTGATCGAGCCCGAGGAGGCCCTGCACCACGACGATCGCCACTATCTCTCGAACCACCTCGGCGCGCAGGACATGCACATAGTGGTCGGCAGCCCCATCCCGCTGGCGCGTCGTGACACGGTGCTCCTCGCTACCGACGGGCTCTTCGACAACCTCCACCCGGCCGAGATCGTCGATCGAATCCGCAAGGGCCCGCTCGCCGGCGCGGCACGGGGGCTTGCAACGACGTGCTCGGCGCGCATGAAGGGCGGGTCGGGGGAGAGTCCCGCGAAGCCGGACGACGCCACGTTCATCCTGGCCCGCGGCAGGGATGGCTTCGACGCAGATCGAGGCACATCGGCGCCCGGAGCGGGCAGCAGGGCGAGCAGCGGAGGGGGCCGGCGCGTATGAGGAGGCTGCGGCGGGGGACCCGCCTCGGCAAGTACCGGCTCGACCGGCGGCTCGGCCAGGGCTCCTCGGCGGAGGTGTGGCTGGGGCGCGATCTCGTCGAGGACAGGCGCGTGGCCGTCAAGGTGATTCCGCCTTCGGTGGTCGAGCATTTCGGCCCCGACGAGATCGAGCACGAGGCCCGCATGGCGGCTCGCCTCGACCACCCGAACGTGCTGGGCATCAGAAACGCCGACTGGACGAAGGACGGCCACTTCCTGATCGTCGCCGACGTCGCGCAGCGAAGCCTCGATCACTACCAGAGCCCGCGAAGGTCGGTGCCGCTCGCGCTCTCGATCGTCCGCGACGCCGCCGCCGGGCTCGCGCACGCACACGGCAAGCGGGTGCTCCACCGCGACATCAAGCCCGCCAACATCCTGATCTTCCCGGGACGGCACGCCAGGCTGGCCGACTTCGGCACCGCGCGCTTCGCGCCGCGGAGCAACGGCATCATGACCGAGGTGGGCACGCTCGGCTACATGGCGCCCGAGCAGGCCTACGGCAAGCCGCGCTACGCCTCGGATGTCTTCAGCCTCGGCCTCACCGCCTACCAGCTGCTGACGGGCGTGTTGCCCGGCTGGCCGTTCGCCTGGCCGCTCGAGGCCCACGACCGCTTCACGAAACGCGTGCCGAAGGAGGTGCAGCCCGTCATCCGGCGCGCGGTCGCCGTATCGGTCGCGAAGCGCTGGCCGAACGGGCAAGCCTTCCACGAGGCCCTCGAGCGGGCGCTGACGCGGATCGAGCAGCGTGAGCTGCCCGCCGGCAACGGCCGTCCACGCCGGCCGCCCACGCGAAAGCCGAGCCCCTTCGAGCTCGAGACGCGTTGGTTCCGACGCGAGTACGGGGCGAAGCTCGGCCTTCGCTTCGACTGCTACCGCTGCGGCGGCCCGATCGCCGAGTGCATGCAGCACTGCCCGTGGTGCGGCAGCGACGCCAACTCGTTCATCGAGGTCACCCGCGCCCCGATGGTCTGCCCCGAGTGCGAACGCGGCGTGCTCCCCGAGTGGAAGGCCTGCCCCTGGTGCTACGACGGCCGCTTCCAGGCCAACGGACGAACGCCCCCGCCCGACCCGCAGGCCACCCGCCGCTGCCGCAAGGCCGGGTGCTCGGGACAGCTCCGCCCGTTCATGCGCTACTGCCCGCAGTGCAAGACCAAGGTGAAGCGGCCCTGGAGCGAGCCCGATCTGCCGCCCTGCCCGCGCTGCCGCTGGCCGAGCGCGCCGCGCTGGCGCTTCTGCGCCTGGTGCGGCCGCAAGGACAGCGGCGCGCTCGCGGTCGGGCGTCGGCGCTAGCAGCCGGCGCCCGACCACCGGCACGAACGTCAGAGCAGCCGGCCGCCGTCGAGCACCAGCGTCTGGCCCGTGACGAACGAGGCGGCCTCGCTCGCCAGGTAGACGACGGCGCCCGCCATCTCGTCCGGGTCACCCATGCGGTGCAGCGCCGACTCCTTGACGGCGTCCTCGCTGATCCGCTCGTTCTCCCAGAGCGCGCGCGAGAACTCGGTCTTGATCAGCCCCGGTGCGATGCAGTTCACCCGGATCCCGTCGCGGCCCCAGTTCTTGGCCTGCACCTGCGTGAGCATGATGAGCGCGGCCTTCGAGACCGAGTAACCGCCGAGCACGTCCGAGGCGCGGTAACCGCCCACCGAGCTGACGTTGATGATCGAGCCGCCGCCGCCCTGCTCGAGCATCACCTCGCGCGCCGCGTTGGACAGGATGTGCACCGACTTGACGTTGGTGTTCATGATCATGTCCCAGGCCCGCTCGTCGATTTCGTGGACCGGACCGAACACGGGGTTGGTTCCGGCGTTGTTGACGAGGATGTCTACGCGGCCGAGCTCGGACCGTGTGGTCGTGACGAGCGACTCCAGCTCGTCGGCGCGGCGCACGTTGGTCGGCACGGGGAGCGCGCGGCGTCCCGTGGCCTCGACGGCGCTCGCCGCCTCGGCGAGCGCGTCCGGCTTGCGGGCCGCGAGGGCGACGTCGGCGCCGCCCTCTGCCAGCGCGATCGCGATCGAGCGGCCGATGCCGCGGCTGCCTCCGGTCACGATCGCCACCTTCCCCTCGAGCGAGAAATCCGCAATGGTCACCGTCGTCGTCCTCCCATGTCGCTCCGCGCGACCGCTCCTGGCGAGCGGGTAGGCATAGCACGCCGGCTCGCGGGCGGCGGTCCGACGGGCGAGGAGGGTAGACTCCCGCCGATGCACGACCGGCTCGGACGCCAGCTGTGGGTGTGGCCGCTGCTCTTTGCGGCCGGGCTCGCGATCTTCGGCTGGACGACGCTGCGGGCCCTCGAGTCCACCATGCGCGAGCAGGTGCGAAGCGAGCTCGTGACCACGCGCGAAGCCGCGGCGGCCGCGCTCGACATCTGGAGCCGCGAACTGCTCGGCCGCATCACGCTGATCGGCGCCGACCCGCGCGTCACCGGGTCGATCCGCGCGCTGGTCGGGGTGGCGAGGCGCAGCGGCGAGTCGCGCGCCGAGATCCTCTCGGCGCCAGCGCTCGAGCGGCTGCGCGTCGTGCTCGACGACTTCGTGAGCGCGGGCGACGTCGAAGGCTGGGGCGTCATCTCGACCAGCGGCTACATGCTCGCCAACGACGACCTCGAATCGATCGGCCACCGCCCGGCCGGCGCCGCCACGCTGCTCGGTCCGATTCGCGAGGGCCGGCCGGTCATCACGCCCCCGATCGAGTGGCGCTCGACCAGTCACCCCGAAGAGCAGAGCGTGACGATGATCGCCGCCGTTCCGGTGCGAGACACGAACGGCGAAGTCGTCGCGCTGCTCGGCTTCGCGATCGATCCCGAGGGCGACTTCTCACGCATCCTCGGCGTGGCGCGTCCGGGAGAAACCGGCGAGACCTACGCGTTCGCGGCCGACGGCCGGCTCGTCTCGCACAGCCGCTTCGAGGATCAGCTGCGCGCACTCGGGCTGATGCCCGACGAGCCCGGCGCCGCCTCGACGCTGAACGTCCACATCCGCAACCCGGGCGGCGACCTCACCGCGGGCCACTTGCCCGAGGCGGCGGCCTTCGCCCGCCCGCTCACCCGCATGGCCGCGAGCGCGATCTCGGGAGAGACCGGCGTCGACGTCGTCGGCTACCCGGACTACCGCGGCGTGCCGGTGGTCGGCAGCTGGACGTGGCTGCCCGAGTGGCAGCTCGGCATCGCGACCGAGATGGACGTCGCCGAGGCGTACGCCGGCCTCGTCACCGTGCGCCGGCGACTGCTCGCGCTGATCGCCCTGCTCGGCATCGGCGCCCTCGGCATGCTCGGCTATTCGTTCGTCGTCCTGCGCCTGCAGGGGCAGGTCGCCGAGGTGCGGCAGCTCGGCCGCTACACGGTGCTGCGCAAGATCGGCAAGGGCGGGATGGGCACGGTCTACCTCGCGCGCCACGCGCTGCTGCGCCGGCCGACCGCCGTCAAGGTGCTCGACGCCGACCGATCCAACACCGAGGCCTTGGCGCGCTTCGAGCGCGAGGTGCAGGTGTCGAGCTCACTCACGCATCCGAACACGATCGAGATCTACGACTACGGCTACACGCCGGACGGCACCTTCTACTACGCGATGGAGCTCCTGCGCGGCATCACGATCGGCGCGCTCGTCGAGGCGAACGGCGCCCAATGCGAGGCCCGCGCCGTGGCGCTCATCAAGCAGGCCTGCGCGTCACTCGCCGAGGCGCACGCCCGGGAGCTGATCCACCGCGACATCAAGCCGTCGAACATCATGATCTGCGAGATGGGCGGTCTGCCCGACTTCGTCAAGGTGCTCGACTTCGGGCTCGTCCGGCCGCAGAAGCAGGCCGACGACGTCGCACTGACCAGCGCCGACTCGCTCACCGGCACACCCCTCTACATGTCGCCCGAGGCCGTCGAGCGACCCGGCGAGATGGACGCGCGAAGCGACGTCTACCAGCTCGGCGCGGTGCTCTACTACCTGCTCACGGGCAGCCACGTCTTCACGGGCAGCAACGTGGTGGAGGTGCTCGCGCAGCACATCGGCGAGACGCCGCAGCCTCCCTCGGAGCGGGTCGGCGGGCTGCTCTCTCCCGACCTCGATGCGATCGTGCTGCGCGCGCTCGCCAAGCGTCCCGAAGACCGGCCGGGCGACGCGGGTGAGCTGCTCGATGCGCTCGAAGCCTGTGCGATCGAGGGCCGCTGGCAGCGGGCCGAGGCCAGCGCGTGGTGGGCGGGCTTTCGGCGCGAACACCCCGAAGCCTTCGAGGACGAGGCGGCGAGCACCGGCTCGCTGCCCTCGGGCTGGGAGATCGATCTGAAACGCCGAAAAAGCGAGGGCTGAGCCGCACCGCCCGCCGCCCGACCGGGCGTGATCTATCGTGGCCGCGGGTGCGGGTACGTGGCGGACCCGGCATCCTCCGTCGGCAGACGCCCCGAACAGGAGACCCGCATGCCCGGATTCGTGATCCGACTGACCTTGAACGTCCTCGGGCTCTGGCTGGCCAGCGAGGTGGTGAGCGGGATGACGATCCACGGCGCAGGGTCCTTCCTCGCCGCCGGCCTGCTGCTCGGCATCGTGAACGCCGTCGTGCGGCCGGTGATCTTGCTGCTCACCCTGCCCTTCACGGTGCTCACGCTCGGCCTCTTCATTCTCGTCATCAATGCCGGCATGCTCGGCCTCGTTGCGATGCTGCTGGACGACTTCCAGCTCGACGGGTTCGGCGCGGCGTTCTTCGGGGCGATCATCGTGGGGCTGACGGGCTGGATCGGCTCGTCGTTCATCGGCCCGAAGGGCCGGGTGGAGATGATGGTGATCGAGAGCGGCCCGCGCTGACACGCCGGCCCGCCGGGCCGGCCTACTCGAGCAGCCTCGCCTCGAGGCGCGCGCGGGTCGCGCCGTCGATGCCTGCCGCCTCGGCCCACGCCACGACGCCGCCGTGCTCGTCGCGCACGCGGCCGAGGAAGAGATCCATCGCCGCCGGGTCGGCGTCGTAGGCGCCTTCGGGCATGCTGTGCATGAGATTCTGGTAGCTGCCGCTCGCGTCGAGGCGCGCGTTGATGAGGTCGATGTTCTGCCGGCTGAACGCGTAGTCGGCCACGATGGTGCCCTCGGGCACGCCGAGCAGCGACAACAGCACCGCCGAGATCACGCCCGTGCGATCCTTGCCGGCCGCGCAATGGAAGACGGTCGGCGTCTCGGCGCGCGCCAGGAGGCGGATCACCTCGGCGATCGGCTCGCGCGCGAACGTGAGCATCATGAAATACAGCTCGCCCATGTTGGCGGGCATGGTGAAGCCCGGGCTTTCGGCGCCCTCGGAGCGGGTTTGACGGAAGAGCGGCAGCGGAACGATCTCGGCCTGGTCGGCGATCGGGCCACAGCCCGCCTCCTCGACCTCGACGGGCGAGCGCAGGTCGATCACGGTGCCGAGGCGGATCTCGTCGCGCAGCTTCGCGAGGTCGGGCCCGGTGAGATGCTGCAGGCCGTCCGAGCGGAAGACCCGGCCGCTGCGCATCTGACGGCCGTCGGCGGTGCGGTAGCTGCCGAGGTCCCTGAAGTTGAAACAGCCCTCGAGGTCGATCCATTCGGCCAGGTGTTCGTGCTCGCTCATCACGCCTCTCGCTCAGCTCTCACTCGCCGACGAAGTTCGGCTTGCGCTTCTCCTTGAACGCCCGCGGTCCCTCGCGTGCGTCCTTGGAAGACATCACCGCCGCCGACACCTCGTTCTCGATCGCGTAGGCCTCGTCGAGCGGGAGGCCGCTCGAGCGGATCAGCCCCTCCTTCACCTTGCGGACGGCCAGGGGACCGTTCGCGGCGAGCTTCGCCGCGAGCTCGAGCGCCTTGTCGAGCAGCCGCTCCTTCGGCACCACGTAGTTGAGCAGCCCCATCTCGAGCGCCTGCCGGGCCGTTACGGGGTCGCCGACCATCAGCATCTCGATCGCCTTCGCGTAGGGGACCTGTCGCGGCAAACGCGTGATCGACCCGCCGCCGGGCAGGAGACCGACCTTCACCTCGGGCGTGCCGAAGACCGCGTGCTCGGCTGCCACGCGCAGGTCGCAGGCGTTCGTGATCTCGGTGCCGCCGCCGAGGGCGCGGCCATTCACAGCCGCGATCACCGGCTTGTAGAGCGTGAAGCCGCGCAGTATGCCGTCGGTGAACTGCGTCAAGTCGCCCATCAGCCGGTGGTCCCACTCGTCCTCGGGCTGACGGGCGCCGGTCACCAGCGGCATGGTGAGCTGGAGGTCGCCGCCCGCGCAGAAGTCCTCGTCGCCGGCGCCCGTGAGGATCGCGCAGCGCAGCGAGTCGTCTTCGCGATAGCCGCGCCAGGCGGTGGCGAGGCGGACGAGCATCTGCGGGCTCAGGGCGTTCTTCACCCGAGGGCGGTTCATCGTGAGGATCAGGACGCCGTCGCGCTTCTCGACGAGCAGATGGGGCTCGGGGTCGGCCAATGTGCCTCCTGGGTCGCATGCCGGCTGCCGGGGAGGACGGATCTTCACCGAACGAAGGGGAGCACGCCACTCTACGAGAGGTGGCTCGAAGATTGGGCCCAAGAAGACTCGAAGTTGTCGATTTGCGGTGGGTTTCGGTGCTTAGACGGCGAACCGTGCCT
>CAZETS010000113.1:0-10063 GCA_964515335.1 uncultured Spirochaetaceae bacterium
CGGACGTGGAGCCGGGTAGGGGGCTTGAACCTCCTTGCCGTTTTCCGTCTCGGCAGCCTTCTCTTCAGCATAACGGACGCCCACGCCGCCGGATGCGTCTCGCTTGCCGGCGCTTCGGTAGGATTCCCGACGAGGAGGGCGCATGCAGGCCGTTCGCAAGGTCGCGATGGGGATCGTCGTGCTGGTGATCGCCGGCGTCGCCGTCGGCACCCACCTGCTCGGCCGGGAGCCGGTTCCCGCGCAGTCGGCTTACGTGATCGATCGCGAGGCGCTGCGCGAACTGGCCCGCTCGGGCGAGGGGGCGCTGCCCTTGCGGGTCGACCACCAGGTGGTCGCGATGGCGTCCCTGCCCCGCGGCGCGGTGTTCGCCGGCGAGTCGATGGATCCCCACCGGATGATCCACGGCGTCCATCAGGTCGTATTTCCCGACGGCCACGTGCTGATCGACGCGGCCTTCGGCCGGGCGTACTTCGATTCGGTGATGGGCGGGGGGGACGGCCACTACGACGCCGCGGCGTTCGAACGGGTGAGGGCCGCACTGTCGACCGCGCGCGCCGTCGTGCTGACCCACGAGCACGCTGATCACATCGACGGTCTCGCCCAGCTCGACGACGTCGCCGGGGTTGCACCGCGCATCGTGCTGAACGCCGCCCAGCACGCAAGCGAAGAGGCGCGCGAGCGCCTGCCCGCGGCCCTGCTCGACGCCCTCGAGCCGGTTCCCGGCCGTGCTCCGCACCGCGTCGCGCCGGGCGTCGTCCTCGTCCCGGCGGCCGGCCACACGCCGGGCAGCCAGATCGTCTACGTGCTCACCGAGAGCGGGCACGAGTACCTGTTCGTCGGCGACGTGGCCTGGCACATGGATGCGCTGAGAGATCTCCACTACCGGCCGCGCCTGGTGACCGACTGGGTGCTCGACGAGGACCGCGCCGCGGTGCTCGACCAGTTTCGCACGCTTCACGGCCTGCTCGATGTCGAAGGCCTGTCGATCGTGGTCTCGCACGACGCCGAGCAGAGACGCGAGCTGGTGCTTGCCGGCGTGCTCGGCGACGGACTCGAGTAGAAGGAGGCGGCCGGAGCCCGAAGTCGGCGGCGGCGTCAGAGCGCGCCGGGGCGCGGCCTGCGAGGTGGCCGCGGTCCGCGCAGGCGCTTCGCGACCCAGTGCGCCTCGCGTGTGCCACGCAGGGCGATCTTCTTCGCGAAGCCCTCGCGGCAGGCCATTCGCATCATCGTTTCGGCCGAGCGTCTGGCGCAGACTCGCTGCAGCTCCTGCGCGGCCTCTCGGCCGCGAGCGTCGAAGAGCTTCGCCCCGCCCAGATACGCGATTTCCGGAGTGCCGGACGCGAAGGCGGGCTCGGTGATCCAGCGCGAGAGCTGTTCGTCGTCGACGAACGAAGCGGTCAGGTCGGTCGAGAGCGCCAGGTAGAGACACTCGCTGCAGAGCACGTCCGCGTCGGGCCACGAGCGGACGTCGTGGACCTGGGCTCGCAGGCGTCTGCCGGGAAGCAGCGCCGAAACCATCGGGACGTAGCCGTAGGAGACGCTCCTGAACCGCCGCACCGCGGTCCAGTCGGCCAGCTCGGGGGCTCCGTAGAGAAAGACGAGGTCGCCGCCGGCGGGAACGCGATCGGCCTCTTGCTGCAGCAGCTCGCGCATCTGCCTGGGGAAGACGAGCGATTGGTCCGAGAGCCGGGCCCGGAGGGGCTCCCACGGCAGGCAGATCGCCACCAGCACGAACGTGAGCAACGGCGCCTCCCACGGGCGCCGTGTGCGCGCGCGTCTCCATGCGAGCTCGAGCAGCGAGCCCGCCATCAGGCAGGCGGGCACTTCGATGTGGACCGAGAACCGGGTGGCCTTCGGCGCGAGCGCCACCATGGGGCCGAGCACGGCCACGATCCACAGCGTGCACGCCCCCGCGAGCGGAAGCCACTCCCGAACGATCTGGCGCCGTCCGGGCTCGGTCCGGCCGACCCACCACACGACGGCGCCCATCGCCACGAGTACGCCCACCAGCACGTCCGTTCCCCCGACGAGCGCGCCGAGCTGCAGCCAGTAGCGCCGCGCGATCAGCAACGGCCACGCGGCGAACACGTAGGTGGAGCGGCCCGCATCGAGCGGCGCGAGCAGGCCGAAGCGGACCGCCAGGTAAGCGATCACGAGCAGCGAGTGCGGGGTGATGCGCCGGGCTCCCCGCAAGAGCCGCTCCGACCACGCACCGTCGCGGTCGACCGCGAGCGAGAAGGCGAGCAGCACCGGGGGCAGGACGATGCTCGACTCGTGGCTCAGCAGCGCGGCGGCGAGGGCGGCGCTCGACGCCGCGAGCCGCGGCAGGCTCGGCCGCTTCGAGGCCTCCACGAACCACATCACCGACGCGGCCACACAGAGCTGCGACAGCATGTAGGCGAAGCCGCAGGCCGACCAGACCATCGCCATCGACGGGTTCCGGGTGGCGGCCAGCATGCCCGTGGCGACCGCCACCGGGCGCGAGACGCCGAACGCCCGGGCGATCCGGTACACCACGGGCCCCACGGCGGCGTGGACGATCAGCGAGACGACGAGATAGCCGGTCGCGTCGAGCCCGAACGCGTCGAAGCAGAGGCGGAAGTAGGTTTGCTCGCCGAGTGGCCGGATCGCCCAGTAGCGGTACGTGTCGATCGGCAGGAAGGCGTGGCCCCAGCTCCAATCATCCTTCTGGATGACGTTCAGGAAGTGCCAGTCGTCGAACTTGAAGTACTCGTGGGTGGCGAGCTGGGCACAGAGTCCCGCGAATGCGAGCCCGAGCAGCGCGAGGCCGACGTAGTAGGCGGGGGCTGTCGCGTTCGTGTGGTCGCTGGTCCGGGCGCCCGTCGACATGGCGCGAGGGTACCGCCGTGCGCCGAATCCCGCGCTCCGTTCCCGGGGGTCCATTCGGACTTGGGTCCGAGCCAGATCCCGGCCGGATCCGAGCTAGAGTGGATCGGCGGCGGGCACACCGCTTCGCCGGCTCGAGGAGACGTCATGCCGTTCGACAATCGCGTCACGAAAATGCTCGGAGTGGAGATCCCGATCGTCCAGGCGCCGATGGGCTGGATCGCCCGTTCGCAGCTGGCGTCGGCGGTCTCGCAGGCCGGCGCGATGGGGATCATCGAAACGTCCTCGGGCGACCTCGACGCCATCCGCGGCGAGATCGCGCGCATGCGCACCCTCACCGACAAGCCCTTCGGCGTGAACATCGCCCAGGCGTTCGTCCGCGATCCGTCGATCGTCGATTTCGTGGTCGAGCAGGGCGTGCGCTTCGTGACGACGTCGGCGGGCGATCCGCGCAAGTACACCGCACAGCTCAAGGCGGCGGGCCTGACGGTCTTCCACGTCGTCCCGACGCTGCGCGCCGCCGAGAAGGCGGTGGAGGCTGGCGTCGACGGCCTCGTCGTCGAAGGCGGCGAGGGGGGCGGCTTCAAGAACCCGCGCCCGGTCTCGAGCCTCGTGCTGCTTCCGCTGATCCGCAGCCGTGTCGACGTGCCGATCATCGCGGCGGGCGGCGTCTGCGACGGCGTCTCGATGGCGGCGGCCTTCGCGCTCGGCGCCGAGGGTGTGCAGATGGGCACCCGCATGGTGTCGGCCGCCGAGTCGCCGGTGCACGACGGCTGGAAGAACGCGATCGTGGCCGCCGCCGAGACCGACACGGTCTTCCTGCGGTCGCCGGGCGGTCCGGCCCTGCGAGCCCTGCGCACCGAGCGCACGACACGCCTCGAGTCCGGCGACGGCAACCCGATGGCCGAGCTCGGCGGTGGTGTCGAGAAGGTCTACTTCGGCGGCGAGGTGGAGGCCGGTGTGGCGCTCACGGGTCAGGTGGCCGGACGCATCGAGTCGGTCCGCCCGGTCGTGGAGATCATCGCCGACACGGTCCGCGAGTACGCCGAGACGGTCGAGCGCCTCGCCAAGCAGCAGTCCACCGCCTAGCGGGCAGTGCGCCGGCTCTCGCGAGTCGGCGCTTGACCGCGCGTTGCGGGCGGGCGTACGCTCGACGGGCGGCACGGGCCCGAGCCCGGGAGGCGTCATGCTCGACAAGGTGATTCGTGGGGGCCAGGTGGTGGACGGGACCGGCGCGCCGGCCCGCAACGCAGACGTCGCGATCGAAGGCGGCCGGATCGTGGCCGTGGGCGACGTCGACGAGCCGGCCTGCGAGGTCATCGACGCGGACGACCTGCTCGTGACGCCGGGCTGGGTGGACGTCCACACCCACTACGACGGCCAGGTGAGCTGGGACGCGGATCTCACGCCGTCGTCGTGGCAGGGCGTGACGACCGTCGTGATGGGAAACTGCGGGGTCGGCTTCGCGCCGGCGGCGCCCGATCGCCACGAGTGGCTGATCGGACTGATGGAGGGGGTCGAGGACATCCCCGGAACCGCGCTCGCCGAAGGCATCGACTGGCAGTGGGAGAGCTTTCCCGAGTACCTCGACGCCATCGCGGCGCGCAGGCATGCGATCGACGTCGGCGCGCAGGTGCCGCACGGTGCGCTGCGCGCCTACGTGATGGGCGAGCGCGGCGCCGATCACGCCGTGCGTCCCAGCGGCGACGAGATCGCCGCCATGGGCCGGCTGGCCCGCGAGGCCATCGGGGCGGGCGCGTTCGGCTTCTCGTCGTCGCGCACGCGCAACCACCGCACCCGCGACGGCGACCCGACGCCGAGTCTGACGGCGGGGCCCGAAGAGATGCTGGGCATCGCCCGCGAGATCGGTCGCGGCGGCCGGGGCGTGCTGCAGATCGTGGCCGACTTCGCGGACGTCGAGGCCGAGTTCGGGCTGATGCGCGAAATGGTCGAGGTATCGGGTCGGCCCATGTCGATCAGCATCGCGCAGCACGATCGCGTGCCCGACCAGTGGCGGCGTCTGCTCGATCTGATCGGCGAAGCGGTCGACGCAGGCCTGCCCATGAAGGCGCAGGTGGCGCCGCGGGCGGTCGGGCTGATGCTCGGCCTCGAGGCGAGCTTCCATCCGTTCAGCGGACATCCGACCTTCCGGCGCATCGCCCACCTCTCGCACGGCAAGCAGGTCGAGCAGCTCCGCGACCCGCAAATTCGTGCGGCGCTGCTCGCCGAGCAGGCGCCCGACGCGCTCGCCATGCTGGTGGCCGACTTCGAGCGCACCTTCGTGCTGGGCGACCCGCCCGACTACGAGCCGCCGCAAGAGCAGAGCATCGCGGCCGAGGCCCGGCGCCGCGGCGTGGACGCCCAGGCGCTCGCGCTCGATATCATGCTCGAGCGCGACGGGCGGGCGCTGCTGTACCGCCCCTTCCTGAACTACACCGCTTTCGACCTCGACGCCGCGCGCGAAATGCTGCTCGACCCCAACACCGTGCCCGGCCTCGGTGACGCCGGTGCGCACTGCGGGATGATCTGCGACGGCAGCTTTCCCACGTACCTGCTGGTGCACTGGGGCCGCGACCGCTCGCGCGGCGAGAAGCTCGACGTGCCGTGGCTCGTCGGCCAGCAGACGGCGGCCACGGCCGCCGCCGTCGGCCTGCGCGACCGCGGCGTGATCGCGCCCGGCATGCGGGCGGACCTCAACCTGATCGACTGGGAAAGGCTCGCCCTGCGTCCGCCCGAGATCGTCTTCGACCTGCCGGCGGGCGGACGGCGCCTGGTGCAGCGTGCCGACGGCTATCGGATGACGCTGGTCGCCGGCGAGTCGATCTGCGAAAACGGCGAGCTCACGGGGGCGTTGCCCGGGCGGCTCGTACGGGGCGCGCAGGCGGGCTAGCGCGGCTCGACGTTCGGCGTCGGCGATGGCGATGGCGATGGCGACGGATAACTGCTGGAGATTCCGCCGTCGACCGGCACCACGATGCCGCTCACGTAGCTCGCCTCGTTGGAAGCCAGGAAGAGCGCAGTGCGGGCGATGTCCTCCGGGCGCCCCAGGCGGCGAGCGGGCACGCCTTTCTCCATCTTCGTACGCAGTCCCTCGACCGAGTCGAGGAACTCGACGAAGCTCTCCGACGCGATCGGTCCGGGAGACACCACGTTCGCGCGGATCCCGAGAGGCCCGTACTCCTCGGCGACGCTCCGGGCGAGACTGATCACGCTCGCCTTCGCCATACCGTAGACCGCAAGGCCTTCCACCGAGCCGAGTCCCGCGCCCGAGGCCGTGATCAGGATGCAGCCGCTCTTCTGGGGGACCATCACGCGCAGCGCCGCCCGTGTGCCGAAGAAGACCCCGTCGGCGTTCAGCTCCATGACGCTGCGGTACTGCTCGTCGCTGACTTCGTGGGTGACTTCGGGGAGCGCGCCACCGGCGTTGTTGAACATCACGTCGAGGCGACCGAACTCTGCGACCGCCCGCTCGACGAGCCGGTCGACCGCGGCCGAGTCGGTGACGTCCGCCGGGTGCCCGACCGCCCGACCGCCCGCTTCGGAAATGGCCTGCGCGGTCTGCCGCGCGCTTTCGGCGTCGATGTCCGAGACGACCACCGAGGCGCCTTCCCGGGCGAAGAGCTCCGCGCTCGCGCGACCGATTCCGCGACCGCTGCCCGTGATGACGGCCACCTGCCCGTCGAGTCGTCCAGCCATCGACTGCTCCTTGCGGCTCGCCGCGCCCGACGTCGCCGAGAAGGCAGGGGTCACTTGCGCTCGACCACCACCGGCAGCCGCGTGTAGCCCTTTACGAACGACGAGAGCGTGCGGCTCGGCTCCTCCTGCACCTCGATCCTCGCGAATCGCTGCAGGATCTCCTCCCACAGGACGCGGAGCTGCAGCTCGGCCAGGCGGCTGCCCATGCAGAAGTGCACCCCATAGCCGAACGACAGGTGTCTGGAGGCGTTGGGGCGTTCGATGTCGAGGGCATCCCCGGCCTCGAAGACCTCCTCGTCCCGGTTGCCGGACACGTACCACATCAGCAGCTGATCGTGCTTCCGGATCGGTTTGCCGGCGAGCTCGCAGTCGCGAGTGGCCGTCCTGCGCATGTACGAGAGCGGCGTCTGCCAGCGGATGACCTCGGGCACCAGGTTCGAAACGAGTCCGGGGTTGGCGATCAGCTTGTCGTACTGCTCGGGGAACCGGTTGAGCGAGTAGACGCTGCCCGACATGGTGTTGCGCGTCGTGTCGTTGCCCCCCACGATGAGCAGCAGGAGATTGCCCAGGTGATCTGCGGGGGCCATGTGCCGGGTGGCCTCCCCGTGCGCGAGCATCGAGACCAGGTCCTGCCCAGGCTGCTTCTTGCGTTGCTCGAAGAGATCCGTGAAGTACGCGAGACACTCCATCAGCTCCTCGCGCTTCTGGGCCTGCGACTCGACGACGCCCCCCGGCTGGGGGATGGCGAAGACGATGTCGGACCAGCGCGTCAGCTTCCGGCGGTCCTCGAACGGAAAGTCGAAGAGCGTCGCCAGCATCGCCGTCGTCAGCTCGATCGAGACGAGGTCCACCCAGTCGAAGGTCTCGCCCTCGGGAAGCGAGTCGAGCACACGGCACGTGCGCTCGCGGATGAGGGGCTCGAGACGGGCGAGGTTGCGGGGGGCGACGGACGGACGGACCGTCTTGCGCTGCTCGGTGGCCCGGGGCGGGTCCTGGGAGATGAAAGGGGGGCTGCCCGTAGGCCGGAACAACTGCGGCACCTCGGTCCCGACACGAAAGCCCAGCGTGATTCCGTACGCCGAAGAGAAGGTCTGCCAGTCCGAGCTGACGGCCTTGATGTCTTCGTACTTCGTGACCGACCAGTAGCGCCCCGCGGACCCGATCTCGTTCAGGTGGAGCGGGTCTTCCCGGCGAAGCCGCTCGAAGTAACCCTGCCAGCGGTCCTCGCAGAACAGATTCGCGTTCAGCGGATTGATGTCCTCGAGGGCCAGCTCGTGCGCGGGCGCCACGCCCTGGCCCAGCTCAGCCAACTCCTGCTCGGGAGTTCGGTACTCGTTGGTCGGCCACGGACTTCGTTCCGTTGCTGTCTCACTCACTCGATTGCCTCCCGGACCCTTCGTGGGTCCAGCTCGCCAAGCATATCGAGGCCGGTGGCCTTCCGGGCGCCGTCCTCGAAGCTCGTCAGCGCCGCCGCCCGGCGCGCCGTCTCGTGCTCGGCAGCCCCGGCCCCGGTACCCACTCGAGCTTGCTCGGCTCGATGGGTCTCCCGTCGCGGTCGACGGCGACCAGGGCCGCGACCTCGCGGCCCGTGTCGTGCTCCCGCGCCACGAGCGGGGGGCCCTGCTCGCCGAACACCCACCGGTCGGACCAGAGCCGCATCGCCGTCAGCACCATCCAGAGGTCGCGGCCCTTCTTGGTGAGCTGGTAGGCGTAGCGCTGGCCGGGCTCGGCGAGCCGCTCCTTCTCGAGGATCCCGTGCTCGACCATCGCCCGCAGGCGGTCGCTCAGCACGTTCTTGGCGATTCCAAGGCTCGCCTCGAACTCCGAAAAGCGGCGCTTGCCGAAGAAGGCGTCCCGCACGATGAGCAGCGTCCACCAGTCGCCCATCCGCTCGCCCGCCTGGGCGACCCCGCAGTACGTCTCTCCGATGCTCGTCGCCATCCCGGCCTCCAGGCGGTCGTTGCCCCCGGCAGCGACCTCGGATAGTCTACGCGACTCAGGTTGCTTATAGCAACCCGCAGCCCGAATCCGAGAATCCGAAGATCGGAGATCCGATGTCCCGGCCGACCGTCGAGTTCCACTTCGATTTTGGAAGCCCCAACGCCTACCTCAGCCATCTCGTGATCCCCGCCATCGAAGCGCGCACCGGCGTCCCCTTCCGCTACGTCCCGGTGCTGCTCGGCGGCGTCTTCAAGGCCACCGGCAACGCCTCCCCGGCCGTCACCCTGCAGGGGATCAAGAACAAGGGCGAATACCAGAACCTCGAGATGCAGCGCTTCCTGACCCGGCACGCCATCACCCGCTTCGCGCCGAACCCCCACTTTCCCGTCAACACGCTCCAGATCATGCGGGGCGCGATCGCAGCGGGTCGGATCGGCTGCATGGAGCGCTACATCGACGAAGTATATCGGCACATGTGGTGCGACCCGAAGAAGATGGACGACCCCGAGGTGATCCACGCAGCCCTGATCGAATCGGAGCTTCCCGCCGGCGAGCTGATCGAGCTGATGCAGGCCCCCGACGTGAAGTCCGAGCTCATCGCCAACACCGAAGCATCGGTCGGCCGCGGTGTGTTCGGCTCGCCGAGCTTCTTCGTCGGCGAAGAACTCTTCTTCGGCAAGGACCGCCTGCGCGAAGTAGAAGAAGAGATCGAGGCCCGGAAGCCCGCAGTCTGACCACCCCATCGAGGAGACCGTCCACATGAAGCCCGTTTGTCTGGTCATCGGCGCCGGCGCCGGAATCGGAGGCAACGTCGGCAAGCGCTTCGCACGCGAGGGCTACCACGCCGTCCTGTGCCGACGCAGCGACGAGGAGGGCCTCGAGCGCCTCGTCAAGGAGATCGAAGCGGAGGGCGGCAGCGCCTCGGGCTACCTGCTGGACGCCACGCAGCCCGACACCATCGAGGCGCGCGTCGCCGCCGTCGAGGACGAGATCGGGCCGATCGAGGTCACGCTCTTCAACCTGGGCGCCCAGATAGGCAATCGCGCACTCGCCGATACGAGCTACAAGGTCTTCGAGCTGGGATGGCGGCTCGCGACCTTCGCCCTTTTCCGGCTGGCCTCCACCCTGTGCCCGCGGATGGTGGAGCGCGGGAGCGGCACTCTGCTCGTCACCTCGGCGACGGCGGCCGTGCGAGGCAACGCCGGCCAACACTCCCACGCCGCCGCCATGGGAGGCCGGCGCATGCTGTGCCAGACGCTCAACGCCGAGTTCGCGCCCAAGGGCGTCCACGTCGCCCACATACTGATCGACGGCGCCGTGGACGCGCCTGACACCCTCGGAAAGATGCTCGGCGCCGAGGGCTTCCAGCAACTCCGCGAGGCCCGCGGCGGCGAGCACGACGGGCTGATGCTTCCCGAGAAGATGGCGGAGACCTACCTCCACATCGCCCAGCAGCACCGCTCGGCCTGGACGCACGAGATCGACCTGCGTGCGTTCTCGGACCTCGCGTGGTGGAACCACTAGGAGGTGTGGCGAAGATTCAGAGGTGTCCCAAAGATTGTGCTTGGCACGGCTCCTG
>CAZETS010000114.1:0-1305 GCA_964515335.1 uncultured Spirochaetaceae bacterium
GGGGATGAAAGCTACCGCCCCTCTCCGGTAGCCCGTCTAATACTCACTCAGGAGCGCCGGCGCCCCCCCCCCCCCCGCCCCCCCCCGCGCCCCGGGGGGCGCGGGGCGCTCGGAGGTGCGGGTGTTCGGACGACCTACTCGGTGGGACCGGCCTCCTCGGACACCGGCTCGAGCGGACCCGCCAGCACCGGCTGCTTGAGGCCTCGGGCGGCGTAGACCTGCTCCTGGATGCGGGCGGCGACGTCCGTGTTCTCCTTGAGGAAGCGGCGGGCGTTCTCGCGACCCTGGCCGATGCGCTCGTCGCCGTACGAGTACCAGGAGCCGCTCTTCTCGACGATGCCATCCTCGACACCGAGGTCGATCAGGTCACCTTCACGCGAGATGCCCTCGTTGTAGATGATGTCGAACTCGGCCTGCCGGAACGGCGGTGCGACCTTGTTCTTCACCACCTTCACTCGGGTGCGGTTACCCACAACGTTCTCGCCGTCCTTGATGGCGGCGATGCGGCGCACGTCGAGCCGAACCGACGAGTAGAACTTGAGCGCGTTGCCACCCGTCGTGGTTTCGGGACTGCCGAACATCACGCCGATCTTCATGCGGATCTGATTGATGAAGATCACCGAGGCCCCCGACTTCGAGACGGTGCCCGTCAGCTTGCGCAACGCCTGGCTCATCAGCCGGGCCTGCAGGCCAACGTGGGTGTCGCCCATGTCGCCCTCGAGCTCGGCCCGGGGCACCAGCGCTGCCACCGAGTCGATCACCACGAGGTCGATCGCCCCCGAGCGCAGCAACACGTCGGCGATCTCGAGGGCCTGCTCGCCCGTGTCGGGCTGGGAGACCAGCAGATCCTCGATGTTGACGCCCAGCCGCCGCGCATAGTTGACGTCGAGGGCGTGCTCGGCATCGATGAAGGCCGCCACGCCACCCGACCGCTGTACCTCAGCGATGGCGTGCAGGGTGAGCGTCGTCTTGCCGCTCGACTCGGGGCCGTAGATCTCGATCACCCGACCGCGCGGATAGCCGCCGATGCCCAGCGCGATGTCGAGACTGGGCCCACCGCTCGAGAAGCAGGGTACGTGCTCCTGGGCGCCGTCCGGCGTCATCGTCTGGATGGATCCCTTGCCAAACTGCTTCTCGATGCTGGAGACCGCCAGCTCGATGGCCTTGCGGCGCGCCACGTCCTGGTCGCTGGCCTTGTCCTTCTCCTTCACGCTCTCCCTTTCCCTGGTTTCCCTCGTCGCCCTCGTCGCTGCCTCGTTCTTGCTCTTCGCCATTGCTCTCGCTCCTCCTGGCTGTCTGCTTGTG
>CAZETS010000114.1:1405-10050 GCA_964515335.1 uncultured Spirochaetaceae bacterium
CTGTCTGCTCGTGACTGCCTGCTTGTGCCTGTGACTTTGTTCTCTGGTGGCCGTAGCTCTGGCCACAGGTGATCGGGGTTGACTTGGAAAGTGCTCAGCTGCCGGACCTCGGCTCGGCGGGGGTCGTGCCGGGCGCGGACGCCCCGCCGCGCCGGCGCAGCAGGCTCGGACCTTGCAGCTCGAGCCCGAGCATCAGCCGGCGGATCCAGTCGAGCCCGACCTGGGCGGTCAGCACGCGGTGGCGCGCCCGGTCGAGCGGAAACACGAAGTGGTCGGTATGGCAGCCGGCGCTGTCTCGACTACCGCCGCCGGCGCCTTGGCCCTCGCCACCGGTGACGCCCGGCCCCCAGGCGATGCCGACGTGGACCAGGCCGACCGGCTTCTCGGGGGTGCCGCCGTCGGGCCCGGAGATGCCCGTCGTCGACACGCCGACGTCGGCGCCGAAGCGCTCGCGCACGCCCTCCGCCATGGCGCGGGCTACCGGCTCGGAGACGGCACCGTGCTCGATCAAGAGCTTTTCGGGCACGCCGAGCAGCGACTGCTTGGCGCTGTTCGCATAGGCGACCACGCCGCCCAGGAACCAGGCCGAGCAGCCCGGCACGTCCGTGATGCGGTCGGCGATGAGGCCGCCCGTGCACGATTCGGCGACGGCGACCGTGGCGCCGCGCTCGGCGAGCAGCCGCCCCGCAACCGCCGCCATCGTCTCGTCGTCCTCGCCGTAGACGAGGTCGCCGAGGCGCTCGCGGATCGCCTTGACGACGTGGTCGATGCGGGCGTCGGCCTCGGAGATCGAGTGGCCACGGGCGATCACGCGCAGGAAGTTGTCGGGGAACGTCGTGCGAAACGCGAGATCGGCGCCGTCCTCGCACGCGACGTCGCGCAGCTCGCTCTCGAGAGACGACTCGCCGATCCCGAAGGTGCGCAGGATGCGGGCGCGCACCCGCACGACCTCGCCGGTGGACTCGAGCCGGCACTCGATGCGCGGCAGCACCTGCTCGTCCATCATTTGCGAGATCTCGCGGGGCACGCCGGGCATGCAGAACACCAGACAACCCGACTCTTCGATCATGAAGCCCGGCGCGGTGCCGGCGGGATTCGCGAGCACCTCGGCGTCTTCGGGAAAGAGTGCCTGCTTGCGGTTGGTGTCACTCATCTCGCGGCCGACGCGCTGGAAGAAGGCGCGGATCGCCTCGAGGGAGCCTTCATCGAACCGCAGCGGGCGACCGAAGGTCTCGCCGATCACTTCGGTCGTGATGTCGTCGCGCGTGGGACCGAGCCCGCCCGAGACCAGCAGCACGTCGCTTCTCGCCACGCCGTGCAGAAAGGCCTCGCGCATGTCGTCGCGATCGTCGCGAAGCGACGATTGATGGTGGCACTCGATGTCGAGGTCGAGCAGCCGCTGGGCGAGCAGCGATTTGTTGGAGTCGATGATCTCGCCGCGAAGGACCTCGTCGCCGATGGTGAGGATCTCGGCCTTCACGCGGGCAGCACCTCGAGGGCGTCGCGCAACTTCACGACGACGACCGCGTAGGCGGGCAACGTGACCACCACCGCGGCGAGGCCACCGGCCACTACGTCGTCGGCCATCACTCCAATCCCACCCACGAATCTCTTCTCCGCCCATGCCACTGGTCCCGGCTTGCGGATATCGAACCACCTGAATGCGACGAATGCGGTCACGACCAGGGCCCACCACACGTCGATTCCCGCACCGACCACCGATTCGAGGCCGGGCACCCGCACCACACCGAGCGGCAGCCCGTGCAGCAGCACGACCGGGATCAACGCGATCAGCTGGCCGGCGACCTCGTCGATCACGATGCGGCCGTCGTCGGGCTTGCCGAACCACGCCTCGACGGCGTTCGACGCCCACACGCCGAGGACCGTGACCACAACGACCGCCAGCGAGTACAAAGGAAGGCCCAGCCGGTGGAGGAGCGCACCGAACAGGAAGACGGCGACCAGGGCGCCCCACGTCCCCGGCGCCCAGGGGCCGAACCCCACACCACCGACGGTCGCGACCCAGAGCGCCGGACCGGGGTGCTCGACCTCGCGCGGCGAGGTGGCCTCGCCGGCAGCTGTGGCCGTTGCCGTGGCCGCGGGCGCTGCCGCGGATTCCCCGAAAGTACTCGACTTTTCGGTGTTTTCTGTGCGCTCGGTGGGTTCCAGTGGATCGATCCGTGATCCGGGACCGCGTGGAGGAGGCACGGTGTCGGGCTGCTCTTCGGAGCGTGTGACCAGCGACGGGTCGAGCTGGTTGCGAACCCGATCTGCCGCAGGCTTCGTCGGGGGGGCGACGCCGTCGAGGGTAGCCGCCGGCCCGGAGCCGAGTCAACGCAAGAGGCGAAGAAAAAGGAAAAACCCGCCCGTTGGCGTCGACCCGTCCCGGCGTCAAGCGCGCCGGCGTCGTGGTCGATGAGGGCAGCAGAGGGGACGACCGCGCGCCGGACGCGCCACCCGTCGTCCACGCCCGCCATGCCCGCCATGCCCGACTCCGAGCACACGACCGCTGCCTGGGTGGAGAGGACCCCGTCCGACCTCGCCAGCCTGCTGGTCGAGCTCGGCCGGGCGGTGCGTGGCTTCTCCTTCTACGGAGCGGGCAGCGTGGCCTGCGATCCGCTCGTCGACCGCGCCTGGCGCGCGTCGAGAGGGGAGCTCGACCGGGCGGGCGCCCTGGAGCTTTGGCTCGACGAGCAGGGGTTCCGGGCAGTCGGTGTAAATGAAGCGGTCCCGCTCGACCACCTCCGCGGTCTCGCCGAAGCCTTCACCCGCCACGGCATCGACTGCGTGACGCTCGATCAGGAGCTGACGCGCGATGCTTTGCACGCGTTCCTCGAGCTGCTCGGCCACGGGACCGAACACGCGGGGGGATCCGGCGGACTCGCGCACACACCCGGCGACCGCTGCGGGACCGGCATCTCGGTGTCGGCAACCGGCGGACGACCGGCCGCTGTCGCGGACGACCCGGTCGACGGCGAGCACGAGGACGCGCACGCTGGCAACCAGCCGGGGCTCGGCGCTGCGATGGAGAACGGGGATCCCGCGTCGGCTCCCGATCCGGCGACCCCGGCCGTCCCGGTCGACGCGAAGGCGACCATCGACGAGCGGCCCCTGGAGGCCGCGTCGACCGATCCCCGCGGCGAGCGGCTGCGAGGGCGACTCGTCGAGCTCGACGGATGCCCGGACGACGACGCCTACCGGTTCCTCGCCGAGCGCGTCGTTTCGAGCGCAATCTCGCTCTCCGAATCGGGGCTTCGCGGCGAGTGCCACCGAGCGGTGCTCGTCCTGGCCGACCACGCCGTGGGCGGCGGGGGGCGGTCGGGCCTGCAGGCCCGGGTCGCCCAGCGGCTGTGCGTCGAGCTCGCATCCGACGAGCGGCTCGATGCGCTGATCGAGCGCGCCCGGGCGCACGAGACGAACGTACGGGTGCGAGCCGTGCAGGTGCTGCTGCAGCTCGGCGAGCACGCGATCCCCGCCCTGTTCGACCAGCTGGCCGCAGCCGACGATCCCGACGATGCCGGTCAGCTCACCGGCACGCTGGTGGCGCTCGGCGAGGCCGGGGTCGCTCACCTCGAGCAGGTGATCGGCGAGCCGGACGACGCTCGCGCGGCGCTCGCCATCCGTCTGGCCGGCGAACTCCAGCACCCGGTCCTCGCTGGGTCGGTCGCGCGAGCCCTCGAAGGCGACCGCGATGCGCTGCTGCGTGACGCAGCACGGGTGCTGGCGCAGCTCGGCGGTGACGACGCCCTTCGCGCGCTGGTGAATGCGCTGTCGAGCGAACGGGACGAGCTGCCGGAGATCGCCGCCCACTGCCTCGCCGAGCTCGGCGATGCACGCGCCGTACAGCCGCTGCTCGCTGCGCTCGAGCGCGCCGGCCGCCGTACGAGCAACGGCGGCAGCCGCGCCCGCAAGATCGTGCGTGCGCTCGGATCACTCGGCAGCCAACGGGCGACGCCGAGGCTGGTCGCCCTGCTCGAGCGGCGCTCGCTGCTGCGGCGCAGATCGCTGCGCAAGCTCCAGCTCTGCGCGCTCACGGCGCTCTCCGAGCTGACTGGCCGCGAGGCCGGGCGCGCCGTCGACCGCGCGCGCCGCCACCGCGACCCGGCGATCCGGGAGCGCGCTCGAACCCTCTTCGCCAAAGCGTTCGCGCGCCCCGCGTGACCACCCGCGCGACCGCTACACTCGCTCGCCATGCGGGTGCTCGGCATCGATCTCGGCCGGAAACGGATCGGCCTGGCCCTGTCGGACAGCGAGGCCGAGTTCGCGTTTCCGGCAGGCACGCTGCCGAGCCGCGATCGGCGCTCGGATCTCCGGGCGCTCTGCGAACTGATCGCCGAACGCGAGGTGGGCTGCGTGGTGGTGGGCCTTCCGCGCCACATGGATGGTCGCAAGGGCCCCGAGGCGGAGGCGGCCGAGCGCTTCGCCGCCGAGCTCGCCGAGCAGGCCGGCGTGCCGGTCGAGACGCTCGACGAACGCTGGACGAGCCGCGAGGCCGAGCGCGTGTTGCAAGAGCAGGGGCGCGGCGGCCGGAAGGCACGCGAACACGTGGACGAGGTCGCGGCGTCGATCATCCTGCGCACCTACCTCGAGCTGCGAGCGAAGCAGCCTGCCGCGGAGTCACCGACCGGACCGGGCGAGCGCGACGCGGGGCGATCCGAGTGAGCGGGCTCCCGTCGGACGGCGCGACATGATGATGCGCCTCGTGGCCGTCGCCGCGCTCGTCGCCGCAGTCGCCGTCGGCGCCGTAGCCGTTCGAGCTCGCCACCTGCTATCGCCCGCGGGCGAGGCGGTGCACAGCGAGCTGTTCGTCATCGAGTCCGGCGACTCGATGGGAGCGTTCACCCGCCGACTGGAAGAGCGGAAGCTGGTGCGAAGCGCCCGGGCTACACGCCTGCTCGCTCGCTGGCACGGTCTCGACGCACAGCTGCACGTCGGTGAGTACGAGCTGTCGCCCCATCTGCGACCGGCCGAGATCCTCGAGATCGTGACGACCGGCCGCGTGAAGACCTGGCCCGTGACGGTGCCCGAGGGCACTCGCGCCAGCGACATCGCCCTCCGCCTCGAAGAGGCGGGCCTCGCCGACGCGCAGGCCTTTCTCGAAGCCGCCTCCGACCCCGCGCTAGCCGAAGAGCTCGGCGTGTCCGGCGCCACGCTCGAGGGGTACCTGTATCCGGACACGTACCGACTGCCGAAGGGCATGGGGGCCCGCGAGGTGGCCCGCACGATGGTGCGCCAGTTCGAGCGCGTCTGGCGCGAGCAGATCGCGGAGCGCGCCGCCGGCTCTCCGCTCTCGAAGGGCGAGATCGTGACGCTTGCCTCGATCGTCGAGAAGGAGACCGCCGACCCCGACGAGCGACCACTCATCGCGGCCGTGTTCATGAATCGACTCGAGCGCGGAATGCGGCTCGAGACCGACCCGACCGTCATCTACGGCATCCCCGACTTCGACGGCAACCTGAAGAGGTCGCACCTGCGGGATCGCTCGAACCCGTACAACACCTACAGGATCCCCGCCCTGCCGCCCGGCCCGATCGCCAGCCCGGGCGCCGAGGCCCTACTGGCCGTCGTGGAGCCCGCCGAGACCAACTACCTGTACTTCGTGTCGCGCAACGACGGCACCCACGAGTTCTCGGCCACGTACCGCGAGCACTCCGCGGCCGTCGACGAGTACCAACGCCGGCGGCGCTCACGCGAGCGCGCGTCGAGGCGGTGACGGCTTGGCGGCCGACCCCGACACCTTCTACCGGCAGCGCGTGCCCGCGCAGTGGAACCGCACGCTCGAGCTGCAGGCGGCGCTCGCGGAAGACGATCCGTCCGCCCGGCCCATGCTCGACGACATGCTGCGGGTCGAAGCGACCATCGAGGTGCTGGTCGAGACCGGCGGCGAGCCCCACCGATACCCACTGAACGTCTCGGCCGGGCGGATGACCTGCGGCGACGAGGCCTCGAAGCCGCCGTGCATCGTGCTGGTCCACGACCTGGAGACCTTCGCGACACTCGAGCGCGAGTCGGGCGACTCGGTACTCGGCTTTCTCGGCACCCTGGCCGGCCAGCCCGGAGACATGAAGCTCACCTCGACGCGGCTGCAGAACCTGCTGGCCCTGCACGGCCGCGCGCGCCTCGAGCTGACCGGCGGCGCTCCGATGGATCTCGAGGCCCGCTTCGGCGAGCCCGCGCCCGGCGAACCGACACCGAGCTGCACGCTGCGGATCGACGCGCAGGCCTTCGCGGCGCTGCGCGAGGGGCAGCTCGCACCACAGGACGCCTTCCTGTCGGGTCGCGTCGACGTCGAAGGCGACATGCAGCTGGCTATGCAGCTCGCGCTGGCCGCCTTGTCGCCGGACTGACGTCCGGCCGAAAGCTCCGCCCAGGCAGCGCTCGGTGACGGATCAGAATCCGCTGGGCTGCAGGTCGGAGTCGGTGTGATCGCCCGCCTTGCCGGGGGTGAATCGGCGGAACGAATCGCGAGCGCACGGAGCCGCGTCGGCGATCAGCGACCCCAGCCGCGCCGCATAGCGCGCGGCCAACGCGCTGCTGATCACGTAGCCGGCCCTCGGCCGGTCGCTGAGCAGGTATCGGAACGAGAAGCGGTCGATCTCGAGCAGCTCGCACGCGCTCTCGGCCACTGCCGTCTCGGGCTGCGCGGTAGCAGCCAGTAGGGGCAGGCCGCCGAACAGGGCGCCCGGCTCGACGCGGTCCCGGTACACGCTCTCCGCGGACGCGTTCTGCGCTTCGAGTGCCACCGCGCCCTGCAGGATCAGATAGGCAGAGTCTCCGTGCGGCGGTGTGGCCCCCTGGCGATAGATCCAGTCCCCGGCCGTGAAACGCACCAGCCGCGTACGCATCGCGACGTCGAGGGCATCGTCGAACGCGATGCCGCACAGATCGGAGCCACCAGCCAGGAACGAAGCGACCTCACGCGCACGGTGGAAGACGAGACCCCACAGCACATCCGTCTGCTCCGCCTCGAGGTCCACGAAGCGGAAACCGTTCAGCACCCCTTCGCGCCCCGGCGCATTGCCCTGCCAGCAACATTCCACCTCGAGGTTCGGATCGCCGTCCTCGAGATGGAGCACCAGGCGCCGAGCGCCCTCCAGTCCGACCGGCGACTCCGTCTCGACGCAGACGCCCTCGGGCCCGATGTCACGGGTGCGCCCGAGCACGGGCGCGGGCAGACCCGTCGCGTAGATGGTGACGTCGATCTGCTCGGCCACGCGCGGATGCAGCCGGTGATTGCGTATGCCCGACATCGGCATGCCGTTCGGGTTGGAACCTTCGCCTTGGTGGTGCATGGCCGGGTCGCCTCGATCACTTCGCTGCTGCTCTCATCGGAAGCCGGGTGAATCGCACGAGCGGGAGTAGGCTCGATGAAGCAGCTAATCCGGTCGGACCCGGCATCGGGCTTCGACCCGAGGACCAAAGCCTCCGGCGGCCGCACACAGCATCATCGAGCCGGCGATGCGTGAATGAGGGTTTTCCCTCACCGGCGGCGCACTTTTCCTCGAGCCAATCCCTGGGCGACACATTCTCGTGATTAGAGAAGCGACCCCCTTCGCAAAAAGCCTTCGTAGTTTTTCAACTCGCGGGTTGACACCGCATTCCCGGTGAAGTACTTGGAGGGTGAAACGCGCCAAACTACTGATTTTAAAGGGCAATTCAGGTATTTCCCTGCAGTCGAATCAGGGAATCACCGCACGGGATTCACCGGTCTGCTCACCGAGAAAAGTGAACGACGTGGGCAGAACGGAAAGAACGCAACCGAACGCAACCGAAGGCAAAGAGGAAAGAGGAGAGAAAAAATGCGAGCACTGATCGTCGACGACCATGGTGTCATGCGGGCCGGGCTGCGTTCGTTGCTGGAGCTGCGCGACGACGTGACGCTGGTGGGTGAAGCCAAGACGGGCCAGGAAGCGATCGAGCAGGCGGCGCGGCTCAAGCCGGAGCTGATCCTGATGGACGTCGAGCTTCCCGGCATCTCGGGCATCATGGCAGCAGAAGAGATCATTCGGCAGCACTACTGCGATCGGATCCTGATGCTGTCCGCGCACGAGACACGGACCTTCGTCGAGCCCGCGCTTCGGGCCGGCGCGAAGGGCTACGTGGTGAAGACATCGTCCGCTCAGGAACTGCAGTCGGCGATCGACGCAGTGTGCGACGGACGCTGCTACATGTCGCCGGCCGTGACCCACCACGCCGTCGGTGCGGTCACCAACCCGAGCGGAGGCGGCAACTCGGCGGTGTCGAGCTTGTCGCGTCGCGAGCAGGAGGTGTTGCGGCTCATCGCAAACGGACTCGGCAACAAGGAGATCGCCACCGAACTCGGCTTGTCGCCGCGAACCGTCGAGACGCATCGTGCCAACCTGATGCGCAAGCTCGGCGTCCGCAAGGTCTCGGGGCTGGTCCGCACCGCGATCCGCGAAGGCCTGGTCAGCGCCTGACGGCGGTGCGCCCGTCGATCACCGGTACCGCGACCGGCAGAAAAGCGACCGAAGAACGATCGCTCGACTGATCCGGCCTCCTCCAGTACGACCGAGCCCATAGGCGTTGGCAGCGCGGCGTGAATCCCGCCGTGCTGCCTCGTCTACGGGGGGGGCGGCAAGCCCGGCAAGGTGTCCAACAAATGCAAGGTGTCTCGACAAATGGGC
>CAZETS010000115.1:0-9796 GCA_964515335.1 uncultured Spirochaetaceae bacterium
GTCTTGGGCCCAATCTTCGAGCCACCTCTCTCTGGTTGACGCCTACCGGGCGATTCCAGACAATCGGCCGCCGGCGGGCAGGCGCCCTACGCTGACTGGTCGCCGCCCGGGCCGACGCGGGCCCGGGAATCTTCGGGGGAGCACCGATTGTCGATCTCTGCGTCGAGCCACGTGTGCGTGCCGGGTCGTCGCCTGGGCGGTCGAACGACCGCGCCGGGCAGGGCGACGAGGACCGCTTCGGCGCTGCTCGTCGCGCTGTCGATCGCACTGGCGTCCTCTCCGCTGCTCGCCCAGAGCGACAGGCCCAAGCTGCTGCTGCTGCCGATCGTCGTGCACAGCTCGGAGAACCCGCGCTATCTGCGTGACGGCCTCGCCGACATGCTGACGACGCGCTTCATCCAGGAGGGCAGCTTCGAGATCATCCGTGTCGACGACTCGCGCCGTTCTACCACGCGTGTATCCGAGGCCCTCGAGGCCGCGCGCAGCGAGAATGCCGACTTCGTCCTCTTCGGCTCGTTCACCCGTTTCGGCGAGGGCGCCAGCCTCGACATGCAGGCGGCCTCCACCGCCGAGGGCGAGGAGGGTCAGACGCTGCGCGAGATCTTCGTGCACTCGGGCAGCATCGGAGAGGTGATTCCCGATCTCACCGACCTCGTCGGCAAGGTCACGCGCTTTGCCGTCCCGGGCTACACGGGCGGGCCGGCCGCCGTGTCCGACGGCCCGGCCGGCGCCCGGGCGCCTTCACGCGACGAACTCGCCGACCTGCGCCGCCGCGTCGCCGCGCTCGAGCAGGCGATCCGCGCACTCGAGCAGTCCGGCGGCGTCACCGGGCCCTGAGTCCGCTCGGCACTCCCGGGGTGGTTGCGCTGCGCTAATCTGCGCGCCCGCATCGCGGGTATGGCGGCGTAGCTCAGTCGGTTAGAGCGGCGGCTTCATAAGCCGTAGGTCGTTGGTTCAAGTCCAACCGCCGCTACCACCCCCGCTCCGGTGCCCGCCGTGCTCTAGACGTGCGGTACGCGCTGCTGCCGCTCGGCTAGGAGTCCGCTCCGGGACTCTTTGCAGCGGTCAGCAGGTGTTTGCGCACCTTCCCACTCGCCGTCCGCGGCAGATCGTCCTCCACCATGAAGCGCTTCGGGATCTTGAACGCCGCGAGCCGCTCGCGCGCCCAGGCCTCGAGCGCATCCGGCTCGAGCGCGCAGCCGTGCTCGAGCACCACGTGGGCGCGGCCGATCTCGCCCCAGTGTTCGTCGGGCTCGCCCACCACGGCGATCTCGCGGATGCTCGGGTGCTCGCGATACACGGCCTCGACCTCGGCGGGATAGACGTTCTCGCCGCCGGAGATGATCATGTCCTTCGAGCGGCCGACCAGCGTCACGAAGCCCTCGTCGTCCACCCGGGCGAGGTCACCGGTGCAGAGCCAGCCGTCGACGAGCGCTTCGGCGCTGGCCTCGGGCTTCTCCCAGTAGCCGAGCATCGTGATGGGGCCGCGCACGACGATCTCCCCCGATTCGCCGGGCGAGACGTCCCGCCAGCTCGAGGGGCGGCCGCTTCGCGAACCGAGGGCGACCACGCGCACGTCGGCGTGGAAGACCGGGCGGCCCACGCTGCCCGCCTTGCGGACGGCGTCGGCGGGTTGCAGGCAGCAGAGCGTCGAGCTCTCCGTCTGGCCGTAGCCCTGCATGAGCAGCAGACCGTGGCGCTCGAAGGCGCGGATCAGCTCGGTCGAGACGGCCGATCCCGCCGTGAAGACGAAACGCAGCGACGAGGTGTCCGGTGCGGCGCCAGCCCTCGCCACCAGGGCATCGTGCAGGCGCTGGTGCATGGCCGGGACACCGCCGAAGTACGTGATGCCCTCGCGCTCGACTGCCTCCCAGACGGCAGCGGGCTCGAAGCGCGACTGCAGGACGAGGCCGCCGCCGGCGTGGAGGACGGGGAGGGAGAGGATCTGCAGGCCGAGCGAGTGGAAGATCGGCGCGACGACGAGCACCCGGTCGTCGGCGCGGATCCCGAAGTCGAGCACGGCGTTCAGCGAGTTGTAGAGCGCCTTGCGGTGGGGCAGCAGGGCGCCCTTGGGCGCGCCGGTGGTGCCGGACGTGTACATCAGGATGACGGGCTCGTCGGGCTCCACGGGTCGCGCTGCGTGGTCGGGCGAAGCGTCACGAAGGAACGACTCGTAGACGTCGTCCGCGCCGCCCGCCGCCACGTGAAGCCGGGCCGCGTGCTGCGACTGCTGCTCGGCTGCGGCGACGGTGTCGGTCAGGTCGGCCTCGTGGAAGAGGGCGCTGGGGCGGCAGTCGTCCAGCTGGTAGGCGATCTCGCGGGCCGAGAGCCGCAGGTTGACCGGCAGGGTGATGGCGCCGATTCGCGCGGCGCCCAGCAGGATTTCGAGGCAGGCGCTGCGGTTTCGCAGCAGGAAGGCGACCCGCTCGCCGGGTCCGATGCCCGCGGCCCGCAGCCCGCCCGCGAGACGGGCGACGCGCGCCTCGAAGGCCTCCCAGTCGAGTCTCCGCTCGTCGTCGGCGACCGCGAGGGCGCGCGGGCGTCGACGCGCCCAGCGCGCCGGCCAGTCGCCGATGTTGTGCAACGCGTCCGGCCTCATCGAGGCGGCTGGAATACCCGATCGGCCAGGGCGCCGCCAGGAACGCCGCCGCGGCGGTACGCTCTGGTGCATGGTGGTCATCGAGGCGATCGAAGCTGCGCTCGGCGACGCTGGGTACGCGGGTTCCACCATCCTCGTCGCGGCGTCCGGGGGCGTCGACTCGATGGTGCTTCTCCACGCGCTCGCCGAGGTCGCGCCGGCGCACGCTTGCGAGGTCGCCGCCGGCCACGTCCACCACGGCCTGCGCGGTCGCGAAGCCGACGCGGACGCCGAGTGCGTGCGGGCCGCCGCCGACGCGCTCGGCCTGCCTTTCTCGATGGAGCGGGTCGAGCCCGGCTCGCTGCGCGCGGACCGCCCGAACCGCGAGCGTCCGACCCTGCAGGAGGCGGCGCGCACGCTGCGCTACCAGGCGCTGCACCGCATCGCGGAGCGGCTCGGCGCCGCCCGGGTCGCCACCGGGCACACCCTCGACGACCAGGCGGAGACGGTGCTGATGCGCCTGCTGCGCGGCACCGCACCGGACGGGCTCGGTGGCATCCCCGAGCGCAGTCCGGACGGGCGGGTGATCCGCCCGTTGCTCGATGTGCCGCGCAGTGAGATCGAGGAGTTCGCCGCCGCGCGCGGGCTCTCGTGGCGGGAGGACGCCACGAATCGCTGTGATCGCTACACCCGCAACCGGCTGCGTCGCCACTGGCTGCCCGGTCTGGCGAGCGACTTCAATCCGCAACTGCTCAGGGCAATCGGCCGACTTGCCGAAGCGCAGAGACGGGATGCGGAGTGGATCGAGTCGATCGTCGAGCAGGCTCTCGCCCAGCGGGTCGTCGCGGACGCCGGGGGTGGTCTGGCGGTCCGGGCGGAGGGCTGGGGCGACCTGCCCGAGGCGCTGGCTCGCCGCGTGGTCGCGCGGCTGCTGGCACGGGCGGGCTGTGGGCGTGATCTCACGCGTACCCACGTCGCGCGCGCGCTCGAGTTTCTGCGGGTCGGGCCGCGGTCCGACGGGCCGCGGACCCTCGAGTTGCCCGGGGGGGTGCGCCTGCGGGCGACACACGATCGGCTCACGATCACGCGCAGCGCTCCCCGCAGCGGCGCGGAAAAGGACTGAAAACGCGAGCATGCTACCCTCGCACCCTGGGGTGGCGTGCGTGACCGCAGGCCGCTCCGGCTGGTCGCGCGCCCCGACCGGCCGCGCGTCGAATCAGATCGGATGGGGTCGGGTCTCCGATCCAGCGGGGGCAGCCGCCCACACACGAACCAGCCGATCCAGTACGGAATCCATTCGCAGGAGCATCCAGGGGGGGCGCCCGAGTGGCGCCGACCTGGCGCAGCGGGCCGCCGGCCCGCAGAGTGCTCCCGAGGTCAGTCGGTGAATCAGCAGTTCTACAAGAACATGGCGCTCTGGGTCGTGATCCTCGTGGTCATGCTCCTTCTCTTCACGATGCTGCGGCAGGAGGCCGACGCCCCGCCGGATCTCGCGTACAGCGACTTCATCGTCTCGGTCCGCGAGGGCCAGGTCGAGCAGGTGACCATCGAGGAGGGCAACATCGAGGGCAAGCTGGTGGACACGGGCGAGTTCACCACCTACGCCCCGACCATCTCCGAGAGCCTGCTGGCGCTTCTCGACGAGAAGCAGGTGAAGGTCATCGCCAAGGAGAAGGACGAGGGCAGCCTCTGGCGCCAGGTCCTGATCATGTGGTTCCCGCTCGTGCTGTTCATCGGGCTGTGGATCTTCTTCATTCGCCAGATGCAGTCCGGTGGCGGCAAGGCGATGAGTTTCGGCAAGTCGAAGGCCCGCCTGCTCACCGAGAACCAGCAGGCCGTCACCTTCAAGGACGTGGCGGGCATCGAGGAGTCGAAGTCCGAGCTCCAGGAGATCATCGAGTTCCTCAAGGAGCCGAAGCGCTTCACGCGCCTCGGCGGACGCATCCCGAAGGGCGTGCTGCTCGTGGGGCCGCCCGGAACCGGCAAGACGCTGCTCGCCCGCGCGGTGGCCGGCGAGGCGGGCGTGCCCTTCTTCTCCATCTCGGGCTCGGACTTCGTGGAGATGTTCGTGGGGGT
Organism: uncultured Spirochaetaceae bacterium; assembly: GCA_964515335.1. Classification (GTDB taxonomy): domain Bacteria; phylum Myxococcota_A; class UBA9160; order UBA9160; family UBA4427; genus TMED88. Next base: position 4,655 of record CAZETS010000115.1, read on the forward strand.
CGGTGCCTCGCGGGTCCGCGACCTGTTCCTGCAGGGCAAGAAGCAGGCGCCTTGCATCATCTTCATCGACGAGATCGACGCGGTCGGCCGCCACCGCGGCGCCGGTATGGGGGGCGGCCACGACGAGCGCGAGCAGACCCTGAATCAGCTGCTGGTCGAGATGGACGGCTTCGAGAGCAACGAGGGCGTGATCCTGATCGCCGCGACGAACCGGCCCGACGTGCTCGATCCGGCGCTGCTGCGCCCCGGGCGTTTCGACCGCCGCGTGGTCGTGCCGCGGCCCGACCTGCGCGGACGGCTGCAGATCCTCAAGATCCACACCCGCCGCGTGCCGCTCGACGACGACGTCGACCTCGAGCTGCAGGCACGGGGCACGCCGGGATTCGTCGGCGCCGATCTGCAGAACCTCGTCAACGAGGCCGCGCTGCTCGCGGCTCGGCGCGACGGACAGCGCGTGTCGCGGGCCGACTTCGAGGCCGCCAAGGACAAGGTGCTGATGGGCACCGAGCGTCGCAGCATGATCATGAGCGACGAGGACAAGCGCATCACGGCCTTCCACGAGGCCGGCCACGCCCTCGTCGCCCTGATGACCCCCGAGCACTCGGACCCCGTTCACAAGGTGACGATCATTCCCCGCGGCATGGCACTCGGTCTGACGCAGACGCTTCCCGAAGAGGACCGGCTGAACTACACCGAGAACGAGCTGTACGCGATCATCCGCTACGCGATGGGCGGTCGGGCCGCCGAGGAGGTGGTCTTCGGCCATCTGTCCACGGGCGCGGCGAACGACCTCGAGCAGGCCACCTCCTGGGCGCGGCGCATGATCACCGAGTACGGGATGAGCTCGGGGCTCGGCCCCGTCTCGTACGCGGACAGCTCGGGCGACGTGTTCCTCGGCCGCGACCTGATGGCCCGCAAGGACTACAGCGAGAAGAAGGCGCAGCAGATCGACGACGAGGTGGCCGCGATCCTGGGCTCCAGGTACGACGAGGCGCGCAACATCATGGTCGAGAGCCGCGACAAGCTCGACCGCATCGCCGAGGCGCTGCTCGAGCGTGAGACGCTCGAGACCAGCGACCTCGAGTTGCTGATGCGCGGCGACGAGCTGCCGCCGATGCGGCCGGCCGCCACCGACGTCGGTGTCGACGAGGGCGACACGCCCGGATCCGAGAACGTGCCCGGCGGCAACCTCCCCGACCCGGAGCCCTTTCCCTCCTAGGAGCGCCCCTTCGTGACCAGCGAGTCCGTGTTTGCGCCCGAGCGCGTGACCCTCGTCGGTGTCCTGAACGTCACACCGGACTCGTTCTCGGACGGCGGCCGGCTGCTGGACGGGGTCGGCCGGGTGGCGAGCGGGCGCTTGCTCGAGCAGGCCCGGAAGCTCGTGGCCGACGGCGCCGGCGTGCTCGACGTGGGCGGCGAGTCGACGCGACCCGGGGCCGCCGAGGTGGCGGTCGACGAGGAGATCGCGCGCACCGAGGGGGCGATCGCGGCGCTCCACGAGCAGCTCGACGTGCCCCTCTCGATCGATACCCGCAAGGCCGAGGTGGCGCGCCGCGCCCTCGCGGCCGGCGCCTCGATCGTCAACGACGTGTCCGGGCTGGCCAACGATCCGGAATTGGCCGGCGTCGCCGCCGAAGCGGGCGCCTGGTTGGTGCTCGGCCACATGCGCGGCGTCCCGGCCGACATGCAGCAGTCGCCGCGCTACGACGACGTGCTCGCCGAAGTGATCGCCGAGCTCGAGGCGAGCGTCGGCCGCGCGCGGGCCGCAGGCGTACCGACCAGTCGACTCGTGGTCGATCCGGGCATCGGGTTCGGCAAGCGGCTCGAGGACAACCTGGTGCTGCTCGCCCACGTCGAGCGGGTGCGGGGCGCGCTCGGCCTGCCGGTGATGGTCGGGCCCTCGCGCAAGTCGTTCATCGAGCGCATCACCGGCGACCCCGTCGGCGCGCGTGACGAGGCCACGGGGGCGGCCTGTGCGGTCGCCGCCTTCACGGGCGCCGACGCGGTGCGGGTCCACGACGTGGCCGCCGCGCGCCGGGCCGTGCTGATGGGCCGGGCGATCCGCAGCGCGCGCAGGAAAGAGCGCGGATGATCGAAGTCATCTGGCGCTTCCTGAGCGAGCTGTCCGACTTCTTCTGGTCGAACTTCGATCCGTGGCGGGACACGGTCGACATCCTGCTGGTGACGGCGGGCATCTACTGGCTGCTGCTGCTGATCCGCGGCACCCGGGCCGTGCAGATCCTCGTGGGGCTCGTGGTGTTGCTCGGCCTGAGCCTTGCCTCCCAGCTGTTTCAGTTCGCGGCGGTCGGCCTGATCCTCGAGAACTTCCTGTCGAGCGCGGTGCTGATCATCATCGTGCTGTTCCAGCACGACATCCGGCGGGCGCTGGCCCGTGTGGGCCGCGGGTTCTTCCCGTCGGTTTCCGCCCAGCAGGAATCGCAGATGCTCGAGGAGATCGTGCGGGCGGCTCAGAGCCTCGCGGGCCGGCGGCTCGGCGCACTCGTCGTGCTGGAGCGCGAGACCGCGCTCACGGATCAGGTCGAGGGCGGCACCCGGGTCGACGCCGAGGTGAGCAAGGAGATGCTGCTGTCGCTCTTCCAGCCGACGTCGCCGCTGCACGACGGAGCGGCAGTGGTGGCGGACGGGCGCATTGCGAGTGCCGGCGGGATCCTGCCGCTCACGATCAGCACGGATCTGCCCGAGGGCATCGGCACCAGGCATCGGGCCGGGCTCGGCATCACGGAGGAGACCGACGCGGTGGCGGTCGTGGTCTCCGAGGAGACGGCCGAGATATCCGTGGCGATGGGGGGTGAGATGATGCGCGGACTCGATGCCCCACAGCTGCGCGAGCTGCTGCGCGACATCCTGGCGGGCGAGCGGCGCGACCTGAAGCCGGCGCCGGTCCACGAGCGCCGGCTCGAGATCGCCTCGGTCGACGCCCCGCGCTCGGTGAGCTGAGAGGGGCGGGGCTTGCCGAAATTCTCCTCGTTCCGTCCCGGGCTGCTGCTGCTCGCTCTCGCGATCGCGATCTTTCTGTGGGGGATCGCCTCGGGCGGGAGCGACAGCGAGCGCGGTTTCGACGTGCCCGTCGAGCTGACCAGGCTGAGCGAAGACCTGGTGGTGACCGACCAGAGCGTCGACTCGATCAACATTCGCGTGATGGGCAGCCGTGCGGCCCTCCGCAACGTGACACCGGATCGCTACACCTACACGGTCGACGTCTCGGGCGGCAAGCCGGGGGTGGCGGTCTACGATGTCGACGTCTCGCGAATCGACTGGCCGCGCGGCGCCAAGCCGGTCAGCCACTCGCCGTCGCGCGTGCAGGTGCGCTTCGAGAAGCGGGGCCGGAAGGCCGTCGAAGTGCGAGCCGATCTCGACGGTGAGCCCGCGCCGGGCTTCCGGCTCACCAGCGTGAGGGTCGATCCACCCAAGGTGTGGCTCGCCGGCGCCCGTAGCCAGGTGATGCGTATGGACGAGGTCGTCACCGAGACGATCAATCTTTCGGGTCTGAAGGCCGACGAGGAGAAGCAGGTCCGGGTGAACCTGGGCGGCGGCACGGTGTGGATGGAGGAGAGCAAGCCCGTGAAGGTCCTCGTCCGCATCGAGCCCGAACTGATCGAGGAGCCGGGCGCGGAACCGGGCGGGCTGCTCGAGCCGGAGGCCGCCGGAGGCTGATCGGCTGGGGCGGGACGCCTCGTCGCTGGCGCCCGCCGACCGGCAGACGGGAGCGGCAGGGGGAGCGGGAGGGGGGATGATGCGCGACGGCGCGAGCAAGTCGAGGAAGCTCTTCGGAACCGACGGCGTCCGCGGGCGGGCCAACACCCACCCGATGACGGCGGACGTGGCCCTTTCGCTCGGTCAGGCGATCGCCCACGTCTTCCGCAAGACCGAGAAGGGGCGGCACCGCATCCTGATCGGCAAGGACACCCGCCTGTCCGGATACATGTTCGAGGACGCCCTGGCAGCCGGCATCTGCTCGATGGGCGTAGACGTGATCCACGTGGGCCCGATGCCGACGCCCGCGCTGGCCTTCCTGACGAGCGACATGCGTTGCGACGCCGGCGTGATGATCACCGCCAGCCACAACCCCTACGTCGACAACGGCATCAAGTTCTTCGGCCACGACGGCTACAAGCTGCCCGACGAGATCGAGCTGGACATCGAGCGCCTCGTCGCGAGCGGCGAGCTCGCCCACCACCGGGCCGCGGCCGACGAGGTGGGGCGCGCCACCCGGATCGACGACGTCGAGGGCCGCTACGTGGTGTTCCTGAAGCGCACCTTCCCGGCCGACGTCACCCTCGACGGCGTGCGCGTCGTGCTCGACTGCGCGAACGGCGCTGCCTACAAGGTGGGGCCGACCGTGCTGCGCGAGCTCGGCGCCGAGGTGTTCACCCTGGGCGTCGAGCCGAACGGCCGCAACATCAATCTCGACTGCGGAGCGCTGCATCCGCAGAACACGGTGAATCGGCTGCGCGAGGTGCGGGCCGACGTGGGCATCGCGGTGGACGGCGACGCCGACCGCGTGATGATCGTCGACGAGCGCGGCGAGGTGCTCGACGGTGACGTGGTGATCGCACTCTGCGCCCGGCACCTGATCGAGCGCGGCTCCCTGCGCGGCGGCGGCGTGGTGACCACGGTGATGAGCAACCTGGGACTCGAAGAGGAGCTGTCGGGGCGCGGCCTCGACCTGATCCGCACCCAGGTCGGCGACCGCTACGTCGTCGAGGCCATGCGCGAAGGCGGCTACAACCTCGGCGGCGAGCAGTCGGGCCACGTGATCTTCCTCGACCACACGACCACCGGCGACGGCCTGATGACCGCGCTGCAAGTCGTGGCCATCATGGCGCGCGAGGGTGTCCCCCTCTCGACGCTGGCGGCCGGATTCAACCGCTACCCGCAGGCGATGGTGAACGTGGGCGTGTCACAGAAGCGTCCGCTCGAGGATCTGCCGACCCTGCAGGACGCCATCGCCGAGGTCGAGTCGAAGCTCGACGGCAAGGGCCGGGTGCTCATCCGCTACAGCGGCACCGAGCTGAAGGCCCGCGTGATGGTCGAGGGCCGCAACGAATCCGAGGTGAACGAGTACGCCCAGCAGCTGGCCGACGTTCTCAAGCAGGCTTTGGCTGCATAAGGGCCGGGCTC
>CAZETS010000116.1:0-9488 GCA_964515335.1 uncultured Spirochaetaceae bacterium
CACCGTGAGATGTGGCTCGAAGATTGGGCCCAAGACCACTCGAAGTCGTCGATTCACGGTGGGTTTCGGCGCTTAGAAGGCGAACCGTGCCTGGTGGACCCGGATCCGCGGTAGCCGCCTCGTCGGGATCCGTCCCCAGTAGCACCGCTCGAGCCAGGGCGAGAGCTCCCGCTTCCGGGGAACCAATCGCGTCTCGAGGACCTTGCGGACCGAGAGCCGCCTCTTGATCACCCCGATCGTGACACCCGGCGGCTCATCGCTCCGGTTCTCCGAGGTCGACTTCACGTAGTTGCGCCACACCGCAAAGATCGCCATCCGGTAGAGGGCCCCCTGCCGACGCTTCGAGAAAGCGATCGTCTCCCGCTTGTGGTTCGCACTGCTGTGGCGCAGCAGCAGATCCGCCAGGTTCACCGGGAACAGCGGGTTCTGCGTCGTCCGGCTCGCCTTCGACGAGGTCGTTTCGTGCTGGATGGTCCGGTTCGGGAGCTGCCTCAGAGCCCTCGGGTAGCTCTGGTGCTCGTCCGAACGGATCGTCGCCGAGGCCCCGGGTTGCACGATGAAGGTCTGTGAACTGAAGCACCGGCCGCAATGTTGACACTGGTACCGCTGGACCTTGTGGGGGTGGCGCTTCCTCGAGAAGAAGCCCTTCTTGCGAAAGCGCCAAGTGGCCGGGTCGGCTCGGGAATCACAGTCCGGGTTGGGGCAGAAGGGAGGTGTGCGTCCCGATCGATTTCTTGCCATGAACCGAGCTCAAGCAGGACCCGTGCCAGGCACAATCCTCGAGCCACCGTTCTTGGTCTACGGCGCCGAGCTCGGCGAGAATCCGCTTGACGACCTCGAGACGTGGAGGCGCTTCTGGGGGCTCGAACTGCTCTGAACCCGGTCCGTGTGTGGCGGTGTGGCTCACTCCGGGGAAGCACAGCGGCCCGCGTGAATCTGCACGGCGACTGATTCGAAGCTAGTGTCTACGATATGTGGTTCGCTGCCTCGCGGAAGGCACTGCTGGTGGTTCTGTCTGCCGGCTACCTGTTGGCGGCGGCCGTTCCGTGCCCTCCGGCGATGCCGCTGGATCGGGTAGCCGCCGCCGTCTACGCCGTCGACCGTGGCCCGCACGACGGCGGCGTGGCCGAGCAGCGCTCACGGCAGGGCGCACATCCGCGTGATCACGCCGAAGCTCCGAGGGCTGCCGAGGTCGACCACATGGCCGACCGCGCGGCCGACCACGCGGGCCACGATCACCAGCAAATGGCTGGTCGAGAGACCACCGGCGAAGGCTCGCGTTCGGAGCCCGTCCCCGACGCCCGCGCCACCAGCATCCTGGCAGCCTGTTCCTGCGGCTGCGGCGCCGCCGGGTCCGCGGGGGCATCACCCTCCGGCCGGCTCGGGCCTCACTTCGCGCAGGTCGAGGATCTCGATCCGCCGCCCACCGCTCCGCTGAAGCTGGCATCGAGCGTCGACTCGTTGCCCACCGTCACCCCCGACGGCCCCGACCCGGTCCCCATCCGGGTCTGACCCCTTCCGATGCGCGAGGGGCGCTACGCGCCTCTCTGGTTTCGAGCGGGCACCGCGTCGCGCGGTGGTCCCGCGCGTCTTGTCATCTGCAGGCTCAGCGGATCGGGGTGATGCCCCCGTGTCCGCGAGAGGTTCAACGTGCGCAATCGATACTCCTACATGCTCGCGCAGCCGTCGGCTGCTTCTGCCTCACCCCGGGCCGGCTTCCATCATGCCGGCACGCGAACCCGAAGCACCACCACCACCACCAGCAGCAGCAGCATCGGCAATACCACCACCACCAGCGTCGCAACCATTCGACGAAGCCATGGATCGATCATGCTCCTGCTTCTTCTCCTCCTCCTGCTGCTGGCGTTCCCGGCCGGCGGGGCGTTCGCGGCCGATGGCGACCAGGCCGAACCGTTCGCCGAGGAGGCCGGATCGGATTCTTTCACTCCTCCGTCCGAGGAGATCGTCGTGACTGCGACCCGCAACCGCCGGGCTCTCAGTGACATCCCCATGAGCGTGACCGTCATCAGCGGAGAAGACGTCGTCCAGTCTCCCGCCAAGGCGGTGGACGATCTCCTGCGCACGGTGCCGGGGATCAATCTCCCAGCTGCTAGCAGCCTCGTCTCCCATCCCACCTCTCAGTCGGTGTCCATGCGGGGGCTCGGTCAGACGCGCGCGCTGGTTCTGCTCGACGGGATCCCGTTGAACGACGGCTTCGGTGGGTGGGTGAACTGGACGCGAGTCCCGTACCGGAGCATCGAGCGGATCGAGGTCGTTCGCGGCGGAAGCTCGAGCGTCTACGGAACCTACGCGATGGGCGGAGTCATCAATGTGCTCACCCGGCCGGCCGAAGGTCGCGTCCTGGACGCCGAGGGCTCCTACGGGACGCAGAACACGGGCAGGGCCAATCTCTACGCCAGCGAGACCATCGGAGACACCGGGTTCAACCTGAGCTTCGACTACTTCGGAACGGATGGATACGAGGTGGTGCCGGCAGCAGAGCGTGGTCCGATCGACGGACAGGCGAACTCCGAGCACTTCAATCTCCAGCTCGGCGCCGATCATCGTTTCAACAGCGACTCGTCGGCATTCGCTCGCTTGAACCTGTTTCGAGACGAGCGAAACCTGGGAACGCCGCTGGCCAACAACTCGCGCCGTTCTCTCGATGCAGCGATCGGCTCGACGATCGGCCTCGGGCGGGGGGGAGACCTGCAGCTCTCGGCCTTCGGAGAGGTGCAGGACTTCGACAACGCGAACGTTCGGGTCGGCGCCGGCCGGGCGAGCGAAACGTTGGCGTTGACCCAGGACATTCCCACCTGGGACGTGGGGGCGACCGCGCAGTGGGCAAAGAGCCTGGAGTCATGGTCGTCCCACATGGCGGCCGGCGTCGATTTTCGGCACGTGGACGGAAAGAATCGACAGCTGATCCTGAGCGTGCCCGGCGTGACGTCAGGCTGGACCGAGGCCGGGGGCGCCCAGCAGGCGCTGGGAATCTTCGCCGAGATGAGCGTCAGGCCGCTCGAGCCCCTCGAGATCCTGGGAAGCCTGCGCTTCGACTACTGGCGCAACATCGACGCCTTCAACCTCGATCAGAGCGGCGCCACGACGCTGTTTCCCAACCGCGACGCGCACGAAGTCAGCCCGCGCCTCTCCGTTCGCTACGACCTCGGCGAGAGCTGGTCGCTCCGCGGCGCCGTCTATCGGTCGTTCCGGGCGCCTACGCTGAACGAGCTCTACCGGGGCTTCTTCGCTGGAGCGGTCAGATTCCTACCGGATCCGAACCTCGAGCCGGAGCTGCTGAGGATCGGAGGCGAGCTGGGCGTCGACCTGCGATGGTGGAGGGTTCGAGCGAGCGCCACGGGGTTCTGGAACGAGCTCGAGGATGCGATCGCGTTCGCGCAGGTGATGCCATTTCCCAATGCCGTGTTCCAGCGGCAGAACTTTGCCGAGACGCGGTCGCGCGGTGTCGAGCTCGAGGCGCAGGTCGAGATCGTCTCCGATGTCTCGCTGCTCACGTCCTACGTCCTCACGGAGGCGACGATCCAGAGCTTTCGGCCGGATCCGAGCCGCGTCGGAAACCGGGTGCCCAACATTCCCGAGCACCAGTTCAACTTCACCCTTCAGTACGACAACCCCCGGTTCTTCATGCTCGCCTTCCGAGGCCGCTATTTGAGTGATCGCTTTGCGAATGATCGCAACACGCAGGAACTCGGCTCCTTCTTCGTCCTCGACATTTCGGCATCCCGAAGAATCGGTGACCATTGGGAAGCCTTCCTGATCGTCGAGAACCTTGCTGACGAGCAGTATCTGGCGAGCCAGACGGGCCAGATCGGGACGCTCGGCGCTCCGAGGCAGGTCTGGGGCGGCGTGCGTCTCAGCTACTGAGGAGGGCGGAAATCCGATGGTCCTGAAAGCCCACGCAGCGAGACGGTGCGGGCGGAAGGCCCTGGCCGCCACGGCGGCCATGGTCTTGGCTCTGCTCTCGTCGCAGGGATGCGGCGAGCCCGAGGCGCCGCCGATCGTCTTCGAGTCGACGGCGCGCAGCATCACGCTGGCGTCCGCGCGCGACCCTGCGCCGATCGTGCGGGCTTCGGGGGCCATCGCGGCCCTGGTCGTGGAGACCTCACCCGGTGGCGGCGGAGACCTCGCCCTGCACCGGTCCTCGAACGGCGACGTCTATCGGCGCACCGTGCCGGTGAGCGCGGAGCCGGGCGAGGTGAGGTCCCACGGCGAGGGAGCCCCCCGGCTCCTCGCCACCCGCGGCGGAAAGTTCTACGCCGTCTGGCTCGCGCGCAGTTCCGGGCCCGGCAACGCCTTGCGGGTCGCGCGTTCGGACGACTTCCTGGGGAGCTTCCGCAAGCCCGTAACGCTCGATACCGGGCGCGGGCCGGGGCCGTCCTTCTTCACCGTCGAGGCAGCCCCCGACGGAAGGTTGATCGCGGCCTGGCTCGGCCGAGGGGCCGGGGAGACGCGCCCCGGAACGATGCAGCTGCTCGTCAGCTCGTCGACGGACCGTGGCGCCAGCTTCAGTGCGCCGGTGGTCGTGCAATCCAACGTCTGCCCGTGTTGCCGGCCTTCGATCGCGATCGACCCGTCCGGAGCCTGGTACCTCGCATGGCGCGACACGGCGTCGGATCACACGAGAAACATCGTGGTGGCGAGGTCGGAGGACCAGGGGAGCACGTGGTCCGAGCCCGTCCAGGTTCCGGGCGCACCCTGGAGGATCGAAGGCTGCCCGCATTCGGGGCCCGCGATGCTGGCGAAGAACGGCGTGTTGTGGATCGCCTGGTACACCGAAGGGAGCGGGGCGGGGCAAGTGTTCGCCGCGCGCTCGACCGACGGGGGACGAGCCTATTCGGCTCCGATCGATCTCGGGCAGGGCGTCGCCGACCCGAACCACCCGGTGCTGGCTCGGGCCGGCGGCCACACCTTCGCGGCGATTCAGGGGCGGGGGGCCGACGAGAAGGGCGGCTTCGGGATCACGCAGATCTTCGTCCGCGAGATCGGCGAGCAGGGGGCGGGCGCAGCGGTGCCGCTGCCCTCCGGAGGAGGCTCGGCCTCGTATCCGTCGATCGATGCCCTGGGTCCCGACAAGCTGCTGGTCACCTGGACCGAAACGACCGCCGACGGCAACGCTGCGCTCGCCGCTCGTGGCCGGATCCGGGCCGCGGGGGCGCCGTAGTCGGGCCCCGCTTCGTGTCGGGGGAGGATTGCGGGGAGCACTCGATCCTCCGCCCCCCGCTTCGTTGCTCGACGCTCTCGGGTGAGGCTCTTCGTCGCATTTCGGCGGCTGGCGTGACGTTCCGTCGCGGCGCGGGCGCCCGTGTCGCCGTCAGAGCGATGTGCAGCTGGCACACGGCTTGCGTCGCATCTCGCGGACACCAAAGGAGAATTCGTCAGTGACATCCAACGCAGCCGCCCTCGGGCTCGCCTCGCAGACCGCAGAGCACTTCGACGTCCTGATCGTCGGCGCCGGGATCTCCGGCGTCGGGGGCGCCTACCACCTGAGGCAGCAATGCCCGGGCAAGACCTTCGTGGTGCTCGAGGGGCTCGAGAGCTTCGGCGGCACCTGGCTGATGCACCGCTACCCGGGCATCCGCTCGGACAGTGACCTCTACACCTTCGGCTACCGCTTCAAGCCCTGGACGGGGCCGCCGATCGCCACGGCAAACGAGATCCTCGAGTACATGGGCGAGGTGATCGACGAGAACCGCCTCGACGACCACATCCGCTACCAGCACCGCATCGACTCGGCGACCTGGTCGAGCGCAGACAAGCTCTGGACGATCGTGGGTGTGCGCACCGACACCGGCGAGCCGATCCGCTTCACGGCGAACTTCCTGTGGATGTGCCAGGGCTACTACCGGCACTCGGAGGGCTACACGCCCGCGTGGGAGGGCATGGACGAGTTCGAGGGCGAGATCGTCCACCCGCAGACCTGGCCCGAGGACCTCGACTACAAGGGCAAGAACGTGGTGGTGATCGGGTCCGGGGCCACCGCCGCGACGCTGATTCCCTCGATCGCCGCCGAAACGGCGCACGTCACCATGCTGCAGCGCTCGCCGACGTACTTCATTCCGGCCCGCAACGAGAACGAGCTGGCCGACCTGCTGCGCGAGCTCGAGGTCGACGAGGCCTGGATCCACGAGATCGTGCGGCGCAAGATCCTCCACGACCAGGAGGCGGTCACGAAGGCCTCCTTCGAGCAGCCCGAGAACCTGAAGAAGCTGCTGATCGAGGTCGTCCGCCAGTACCTCCCGGCCGACTACGACGTCGAGAAGCACTTCACGCCGCGGTACCGGCCCTGGCAACAGCGCATCGCCTTCGTGCCGGACGGCGACGTCTTCCAGGGCATCAGCGCCGGCAAGGCCTCGGTGGTCACCGACCAGATCGTGCGTTTCACCAAGAAAGGCGTCCTGCTCGAGTCGGGCAAGGAGCTCGAAGCCGACATCATCGTCACGGCCACCGGCTTCAATCTGAGCGTACTCGGCGACATCGACTTCGTGATCGACGGCAAGCCCCTCGACTTCTCGAAGACGGTCACCTACCGCGGGATGATGTTCACCGGCATGCCGAACCTGCTCTGGATCTTCGGCTACTTCCGGGCGAGCTGGACGCTGCGCGCCGATCTGCTGGCCGACTTCGTGTGCCGACTGCTCACGCACATGGACGAGATAGGGGCCAGGCAGGTCGAGGTCGCCCTCCGCAAGGAAGACGGGGACATGAAGCTGCTTCCCTGGATGGACGGGAACAACTTCAACCCCAACTACCTGATGCGCAGCATGCACCTTCTGCCCAGGCGCGGCGACAAGCCGGAGTGGCAGCACACCCAGGACTACTGGAACGAGCGCCGGTGGATTCCGGCGATCGATCTCGACGGGGAGGAGTTCCGGTACTCCTGACCCCGATCCGGGTGATCACGGCAGGACGAAGACCGAGGCCTCGGTCATCGGCGAGTCGACGTCGGGCAGCGTGCGCGCCGCGTATCGGGCGGCTGCGGGGAGCCCGAGGTCGGGCGCCGAGGCGCGCCCGGGGTCCGAGACGATCACCGTGTGCCCGCGCTCACGTTGCGCGAGCAGGTCGTCCACGCACACCCCTTCGTAGAGCACGTCGGCGGCCAGCAGGACGTCGCAGGCGCCGGCGTCGGCGAGCACGGCCGCTGTGGTGATGGGCACGCCGTTGTGCCCGGCATTGCGCTCCGCGGCGCGCCGCGCATCGGGGTCGCAGTCCACGGCCGTCACGCTGCCTGCCCCCGCCATGGCGGCTGCGATGGCCACCACCCCGCACCCGCTCCCTAAGTCGACCACGTGCCGTCCCCGCACCTGCTCCGGTCGATCGAGCACGAAGCGCGCCAACGCCTGGCCCGCCCCCCAGCAGAACGCCCAGTACGGTGGAGGATGGCACTCGTCGAGATCGCGACAGGCCGCCTCGAGATCGACCTCGCCGTCGAGCAGCCAGAGCTCGATCTCCGGGCAGAGGGCGGGGCGATGCGGGGCGAGCGGTCGACCGAACGCCGAGGCGATGGGCGCGGCCGTCACGCTAGCGGGGGCCCGGACCTTCGCGATGCCGGGGCGGCGCGTCGTCGAGCGTCGAGCGTCGAGTTCGACAGGCGAGCCCGCCCCGCGGCAATCCAACGGTCAGCATGCCAAGTGCTCATCGCCCGGGAGACTACTCGACGCCCAGCCTTGCCCGCAGGCCAGGGAGGTCGAGCACCTCTCCGACGAAGGTGTCGTCCATGTCGATGAAGCGGTCGAGGTTGTGGCCGCTGCCGATCAGCGGCCAGGGGGGCGGCTCGCTCAGCCAGCCGCCGTCGGTGCCGCGCATGTGGCGCCGGTCGCTCGCCAGGGTGTCGTGGTAGGCGGCGGCCTCGACGACCCGAAAGCGCGGCCGGTACGCGGAGGCGCTCTCGGGCAGGTCCGGAAAGCTCGCGGCCAGGTAGTCGGCGGCGGGGCAGGGCCCTGGCAGCGTGGTGTCGGCGTCGACGATCTGCCACTCGCCGGCGTCGCGAACGGCGAGTACGACGTGGTAGTCCCAGGCCACGTAGCTGCCGGGTGCGCGTGCGGCGCGCTGGTGGAAGACCGCCACGCACCGGGCCAGGTTCGAGACGACGATCGCCAACGCCTCGACGCCGTGGCCGGCCAGCGCATCGCAGAGCTGCCAGACGTTCTCCTCGCAGAAGAGCGGGCAGTAGCGGGCGCGGGGATCCGGGAGGGCGCTCACCGGGGCGATGCCTTCGCGCGCGCGAGTAGCTCCCTGGCGCCCATGCACTCGGGACCGTGCCGATCCGCCCAGGCCCGGGTGACGGCCTCGAGCAATGCGCGGTTGGCGGGGGCGGCGGTGCCGTGCGCGTCGGCCAGCCCGACGATCCGCCGGTGGTAGGCGTCGGCCTCGAGCGGACGCGCCGGATCGCGCAGCGCCGCCCAGCAGGCGTTGTAGAGGGGCAGGTCGCGGGCGCTGGTGCCGTCGGCCAGCGAGCCGCGCAGATGCTCGATCTCCTGCTCGATGCTGCGGTCGCGGCCGTCGCACGGGCGCGCCTCGATGCCGGCGGCAGCGAGTGCCTCGCGAGCCTCCTCGACGAGACGGATCTTCAGCTCGACGAATGCCTCGGTGGTGTGGTCGGGCCGGCGGACCAGCGCGTTCACGGCGCTCATCAGGTTGTGGACGAGCTTCAGCCACTTGTCCTGGCCGATCCGTGCCGAGCGGCCAACGTCGAAGCCGGCGGTCTCGAAGCGGTCGGCGAGCGCTTGCGCGACCGGTCCCACCCCCGCCGGGTGGTCGCCGATCACGATCCGGCCGCGCCCGGTCGCGAGCACCGTGCGGGCATCGCGAAGCGTGCACGTCTGCCGGACCACTATCCCCAGCACGTGTGCGAAGTGCTCGGCCAGGATCGCCTCGTTGCCGACGTCGTTCTGCGCGCTCGCGACGACCGCGCTCGGCGACGCCCCGGCCAGCTCGCGCGCGAGCCGGGCGGTCTCGCCGGTCCGCACGCAGAGCAGGACGGGCCCGTCGCCGAGGTCGAGGTGGTCTGCCGGCGCCGACACGCGGTCGGGGCGCGCCGCGGTCGACCGGCCGTCGGCGGGATCGACCAGCCTCCCGCCGTCCCGGGCGATCGCCTCGGCGACGTCCGGGCGTCGCGTCACCAGGTGGGTGCTGGTGCCGGCGGCCGCGAGCCGGAGCGCGAGCTGTAGACCCACCGCGCCCGCTCCGACGATCGTGACCTGCATGCCTGCCGGCCCCTCCGTCCCGCCGCCAGCCGGCCGACTCCGGGCCGGGCGAATGCGGGGTGTCCGCCCGCGCCGTTCAGAGCGGCCCCTGTGGCCGGCCGCTCTGGCTGCAGGAGATTCGCACCCGGAGGAAGACCTGGCCATGTTCCGAACGGAAAGCGCCGTCCCGGTGCCCGATCTGTCGATCGCCCTGGCCGTGCGACCGCCGGGGCCGCGCCCTCCGAGGACGCGACGAACGCGAGGCGCTGCGCGAAACTGCAGGGC
>CAZETS010000117.1:0-9126 GCA_964515335.1 uncultured Spirochaetaceae bacterium
GCCGGGCATGGGCCTCAAGCTCGCCAAGCAGTCGGTCAATCAGGCGCAGGACGCCCAGGGGCTGTGGGCCGCCCTGCAGGCCGCGATGTCGCTCCAGCAGCTCGGCCACTCGCACAACATGCAGCTGCACGGGATCCCGGTCGACCCGAACGGCGCGAAGGTGATCCGGGACGAGGCCGCGGCCGCAAAGCGCTAGCGGCGCTGCAGCACGGCGCGCTCAGTCCCGAGCGAGCTTGCGCCGTATCGTCGGCAGATCGACGAAACGACCCTCGCGCTTCTCGGCGCGCGCCGCGATCGACTCCACCATCTCGGCCGGCTGCAGCATGCTGGCGTTCCAGATGCCGATGTAGTCCAGCCCGTCGGCCGTGCTGTGATCGCGGGCGTAGTTGATCATGCGCTTGCAGCCGTAGACGGCGAGCGGCGGCTTGCTCGCGATCTCGTGCGCCACCTCCATGACGCCTTCCAGCATGCTGGTCTGATCGGCGTACACGCGGTTCACGAGTCCGAGCGCCTGCGCCTCGGCGGCCGACATGCGCCGCCCCGTGTAGGCGAGCTCGCGGACCACGCCTTCGGGCAGCAGCTTCACGATGCGCGGAAAGGTGCCCACGTCCGCCGTCATGCCGACGTTGATCTCGAAGATGGTCAGGAAGGCGTCTTCCGTCGCGTAGCGCATGTCGCAGGCGGTGATGAGATCGACTCCGCCGCCGATGCAGCCTCCCTGGATCGCGGCCAGCACGGGGATGCGGCACTGCTCGAGAGCGTTGAAGCTCTGCTGCATGTGCAGCACGTTCTGGTAGAAGCGTGCCCCTTGCTGGCGGCGGGCCTCGTCGGCCTCGGCGCCGGCGAGTCCGCCGAGGTTCTCGGACGGCGCGAAGGCCTGGAGGTCGAGGCCCGAGGTGAAGTGCGGGCCGCTGGACGAGATCACGATGGCGCGGGCCAACGAGCCGTCGTCGATCTCGCGCACGATCGCCGGCAGCTCGTCCCAGAACTCGGGCACCATGCTGTTGCGCTTTTCCGGGCGGGAGAGAACGATGTGGGCGACGCGATCGTCCACGCTGACGTCGAAGCACTGATGAGCCATGCGGAGACGTTAGCCGCACAGGCGCTCCGGGCGAGCCCGGCAGGGGACTCCTTCCTCCCCCGCCCCATCCGGCGGCCGCGGCGAGCCGATCGCCGATTCGGCCCGGCGGAGGCGAAAAGATCCCGGGCCGAGCGAGATTCGGCGAATCCTTCTGGCGCCGAGCCGACTCAGTGGGGGTGAGAACGGTCGGATCCCCGGCCGATACGAAGGAGGAAAAGGAAGATGGCTTCGAAGCTCATGCCCCGGAACGAGGGTGTCGCCGATCGCGTGCTCCGCGTGCTCGCGGGCGTCGTCCTGCTTTCGATCGTGTTCGTCGGCCCGCAGACGCCGTTTGGGTGGATCGGACTCGTTCCGCTGGTGACGGGTCTGGTAGGATCGTGCCCCCTCTACACTGTTCTGGGGCTACGCACCTGTCCACTCGACCCGTCGTCCACGACTCCGACGAGCTAGACCGGCGGCTGCTTGCCGCGGCCGCCGACGGCGACCGGCGCTCGTTCGACGAGCTCGTCGAGCTGCACTCTGCGGCGCTCCTCCGCTTCATCCGCATGCTGACTCGCGACGATGATGCGGCGGAGGATGCGCTGCAGGAAACTTTCCTGGCGGCCTATCGCGGCGCCGCGAGCTTTCGTGGTGACGGGCGCGTGAAGAGCTGGCTGCTCACGATCGCGCGCAACGCCTCCATGAAACACCTTCGTTCCCGCCCGGCCGTCGCGGTCGACGACTCGACGATGGACACCCTGGGCATCGAGGCCGGTTGGGGAGACCCGGCCGACCCGGAGCACCTCGCCGAGTCGGCGGAGCGCAGCGTCGCCTTGCGGGCCGCCCTCGCGGAGCTTGCTGCGGAGGATCGTGAGGTCATCGTGCTGCACGACCTCGAGGGGTTGACTGGCCGTGAAACCGCCGGCGCGCTGGGCCTGCCGCTGGCGGCCACGAAGTCGCGCCTGCATCGGGCCAGGCTGCGGCTGCTGGCGGCGCTGCGGCGCAAGGGTGTGAAGAATGCTTGACCGCGAGATCGCCGGGATCACCTGCCTCGACGTCCTGGCCGGGCTGGAGAGTTACCTCGGCGGAGACCTCGACGACGCACAGCGCGATCGCGTGGAGCAGCATCTCTCGGCATGCGATCAGTGCACGCGCTTCGGCGGGCTCTACTCGGGCGTCTGCCGCGACCTGCGCGATCGGCTCGGCGAGCCCGAGCCCGTTTCGGACGAGGTCCTCGGCCGACTCCGGCGACGCCTGCAGGCCGAGCTCGAGCGCGAGCCCGGCGGTGGTCGCCAAGGCGATTGAGCCGGCGCCGGCGAGGCGTCCTGGTGGGTCGATCGGCCCGCGCAGGGGATGAAGTCGTAGCCGTGGCCAAGAGAACAGCGGGGTGCGGGATGCTCGAGCCGATCGTTCTGGAAGGCCCTCCCCGCGCGAGGGGCCGCGCTCTCGGCGAGGCGATTCGCGAGCGCATCCGCGACACCTGGACCTTCTACGGCGACTCGATCTTCCTGAACCCGAGCCTCGACGTGCGCGCGGGCGGACTCGCCTATCTCGCCGCGATCAGCGCCTTCCGCGCCGAGTACGCGGCCGAAATCGAGGGTATCGCGGAGGCGTCGGGCCTCGAGGCGTGGGAGATCGCCGCCCTGAACGCCCGCACGGAGATCCTTCACAGCTCCGTCCATCCCGCCGCCGCTACGGGCCCCGGCGAGTGCACGGCGCTGTACTTCCCCGGCTCGCGCACGCTCGGGCAGAACTGGGACTGGATGCAGCGCCTCGAGGCGCTGATGGTGCTCGTCGAGATCCGTCGCGACGACGGCCACCGCATCCTGCAGCTCGCCGAGCCCGGCATCATCGGCAAGATCGGGCTCAACTCGGCCGGCATCGGCGTCTGTCTCAACATCCTGAGCGGCACGGCGAGCCGGCCGGCGGTGCCCGTCCACGTGCTGCTCCGGGCCGTGCTCGACTGCACGTCCCTCGACGAGGTGCGTCGAACCGTGGCCGGCGCTTGCTTCGGCACCTGCAGCCACATGCTCGCAGGTGACGATCGCGGACGCGCACTCGGCGTCGAGCTGTACGGCGAGGAGGTCGACTTCATCGAGCCGGCCGGCGACGTGCTGCTGCACACCAACCACTACGTCGCTCGCCCGCGCGACCAGTCGGGCGACCTGCTGATCCCCAACTCGAAGCGTCGCTACGGCCGGGCGGGCGAGCTGCTCGACGCGGACGAGCCGCAGTCGGTCGAGCGAATGCAGCGGATCCTGCTCGACCGGGAAGGCGCGCCGGACTCGATCTGTGCGGCCTATCGCGATGTCGGCCCGTTCCGGATCGGAACGGTGTCGTCCATCGTGATGGACCTGCCGTGCCGCGAGATGCACCTCACGGCGGGCAATCCGGTCCAGCATCCGTACGAGACGGTGACCCTCTAGCGAGCGGGTGCTACGGCCGCACCTCGTAGTAGAGGTTCGCCGGGTCCTCGAAGTCGTGGACCGTGAACCGCTCGAAGCCGGCGTCACGCGTCATCTTCTCGGCGACCTCGGGGTTGAAGCCCAGCGTGCCGAGCCCGGCGCCGCCCGGCTCGGAGAGCGCCGACGACATGCAGGCCGATACCGAGAAGCCGTAGAACATTGCGAGCAGCGGGTGGCCGAGGTTGTCCTCGAAGCGCGGCTGACTGCGGATGTCCTTGATGAGCCACGTGCCGTCGTGACGGATGGCCCGGCGGATCGATGCGATCACCTCGGCGGGGCGCGTCATGTCGTGGATGCAGTCGAAGGTGATGATCAGGTCGAAGCCCGCGTCGTCCGGGAGCTGCTCGCCGCCGGCCACCTCGAGCTCGACGTTGTCGAGCCCGTGCTCGGCGACCTTCGCCCGCGCGCGATCGATCGCGTGCTCGGACGGGTCGTAGCCGTGGAAGGTCGAGTCCGGGTACGCGCTCGCCATCGCGAGCAGCGCCACGCCGGCCCCGCAGCCCACGTCGGCCACCCGGGCGCCCTCCCGAAGCCGGTCGTGAACCCCGTCGAGGGCGGGGATGATCTGCGGCACGAGCGCCTGCCGTACCCAGGGGCCGAGCATGCGCTCGGTCCGGTGCGCGGCGTTGGG
This sequence comes from uncultured Spirochaetaceae bacterium, assembly GCA_964515335.1. GTDB lineage: Bacteria > Myxococcota_A > UBA9160 > UBA9160 > UBA4427 > TMED88. The sequence continues at coordinate 4,157 of CAZETS010000117.1, forward strand.
GCCGAGATCCTGATAGGAAAGCCCGATGCCGGTGCGGAAGGCGTCGGCCAGCCGGCCCGCGACGTCCGGTCCCATCGGCTCGCCGAAGGCTCCGGCCGCGAAGGCGAGGCTCGCCGTCTCGTCGGCCAGCACTGCGGCACCCACTGCACCGAGCTCGAACCGGTCGTCTCCGCAGTAGTCGAGCAGGCCCGCCGCCGTCTGACCGCGCAGCCACTCGAGCAGCCAGCGCTCGTGGAGGCCCGTGCGCTCGGAGAGCTCGCTCGCCGTCACCGGTCCCGCTCCGGCGAGCGCCTCGTAGAGTCCGAGCCTATCGCCGAGGTGGATCATCAACGAGACCATCTCGCCCTGCTTGTAGCTCCAGACGCGGAGCGAATAGGCTCGCACCTCGTCGGGGTCGGGGATCTGGGCAGGGGGCTTGCTCATGGGGGAACCTCGCTTCCGTGAGCGTCTCACGTGTGGCCGTCTCGACTGTGGACGTCTCACGATAGGCGCGCCCCCGAAGCGCCGCAAAGCTCGCCTTCGCGCCACGGGCCCGAGCATCGCGCGCTCGATCACCCGCTCTGGCGGGCTACGCTCGCCCTGCGAGCGCCGTCGGCCGGTGCGCGCAGCAGCGGAGTGGGTACGGCGGTGTCACGACGTGCATCGTGGATGATCGCGGGTTCGGTCGGATCGTGGCGGCCGTGACGTCCCGCCGGATCCTCGTCAGCGGCCGCGTGCAGGGCGTGGCCTTTCGGGCGCACACAGCCGCCGAGGCGCGCGCGCTCGGTCTCTCGGGCTGGGTGCGCAACCTTCGCGACGGGCGCGTGGAGCTGGTCGCGCAGGGTCCGGCCGCGGCCGTCGATGCGCTCGAGGCCTGGTGCCGGGTCGGGCCTTCGCTGGCGCGGGTCGACGGCATCGAGAGCTTCGAGCACCGCCAGCAAGCCGGCCTCGAAGGCTTCGAGATCGCGGCTACGGGGCCGGGCAGCCAGGGTTGACGCCCGTGGGCGTCCTGGTCCTCACGTGAAACCTGGCGCGGCCGCCGAAGCTCAGCTTGCGACGCCGCGTGCCAGCGTGGTGACCAGGTAGTAGAGCACCACCACGCAAACGATGACGAGAACGATGCGGACCGGGTTGTTCATGTTCCGTCCCTGAGTGCCCACCTGCACGTTGCGGCATGCCGATGCGTCGAACGGGCGAAGCCTACCACAGCCGACCGAACCGGGGTCTAGCGGCCCAGCTCCAGGGCAAGCTTCGTCATGCTGGTGGCACGGACGAAGGTGGTGATCTCGTCGCCGTCGCCCATCTGCAGGAACGCGAACGACACGCCGGTGGCCGGATCCGCGAAGCCGATCTGACCACCCATGCCGGGCCAACCGAAGGCGGTGGGCGAGTCGCCCCAGGTCGCCCCGAAGCCGGCGCCGACCACGACCCCCGTCGTGCGGTTGGCCGGCAGGTTCATCACTGGATCGGGGAGGGTGCAGCGCACGTTCGTCGTGCCGTCAGCCAGCACGTCTGCGTCCCAGATGCCCGCGCGGTCGTGGAGCAGGGCCTGGTAGAAGAGGGCGAGCGTCGAGGCGGTCATCACGCCACCGCCGCCCGGCTCGCCCGCGTCGATCTTGCTCGCGTAGTCGACGAGCGATCGCGTCTGGTCGTTTGCGGCGTCGGAGAGCTGGGCGATGTCGGTCTGCTCGGCCCGCGACAGGCCGAGCAGGCGCGGCAAGCCGAGCGGGCCGGTGACGCGCTGCTCGACGAAGTCGCAGAAGTCGATGCCGCTGGTGCGCTCGATCAGCTCGGCGAGCGCCCAGTGGGCCGACGAGCCGTGGTAGACGTAGCGCGTTCCCGGCTCGTACTCGAGCGTCCAATCGGCGAGGCGTTGGATGCGGCGCCGGGGATTCTTCCCATCCTCCGAGGTCATCTCGGCATTCGGAAAGCCGCACGTCATCAGCATGACCTGCTCGACGGTGACGTGCTGTTTGCCCCGTGCGCCGAACTCGGGCAGGTAGTGGGCGAGAGGGCGGGCCAGGTCGACCTTCCCTTCGCCGATCAGGATCCACACCGCCGACGCGACGATCGGCTTGGTGGCCGAGGCGACCCAGAAGCGCGTGCTCGGGGTCGCGCTGCCGAACGAGCCCGTCCACACCACGTCGCCGCCGTGCGCCACGGCGACCTGACAGGCGATGAGGCCCCGCTCGATCTCCTGCTCGGCGGCACGCTCGAGCGCGCGCGTGTCGAGTTTGCCCTTCACGGTGTGCGCCTCCTGGCCACGCGGGTAATCGAACGGCGGCCGCCTGTCGGGCCGGCCGTCATTCGTCGACGTATCCGAGTGCTTCCAGCTGATCGCGCAAGTCGGGGCCGACGTCCTCGAGCTCGACGTCTCGAACGAACCCGCTGCTTCGCGATGCTCGGTCCATCGCGCCGCGAAGCCGGGCCACCACTTCGCCGTGCGCGGCAGAGACGTCCCGCTGCTCGCCGGGGTCGTCGACGAGATGGAAGAGCCGTACGCGTGCGTCCGGGCCTGCGCCCTCGCGAATGAGCTTCCAGGGGTGCTCGATCCAGGCGCGCAGGTCGCGGATTTCGCTCGCGGCGGGTGGGTGTGCGGTCGTTTCGCCGCTCATCAGACCGACCAGGCTGCGGCCTTCGAAGGACGGCGGCACCGCGAGGCCGAGCAGCTCGAGGACCGTGGGCGCCACGTCCATCAGGCGCACGGTCGTGTCGATGCGCGTGCCGGCGCGCCACTTGCCCGGCAGCGCGAAGATCAGCGGGACGTGCACCAGCTCCTGGAAGAGCGTGTGCGAGTGCAGCACGGAGCCGTGCTCCCAGAACTCCTCCCCGTGGTCAGAGAAGACCACGATCGCCGTGCGGTCGTCGAGGTCGAGCTCACGCAGCAGCAGCAGCAGGCGGCCCACGAAGGTGTCGGTGTAGGCGATCCCGCCGTCGTAGAGGGCCACGATCTTGCGCCGGTCCTCGTCGTCGAGGTCGACCCGGCCCTCGAACCGGGCGTACTCGCCGTGGCGCCGCAGCTTGCGGAGCAGCTCGCGCGTCCGGTTGCCGGCGATCGAACCCGCGTAGTCGGCCGCGAATCGCTCGTCGTAGGGGGGCGGCGGGTCGTAGGGGAGGTGGATGTCGTAGGTATGCACGAACAGCAGGAACCGCTCGTCGGCGTGACCCCGCAACCAGATCTCGACGTCGTCGAACGCTTCGCCGAGCCCTCGCGGATCCTCGACGTAGCGCTCGAAGCCCCGGCCGAACCCGAAGGCGGCGGACACGTTTCCGCCGCCGGTGAAGGCCGCCGTGCGGAACCCGTTCGCGCCGAGCACCTCGGCCAGCGTGGCGCCCGAACCCGCTCGCGAGGCATCGCGCGAGCGGAAGAGCGAGCGGTGTGCCGGCAGTGTCGACGACGCCTGTGTGATGGCGCGCTCGAACAGCACGCCCGACGCGGCGAGGGCGTCGACGTTCGGGCTGGTCTCACGCGGGTACCCGTAGGCGCCCAGGTGGTCGGCCCGCAGCGTGTCGAGCGAGACGAGAACCACCGAGTGCGGCACCGGGTGCGAGGAGTCGCAGGCCTGGCCCCCGAGCGCCGCGGCCGCCGCCAGGACGGCGGCGAGGGCGCGCCGCTGGGCGGGTCTATGCCTGCTCGCAGCGGGCACGCGGTAGGCCCCCCTACTCGAGTCCGAGCACCCTCATGGCGTTCTCGCGCAGGAACTTCGGCCACACGTGGTCGCGGAACGGAACGTTCGGCATGTCGCCCATGATGCGCTCGAGGGAGAGGCCCATCGGGAAGTAGCCGGCGTAGATGATCTTGTCGGCGCCCCGCGTGTTCGCGTAGTCGACGATCTCCTTGGGGTAGTACCTGGGCGCGAAGGCGGACGTCGAGAAGTAGAGGTTCGGCCACTTGAGCATCAGCTTCATGGCGAGCTTCTCCCAGGGCTCGCAGCCGTGCCGCGTCACGAAGACCAGCTCGGGGAAGTCGTACATGACCTGGTCGATGCGCTCGACGTGCTGGCACGCCATCGGCAGCCGCGGTCCCGGAACGCCGGCGCAGACGAAGATCGGCACGCCGAGCTCGCAGCACTTCGCGTAGTAGGGGTAGTACTTCGCGTGGTCGATCGGCACCTGCGGGTTGCAGCCCGCCGGAAAGGTCCCGAAGGCCCGCACACCGAACTCCTCGTGCTGCCGGACCATCTTGCGCAGGCCCTCGACTCCGTCGTTCGGGTCGACGTTGCCGGCCGCGATGAAGCGGTCGGGATGGTCCTTCAGCGCTCGCCGACTGACGTCGTCCTCGCATCCGATCAGGCCCCGCTCGACCCCGAACCGGTCCATCTCGTGCAGCGTGACGTCGATCGGGTTGTCGGCGCCGTAGAGGTCCTTCGGGACGTGCTTGAACATGTACTCGACCGGGAAGTCGTAGTCGTCGCGGCTCTGGCCGTCGCGCAGCTGCTTGCGGATGAAGTCGTATTGCGAGAAGTCGCTGGCCGGAAATCCGATCATCGTGTCGATGATTCCGACGTCGCCGGGCATCGGCATGCGGTTACTCCTTGAAGCGGAAGACGCGCAGTCTAGCTCGCCTCGTCGGGCAGCGGCGGCAGCGCACGGATCGGCTTCGTGCGTCTGGTCCGTTACCGCCGCGCTGCTCGCCACCTCGGCGTCGCCAGCGCGTTGGCGTAGCCGGTTTTGCTGCTCGTGCGGATCGACCACTCGCAGACGGCCGGGTCCTCGACGCGGAAGCGGTGCAAGGCGTTCGCGTCGCCCACGCCCGTGTTCGCATTCGGGGCATGCAGTAGATGGAGATGGCAGGAGGGACATCTGCAGCGCGAGGCTCCGGGGTTCGTGATCCTCGGCCCGGCCCGGCCCGGTCCCCGGCCCGCCGTCGTGAGACGAGCGGCGCCTGCGGGTTGACGCCGGCCAATAGTTCGATAAAATTGGAAACGTCAAAATTATGAGCCGGACGCCCGCGCCGGCTGTTCGCCAACCGACAGATCCCACCGGACAGA
>CAZETS010000118.1:0-2552 GCA_964515335.1 uncultured Spirochaetaceae bacterium
GAAGATCCAGCCCTCCCACAGCTCGCTTCGCAGCTCGGGCAGCCCGCAGTCGCTGCGCTCGAAGCCCTCGACGCCGTCCATGTGCGGCGCGCCGACGAGACGCCCGTCCAGCGCGAACGTCCAGGCGTGATACGGGCACTGGAAGGAGCGCGTGTTGCCCGAGCCGCCCACCACGTCCGCCGCGCGGTGCCGGCAGATTCGCGAGAGCACGCGGACGCGCCCGTCGTGATCGCGCACCACCACCAGCCGGGCGCCGAGCAGGTCGAGGCACATGTAGTCGCCCGACTCGGGGATCTGGTCGACGCGCCCCGCGCAGAGCCACTCGCGGCGAAACAGCCGCTCGATCTCGCGCTCGTACACGCGCGGCGACGTGAACGCCGGCGCGGGCAGCGTAGACGCGCGCGCGAGCGGGAGCAGTGCGCCGGACACGGCGTCGCGCGTGATCTCTCGGGTATCCGGCGAGTGCGAATGCATCGTGCCCGCTGCCTCCTCTGATTCGTGTCGGTTGCCGCGTCCCGGGCGATCCTTCGAAGGCCGGCCAGTGTGGCAGACCGCCGCAATCGCGAATCGCCGGGGGTCCGAGCGGCCCGACTGTATCGATCGCGAGTATACGCGTGTGCGAGCGGGCGTTAGACTGCGAGGTGGCGCCTTCGCGTCGATGCTTCGCAACGGAGCGGGCGCTCGGACGCGCGCTCGAGAGCTGCCGGGCAAGCGGCGGCCGCTCGCATCGTTTGCATGGTTTGCGTGGTTTGCATCAGAGGAGCAGGCATGTCCGACGACATCAGCGGCGAACGCGAGCAGTTCGACGCGGTCGTGATCGGATCCGGGCTCGGCGGGCTCGTCACGGCGGCCTATCTGTGCGCTGCCGGCAAGCGCACCCTCGTGCTCGAGGCCCACTACGTGGCCGGCGGGAACAGTCAGGTCTTCCGGCGCAACCACAAGGGTCGCGAGTGGGAGTTCGACGTCGGCATCCACTACATCGGCGAGTGCGGGCGCGACGGCGTCATCACGGCGGTGCTGAACGGCCTCGGGCTCGCCGAGCGCGTGGTCTTCCGCCCGATGGATTCGGACGGCTACTCGACGCTTCACTTCCCGGATCAGAGCTTCCGCATCCCGTTCGGCTGGGACCGCTACCGGGCCCGCCTGCACGAGACCTTCCCTGCCGAGCGCGAATCCCTGAACGGCGTGCTCGACGTGATGCAAGACGTCGCCGCCACCGGCCGCCGGCTGCAGCGGGGCGAGCTCGGCATGAGCGAGGTGATGGCCGAGGCGCCGGTCTTTCTCCAGCAGGGTCTGCGGCCGGTCACCGAGCTGTTTGCCGAGCACGGCCTGTCCGAGCGCGCGTCGGGCGTGCTGCTCGGCGAGCAGGGCTGCTACGCGGTGCGCCCGAGCAACACGCCGGTCGTGATGGCGTCCGGGCTGACCGACCACTTTCTGCGCGGCGCCTACTATCCGGTGGGCGGCGGCCAGGTGATCGCCGGCCGGCTCATCGAGTCGATCCGCGCCAACGGCGGCGAGGTGCGCACCCAGAGCCCGGTGCACGAGATCCTGATCGAGGGCGGCCGGGTGTGCGGCGTGTTGACCGGCAAGCACAACAAGCGTCCCGTGGAGATCGAGGCGCCCATCGTCGTCTCGAACGCCGACCTCAAGCGGACGGTCTTCGAGCTCGTCGGCGACAGTCACTGGAAGCCCGACACCCTCGAGCGCATCCGCTCGCTCGAGATGGCGGTGCCGCTCTTCTGCGTGTACGTCGGGCTCGACGTCGACCTCGCCGAGCGCGGCATGCCGAACAGCAATCACTTCATCTGGGGCGACTACGACATCGAGTCGATCTACGCCGAGCTCGACGCCGGGCAGCTCAGCAGCAAGGCGATGTCGTACGTCACGACGGCCACCCTGAAGGACCGCGAAAGCCGTCACCTCGCGCCGGCGGGGCACACCAACCTGCAGATCATGACGCTGGTGCCGCGCGACTACTCGGTGTGGAACGTCGACCGGGGCCCGGCCGAAGGCGGCCGCTACCACCGGGATCCCGAGTACCGGCGCCGCAAGGACGAGGTGATGGAGCGGCTCCTCACCAGCGCCGAGAGCGTGATCCCCGACCTCCGCGAGCACATCGTCTGGAAGGAGGCCGCCACGCCGGTCAGCCAGGAGCGCTTCACCCACTCGACGGGCGGCACGTCGTACGGCATCGAGATGTCGTGCAGCCAGGCGGGGCCGATGCGCGTGGGGCCGCGAACCGAGATCGAGGGGCTCTTCCTCTGCGGCGCCAGCACGCCGTCCGGGCCCGGGATCGCGGGCGTCATGCGAGGCGGGGTGCTGGCCGCAAGCGAGGTGCTCGAAACCGACCTGCTTGCCTCGATTCTGGCGGGAGAGGTCCTCGGCGATCGCAGCCTGCTGCCCCCGCTGCGCGCCGACTGGGACGCCTGGCGGGAGAGCCACTAGCGGTCACGTCCCTCGACGAGCCACTCAGCCGGACTTCCCGAAGCTGACGCCCACGGCCTGGTGACAAGCGCCGCAGGTCGAAAGCAGACGGCCGTACACGGCGGCGC
>CAZETS010000118.1:2652-7306 GCA_964515335.1 uncultured Spirochaetaceae bacterium
AGCGATCAGCCGAGCGTGAGCATCGCGTGGGCCTCGCGGGTGCGCTCGGGGATCGCGATGCCGTACGGGCAGGCCGTCGCGCAGGGGGCCGCGCAGCTCCCGCAGGCGTCCGCCTTCGTGGCCAGGCCCGCGTAGCGCCGCATCGCCTCCCTCTGGGCCCCGTAGTCCTCGAAGTACATGCGGTGGCGCAGCACGTCGTGGATCGGCACGCCTTCCGGGCAGCTGCCCAGGCAGGCGCCGCAGTGCTGCCGGCAGTGGGTGTCGGCCGCGAGCTCGCCGTAGCGCTCGAGCAGGGCGATGTCCGAGGCGGTCGGCGGCTGACCCGAGGCGTAGAGAAATTCGTCGAGCTGGCCGGTCTCCCACAGCGAGATCACCAGGCACGAGACGCTCGGGTTCGAGAGCACCCACTTGAACGAGGCCTGCGTGTACGAGTCGCGCTCGTCGCGATCGGTGAGCAGCCCGTGATGCTTCGAGCCGCGCAGCGTCTTCATCGCGACCACGCCGATGTCCTGCCGGGCGGCGCGATCGATGATCTCGCCGAGCCGCGGCCAGGCGCCGAAGTGGTAGGCGAGCATCATCACGTCGAAGCGGCCGCTGTCGATGGCAGCGTCGGCGACGGCCTCGAGGTTGGGCGTGTGGGTCGACACGCCCATGAAGCGCACCTTGCCCTGCTCCGCGAGGCGATCGAAGGCCTCGTGGACGTTCGGGTCCATCAGCCGCTCGACCGTGTCGCAGGAGTGGACGTGCACGAGGTCGACGTGGTCGGTCTGCAGGCGCCGGAGGCTGCCGTTGACCGCCTCCATGTACTCTTCGACCGTGCTGCCGACACCGAGGTGGCCCTTGGGGTTGCAGAACTTCGTGGCGAGGAAGATCTCGTCGCGCACGCCCCGGATCGCCTCGCCGATGCGCATCTCGGACCCGGTCTCGCTGTAGTCGGGCGCGGTGTCGAAGTAGTTGACGCCACGCTCGATGGCCTCGCGAACCACTGCGGAAGTCTGCCGCCCGCCCGTGCCCGATCCCGACCCGATCGAGATGTCGGAGACGCGTGCCTCGGTGCGCCCGAGGCGCCGGTAGGAGACCACCCGCGAGCCCGACCACTCGTCGCGCGCCACGTCAGCCTTGTAGGGCGGCCGCACCAGGAAGATCCGCCTGGCCGACACGTCGTACCAGCCGAAGTTGCGCGCGATGGCGGCGGCCATGGTCGCGAGGACGCCGCCACCCGTCGCGAGCGTGCCGAGCAGGAAGCGCCGGCGTCCCGAAAGCCTTGCGGAGGGCGCGTCGGCAGGGGCGGGGGATGATGAGGAGGAAGAAGAAGAGGAAGGCGAAAAAGGCGAGCGCGCGCCCCGCGCCCACATCACCGTGACGACCACGCTGCCGAGCAGCGCCAGCAGTGTGACGGCCAGCGGCAGAAGAGACAGCGCCGCGCGGTCGTAGCCCTCGACGAACTTGCCGAGGAGGCCGCCGAGCAGCCACCAGGAGAGCAGGGCGGTCAGCGCCCAGGCTGAGAGCACGATGCGGGCCACGCGGGTCCTCCCGGTTCGTCTGGGGTGAGCATACATGGGCCCCAGGCTGGCCGATCGGGGCTTGCAAATACCCGCTTCCGCCGCCCGGATATCACCGCGCTCTCCTGATAGCATGGTTCCGGCCCGCCACCGCCCGTGCTGGCGCGGCAGGTCATCTCGTGGGGCGCGGTGAGCCGCGATGGGAGAAGATGATGCAGAGGTCGCTGGTCGGGATAGTGATGGTCGCCTTCGGCGTGCTGGGGCTGGGATGTTCTTCCGGTGACGAGCCGGACCCGGCCGCCCCGGGGCCGGGGGGCGACCTGATGGGCGCCCTGGCGCGCGGCGCCCTCTTCGAAGCCGACGACGAGGTGCTCGACCGACGCGTCGACGAGGCCGCCGGGCGCGTCGCCCTGTTCGGCGATCTGCACGTCCACACCACCTACTCGTTCGACGCGTTCGTTTTCGGCACGCTGGCCACGCCGGGCGATGCGTACCGCTACGCGAAGGGCGAGACCATCCTTCACCCGGGCGGCTTCGAGATGACCCTCAGGCAGCCCCTCGACTTCTACGCGGTTACCGACCACGCCATGTTCCTCGGCGTCGCTCCCGCAGCCGGCGACACCACGACGGCATTCTCGCAGCTCGAAGTGGCGAGGCCGCTCAACGGAATGAACTATCCCGACAACTACGGGATCACCAGCCTGGCCGGTCGCATGCAGTCCTTCGGGTCCTTTCTGCCCGCGCTCGCGGAGGCCATCGACCAGGGAGAGGTCGAGCGAGAGACCGTGCTCGACATCTCACGCAGCGCCTGGGCGGAGATCGTCGACGCCGCCGACCAGCACAACGACCCGGGCCGCTTCACGACCTTCGCGGCGTTCGAGTACACCACCTCGTCGGACGATCGCGGCAACCTGCACCGCAACGTGATCTTCAAGGGCACCGACCGCCTGCCCGCCGTGCCGTTCTCGCGCTTCCACTCGCGCAACCCGGAGGACCTCTGGGTCTGGATGGACGGGCTGCGGAAGGCGGGCATCGAGAGCCTCGCGATTCCCCACAACTCGAACGGATCGAACGGGCAGATGTTCAAGCTGGTCGATTGGGCGGAGAACCCCATCGACGACGAATACGCGCGGCTCCGGATCCGCAACGAACCGCTCGTCGAGATCACCCAGGTGAAGGGCACCTCGGAGACCCATCCGTCGCTCTCGACCCGGGACGAGTGGGCGGCCTTCGAGATCGCTCCCTACCGCGTGGCCACCATGCTGGTGAGCGAGCCCGCCGGCAGCTACGTGCGCGACGCCCTGCGGCGCGGCCTGGCCCTCGAACGGCAGGGCGTCACCAACCCCTACGCGTTCGGCTTCGTGGGGGCGAGCGATACCCACACCGGGGCGATCTCCGACGACGAGTCGAACTTCTTCTCGAAGGTGGGCCTGCTCGACGCGCACCCCGAGCTTCGCGGTTCGGTTCCTCTCGGCTTCTTCACCGGCATTCTCGCGAAGTTCATGGCGCCCGAGATGGTGAGGGAGATCGACGGCCGAAATTACATGGAGAGCGCGACGCCCACCTACGGGGCTTCCGGGGTGACGGGCGTCTGGGCGGAGGAGAACACCCGGGACGCACTCTACGAGGCGTTCCGCCGCAAGGAGACCTTTGCGACCTCGGGGCCGCGGATTCCGCTTCGCTTCTTTGCCGGCTACGGGCTCGGTCCCGACCTGCTCGCAAGCAAGGATTCGCTGGCGCGGGCCTACGAGGGGGGCGTCGCGATGGGAGGCGACCTCGCGGCCCGGCGAGGCGGCTCGCCGGTGTTCGCCGTCTGGGCGCTCGCCGACGCGCTGAGCGCGCCGCTTCAACGCCTGCAGATCATCAAGGGCTGGATCGACGCCGCGGGCGAGACCCACGAGCGCGTGTACGACATCGCCTGCTCGGACGGCGGGGCCGTCGACCCCGCCACGCACCGCTGCCCGGACAACGGAGCGCGGGTGGACATCAGCGATTGCTCCTACTCGCGCGACAAGGGCGACGCTCAGCTCAGCGCGCTGTGGCGCGACCCGGACTTCGACGCGAGCGAGCGCGCCTTCTACTACGCGCGCGTGCTCGAAAACCCGACCTGCCGCTGGTCGACCTGGGATGCGCTGCGCGACGACGTCGAGCCGCGGACAGACCTGCCGAAGACGATCCAGGAGCGCGCCTGGTCGTCTCCCATCCAGGTGCATCCGGCGAGCTGAGAGCGGAGCGCAGCTAGCGTTCGCTGCGGCGGCGGATGATCGTCGGCTCGCCGGTCGTGCGGGCTGCGCTGGTCTGGCTGGTCGTTCTTCTCGTGTGCTCGCCGGGCGGCACGTCGCGGTCGAGCACCGTCGATCGCTCGGCGCGCCGTGCATTCTCGATCGCCTCGTCACAGATCGCGCGCAGCTTGTCGGACAGCACGGGCAGCACGCGGTCCGACGTGTTGTAGCCCGCGGCCGACTTCACGTACGCCTTGAGCCGGCTCGCGACCACCAGGATGTCGGCCTCGGAGCCCTGTGATCGCGCCGTCTGCCCTGCCTGCTTGGGGCGCGCCTTCGAGGCCGCGCCGCCCGACGCCGGCGGATCGAGCGTGGCCGGCGCCCTCGCCTCGACCGCCCAGGCTTCGCGGTGGCGCTCGGTCGGCAGGTGGATCTCCCAGCAGTCGACCGAGCAGAACACCAGCCCGGTGCGCTTGCGATTACAGGTGGAGACGCTGCAGACCCAGTGGATCGCGCCAAGCGCGATGTCCTTCTTGCACGCACTGCATCGCCGCCAACGCCCGGAATCGCTCATGCCGTCCCCCGGTCGAAGAGCTTGACGGGGTTCGGCCCGGTCGTCCACCACCGCCCCGAGCCGGGCCGCGGGCCCCCGGGGAGCGTCGGTCAGCGCGCGAGAGACAAGAGAGCAGGAGGGAGACCGTTGGGAAGTCTGTTGCCCGCCGGCGCCGTCGAATGCGCCGCGGCGCTCGTCAGCCGCCGAACAAGATCTCCAGGCTGACGTTGTGAATGCCGACGGTGATCTCGGAGATCGGAATGCCGAAAATCTCATCCATATACGAGCGTCGGTAGCGGTAGCGGGCGCCCATCGAGACCGAGTCGTTCAAGTCGATGAGCAAGCCGGCTCCAACGTTCCACTCGAATCCCCACTCG
>CAZETS010000118.1:7406-8818 GCA_964515335.1 uncultured Spirochaetaceae bacterium
TGAGGCAAGGACGCGCTGCACCTCGCGCGAGACGAGCCAGAGCCGGTCCTGTCCCCAGGCGGCGACGACGGTTTCGCCGCGGGCGTCGAGCAGGCGATAGCTGGGCACGCCCCACGAGCCGAACGCGTACATGGCCTGGCGGTTGGCTTCGGCCACTTCCTTCCAGGCGGGGTCGCCCATGCGTTGCCTGGCCTCGCCCCAATCGAGACCCGCGCCTTCCACCACCTTCCGCATGCCGCGATCGTTGTTCGTATTGACGCCTTCGAACCACGCGCGCCGCATGAAGCTCGAGAGGAATTCGTCCCCCTTGCCCTGTTCGCTTGCCCACGGGAAGAGCGAATAGGCGTTGCGCACGGGGTCGCCGATGGGGTCGAACATCGGCCCCCATTGGATGCCGAGCGCTGCGGCTTCACGGGCGGCATCCGCCGGAATGTAGGTGCCCTTCTGTCGGGTGATCGCGGTGCCTCGCATCACCATGGGAAGGACCGGGCGCGTATCGAGCCGCAGGCCGACCGCTCGCGCGAAGTCGACGGTGGGATCGAAGATGATCGACGAGTAGGGGCTGCGGATCGAGGGATAGAACTCGAGCGTCAGCGAGCCGTCGTCCTTCAGCGGACCGGTCTCGATCGCCGGGCGCGGGTAGGCGGGTGCGTCGTTGCCGTTACGCCGCGCGCCGTACTCGATCAAGCGGTTCTCGAGGTGGTAGATGCGGTCCGGCCCCCAATACCACTCGGGCGCACAGTGGAAGGTCGCTCCCTGATAGTGGCCGAGCCGGGTGCGATTCGCGTTGCTGGCTTCGACGGCCTGCCGCGCCTGCTCGGCGGGGACGGGCGGATGGTTGGCGGCCTGCGCGTCGATTGCCTCGCGGTCGCCCGTGAAGAGGGCCTGGCCGAGCGCGACGGCGACCTCGGAGAAGTCCTTCGCGTCGACACCCACGAGGATCCGCTGCGCCAACTCGACGCTCTCGTGATCCGGTGTCTGCGCGTCGGCCGGGAAATCGACCCCGTAGTGGGGAGCCACGAGGCCGGCGTCGTAGCAGCCGAGCGGCCCGAGCAGCTCGGGCTCGGGAAAGTTCCGGTCGTGCATCTGCCCCGCCACGTGGCAATGCAGCTCGACGTCGTAGCGGTCGAGCAGCGCCGGCAGCATCTGCGCGGCCAGCAGGCTGTAGGCGTCGTCGACCTGATGGAAGTAGTCGATGCGGTGCCGCTCGCCGCGCCGCATCCGCGCCCGCTCGGCCCGGGCGCGCCGCTTGCGCTGTGCGGGAACGCTCGCGAGGCGGCTCATCACCTTCGAGGTGATCCAGCGAACCGGCGGGGAGGGATCCATGGTGGCGGCGCCACCGAGGTCTTCGAATTCGGGGGGAGAGTCGTCGGCCATGCGGAGATCATGGCACGCGCTGTGCCAGAAGTCAG
>CAZETS010000119.1:0-8232 GCA_964515335.1 uncultured Spirochaetaceae bacterium
TGGGTCCGCGAGAAGAAGCCCTTCTTGCGAAAGCGCCAAGTTCTCGGGTTGGCTCTGGAATCACAGTCCGGGTTGGGGCAGAAGAAGCGTGTGCGTCCCGATCGTTTTCTTGCCATGAACCGAGCTCAAGCAGGACCCGTGCCAGGCACAATCCTCGAGCCACCGTTGTCGGCCGGTACCAGATCGCCGAGGTGATGGCGCGCTCCTGGATGGCGCTGGGCTCGGGGGGCGTCACGCCGAGCCTGACCGCGTCGTAGGTCGACCAGCGCGGTGTCGGGATCTCCAGCACGCGGGCGTAGTAGAAGGCCTCGCGCTCCGGGTCGAAGTCGGGGTCGGTCCACACGACGGCGAGCCGTGCCGCGCCGATGGTGTTCCGGTAGGTCGCGGTCGCCACGTCGACCGTGCTGCCGACCGGAGCCACGCGACGCGTGCGGTCGTCCGCGCGCCGCTGACCGGAAGCCGCCACGTCGTAGACGCGCTCGTGACTCGCGCCCTCCGTGTCGACCCAGCCCTTCACGATCTGGATGCGATCGAGGTTGGCACCGACCGGATCCTTCAGGGCCGACACCGCGAAGCGCGGCGCCGCGGTCGTGGCCGGGCCGTCGAGGTCGCCGCCCATCGGCACGCCGGCCGCATAGGCCTTGCCGACGAACCCGGAGTCGTCGACGAGGTCGTCCGGATACGCCCATCCGGCGAAGAAGCGCACCACGATGCGCGGCCCCGAGGTCGCATACGTCTCCTTGCGGCGCATTGCATCGAAGAGCGACGCGCGCGTGTTCTCCTCGGCCCAGACCGCGGCGAGCCCGGCGGCGCTCCACTGAAGGCCGCGGACCTGATCTCGAGGCAGGAGGAGGCTCTCGCCGAGGCGCAGTCCCGCCGTGCCGTCGATCAGGGGCAGCTTGCCGTGGAAGGCGTTCTCCTCGACCGAAGAGCTGGCGTTGTGGGAGTCGCTGCTGCCGATCACCCCGAAGCGGTAGGGGTTCCAGCCGTGCGCGGCGGACATCTCGAGGCCGGTCCGCAGTGCGTCGCGCGCGTAGCTGCCGCGGGGCTCGCTCGGGGGCGCGTCCGTGCTCATCACCCGGTCGTAGATCTCGAAATCCGCGAACTCGTCCTCGCTCGACAGCACGGGATGCGTCTCGGACGCGCCCTTGACCTGCAGGATCTCGCTGATCGGCTCGTTCTTCATGCGGGCGGCCGCATAGGCGGCGTCGAGCGGCGAGCCGTCGAGGGCCGCCCGGTCGTACATCAGGCCGTTGCTCACGTTGCCGTTGTGGGGGATGGCGATCATCTCCATCCCCTGGCCGCGCTGTACCTCGAGGGCCCGCCAGAGGTCTTCGGGATCCTCCGAGTCGCGCGAGCTGAACGGCCGCTCGGGCGCCCGGCCGGATCGGTAGATGACGTTGCGGTGCAGGTTCTGCTCGGCGGGCATCGAGCTCCACTCGTAGCCGACGAAGGTCGTGAAGCGTCCCGGCTCGTCGTGCCGTGCCGCCGCCCCGACGATGTCGCGCCAGGCGTTCTCGGCGACGGCCCGGCTCCCCGAGCCGAAGGTCTCCTCGCGCGTTTCGCGGCTGCCCATCTGGCCGAGTGTGGTGCGCAGGAAGTGCCAGGTGATCCGGAGCCGGCTGCCGCTCTCGAGCACCTCTCGCAGCCGGTACTCGGCGTCGCCTCGCGCCTCCGCGGCGGCGCGCGCAGCGCCCAGGTACTCGGCGTGATCCGTCACGGCGGCGAAGTCGAGGGGGCGAGTCGCGCGAATCGGGTAGCCGACGGCGTGCCGGATCGTCCCGCCCTTGGCGTAGACGTACGCGTCGTCGGGCAGGGCGCGCACGCCGAACGTGTAGGCGTCATAGGAGTGGCTCGAGTGGATGTGCAGGTCGCCCCAGAAGACGTTGCGGAGGGGGTCCCGGCCGAGGTCGCGCAGCGGCCGCGGAGGCGCATCGAGGCGAGGGTCGGGCGGGGGATCGAGGGTCGGGTCGTCGACCCGGCCGCAGGCGACCAGGAGCAGCGAGGCGACGGCCAGGCAGGCCACCGCACCGGCTGATCGTGACGCGATTCGGCTCGCCATGACGGGGTAGGGCCTCCAGGTGCGGGTCGCCCGGCGGGCGAGCGTGTGGTGGTGGGCCGATGCTCGCGTGCGTCCAGGGCCGCACTCCTGCCCGGCATGGGCATGTTAGTCTCACCGGGGCTGCGATCGAGGCGAATCGCCCCGCGCGAATCGTGCATCGAAGCAGGCAGCAGGCAGCGAAAGCACGAAGCGAAAGCAAGAAAAAGTAGAAAGAAGAAAGAAGAAAGTAGAAAGCAGCAAGCGGACCACCCAGGAGGAGATTCCCATGCACGATCTCGTGATCCGAAACGGCACCGTGGTGGACGGCACCGGCGTCGAGCCGCGCCGCGCAGACGTCGCGATCGACGGCGAGCGCATCACCGCAGTGGGCGACGACGTCGGCGAGGGCCGGCGCGAGATCGACGCCGACGGGCTGCTGGTGCTGCCCGGCTGGGTGGACGTCCACACCCACTACGACGGGCAGGTTACCTGGGATCCGCACCTCACGCCGTCGGGCTGGAACGGCGTGACGACGCTCGTGATGGGCAACTGCGGCGTGGGCTTTGCGCCGGTGCGGCCCGGCGAGGAGGACTTCCTGGTGCGCCTGATGGAGGGCGTCGAGGACATCCCGGGCACGGCCCTGCACGAGGGCATCGACTGGCAGTGGGAGAGCTTCCCCGAGTACCTCCAGGCGCTCGAGAAGATGCCGCGCTCGGTCGACGTGGTCGCGCAGGTGCCCCACGGCGCCGTGCGCACGTACGTGATGGGCGAGCGCGGCGCCAACAACGAGAAGGCGACGCCCGAGGACATCGAGCAGATGGCCGCCATCGTGAAGGAGGGCCTCGAGGCGGGCGCCCTCGGCTTCTCGACCTCGCGCACCATCCTGCATCGCGCCAAGGACGGCGACGTCGTGCCGGGCACCTACGCGGACGACCCCGAGTTGATGGGCATCGGGCGCACCCTGGGCGAAGTCGGTCACGGCGTCTTCGAGGTGGCGAGCGATCTCGCGCCCGAGGGCGAGGAGCTGGCCTGGATGCGCCGGCTCGGCAAGGAGACCGGCCGCCCGGTCTCCTTCGCGTGCCTGCAGAGCCCCGCCGATCCCGCCCAGTACAAGCGGCTGCTCGCGGCCGTCGACGAGGACAATGCCGAGGGCGGTCACCTCACGCCGCAGGTCGCCCAGCGGCCGGCGGGGCTGCTGCTCGGCTGGGAGAGCAGCTTCCATCCGTTCATGCTTTCGCCCGCCTGGCAGCCGTATGCCGAGATGGACCCGGCCGAGCGCGTCGAGAAGCTGCGCGACCCCGCGGTGAAGGCCGAGCTGCTCGCCAGCCAGCCGGTGATCGAGGGCGAGCTGGCGGGAGCGACGATGATGATCGTCGGCGCCTTCAACATGATGTATCCGCTCGGTGATCCGCCCGACTACGAGCCGGGTCCCGAGAAGAGCGTCGCCGCGCTGGCCGCGAAGGAGGGCCGCGATCCGCGCGAGTACGTCTACGACGTGATGATGGAGCGCGACGGCAAGGGGATGATCTACCTGCCGCTGATCGGCTACGCGAACGGCGACTTCGATGCGCTGCGCGAGATGATGGAGCACCCGGCGGCCGTCTTCAGCCTGTCGGACGGCGGCGCCCACTGCGGGCTCATCTGCGACGCCAGCGTGCCGACGTTTCTGCTGACGCATTGGGTGCGCGACCGCGAGCGGGGCGATCGGATTCCGCTCGAGAGGGTCGTCGAGCAGCAGACGCGCCGCACCGCCTGGTTCTACGGGCTCGAGGACCGCGGCGTGATCGCACCGGGCATGAAGGCCGACGTCAACGTGATCGACTTCGACCGGCTTCACCTCCACGCCCCGGAGGTGGTCTACGACCTGCCCGCCGGCGGCCGGCGCCTCGTGCAGAAGATCGACGGCTACCGCTATACGGTGCAGAGCGGCGAGGTGACCTTCGAGGACGGCCAGGCGACGGGTGCGCTGCCCGGCAGGCTGGTGCGAGGGCCGCAGCCGCACCCGTAGCCGACGCCGCGTCGGCACACTGATCCAGCTGCTCCGCCCGCCTGATGCGGGGGCGGGTGTGCTCCGTCGCGGCCCGGGAATCCGCGGGGATTGGTTGCGCACGCGGCCGGGCGGGCGCTACTTCGCGTGCAGCTTGACGGGCAGGCGCTCGAAGCCGCGCACGAAGTTCGAGTAGACGCGCTTCGGCTCGCCGACGACCTCGACGAAGGAGAATCGCTTCATGATCTCCTCCCAGAGCACCTCCACCTGCATCTCCGCCATCCGGCTGCCCACGCAGAAGTGGACCCCCCAGCCGAAGGAGAGGTGGTTCTTCGGGTTGCTGCGGTCGATCAGGAACTCGTTGGCCCGCTCGATTGCCGTCTCGTCGCGATTCGCCGAGGCGTACCACATGACGACCTTGTCGCCCTTGCGGATCGTCTTGCCGTTGAGCTCGTAGTCTGCGACCGCGTTGCGACGCATGTGCGAGAGCGGCGTCTGCCAGCGGATCATCTCGCTGACCATGCTCTTGATCAGTCCCGGGTCCGCGCGCAGCTTGTCGTACTCGGCGGGGTTCTCGTTGAGGGCGACGACACCGCCGGAGATCGAGTTGCGTGTCGTGTCGTTGCCGCCGACGATCAGCAGGATCAGCGTCCCGATGTAGGTCATCGGGTCGATGTCCCGCATCTTCTCGCCGTTCGCCATCAGGGTCACGAAGTCGACGGCTTCGGACTGCTCGCCGGGCTTCGCGGCGCGGTCCTTCCAGAGGCCCTGGAAGACTTCGAGGCATTCCATCAGCGCCGCATGGCGGTCCTCGCCGGTAACGCCCGAGGCGCCCACCTGGGCCTCGTCGGAGGTCGCCATGTCCGACCAGTACGTGAGCCGACGGCGCTCCTCGTAGGGAAAGTCGAAGAGCGTCGCGAGCATCGTCGTCGTCAGCTCGATCGAGACCCTGTCGACCCAGTCGAACTCTTCGCCCACGGGCAACGAATCCAGGATCTCGACCGCGCGTCGCCGGATCTCGGGCTCGAGCTGCCGGAGATTGCGCGGGGCGACGGCGGGCTGCACGGTCGTCCGGTGGGCCTTGTGGCGTTCGCCGTCCATGGCGATGAACCCGGGAGAGATCGCGAAGTCGGGGTCCGGGTCGCCGATCACGATCGAGCCGTTGCCCGAGGTGAAGATCTCGTGGTTCTTCTCGACCTCGACGATGTCGTCGAAGGTCGTGATCGACCAATAGGGACCGAAGAAGCTCTCTGCCGTGTAGTGGACCGGGTCCTCGCCGCGCAGGCGCGCGAACCACTCGTGATGGGTGTCGGTCTCGAAGAGCCCGGGGTCCGAGGGGTCGATCCGCTCGAGCGGAAAAGCGGCGGGGTCGGCGCCGACCTGTCCGGTTGCACCCGGATCGGTGATCGGACTCGACGGCGGGGAAGTTTCCGCGGTGGACATGGTTGTCTCCTCTCGAGGATGGGCTCGGCGAATGCAATCGCAGGCCGGGCCGGGCCGCAACGGTGGGCCCGCGTGGCGTCCTGTCGCCGCCGGGACGACGGGTTACTGCCGTTCGGCGAGGATTCGTTCGAGCATGTGCTTCGCCTCGTCGGCGTAGAGGACGAGGCGGTTCGTGTCGATCGCGACGTTGTTCAGGTACTGGAGGCGCAGGACGTCGCCCCCGCGCAGTTCGGGAATGATCGCGCCGAAGAAGAAGCCGAGCCCACACAGGGCGTCCACGGTCGCCATGGCGGTCGAGTCGCCGAGCGGCAGGTCGACGTGGATGACGTCGAGGCGGCGGAGGCAGAGTTCGCGGAAGCGCTGGCCGATCACCTCCTCGAGATCGGCGCCCACGGTATCGACCTCGATGCGGGCGAGACCGCGACGGCCCTTCACGACCACGTGCACATCGCTGCGGCTGTTGGTCTCGCGCCGGGTGGGAGCCCGCAGGGCGCGAGGGAGGCAGAGGTTTGCGTAGATGGACTCGATCAGCGGGCGGTATCGCTCCGGCACGAAGACCTCGCGCTCCGGCGCATCGTGCGCGGCGTGGTAGTACACCACGACGGAGCCGCGCTGCCGCGGCTCCTCCTCGAAGCCCCGAAACTCGGTGAACTCGGGGATCTCCGCGAGCAGTAGTCCTGTTTCCTTCGCGCCGATGGATACGTTGGCCTTCTGTGTGATGGCATGCACGGCGACTGCGTCGGCGTAGGTTCCCACCAGGCCGAACTCGCTCATCGCGTCGCTGTGGTGGGCTTTGAGCTTGCCGAGCAGGTGGTGGCTTCGGTACCGGGGGTCGACGGCCGCCATCCCGCTCTCGGCGACGCGCGAGTCGGGATGGTCTCGCACGATCCCGCTGTGGCCGACGACCTCGCCGCTCGGGGACACCGCGACGAAGGAGCGAAGCAGGTTCCTCGAAATCAGCGAGAGCACCTGCTCGGGGTAGTAGATGAAGTCGTTGGCGTACGTGTAGCCGTAGCAGCGGTAGATGCAGCGGGCGAGCCCCGGCGCGTCGTCCTCGGTGAGCGCCCGGATGGTGATCGGCGCGTCGTCCTCCACGGGCGCCGTCGCCGAGTCCTGTTCGGCTTCGAGTGCGCTCTCGTGATGCGCGCTCCGTCCGACGGTGAGCTCGAGCGCGTTGCCGCCGACGCCGCGGCTCTCGACGCGCAGCGAGTCCGCCGTTTCTTCGGCGTGGCGCCGGCCGACGAGGCTCTGCTCGTCGAGCGTGAAGTGATCGACCGGGTAGGGGAGCCCCTGGTCTTCGATGCGGACGCTCAGAGCTCCATGCCGTTCGCGAACGATCAGCGTGAAATCCGCCTCGTCGGGGTCGTCGAAGTGGGATTCGATGACGTCGTGACAGAGCGAGTCGACCACGCTGCGGACGCGCTCGACGTCGGGGCCGGCAAAGTCGAGGCCTTCGGCGACCCCGGCCGTCGCAGAAGCCACGGCTTTCACGAAGCGGCTGCCGCCGTGGACGCGCAGTCGCAGGAGTTCGGGTGCTTGGCGGGTGGACTCGGCCATGGGCCGATCCTAGACCATATGGAGTGACCGGCTCCATTCGCCAAGATCGTGCTCGTCGATAGATGAGTACGGGGCCGTGTCGGGCCCATAACCGCGGGTTGCTGCAGAGCAGCAGAGCCGCAGGCGAAGAGGGAGCCGGTCATGATGGAAGATACCACTCACGTAGGACTCGACGCGCACCAGGAGCGGATTCAGGCTGCGATCCTGCTTCCGGGAGCCCCAGAGGCGGTCGAGGAGTCCTTTGCGAACACTCCCGACGGGCTGCGCCGCTTCCTGCGGCGCGTGCGCAAGCGGGCGCCGGGGAGGATCGAGAGCTGCTACGAGGCCGGGCCGCTTGGTTACGGGCTCCAGCGCAGCCTGAACGCGCACGGCGATCTCCACTGCATCGTCATCGCCCCTTCGCTGATCCCGAGCAAGCCAGGCGACCGGATCAAGACCGACCGTCGAGACGCTCGCAAGCTGGCCGATGCGCTCCGCGCGAACCTCCTGACGGAGGTGCACGCGCCGACTCCGGAACAGGAAGCGATACGGGATCTGTGCCGCGCTCGTGAGGCAGCGAAGGCCGACCAGAAGCGCCTCCGCCACCGCTTGTCGAAGTTCCTGCTGCGACGCGAGATCCGCTGGACGGCGGGGAAGAAGGCCTGGACGCGAGCCCACCTCGAGTGGCTGCGAGGACGGCGTCTCGAGCACCCGGCCGACCAGATGATCCTGGACGACCACCTCCTGGCCCTCGAGCAGATCGGGGGCCGGTTGAAGGCGTTCGACGAACGCATCGAACAGATCGCCGCCGAACCTCGTTACGCCGAACCGGTCGGTCGGCTCCGTTGTTTTCGCGGGATCGACACGTTGACGGCCTTGTCGATCGTGGCCGAGCTGCATGACATCCGCCGCTTCTCGGCGCCCCGTGCGCTGATGGCCTATCTCGGTGTCATCCCCAGCGAGTCATCGTCGGGAGGACGGCACGCGCGGGGGCCGATCACGAAGGCCGGCAACTCCCGGCTACGCCGACTCCTGGTCGAGGCCGCATGGCACTACCGACATCGCCCCGCTGTCGGCTACCGACTCCGACAGCGGAGGGAGGGGCAACCAGCGAGCACGATCGCGATCGCAGACCGCGCCCAGCAGCGGCTCCATAAGCGCTATCGCGCCCTCAGCGAGCGCGGCAAGCCGCAAGGGAAGGTCGTGACCGCCGTGGCTCGCGAGC
>CAZETS010000120.1:0-8051 GCA_964515335.1 uncultured Spirochaetaceae bacterium
CCACCGTTGAGCCATTCAACCAAGATTCACAGGCAAGCTGACGTGACGGTGCCAGCCCGGCATGGCGGCGAGCTGCAGCTCACTGGTCGGAATGGCGAGGCCCAGGTCGGGGTGGCGCGAGAAGAGCTTCTCCAATGCCACCCGGGTTTCCATCAGGGCCAGTTGCCGACCCAGGCAGAAGTGCGGGCCGAAACCGAAGCCCAGGTGGTGGTTGGGCGAGCGGGCGACATCGAACACGTCGGGTTCGTCGAAGACCCGGGGGTCGTGGTTGGCGGCGCCCAGCATCGGCATCACGGGCGAACCCCTGGCGATGGTCTTGCCGTGCAGGACGACATCCTCGGCGGCGTACTGGAGCTTGGTGCCGTGCACGGGGCCGCGGTAGCGGACGATCTCCTCCACGGCGTCGCCCCATCGATCGGGGTCGGCCCGTACGCGCTCGAGCTGGTCGGGATGCTCGACCAACGTGCGCACGGCGTTGGTGATCAGGTGCAGGGTGGTCTCGAAACCGCCGACCATCAGGAGGAAGACCATCGCCACCAATTCGTCTCCGCTGAGGCGCTCGCCCTCTTCTTCTGCAGTCACCAACTCCGAGAGGATGTCGTCCCCGGGCTCGCTCTGCTTGCGCCGGATGAGGTCCGAAACGAAGCGCCGGGCCGAACGCAGATCCCAGAGCAGGGTGCGAATCATCCGCAGCCCGGTGAAGCCCTGGGTGACGGTTTCCATGATGCTGGCGAATTCCCGGGCTTCGGCCCCGGTCACCCCCACCATGTCGGCGATCACGCGCGTGGGAATCGGCCGCGCGTAGTCGCTCAAGAGGTCGATCGGGCCCTGCCGTTTGCTCAGGTCGTCGAGGATCTCATCGGCCAGCCCAGCGACGCGATCCGTCAGTGCCCCCACGGCTCGGGGGGAGAAACCCTTGTTGACGAGGCTCCGCAATCGACGGTGTTCCGGATCGTCCTCCAGGATCATGCTCTTGGCGATCGCCGCGATCGATTTGGGCAAAGGGAAGGGCGTGGGCCTCGACCCCTTGCCCAGGGCCCGGCCGCGGTTGCGCAAGAAGCGGGGGTCGCTGAGCACCATCTTGCAGTCGTCGTATCGCGAGACCAGGGTCACCTTCATGATGCTGATCTTGCCTGTGCAAACCGGGGCTTCTTCGCGCATCCACTCGTACCAGGCGTACTTGTGGTCGTGGAACGGCGCGCCGTTGAGGTCGACGGGCTTGCGCGCATCGAACTCGGGGAGCGGTGTGGCGGCGGCCATCGAAGCTCCTTCCATCATTCCGGGCTGGGCTCGTGGCTCGGCGTCCGGTCCGTCCGAAGCCGGCCAGCAGCGAGACCCGGGCAAACGGGCCTTCCCGGGTCAGGCCACGGCGAATGACCAAATTAGCTGGTTCGGTCGTTTGGCCAACAGACGCCCGAAACGGCTCCGAGAGCCCGGATTTCGGGGGCGGGGCGGCGAGTCTCGTCCGCCGCCTCGCCGCGGTCCGCTCACTGGTGCTTGTCGAGCTTCAGTCCGGACTCGTGGGCGATGTCCCCGCTCGTTCGCTGCGCGACGGGGCCCATCTCGCCGCACCACCGGTCGTCCCAGCTCTTCACGAGCTGTCCGTCGCGGGAAATGCCGAAGCGCTCGCGGATCTCGTCGATCGGCTGGGGCATCAGCGGCTGCATGTCGAAGCCCGGCGTCAGGTAGTCGACCTTCGCCTGGCTGCCCCGCTCGAACGCGCGAAAGAAGAGCTCCGGGTCGAGCTGGTTCTTCCAGGCGCGCACGCTCGGGTCGAAGACGAGCCCGATCTGCATCTGCGCGACGACCCCCACGATGACGCCGGACCCGTCTCCCTGTGAGATCGCGTGATCGAAAGCGGCGACGAGGATCTCGCCGAGCGGCGTCGTGTCGTAGCCGGCCATCACGTGATGGAAGTCGTGCGACGTGAGCGCGTTCGAGAAGGGCGCCCCCGGCGTCCCCGGCAGCGGAAACTCGTTGTCCTCGTAGTACCGGACCATGGTCCGGCCCAGGCTGTCCCGAGGCAGCTCGGCGTAGCTCTGGTACTGCTCGAGCAGCTTCTTGCTGCCGTCGAGGTGGAGCGGTGCGAGCAGGAAGGCGAGCGCCGTCCGGGCGGTGCTCCCGAACTCGTATCGGTTCATCCGAATCGTGTCGAGATAGAGGAGGCGCTTGCTCCCCTTGCAGAGCGCCAACGCGCCCTTCACCACTCTGTCCTCGATCCCCCACAGCGCGGCGAGCCGGCCCAGGGCGAGCGCCTTGGTCTCCACGGTCTCTTCCTCGAGATAGGGCAGCACGCCCGCCATGTGGAGGACCTCGGCCTGGAGCTGCGCGTCCGCGATCTCGTCGTGGCGGCCGAAGTCCGCCTCGAGGGCGTCCGGATCGACGTCCACGTGGAAGAGGTGGTGGCCCATCGCCACGAGGGTCGAACGGTGGATGTCGTGCAGCGGCAGCCGGCCCTCGTCGGTCGCCACGGCCTTCATGAGTCCCAGAATGGCGCGACCGCGCTCGCCCCGAACCGAGGTGATCTGCTTCATGCCAAGCCCCTGCCCCGTTTGCGATGGTCGGCTGCGAGAGTAATACAACGCACTCGGGCCGGAAGAATCCGGGCTCGGCCCCGCCCGACGAGGTTCTGGCGACGAGGCATTCGGGTTCGGTTCTAGGGCACTTCCGGGTCGGGCGTGCGTCCCGCAAAGCCGGCGAGCGGCGTGAAGTGTGTTTCTGCCGGGCGATGGCCGGCTCGCGAAGTCAGCTCCGCTTGGCGCTCGAAGGCGCGGGGCGGGCAGACAGGCCCCACAGAGCGGCGAGGAATCCAGCCCAGGCCAGCACCCCGGCAGCGCTCGCGAGGGCGCCGATTCGCGGGCCCGGGTAGCGGGCGGAAACGATCAGGCGGGAGTCAGGCAGGTCTTCCGACCGGAACGCCCTGTGGGCGGGATCGACTGCCATCGACGGCACGTTCAGCTCGAAGGTCTCCAGCACCGGAAGCTTCAGATGAACGGGACCCCGTAGAGTCTCGTCGTACTCGAGCACGATCTCGTTCGACGACAGCTCGACCAATCGCCGCGGAGGTGGAGTCGAGAGCGGAATCCGGGCGAGCGGGCGGGACAGCGTCCAGCTCGATTCCGGCAGGTTCCCGCGCGGCGGCCGGGTGACGTATTGGTGCGGCAGCGTCAGGTCCGATCGGCAGTTGGCGATCCAATGACCCTGCTCGAGGGCCGCTACCGCGTGATCCGGTCTCGGAGGCCGCGCGATCCCGTACCACGGGCGGACGCGCATCATCAGCATCTCGGGGGCCCCGGTGGCCTTCGCCTTCGGGTAGGCGGCGGTCAGCTCGGCGAGGGGCTGCGAGGGGACGCTGGTCACGAGCAGCGCCGCGTGGAGGGCGGCCGGCAGGAGGACTCCAGCTCCCGAGAGCCCCGCGATCGCCGGCCAGAGGCGCCCCTGCTTCCAGGCGCCGAGCCGCGCGATCCCGTACGCGACGAGCACGCTCAGCCCGAAGGTCGTCAGGATCTGGTAGCGCATGAAGCCGCGCACGCCGTTCAGGACGGGCAGCTGCGCGAACCAGGAACCGGGCCGATAGGGTCCGACGTTGCCCAGCGAGAGCACGATCCCACAAGCGACCAGCAGGCCGCCGTAGGCCGCCATCGCTCCGAACGGAAGGGCGCCGCCGCTGCTCCGCCGCCAGCGATCCCGCGCCGCAGCCAGGAGCGAGCAGCACCCCACGAGCCACGCCACCGGGCCCAGGTAGGAGATCGCCGTGAAGGGCGCCTCGACGTTCCAGGTGACGGTGTCCGCCAACACGGTGCCCAGGCCGAAGCGTTCCGCTCCGACGCCCTCGCGCGGCGAGGCGATCTGCCAGAGCACCACGGGCAACAGCTTGTAGAGCGCCATCCACAGCCCCAGGAGATGCGCGGCCAGGGGCACGCCGAGGGCTCTCGCCGCGGTCACCCAGCCACGCGCCGATGCGGCCTCTAGCACGCGAACGGCAACGAGCGCCACGAGGGCCGGGTAGAAGTACAGCAGTCCGTGCGGAAGGCCGCCGCTGAAGAACAGGAACGAAACCACCGTCACGATCGCGAGCAGGCCGACGCGTCGGGCGCCGCTCAGCTCGCGCTTCCAGCAGACCTCGAACAAGAGCATCAGGGCCGGGATCAGGTGATAGAACGCCCAGGTGACGTGCCCCCGGTAGAACGCGGTCGCGAAGACGCCGGCGCACACATAGAGGCCCGCGCCGACGAGGGCGCCGAAGCGTTCGCCCGTCCAACGGTGGAAGAGCAGCGCCGCCGAGGTGAACCCGACGAGCGTCATCGTCATCCAGACCGCGACGATCGCCGGATTGGGCTCGAACAGATACGCGAAGGCGCCCGGCCAGGTGTACGCCCAGCTGAACGGGATGCTGAGCTCCGGCCGGCCCCCGCAGAAGAGGAAGTTCCAGGTCGGAATCGTGCCGTGTTCGAAGAGGTGGATCCGCAGCGAAGCGATCATGCTCGCGGTGGAATCCCAGTCCGCATGAAGCGCGAGCTCGCGCAGGGGCGCTTCCTGCTCCCAGAGCGGCTCAGTGCCGGGCACGGTACGCACCTCGTGCTCGCATGACCTCAGCCTCGGCGAGCCAGCTGCAGGAACTCGTCGTAGCTTCGTACGTAGTCGGCGCTGTCGTACGCGTGTGAGGCGAGCACCAGCAGCACTGCGTCCCGGGTGAACCCGTGCTGCACGCCCCAGACCATCGGCGGCAGGTACAGGCCGACCTCGGGCCGGTCCAGCTGCACCTCTCGCGAACTCGTCCCGTCGTCGACGACAACGCTCAAGCTGCCGTGAGCGGCGATCAGGAACTGGTGGCATTCGCGGTGGGCGTGCTCTCCCCTCAGCTCGTGGCTCGGCACGTCGTAGACGACGAACACCCGGACCGGCTGGAAGGGCAGGTCGCCGTCGAGTTCGGCCGCGACGAGGCTTCCCCGCATGTCCCGGAAGCTCGGGTTGTGGAGCAGCGCGGTCCCTCCCACCCCCAACGCGATGGGCTCGCCGGCGGCGCCCGGCGGAGCCTCTTCGGAGTCGTGAGCCCGAGAAACCGGAGGAGCGTAGGAGCCGACGTATCCGCTGATCCTTCCGGGGTTTCCCACGATGATGGCCTTCGAGGGGACGTCGTCAGTGACCACCGCGCCGGCGCCGATCATCGCCTGCGGGCCGATCCGGATCCCGGGCAGGATCGTTGCGTTTGCTCCAATGGACGCACCCTGGCCGACGTGGGTCTCGAGAAAGCGCTCGGGCTGCTGCTTGCTCCGCGGAAAACGATCGTTGCAGAAGGTCGCATTGGGCCCGATGAACACGTCGTCCTGGAGCCGCAACCCGTCCCAGATCTGTACGCCCGACTTCACCGTCACGCGGTCGCCGATAACCACGTCGTTCTCGACGAAGACGTGGTCGCAGATGTTGCAGTCGGCGCCGATCCGGGCGCCGGCCAGGACGCATGCGAAGGCCCAGACTCGCGTTCCAGCGCCGATCCGCTCGCTCTCGCAGCGAGCTAGCTCATGAACGAACGGGTCCGGCACTCGGGGGCTCCGGTTGCGGGTCGGCGGAGCCGTCGGCCTCGCCGTATCGGTGCTGGCTCATCACGACGGCGAGCGGTCTCCCCTGGGTGTTGACGAAGGCTCGGTACACGTAGGCCCCGACGATACCGATGCCGATCACGTTCAGCGCCCCGAAGAAGAGAATGGTCAAGATGGTGGCAGCGTAGCCCGGAACCGAGAACCCGACGCCGAGCCGAAGGACGACGACCAGGATGCCGAAGAACGCACTCACGGCCAGCCCGAGTGTTCCGACGGCCAGGAGCATTCGGATCGGCAGATCGGTGAACGCAAAGAGGCTGTCGAGCAGATACTCGATGCGCCGTCCGAGCGTCCACGCGCTCGATCCCTTCTGTCTTTCGCGTCTCTCGTAGGGCACCTCCTGCCGCCGGAAGCCCAGCCAGTAGATCAGCCCCACCAGAGACGTATGGGCCTCTCCGAGCTTCAGGAGATGGTTGCGGAAGACTTCGTTGCATCCGAAGACGTCCACTCCGCCGGCCGGGATTTCGCGGTTCACGGAAGCCCGGTAGGCGCGCCAGAACAGCCCCGATGCGATTCGCGAGAGCCACGGATCGCGCCGGGCCGATCGCGTGCCTACGACGACGTCGGCTTCGTCCTCGTCGAGGATCCGAAAGAACTCGCAGACCAGCTCGGGCGGCTCCTGCAGGTCGGCGGCCATCACGGCAAAAGAGCCCGGCGATGCCGCTGCGAGGCCCGTTCTGATCGCCGCGAAGGAGCCGTAGTTGCGCGAGTGGATCAGCAGCCGAGATGGGTGGCCGGCGCTCGCCAGCCGAGCCTGCAGGATCTCGGCGCAGCGGTCGGGGCTGCCATCCACGACCAGCACCGCCTCGAAGTCGTCTCCGACCGACGCCGAGATCTGCGCGAGAGCCTCGAGGAGCTCTGTCAGATTCTCCTCGTTTCGATACACGGGAACGATCAACGACTTCATGGAAGGGCCCACTCGCTGAGACGATCGAGTCATCCTGCTGTTCGCCGGAACTCCAGGCCCTTGAAGCTTCCCGAGCTTCGCCACTTCTTCAAGTACTTGAAGAAGGCGACGGGCCCGCGCGGGTAGCCCATGGCCAGGCTGGCCAGGCCGCCTTCCTGGCCCTCGTTGTTGTAGTAGCCCGGGGTGCACTTCGCGAGCATGCCGGTCATGCGCGCGCGCGCGCCGCGGCCGCGACCCAGGAGAGCCAGCCAGGCGTCCTCCGCCTCCCGGGTGACCTCGATCTCGCTGGCGCCCTCGTCCATGGCGTGGCGGACCACCATGGCGATCGTCAGGCCGGACTCGGTGAAGTTGTGGGGCACGTTCGAGATCAGCGCCGCCCCCTGGAAAGCGCCCAGGATGAACATGTTCGGGAAGCCGTGAACGTGGATGCCGTGGAGCGAGCGCATGCCGTCCTTCCAGGCCTCCGAGAGCTTCACGCCGTTCGCGCCGGTGACGTCGAAGCCGTTGCGGCTCGTCTGGTCGGTGCCGACCTCGAAGCCCGAGGCGTAGATGATGCAGTCGAGCTCGTACTCCCTGCCCGCGACGACGACGCCCCGCTTGGTGACCCGCTCGACGCCCTTGCCGTCGGTGTCGACGAGGGTGGTGCCCGGTTCGTTGAAGGCCTGCAGGTACTCGTCGTGGAAGCACGGCCGCTTGCAGAGCTGGCGGTACCAGGCCTTCAGATTCTGCGCGGTCTCCTCGTCCTCGACGATCGTATCCACGCGACCGCGGATCTCGCTCATCTTTTCGTGATCGAGGTCTTCGAAGGCCGCCATCATGTTCCCGGGCGTCATCTTGTAGAAGGGCAATCCGAAGATCCGGCTGCGGATGCGGCGGGAGAGGTCCGTCCAGCCGTCCTGGACGAGATCCTCCTTCGGCATCCGCAAGCCCATGGCCTGGTTGGCGGTGAAGTTCTCGAGCCACTTCTGCTGCCAGCCGGGCTCTTCGACCTCCCGCTCGAACCACTCCATGTCGGTAGGGCGGTTGCCGCGCACGTCCACCGAAGAGGGTGTGCGCTGGAAGACGTAGAGCTCGGCGCAAGCCTTCGCGAGGTGCGGCAGGCACTGTACGGCGGTCGCGCCCGTGCCGATGATGCCCACCTTCTTGTCGGCGAGGTTGGACATGAGTGCGCCGGAGGGATCGCCGCCGGTGTAGTCATAGTCCCAGCGGCTCGTGTGGAAGGAGTGCCCCTCGAACTCGTCGATGCCCTCGAGTCCCGGCAGCTTCGGCACGTGCAGGGGCCCGGTGCCGAGCGCGACGTACTGGGCGGTGAATTCGTCGCCGCGGTTGGTGCGCACGATCCACACCGAGCTTCGCGCGTCCCATTCGAGGTCGTTCACCTCGGTGTGGAAGAGCGCGTTCTCGTACAGGTCGAAGCGCGTGCCGATGCGCCGGGAGTGCTCGAGGATCTCGGGTGCATGCGCGTACTTCTCCGAGGGCACGTGTCCCGTCTCTTCGAGCAGTGGCATGTAGACGAAGGAGGCCGTGTCGCACTGCGCGCCGGG
>CAZETS010000121.1:0-7585 GCA_964515335.1 uncultured Spirochaetaceae bacterium
GGGGCGGGACGTCCGTGCTGCCTTTCGAGTCGGGCCCGTTTTGCCTTCTGAGAGGCCCTCATCGTGCCGCTCCTGCGCAGCTCGGCCTCTCCGAACCCGTACACGTAGTGGGAGGTGCCGACGAGCAGATTCAAATCGAAGGGCCAGTACTGGCTGTGCTCGAAGGTGCGGAAGCCGTCCAGCACCAGGGGCTCCGCGGGAGCCCCTCTCGGCCTCAGTCGCTCGTGGAAGAGCAGACAGTGGCGACCGAGTCGCTCGGTGTGGCGCTGCACGGTAGCGGGGGCGACGCCGAGCTCTCGGCTGATCTGACGAAGGCAGGATCCTCCGACCAGCCGATGAAAGACCCTCTCGAGGAGGTTCGTGTACCGGAGCCAGTAGGTGGGGGAGAAGGTCTGTGAACTGAAGCACCGGCCGCAATGTTGACACTGGTACCGCTGGACCTTGCGGGGGTGGTGGGTCCGCGAGAAGAAGCCCTTCTTGCGAAAGCGCCAAGTTCTCGGGTTGGCTCGGGAATCACAGTCCGGGTTGGGGCAGAAGAAGCGTGTGCGTCTCGATCGTTTTCTTGCCATGAACCGAGATCAAGCAGAAATCATGCCAGGCACAATCCTCGATCCACTGTTCGGACTGAGCGGCTACGGGCCGGCCGAGTACGCGTACCTGCTCGGCAGCGAGAACCCCGCCGGCCGGCGAGCCGGGATTGACTGAAACGAGAACCTGAGGGAATTTCGGAAACCCTCCGCATTGACTGCGGAATCCATGCGGCGCCCGAGCGGGCACCAAGCGAGGAGGACACCCCGATGAAGATCGACGCCGGCCTGATGGGCCCGCTCGAAGACATCCCGAAGCGGGCCGCCGAGTTCGAGCGCCAGGGCTACGACGGGGCGATCACCGCGGAGATCGCCTCGGATCCCTTCTTCCCGCTGCTGCTCGCCGCCGAGCACACCGAGCGCATCGAGCTGATGACATCCATCGCGGTCGCTTTCGCGCGCAGCCCGATGACGCTCGCGAACATCGCCAACGACCTGCAGGCGTACTCGAAGGGGCGGTTCATCCTGGGCATCGGCTCGCAGATCAAGCCGCACATCACCAAGCGCTTCAGCATGCCGTGGTCTGCTCCGGCTGCGCAGATGCGCGAGCTGATCCTGGCGATGCGGGCGATCTGGGGCTGCTGGTATCGGGGCGAGAAGCTCGACTTCCGGGGCGAGCACTACACCCACACCCTGATGACGCCGATGTTCACGCCGACCAACAACACCTACGGCGAACCTCCGGTGATCCTCGCCGCCGTCGGGCCCAGGATGACCGAGGTGGCGGGCGAGGTCGCCGACGGCATGCTGGTGCACGGCTTCACGACCGCCCGGTACCTGCGCGAGGTGACGCTACCCGCCATCGAGCGCGGCCTCGCCAAGGCCGGACGCGACCGCAAGGACTTCCAGGTCTGCTACCCGGGCTTCGTGGTCACGGGCCACGACGAAAAGGAGTGGGAGGCCACGCGCACCGGCGTCGCGAGACAGCTCGCCTTCTACGGCTCGACGCCTGCCTACAAGGGCGTGCTCGAGGTCCACGGCTGGGGCGAGCTGCAGCCCGAGCTCAACGCCATGTCGAAGCGCGGCGAGTGGGTCGCGATGGGCGACCTGATCACCGACGAGATCCTCGAGGAGTTCGCCGTGGTCGCGCAGCCCCACGAGGTGGCGCGAGCCATGAAGTCCCGCTTCGGCGGCCTCGTCGACCGGCTGACCTGCGCCTTCCCGCACGCGAGCGACGAGGAGCGCGACGCCTACCTCGAAGAGCTTCGCGGCGCGTAGACGGTCGCCAGCACTTCGAGAGGGGCGGGGCCCATGGGGAAGCGATGACCGCCAGGCGCACCTTCGCCCAGACCGCGATGGAGTGGCAGCCGCTCGTCCGCATCTACGAGAGCAGGCTGTGGCGACGCAGCCGCCTCTTCGAGGCGATCGCCGGCGTGAGCTTCGACGAGGAGTGCCGCCGCATCCTGGCCGCCGGCCGGTCGGCGGGCGATCGCCACGTCCTCGACCTCGCCTCCGGCTCTGGCCTGTACGCGCGCCGCATCGCCCGCGCGAACCCCGGCTCGCAGGTGATGGCGCTCGATCTCTCACGCCCCATGCTCCGCCACGCCGTCGAGCTCGCCCGCGAGGAGAGCGTCGACAACGTGGCGTGTGTGCGCGCCAGCGCGCTCGCCCTGCCCTGCGAAGACGCCCGCTTCGACTGGGTGAACTGCTGCGGCGCACTGCACCTCTTTCCCGACGCCGACCAGGCGCTGCGCGAGATCGCGAGGGTGCTGGCGCCGCAGGGCCGCTTCACGGCGGCCGTCTTCCGCCGCGGCCCGAGCCGGTTCGCCGGCTGGGTGGCCGAGCGGCGGCGGCGCACGCTGGGGGTCGACGCGTACACCTTCGCTGAGCTCTCGTCCCGGCTCGCCGACGCCGGGCTAGAGCAGGCCGAGGCCCTTCACGATACGCGGATCTGGCTGATCGTCTCGGCGAGGCGGGCCGCCTGAGCGACGCGCCGGCTACGCGACCGGGTCGAGCACGACCACCGGGATGGTGCGGTCGCCCGCGCGCTCCTGGTACTCGTCGTAGGGCGGATAGACCTCGGCCATCATCTTCCAGAGCCGCGCCCGCTCCTCGCCCTCGGCGACGCGGGCGCGGGCGCGCACGGCCCGGGCACCCACCATCAGGTCGCACTCGGGCTTCGCCTCGAGGTTGAGGAACCAGATCGGGTGGTTGGGCATCCCGCCCTTGGAAGCGATGATCACGAACGAATCGCCCGACTCGCCGTAGATGAGCGGCAGCGATCGCGACTCGCCCGACTTGCGGCCGGTGGTGGTGAGCAGCAGCGTCGGCAGAACGCCCGGGCCACCGAGCGGCGTCGAGTCCCACAGGCGCGCCTTCTCGGGGTCGGTCCGGTACAGCTCGATGTGCTCGGCGATCCAGGGGATCTCACTGAAGCTCGGCATCTCTTCTGTCCTCATCGCGGGGCGCTCGCCCGGCACGTTGGTCGTCGGTCGATCCGGGCACGGCCACCCCGGGCCCGGGCCACGAAGCATCGCGCAATCCAGCGAAAGCGCCTCCCGGGGAGCTCGTCGGCCGCGCAGGAGAGCGTCCCGCACCTCCGCGTTTGCGCGGCTCGCCAGCATCCGCGACGCGACGCGCGACTTCGCCCGGCGGCGGCGATACCCTGAAGTGTGGAGCGAACGCCCGACCCGCGAGGAGGACCGCCGTGAAGATCAAGGACTTCGGCAGCGCCATCGCCCACATCGACCTTGGCGGGAACCGGGTCGAGGTTCGCCCGGCCCCGGCCGAGTGGGTGCGCAAGTACATCGGCGGCCGCGGCCTCGGCGTGCGCTACGTCCTGGAGGCCGGCCCGCAGGTCGAGCCGTTCTCTCCGGAGAACGTGCTCGTCTTCATGAACGGACCGCTCACGGGCAGCGAGACCAGCATGAGCGGCCGTTGGGCCTGCGTCACCAAGTCGCCGCTGACGGAAACGGTCACCGACAGCCATCAGGGCGGCTGGACGGCCGCGAGGCTGCGCTGGGCGGGCCTCGACGGGCTGGTCGTCAGCGGGCGCGCCGAACGCCCCGTCTATGCGTTCGTCGAGGACGGGCGGGTCGAGCTGCGCGACGCCAGCGACGTCTGGGGCAAGGGCATCCACGAAACCGTCGCCTTCTTCCGCGAGCGCTACGGCGAAAAGGACCTGTCGGTCTGCGCGATCGGGCCGTCGGGCGAGAACCGCGGGCGCTTCGCGGCGTGGGTGAACGAGGACGACCGCGCCTTCGGCCGCGGCGGCACCGGTGCAGTCGGCGGCGACAAGAACCTCAAGGCCATCGTGATCCGCGCCGCCCACGCGAAGAGCGAGGACCTCGACGCCGCGCAGTGGAAGCAGGTGCGCCGCGACATGCTCGACCACATCCGCGACGAGAAGAACATCACCAGCCCGAAGAAGGGCGGCCTCTCGGTGTACGGCACGAACGTGCTGATGAACGTCACCAACAACATCGGGGCGCTCGGCACGCGCAACAGCCAGCTGACGAGCTTCGGCGTGCGGGCCGAGAAGATCAGCGGCGAGCACGTCGAGCAGACCATTCTCGTGAACGACCCCACCTGCCACGCCTGCCCGGTGGCGTGCAAGAAGGAGGTCGAAGTCGAGGACGGCCCCTACGCGGGCCTGCGCATGGAGAGCGTCGAGTACGAGCCCGCGTGGTCGCTGGGCGCGAACTGCGACAACGACGACGTCGGCTCGATCGCGAAGCTGATCGACCAGTGCAACGACCTGGGCATGGACCCGATCGAGCTCGGCAACGTGCTGTCGATGTACATGGAGGCGACCGAGCGCGGCTGGGTGAAGAACGGCGAGGGGCTCGCCTGGGGCGATCAGGCCGCGATGGTGTCGCTGACCGACGCCATCGGCCGCCGCCAGGGCCCCGTCGGCGACCTGCTCGCCGAGGGCACGCTGCGCGCCGCCGAGCAGCTCGGCCACGGCGAGATCGCGATGGTGTGCAAGGGGCAGGCGGTGCCCGCCTACGACCCGCGCGGCCTCAAGGGCATGGGGCTCGGCTACGCGACGAGCAACCGCGGCGCCTGCCACCTGCGCGCCTACGTGGCGGCGGCGGAGCTCGGCGTGGTGGCCGTCGAGGCCGACCCGCTCGCCTGGCAGGGCAAGGGCGAGCTCGTCAAGGCCTTCCAGGACCTCCACGCCTTCGGCGACAGCATGGACCTCTGCAAGTTCAGCGCGTTCGCCGAGGGCGCGGAAGAGTACGCGGCGCAGCTCGCGGCGGCGCGCGGCGCGGACTTCACGGCGGACGACGTGATGGCCACCGGTGAGCGCATCTACAACCTCGAGCGCCACTACAACAACCTGGCCGGCTTCGGCGCCGGCTCGGACACCCTGCCCCGCCGCTTCCTCGAGGAGGCCTCGACCGAGGCGGGCTCCAAGGGTCACGTCTCCGAGCTGCCCGAGATGCTCGCCGAGTACTACGCGGCGCGCGGCTGGGAAGACGCCGTGGTGCCCGAAGCCAAGCTCGCCGAGCTGGAGATTCCGTAGACAGCGTGCGCATCGGCTTCTACGCCACGCTTCGCGCGCTGGTCGGCGAAAAGTCGATCGAGCTGCCGCTGCCCGGGGGCGCGACGGTCCGCGACCTGGCCCACGCCTTGACGGAGCGATACCCCGCACTCGCCGAGCACGTCTTCGACGAGCAGGGCGAGCTGTCGCGACGGGTGCACTTCATGCTCGACGGACGCAACGCTCGCTGGCTGCCCGACGGCGCCGACACGGTGATCGAGCCGGGTCAGCGCGTCGACGTCTTTCCGCCGGCGGCCGGGGGCTGACGAGCCAGGCGCGGTGTGACGGCCTGCCCCTTGCCTCGGCGCGCGCCGACGGCGATCGTAGGTTCTCGCCACGAAGAGGAGCCCCCATGCCGCGAGAGATCCGGATCGAGCAGGCCGAAGACGGCCGCCAGCTCTACTGCCTCACCTCCCACCGCCGCACGATCACCGAAACCGACATCGTCAACTTCGTGAACCTGGTGGGGCTTCACGAGGCGCCGTTCATCGACATGGAGTACGTGAAGACGCTGCCCGGCAGCCACGACAAGCGCTTCGCGCCGGCGCCGCTGCTGATCTCGCTCGGCATGGGGCTCGTCGCCACGTACGCGGGGGACGTGATCGCCGCGGTCGGCGAGAACGAGAAGTTCGGCCCCTTCCACGGCATGGTGGGCGTGGAGGCGC
The DNA here is from genome assembly GCA_964515335.1 of uncultured Spirochaetaceae bacterium. Lineage (GTDB taxonomy): Bacteria > Myxococcota_A > UBA9160 > UBA9160 > UBA4427 > TMED88. Next base: position 5,739 of record CAZETS010000121.1, read on the forward strand.
GCGTCAGGCACCCGGTCTTTCCGGGCGACACGCTCCAGGTCGAGCTCGAGGCCGCCGTCGACCGCACGACCAGCCGCGGCCAGACCCTCGTCGACCTGAAGCACACCATGACCAACCAGAACGGCGAAGTCTGCGTGCTCTTCACCGAGAAGATCATGTTCGAACCCGCCGCCTGACGAACCGCGGACGCAACCAAGCCCATGAAATTCGTCATCGCCGGCGCCTTCCAGCCTTCCGAGCATCTCGTACCGATCGCCCGTGCCGCCGACGAGGCGGGCTACGAGGCGATCGCCTTCTCGGACCACGTCGTCTATCCCGAGAAGCTCGACACCCCCTACCCCTACACCGAGGACGGCTCGCGTCGCTACGACGAGACCTCGCAGTTCCCCGACCCGTGGGTCGTCGCGGGCGCGCTCTCGTCGGTGACCACCCGGCTCCGCTTCACCACGAATGTCTACGTGCTGCCGATGCGCAACCCCTTCATGGCGGCCAAAGCCGTCGCGACGGCGGCGGCGCTGTCGAACGACCGCGTCACCCTGACGATCGGGGTCGGCTGGTCGAACGTCGAGTTCGAGCTGGCCGGCCAATCCTTCCGCCGGCGCGGGGCCCGGGCCGACGAGATGCTCGAGGTGATGCGCAAGCTCTGGACCGGCGAGATGGTCGACCACGAGGGCGAGTTCTATCGCTTCGAGCGCCTGCAGCTCATGCCGCCGATCCCGAAGCAGCCGATTCCCGTATGGGTGGGCGGCATCTCCGATCTCGCGCTCCGCCGCGCCGCCCGCAACGACGGCTGGCTGTCCGACCTGCAGACCGCCGATGAGATCCTCGAGTGCATCGAGAAGCTGCGCGGCTTCCGCCGGGCGCTCGGCCGCGACGAGGCCTGCGACGTGATGGCCAGCGCGAGCGACGCCCACGGCGTCGACGGCTACCGCCGCCTCGGCAACAGCGGCGTCACTCACGTCCTGACGATGCCCTGGGCCTACTACCACGGCCTGACCGACGAGCTCGAGAAGAAGCTCGACGGCATCCGGCGCTTCGCCGACGACGTGATCGCGAAGATGGCCCAGCCCGGGTGAGGCGCGCGGATCCGACGGGGTGACCTGGCGGCTGCGCGGACGATTCACGCAGACCGGCCCGCGCCGAAAGCGGGTCAGCAATCAGAGGTGGCTCGAAGATTCAGAGGTGGCTCGAAGATTGGGCCCAAGAAGACTCGAAGTTGTCGATTCGCTGTGGGATTCGGCGCTTAGACGGCGAACCGTGCCGCGTGGAACCGGATCTGCGGTAACCGCCTCGTCGGGATCCGTCCCCAGTAGCACCGCTCGAGCCAGGGCGAGAGTTCCCGCTCACGGGGAACCAATCGGGTCTTGAGGATCTTGCGGACCGAGAGCCGTTTCCCGATCACCCCGATCGTGACCCCCGGTGGCTCATCCCTCCGGTTCTCCGAGGTCGACTTCACGTAGTTGCGCCACACCGCAAAGATCGCCATCCGGTAGAGCGCCCCCTGCCGCCGCTTCGAGAACGCAATCGTCTCCCGCTTGTGGTTCGCACTGCTGTGGCGCAGCAGCAGATCCGCCAGGTTCACCGGGAACAGCGGGTTGAGGGTCGTCCGGCTCGCCTTCGACGAGGTCGTCTCGTGCTGGATGGTCCGGTCCGGGAGCTGCCTCAGCGCGCTCGGGTAGCTCTGGTGTTCGTCCGAGCGGATCGTCGCCGATGTCCCGGGTGGCACGATCCGGCCGACCAGCTCCTTGACGCTGTCCCGGGTGGCCTGGGGGGCGGGACGTCCGTGCTTCCCTTCGAGTCGGGCCCGCTTTGCCTTCTGGGAGGGCCTCATCGTGCCGCTCCTGCGC
>CAZETS010000122.1:0-3744 GCA_964515335.1 uncultured Spirochaetaceae bacterium
AGTACTGGCTGTGCTCGAAGGTGCGGAAGCCGTCCAGCACCAGGGGCTCCGCGGGCGCCCCTCTCGGCCTCAGTCGCTCGTGGAAGAGCAGGCAGTGGCGGCCGAGTCGCTCGGTGTGGCGCTGCACGGTAGCGGGGGCGACGCCGAGCTCTCGGCTGATCTGACGCAGGCAGGAGCCTCCGACCAGCCGATGAAAGACCCTCTCGAGGAGGTTCGTGTACCGGAGCCAGTAGGTGGGGGAGAAGGTCTGTGAACTGAAGCACCGGCCGCAGTGTTGACACTGGTACCGCTGGACCTTGTCGGGGCTGTACTTCCGCGAGAAGAAGCCCTTCTTGCGAAAGCGCCAAGTGGCCGGGTCGGCTCTGGAATCACAGTCCGGGTTGGGGCAGAAGAAGCGTGTGCGTCCTGATCGTTTTCTTGCCATGAACCGAGCTCAAGCAGGACCCGTGCCAGGCACAATCCTCGATCCACTGCTTAGCTGTTTTCCGCGGCGTCCATCTCGTCGAAGGTTTCCTGAATCGTCTTGAGCGCGTTCGTGGCCGCGGGAAAACCGCAATAGGCGATCATCTGGATCACGACCTCGAGGATCTCCTCACGTGTCGCGCCGCAATTGAGCGCCCCCTTGGTATGGACCACCAGTTCGGGCAGCGCGAATCCCTGCACGGTCAGCGCCGCAACCGTGCAGAGCTCGCGCGTCTTGTCGTCGAGGACGTCACGAGCATAGAGTTCGCCGAATGGGAACTCGACGTTGACCTTGGCAAACTCCGGCGAGATCTCGCGGATCGCGGCGATCCATTGATCGGCAGCAGGACCGAAATGCCGGCGCATCTCGCGCATGCCCTGATTGTATTTCGTGATTCCCACAGCTCTCGCCTCTCTGCCCGGAAGGTTTCACGTAGCGTACACGCTCGGACCGAATCGAACGCGGCCTGCCCCTGGCGGCTCAGATGCCTCTCGAGATCGCGAGCAGCACCAGGAGCGCCCGACGGTCGGCGAGGTCGTTCGCCGGCTCCGGGTGCATGAAGAGCTCGACGTTCACCCCGTCAGCACGCCCAGGAACGATCTCGAGACCGAATTCAGGAGATGAAAGCGAACGGGCGTCATGCCGTTCGCATGGACCTCGCCACGGCGCCACGCAGTCGGCACGAGCGGCTGTGCGTGCTGAAAGCTCTCGCGGCCGAATGGAGCCTGCGCCCGGTTGTCGATGTCGAAAGATCGTTTGGGCGTGCGCTCGCTCGGGCGTGGTACGCGAGGGGGCGTACGCCCGCACTCTGGCCGGCGCCGCAACTCTTGCCCGGATCCGACACGGCCGCTCATCCGATCCGAGGCAGTTCGCCACCCGGCTCCGCCGGGACGCGAAGGTGCTGCCGAGCGCCTCTTCGCTCGGCCGGATGACTCGGAAAATCCCGGGTGAAGCCGCGCACTTGGCGAGGAATTGCCTATGCTCCCGGTCCAACCAGGAGGAAGTCATGCGAGCTGGAATCTCCCGCTGGACTGGTCTGTTCGTGGCGCTCTGCGCCCTGATGCTGGCCTTGGGCGGCTTGTCTGCCTGCACGGCCAGCGAGCGAGAGGAAGTCGAAGCGGGGGCCCGCGAACTCGGCGACAACGTGGAGGAGTCGGGTCGCATCATGAAGGACACCTGGGACAAGGATCGCGCGGAGGGTGAAGGCGCGGTCGAGTCTGCCGGCGATGCCTACGAGGGCGTCCTGGAAGAAGGCCGCGAGAAGGCGGACCGCTCCTAGCCCGATCTCCGAATCGAGATTCAGCCCTCCTTGGCAAACCAGGGAGGGCTTTTCCGTGTCTACTCGACGCCCGCGAGGCGGGGCTGGCGATCGTCCTGACGGACGAAGGGCGGGCGAAGGGCGGGCGACGGGCGACAAAGGGGGCGAAGGAGAAGCTGCGATCGGCTTCTAGACCCCGAGCCGCTCGGCCACGTCCATGAAGTCTGCGTTGCTGGCGTAGATCCGCTCCAGGTCGGAGCGGCACCGCCGGGTGTGGCCCATGCCTTCGTAGGCGAGCGCTCGCTCGTAGCGGATCGTGTCGAGGAGCTCGCGGTCCCGCCCCTTCTTGCGCCGCATGGCGGCGGTGCACGTGGTGCGAGCGGCCTCGTGCAGCTCGAGATGGTTGAGCGCCCGGGCGCGGTAGAGCATGAGCGCGGTGCAGAGAGGCGAATCGTTCTCGACCCCTTCGCTCAGGTCCAACACGCGGCGCGCCGACTCAGCGCTCTTCACGCCGGGCTCCATCAGCAGCTCGGCGAGCGAGAGCTTCACCACGACGTCCGCCGGCTCGAGCACGAGCAGCTCTTCCAACACGGGCAGTGCGGCCTCCGCTCGGCCCGCCAGCTGAAGGGCCTCGACGCGGGTCAGCAGCAGGCCCCGCTCGTCGGGCTGCACGCTGGCCGAGATCTCCTCCGTGATGGGCAGAACGACCTGCGCGTAGATGTCGTGGCGGGCGAGCGACTGCCCGAGCGACGCGCCGTGACGCGCCGCCCTGTCGAGCCGGGTCAGGGCGCGGTCGAAGTCGCCTGTCTTGATGCGCAGCGCCGCCTCGAGGAAGCAGGCGTCCGGGTCGTCCGAGCGCGACAGCTGCTCGAGTGCTGCGTCGGTGCGGCCGAGGACGATCTCGCGACAACCGTCGATCAGCGCCTCCTGGCCTTCGTCGAGGAGCAACCGCTGGAAGAAGCCCGGGTCGAGCGAGCCTTCGACTTCCGGCGGATCGCCGGAGCGCCGCGCGGCGCCGCCGCGCTCCGGCCTCCCGAGCTCCTGCGTGTGGAAGAGACCCGTGCCGGGAATACCGGCGGTCGCGCGCAGGCCGCGCGGGCCGGCGGTGAGCTTCGCGCCGCGAGGTCCCACCGAGAGGGATGCGCCGCTCTTGCTCAGGTTGAGCGTGACGCCGGGAAAGAGCTTGATCCGGCGCCAGAAGCGAAATGCCATTCTCCCCTCCCCTCCCCTCTCATCCCCTCTCATCCCCTCGCTGGCCGCTACTCTCGTATCTCCGTCTCTCTGCCAGGAAGCCCCGGCGAGACTCTCGAGAACGCTCCGGCAGGGCGCAATTCTTCCCGGGCGAAGCGGTGTGCTAAAAGCATACCCGGCGCCGGCAGCGAAGACCGGACTCGACTCACTCTTCGCCCATCGCCACCCTCACGGCCCGCATGATCCTCACGGCCCCCACGGTCCCCACGGCCACCACGAGAGGAACGCCCCATGAACCTGCTGAAGCACGACGACCTCCGCTGGAAGCATTACACCGACGAGGCTCAGTTCGAGCACCCCATCAGCTACTGGGGCGCGGTTCTGGACGCGCGCGAAGACGGCCACGTGGATCTTCTGTACCGCTGGGAACCGCACAGCGCCTGCCACCTCCACCGACACACGGCGGCGATTTCGTCGCTCGTGCTCGAAGGGGAGCTGACGGTCGTCGACATCGACCTCGAGACGGGCGAGGAGACGGGGCGCGTGGTCAAGCCCGCGGGCACCTGGGTCCACAAGGCGCCGGGTGACGTCCACGTCGAAATCGGCGGCCCCGAAGGCGCCGTCGTGCTGTTCAGCCTGTACGCGCCGGAAGGAAGCCTGGTGGAGGGGCTGGCAAGGGACGGCCGAGTGATCGATCACTTGACCATCGAGCCGATCCTGAAGAGCAAGGCGCGCCGGCAAGGGGCCTGATCGACCCGGGCGGGACCTGGCCCTCGCCCTTCTCCTACTCCTTCCCCTACTCAGACCGAATCGGGTATCAGCTCGCGAATCC
>CAZETS010000122.1:3844-7285 GCA_964515335.1 uncultured Spirochaetaceae bacterium
CCTTCTCCTACTCCTTCCCCTACTCAGACCGAATCGGGTATCAGCTCGCGAATCCGCTGGGGGATGGCGTCGGCCCTCGAGTAGCGTCCCACCACGACCCGGTCGGGCCGCACGACCACGACACCCCCGTCTTCGAGTTCGAGGATACCGGGGCGCAGCCGGTCGACGAGGTCGTGCATGCGCCGACCGTCGATCAACGGATTGGGGAGACGCCGCCCCGCCCAGGGAGTGCGGTCTATGCCCGGGCCGGGCGGAAGCCGCTGCTCGAGCATGCCCATCCTCCGGGTCAGCTGTCGCCGCACCACTGGCCTCGAAAGAGCCAGGCGGGCCACCCGGGCCGTCACCGCCCATGGGATGGAGCGGCGCAGGGTCATCACGCGAGTCGCGAGCGTCACCGAGCGGACCAACCGTCCTGCGAGGACGCTGCGCTCGACCTCGTAGCTGTCCAGCCACTTCGTCACGCCCCGCTTTGCGGCCGCGATCTTCCAGATCAGGTCGTGAGCGTCCTGCACGCCCGCGTTGAGCCCCTGGCCGCCAACGGGGCTGTGCAGGTGCGCCGCATCACCTGCAAGGAACGCGTCACCCCGCCGAACCGCCTCGGACTGGCCGTGGCTCAATGCGACGTGGGAGGTCCAGCCGACGCCGTGCGCCCCCAGCGCGATCCCCGTCCGGTCGAGCACCAAGCGCTCTACGAAGTCGGCGTCGAGTACGGGCGGCTCGGTGCAACCCGGCAGATGCGCGATCACGCGAAATCGCCGGGGCTCGGGCATCGGCACGATGAGCGTGAGCCCCTTGCGGCTGCGGTACACCCGGCCCTCGTCCTCGGGAAAGCCATCACCGGTGAGCACGTCGGCGAGCACGAAGAGCTGCCCGTCTCTGCGGCGCTCCATGCGGATTCCCAACTGCTCCCGCACCCTGCTTCGCCCGCCGTCGCAACCCACCAGCCAACGCGCATGGCAGATTCCGTCCGCCAACTGCGCGTGGAACCCGTCGTCACCTCGTCGCAGCTCGAGCAGCCCTCTGGCCCAATCCACCCGACTCCCGAGCGCACGCAGGCGATCCTCCAGGCACCGCTCGACGTCGGCCTGAGGGGTCGACAACCAGTACGGAAACTCGGTGTCGCCCCAATCGGACTCGTCGGCGAGCGGCACCCGAACCGGCGGCGGCCGCGCGTCCGGAAAGACGTTCAAGGCGGCGAAGGGGATCCCGGCCGCACGAATCGCTTCGGCCACACCCATGACCTGGAAGGCCTCCATGGTCCGGGCATGCACGACGAGCGCCTTCGATCCCTCGGCTCTCTGTTCTCGCTCGTCGACGATCCGAACCGACAAGCCGTGACGCAGGCACTCGATCGCTGCGGTCAGACCAGTGGGGCCCGCTCCGACCACCAGTACATCCACCCTCATCGCCAAGCGCGTTTCCTTCGGCAGCCAAAGCCACGGGCGGGGACGCCGTCGAGATCGGCGAGGATCAGTACCGGCGACGCCGCCAGGATCGTCAGGATGCCCGTCGAAAGCTGCGCGAGCGTTCGCAGCATTGGCCTTCGAATCTCCCCCGACCTTGCGCCGCGCCTCGGCAACCAGGCGCTTGCCGGGCACGGCGCTCCGGCTCGCTGCCCCGGCGCGGCGCCAAACTAGCACCCGCGGCTCCCGGCGAGACGCCCCGATCGCGTTCGGAGTGTTGAAGAATCACGACTTCGCGCTTCAATCCTCCTGAGATGCTCATCCCCGGAACCCCGACGAACCGGCGAGACTTCCTGAAGGCCATCCTCATCGCGGGTGGGACCGTGGCGCTGCCCGGCTGCCACCCCCTGCTCGGCAGACCCGGGTCGAGCAGCCTCCACGCTCTCGACGCCGGCGCACACCCGGCCCTGCCCGACTGGCTGGATCCGGCCGACTTCATCGTACACAGCGAGAAGCCGCTGACCCTGGAGGTTCGACGCTCCGAACTCGGAAGCGGCGTGATCACTCCGGTCTCCCGGTTCTTCGTGCGCAACAACCTCCCGATGCCTGCTGGGTCGATCGCGGCCGATCCCGATCGATGGATGCTGGAGGTGGACGGCGTCGCCGAGCCCCGGTCGATCAGCCTGGCCGACCTCAAGGGCCTGGGGATCGAGACCGAAGGCGCAGTCCTGCAGTGCTCGGGCAATGGTCGTGCATTCTTCGAGCACGGCCCGTCGGGCTCGCCATGGGGAACCGGCGCCGCCGGCTGCGCGCTCTGGACGGGCGTTCGCGTCGCCACGCTGCTCGAGCACCTCGGCGGCGTCGACCCGGCCGCGCGGTTCTTGACCTCGACCGGAGGAGAATCCCTGCCCGACGGTCTGGATCGGGACACGCTCGTGGTCGAGCGGTCGATCCCGATCGAGAAGGCGTCGAAGGATGCACTGCTGGCGTGGGAGATGAACGGCGCTCCGATTCCGGTGCTCCACGGCGGCCCTCTCAGGCTCGTCGTCCCCGGCTACTTCGGCGTCAACAGCATCAAGTACGTCCGCAGGATCGCCTGCACGCCGGAAGAGTCGACCGCCAAGATCCAGCAGTCGGGCTACCGCTTTCGACCCGTCGGCAGCCCGGGCGACGCCAGCCAGCCGTCCATGTGGAGAATGCCGGTCAAGTCGTGGATCAACGGGCCAGGCGCGGACGGCACACCGGCCCTCGCCGGCGACGTCACCTTCTATGGCGTGGCCCTGTCGGGCGAACGGGGCATCCGGCGGGTCGAGGTCTCGCTCGACCGCGGCGCCACCTGGCAGGAGGCTCGACTCGACGGTCCCGACCTGGGCCCCAACGCCTGGCGTGCCTTCACCTACACGACGAGATTGGCGCCGGGCAAAGAGACCGTCGTCTCCCGCGCGACCGACGCGGCAGGCGACGTCCAGCCGCGAGACCGTGTGGAGAACGAGCGTGGCTACGGACACAACGGCTGGCTCGACGCCGCCCTGCACCTCGAACTGGTGACCGAGCTTCCCGAAGCGCACACCCGCCGAGCGGCCGGTGCGCGGTCGGCCGCATCGCCAGAGACGCCACGCCCGGCTCGGGACATCGATCTCTCGGATGCAGCGCTACGCGGGCGCGAGATCTACCAGAGCGCGACGCCGCCCTGCGGCGCCTGCCATACGCTGGCAGACGCACAGAGTCAGGGAAACGTGGGTTTCAATCTGGACAACCTGAAGCCGGGCGCCGAGCAGGTCGAGAAAGCCATCATCGGGGGAGTCGGCGCCATGCCCCCCTACCAGACCAGCCTGAGCCCCGAACAGGTCAAGGATCTGGTCGCCTACATCGTCGAGGCGACCAGGTAGCCTCGACGCTGCGAACGCGAAGAGGGCGTTGCATGGGCGTCGCATGGGCGTCGCATGGGTGACGTCGATTCCTGGGACGGACTCGCGAGAACGTCCAACGGATCGGGGCTGATATGGAGTGACCTTTGTCAAGGCTCGATGTTCGCTGA
>CAZETS010000123.1:0-7210 GCA_964515335.1 uncultured Spirochaetaceae bacterium
ACTTCCCGTGGGAGCTGGAAGCGGCGCTCCGCGACTTCGTCGCCTACTAGAACAACGAGCGCTATCACGAAGCGATCGGCAACGTGACGCCGGCGGGGTCCTCGCCTCCCGCGCAGACCGGGACCGACCCCGCCCGCCAGGCTGACTCTCACTCGAGAAAGCCGGCTGCGTGACGTTAGGGAATCCGTGTACGGGTTTCCCTCGTGTCGACGGCCGGGCCGCAGTGACGTGCTTTCCAGCGGGCTATCCTCGTGCAAATGACCCGCAGGCAGATCGCGCCCGCGCTACGCGCTTCAACCAACTGGATCGCCTAGGCGTGCCGCCCCCGGCTTGCCGTCGCGAACGCCACCGGGCCCCGGCACGGCTCGCGGCGATGCTCGCGCTGCTGTCGCTAGCAGCGACGGCGAGCGCTGCAGACGACGTCGAGGTGCTCCGCGCGGGCGCCTTCAAGCTCGCCTCGAGCGATCCCTTCGATCTACCGGCCGACCAGGCCTCGCCACCGCCCACCGATGACGCTGACTTCGAACCCGTCGCGCTGCCGGACTTCTGGCGCACGAGTCGACCCGGAGTGAACGGGTTGGGGTGGTACCGGTTCTCACTGCCGACCGTCGGGCAGGCGATCGACACGCGCTGGGGCGTCCTGCTCCCACGCGTCGACTCGAACGCTGCCGTCTTCCTGAACGGGCGCTGGCTCGGAGAAGGTGGCTCGTTCGCGACACCCGGAGACCGGGGCTGGAACCGGCCCCTGTATTTTCCCTTCCCGAGCTCCGAACTGAAAGGCGCCAGCAATACCCTCGACGTCCTGGTGCAAACCCACGGGGGGCAATTTTCGGGCCTCGACCCGCCCGAACTGGGACCACACAACCGGCTCGCAAGCCGCTACGCGCGACTCTTCGGGCTTCGCATCGGCGTCGCACGGACGAGCACTCTGCTGGGGATCGTGACGCTGATCCTCTTCGGGTCGATCTGGCTCGCCAAGGGCCGAGACCCCGTGTACGGCTATTTCGCGCTGGCAGCGACGTGCTGGACCGTCAACAGTCTCAACTACCACGTGCAGCAGGTGCCGCTCCCCTACTGGGAGTGGAAGGCGCTGAGCCACGCGAGCTTGGACGGCTTCGCGATCTTCTTCGTGCTCTCCGTCTCGAGGCTCGTTGGCCTGCGGCAGCCACGCTTCGAGCGGGCCCTGCTGGGCTTCGGAGCGCTCACAGTCGCGGTCGCAACCCTGGCACCCTGGGACTGGCTCGATTTCGCAATGCGCCTTACCCATGCGGTCTCTTTGGGTTTGGCACTCTACTGCGTTTCGCTCATCTGGCGGCGGCGGAGGCTCCTGGCGCGCTCGGAACTCGGTGTGTACCTCGGAACCGGCACTCTCTTCCTCGTGGTCGTCATCCACGACTACCTCTTGCAGGTGGGCTTGTTGCCCGGCAACCAACCGCGCCTCATGCAGCTCGCGGGCGTGCTGGTCTTCGCCGGTTTCGCGGGGGCGTTGCTCCTGAGATTCATTGGCGAGTACCGCCGCTCCGAGAACACGAACGTGGAGCTCGAGGAGCGGGTGCGGCAGAAACACGCGGAACTCCAGCAGCAGTTCACGCGCCTCCGCGAACTCGAGGAGCAGCGCGCCGTCGGAGCCGAACGTGAGCGCATCATGCGCGAGATGCACGACGGCATGGGTGCGCAGCTCGTCTCGACCCTCGCGCTGGTGGAGGGAGAGCAGCCGAAAGAGGAGGAAATCGCGAGAGCGCTGCGGGAAGCCCTCGAAGAAATGCGGCTCGTGATCGATTCCCTCGACCCGATTCTCGACGACATCCCCTCGATTCTCGCGGCCCTGCGTTCGCGCCTCGAGCCCCGACTGCGGCGCGCGGGGCTGCGCTTCGACTGGCAGGTCACCGACCTTCGCTCCCACCCGGTGCTGACCGCAGACGCGTTGCTCGATCTGATGCGGATCGTGCAAGAAGCCGTCACCAACGTCTTGAAGCACGCAAACGCCCAGGTGATCACCATCCGCACCGCCATCGAGCCCGGAAGGGATGGAAGCCCGCGCTGCGTCGTGGAGGTGTGCGACGACGGAGAGAACGCCGCGGGCCTGGACGAGAACAAGGGGCGCGGGCTCTCCAACATGCGGCGCCGTGCGGCTCGGCTGGGAGGCGAACTCGACATCGAGTGCCACGCCGCGGGCACTCTCGTGAAGCTTTGGCTTCCTCTCAGCCCTTCAAGTCGATCAGACCCCGGTTGACGGCTTCGTAGACCGCCTCGCTCTTGGAGCGCACCTCGAGCTTGCCGTAGATGTGCCGGACGTGCGTGGTGACCGTGTGCGCCGAGATCGCGAGCAACTCCGCGATCTCCGGAAAGCTGAACCCCTTCGCGATGAGATCGAGCACCTCTCGCTCGCGGCCGGTGAGCTCGACACCTTCGGAGAGTTCGGGGCTCGAGGCCGCAGGCGCCTCGCGCGGAGAATCCCCAGCCGGTGGCTCCCGGAAGCGGCGCAGCAGGTGACGCGCGATGGAAGGGCTCATGGGCGATCCGCCCGCGAGCAGTTGCTGAACCGCCCTTCCGACGTCCTCGGAAGTCCCGTCCTTCAACAAGTAGCCGCTGGCACCGGCCTCGATCGCGCTGAGCACCGTGCGCTCATCGCCGAAAACGGTGACCGCCATGCACTGGGTGCCGTGGTTGGCCTCGCGCGCGGCACGGATCAACTCGAGACCGCTGCCGTCGGGCAATTCGAGATCGGTCAACAACACGTCCGGGCTCTGACTTTCGAGTGCCTCTCTTCCACTGGAGAAGTCCGCACACGCCGCGACCAGGGAGAGGTCGCCGCACTCTCTCACCGCGCGCGCCAGGCGCTCGCGCGTGGGCGCGTCGTCCTCGACCAGCAATACCGTGGCCGGGGTCATCGGCCCTCCTCCAGTTTGGGCTCCACTCGATGCTGCCCCCATGCTGTGGCGAATCCAGAGCGCGAGACCGTGGGGTTGCCACGGGCCGCAGACCCTGGATTCGCGGGCCGATCCGTCGCGCTCGTCCCCACGAACACCCTCGCTCCGCTCCGACAAACGAAGCTAGCCAACCTTTTCCCTGCGCATCGATCGGGCGCCGAGCAGGAGCAGAGAGAGCACGATCACGACCTGGGCGAGAGCGCCTGAGGACGGAACGGGCTCAGGCGCCGCCGAGAGTGACCAGACAGCGTACGTGGCGTCGAAATTCGGAAGCGGGTCGTTCGGACCTTCTGGTTCGTGGTTCACGAACACCGTGTTCTTGTCAACGGGCTCGTAGGGATGGACGCTTTCACTGTCGATTGTCTTTAGGTTCAGAGCGCTCCTGACCCGAACCATGTTCGGGTCAGCATCGAAGTGGATGGGGGTGTAGATGAAACAAATATGGGGATTCCCACAGCCGTTCGTCAGCTCCGGCTCCCTGTCGAACGAATCGTTGCTGTTCCAGATATTCTCGATGGCTTGTGCAAAGGCAATACTATCCTCGAGGTCATTGACCACGAAATCGGAAGGTTCGTCGCATCCGTCGAACAGGCTGACACAGGTCCCGTCTACGAACGCCACGTCATAGAAGGTCCCGTTGACCTGTACCCCGAATGCGCCCATCAACCTTCCTGCTTGAATGTCGAGCGTCTGCGCCCGCGCGTCGTTCGCGAGCAAGATCAAACCAACGAGCAGGGTCCATTTCCACATGTGAGTCATCGCCTCCGAATCAAGTGCACCATTCATGCGTTCTGATCTCTCGTCTATGAGAGACCCATTGCATGACCAGGGGAAAGACATCCCACGGCCAGGACAGCGCTTCAAAATCGTCGCAAGCGGATTGCGTCCCCTCCCGCTCTGTCACACCGGCACCCCCCTCGACAACGTTCCACGCCGCGCGCATGCGAGGAGCAACGTGATGAGGGCGGTCAGACCCACCGGACCCAGCGCCGGTACCTGGGGCGCCGGCGAGGAAGTCCCATCGGTCGGGTCCGAACCGGCCGACACCTCGAAACCATCCCCGAAGCCATCGCCGTCGCTGTCCGCCAGCAGGGGATCGGTGCCCGTATCGTTTTCGTCCACGAAGACCGTGGTATTGGTCTCCACGGTGTCGAGCAGGCCGTCGCCGTCGTCATCGAGGTCTTCCACCAGACCGGTCGTCGAGGGGCCGGTCAAGTCGTCCGGCTGGCCGTCTCCGTCGGTGTCGGTGGTGGCGGCGCCGTCGTCCGGGAAGGCGTCCAGGGCGTTGGACTTGCCGTCGCCGTCCCGGTCGTCGTCACAGACGTCACCCAGGTCATCGGCATCGAGGTCGGCCTGGTCGGCGTTCGGCGTGCTCGGGCAGTTGTCCGCGAAGTCGGGCACGCCGTCGGTGTCGGCGTCGGCGAACTCGAAGACATGAGCGGAGCCGGCATCGACCCCGGCGGCCGTGTCGTCGAGCGGGGCTCCGATGAGGGCCGTATCGCCCGAATCGGACAGCGCCAGCGAGAACCCGAAGGCATCGGAGGTCGCGCCCCCCGGCGCGATGAGCAGGTGGGCGAAATCGAAATCACCCGCGGCGTCCCGCGCGAAGGCCCACGCGAAGCCCGGCCCCGTCGAGGGGTTGCCGCCCCCCGAGTCGGTGCATCCGAGTTCGTCGGCGCCCACCAGCGCGACGGCGCCCGACGACGACAGCGCAACGCTCTGGCCGAAGTCGTCCCCGGTCGCGCCGGCGGCGGGGAGCAACTGCTGAACCGCGCTGTAGCTCCCGTCCTCGTTGCGCGAAAAGGTCCACGCAAAACCCGAGCCGGTGGCGCTTCCGTACAGGCAATTGGGGTAGGACTGGGTGGCGCCGACGAGAGCGAGATCGCCCGAGGCCGAGAGCGCCACCGAGACGCCGAAGACGTCTCCCGCCGCGGCTGCGGGGGCCAGCAACTCCTGCAGCTCGCTCCAATTCCCCGAGCCGTCTCGCGTGGCGAGATAGGCGGCACCCCGGAAAGGGCCGCTCCAGGGGGCGCCGATCAGCGCGACGTCACCCGCGTCGGAGAGAGCCAGCGCACCACCGAAGAAATCATTCATCTGGCCGCTCGCGAGTCGGAACGTGTGTTCCAGGCTCCAACTGCCCGATCCGTCACGCGTATAGACATAGGCCGCACCGGTCAGGGTTTCGCCCGTCGTCGGATCATCGCGCAACGGAGCCCCGATGAGCGCCGTGTCCCCGGACGCGGAGAGCGCCACCCGCCGGCCGAATAGATCTCCCAGGCCGGGCTGCGCCTGGATCGGGTCAGGCAAGACCTCGTCCTCGGGAAAGAGAAGGCCCGCTTCGGGGAACGCCGTCAGGTCCAGGAAGATTCCGCGGCCCGGAGTCCCATCCCAGGTTTGCGCTCCGGCGAGCCCGCGCTCTCCCGTCGCCGAGAGAGCCACGTCGATACCGACGTATCTCGCGTTCGGGTCCGTGCTCGTCCCGACCCGATCCTCTTGCCAGGTGCCGGTGTCCCGTACGTACTCGAAGAACACACCCTCCTGGCTGGCCGAGACGACGACCAGCGGCACACCGATCAGCGCCGTGTCTCCCGAGCCGGCCAGGGCCACCGACATCCCCAAGCCACCGCCGGCGCCGACGCCTGCGGGGGCCAGCAATTCCGTCCCCGAGAGCGCCGGGTTGGAGGCGGGGTCGAGCGGGTCGGTGCCCACCGCTACTTCGACCCCGTCTGGCGCCCCATCACCGTCGTCGTCCTCATCTGCGTTGTTTCCGATCAAATCCCCGTCCGTGTCGACGGTCTCGGTCGGATCGAACGGAAACGCGTCGGCGTTGTCCCCCACGCCATCCCCATCGCTGTCCACGCTCTCGCTCGGATCCAGCGGGAAGGCGTCTGTGTCGTCGTTCACACCGTCGCCGTCCGTGTCGGCCAACAGCGGATCGGTGCCGAGGGCGGCTTCTTCCGCATCGGTCAGCCCATCGTCGTCGTCGTCGGTGTCGCAGGCGTCGCCCTGGGTATCGCCGTCGGTGTCGAGTTGGTCCGCGTTGGCGACGCCAGGGCAGTTGTCCATCAGGTCCGGCAGGCCGTCGCCGTCCGGGTCCGCGAACTCGAAGACCGTGGCCGAACCCGCGTTGCTGCCCCCCGCGGTGTCGTCGAAGGGCGCGCCCGCGATCGCCCGGTTGCCGCTCTCCGAGAGCGATACCGAGAAGCCGAACTGGTCGCCGGCCGCGGCATCCGGCGCCAGCACCTGTGCCCCCACCCAGCTCGAGTCCGCGAGGCGCACGAAGAGATGCGCGGAGCCCGCAGCGCTGCCCGCGGCCGTGTCGTCCTGGTAGGCGCCCACCCACGCGGCTTCCCCCGAACCCGAAAGCGCCACCGCGGCGCCGAACTGGTCCCCGGCCGCGGCGTCCGTCGCCAGCAACTGCTGGGCGAGGCTCCAGCTACTGCCGGTGCGCGTGAACACCTGCGCCGAGCCCGCGTTGGCGCCGCCGGCGGTGTCGTCCTGGTACGCACCGACCAGCGCCGTATCCCCCGTGTCCGAGAGCGACACCGAGACCCCGAAGCCGTCCCCGGCCGCGGCCCCGGGTGCGAGATCCGACTGGTGGGTCCAGCTGCTGCCCGTGCGGGTGAAGACGTGGGCCGAGCCCGCGTCGGTCCCACTCGTCGTGTCGTCGAAGGGCGCGCCCACCAGCGCGCTATCGCCCGCGGCCGACAGCGACACCGAGCCCCCGAAGCCATCGCCCGCCGCACCCACCGGTGCCAGCAACTGTGCCTGCGGGAGCCAACCGCCGCCCGCGTTCTCGAAAACGTGAGCCGAGCCCGCGTCGGTATGCGCGACGCTCAGGTCGTCGGCCCGGGCGCCCACCAACGCCGTGAGCCCCGTATCCGAAAGCGCCACCGAACCCCCAAAGGCGTCCCCGGGTGCGGGGTCGAAAGCCACCAGTTGTTGGAGGTGACTCCAGCTGCTCCCCGAACGGATGAAGAGGTGCGCGGAGCCCGCATCGCTGTGCACCGATGGAGGGTCCACCACGTCGTCCGCGGAGGCGCCCACCAGCGCGAGGTTGCCGTCGGCCGAAAGCGCCACCGACGCGCCGAACAAATCTCCGGCGGCGGCGTCCGGCGCCTCGAGCTTATGCTGGAACGTCCAGTTGCCCCCGCCGTCGCGCACGTACACCGACGCCGAGCCACTGTCCGTCCCGCCTGCGGCGTTGTCCCGGTAGGCACCCACGATCGCCGTGTCCCCGGAGTCCGAGATCGCCACCGCGGTGCCGAAGAAATCGCTCG
>CAZETS010000124.1:0-6946 GCA_964515335.1 uncultured Spirochaetaceae bacterium
GGCGCGCCGGCTTCCCGCGCCTCCTCGAGCATGTACATGAAGAACTCGCCGTGGTAGCGCGTTCCGTCCTCGGTCTCGACGAAGTCGTAGGCGCGCCCGAATACACGCTGAAAGGCCGGCAGGCCCCGGCCACACGCGCAGGGCGGCGCCGGGACCACACGATCGCCGACATCGTAGCGAATCAGCGGCGTCGCGAGGTTGTGCAGGTCGGTGGCGAGGATGCGGTGGGCTTCGGGCTCCTCTTCGGTCGGGTCGGGGACGAGCTCGAGGAAGACGTTCTCCGCCATCAGGTGGAGGGATCCCTTCTCGCACTCGTAGAGGATCGCGCCGACCTCGCCGCAGCCGTACTCGTTGTAGACCGGAGCCCCGAAGCCCTCGGCGATCGTGAGCCGGTCGGCCTCGGTCAGGACCTCGGAGGTCGTCACGACGCTTCGCACGCCGAGGCCGGCCAGCGGCAGGTCGCGATCGAGGCAGTGGCGGGCGAACTGCACGAGCATCGACACGTAGCCGTAGGCCCAGTGCGGGCGGTCGCGATCGAGCTCGGCGAAGTAGCCGTCGAGGTCATCCGGTCGAAAGGCGAAGGCCGAGAAGCGGGCGCGGTTGAGCACCCAGTCGATGGCGCGGTAGCGGGCCCGCGCGCGCCCGCGCAGGGGCGTGCCCCAGAAGCGCGCCTGCCGGTCGCCGGGGCCCACGCCGTACCAGCGGTACGACCGCCAGGAGGCGGCCTGCTCGGCGGCCGTCGCGAAGCGGTTCTTGCGCAGGCGCACCGCGACGCCGGTGGAGCCGCCGGTGGTCTTCCAGCTCGTCGATCCGGGAAGGCGCCGGGCCTGGAGCGCCTCGCTCCGCTCGACCAGATCGAGCTTCGTGAGCACCGGCAGGCGGTCCAGATCGGCCGGCCCGATCCGGCCGGGATCCAGCCCCACGGAGCGGGCGGTGGCCGCATGATGGGCCGTGTGCCGCGTCGCGTGCCGGAGGACCCGCGCCAGGGCGGCCTCCTGGTGGCTCTGTATCGCCTCAGGAGACCACCACTGCGACTTCTCGTACTCGGCCAGCAGCCGGAAGACGGGCTCGCCACGCGCCCAGGTAGCCGGGCGGTAGACGAGGTTGCGGGCGAGCCAGGGCAGCAAGGGGCCGTCTCTCCGGTGACGGGGGCTCTCGAGGGGGGCAAGGGCGGCGCGGCAGGCACAGTGTATCGGGGGGCCCAAGCGTTGGCCCAAGGGCCGTCGTGGGGGCGGAGGGACGCAGGGAGCGCCTTCAAGACGCCCTCCCGTCGACCGATTGAGATCCTCACCGAGTCCGTCAGAATCGGTCGCGCCCGACGAACAGGCGTCAGCTTGAGATTCCCGCGGGGAACACATCCGCCCGGATACCGTATGCCCGAGTCCCACCGATCGAGCCCGACCCGGCGCTTGGCGGGATGGGCGCTTGTCGGCCCGAGAAGGCACGGAAGGCTCGAGGAGAGCGTCCGGGGCCTGGTGAACGGCTAGGGGAGATACGTCGAATGTGCGGCATCGCAGGCACGCTCAGCGCACCGGGAGAGGCGGACGCCCGACCCGAGGAGCTCGCCCGCATGCGCGACCGGCTGCGCCACCGCGGGCCGGACGACACCGGTGTGCTCCACGAGGGCCGCCTCGGCCTCTGCCACACGCGGCTGTCCATCCTCGACCTCTCGGCGCGGGCGCGACAGCCCATGGTCTCATCGAGCGGCCGTTACGTGCTGTGCTTCAACGGCGAGATCTACAACTTCCGTGAGCTGCGCGCCGAACTCGTGGGGGCGGGGCGATCCTTCCGGACCGAGGGCGACAGCGAGGTGATCCTCGAGCTGATGGAGAGTGGCGGACAGGGCGCCCTCGAGCGGCTCTGGGGGATGTTCGCCTTCGCGCTCTTCGACCGGCAGCGGGACGAGCTGGTCCTGATGCGCGACCGGCTGGGCATCAAGCCGCTCTTCTACACGCATGGTCCTCACGGTGTGCGCTTCGCCTCCGAGCCGAAGGCGCTGATCGAGCACGCCCGCAGCACCCCGATCGAGCCGGCGCGCATCGCCGAGTACCTGGCGTTCCGTCATGCGACCGAGGCCGAGTCGCTCCTGCCCGACGTGCGCACGCTGCTGCCCGGCCAGCGACTGGTGACGAACGGCCGCGACATCAAGCTCGAGAGCTGGTGGCAGGACGGCGCGCCGAGTGGCGGAGACGTCGAGCGCACCCAGGCCCTGATCGACGAGGCGGTGCGGCGGCAGCTCGTCGCCGACGTGCCGGTGGGTGTGTTCCTGTCGGGGGGCGTCGACTCGGCCCTCGTCACCGCCGCCGCCGCGGACGCGCACCCGCAGATCGATACGTTCACCGTGGGCTTCGAGGAGGCGGGCTGGGACGAGTCGGAGCGCAGCCGCGTGGTCTCGGACGCGCTCGCCACGCGCCGCCACGTGATCCACCTCGATCCCGACGACTACGTGCGCGACCTCGGCCGTGCGATCTGGCACCTCGACGCGCCCCTCAACCACGCCCACTCGGTACACCTGCTGCAGCTGGCCGCCTACGCGCGCGAGCGGGTGACCGTCGCGCTCACCGGGGAGGGCGGCGACGAGCTCTTCGGCGGCTATCCGCGCTACCGCCTGCACCGAATGGCGCTTGCCCTCGCCCGGTTACCCGGTCCCGTGCTGGCCGCGGCGGGCCCGCTCGCACGGATGCTCGGTTCACGCGCGCGGCGCCTCGTCGACGCCGCGCGGCGGGGTGACGCGGGCGCGGCCGCCATCAACTCGGCGTTCGTGCCCCTGGGCGAGGCGGCCGCGCTCGCGGGCTGCGCGCGCGAGGACGAGGTCATCGCGCCCCGGATGGCGATCCTCGCCGAGTGCAGTCGGCGGGATCTCGACCCGATCAGCGCGCTGCTCGCCCTGGAGCGCCGCAGCTACATGGTGTCGCTGCTGCAGCGGATGGATCGCATGAGCATGGCGGTCGGTCTCGAGTGCCGCGTGCCGCTGATGGACGAAGCGGTCTTCGAGCACGCGGCCGCGCTCGAGCCCGATGACCTGGTGACGTGGCGCGACACGAAGATCCCACTGCGCCGGGCCGTCGAGCGGAGATTCGGAGAGCGGTATGCGAACCTCCCGAAGTCGGGCTTCGGCGTTCCGGTGGGCGAGTGGCTGAGGCACGAGACGGCCTTTCGTCGGCTCTCGGAGGCAGTGTTGCGCGACGGGCGGATGCGGGCACGGGGATGGGTCGACACCGCACGCGCGGGGAAGCTGCTGGACGAACACTGCGCCGGGCGCGACGACCACGCCGAAGCGCTCTGGGGCCTGGTGAACCTCGAGCTCTGGGCGCGGATCTGCCTCGATGGGGACGGACCGGAGCTGACGGCCCGAGAGTGGGCGAGCCCGGCATGACGCCCAGCGCCGGGATCGCTCAACGCCGAAACGGGGGCACGCCGTGAGCCGCCTGCTGCTCGGGCCCAACGGGTCGGGCCTGCCCCCCGAGCCGAGCGAGCCGGTGCCGGGTGCTCCCCCCGAACCGCTCGCGACGCCGGAGCAATCGCCGGACGCGGGCGGGCCGCCGCGGATCGGCCCGCCGGCCAGGCCCTCGAAGTTCTTCATCTGGGCGCTGATCACATTCGTGATCCTCGAGTTCGCGCGGCCGCCGGTCGTCTCGGAACTCAAGCTCCAGGTGCTGATCTCGGTCGCCCTTCCGCTGCTGATCGCGTTCGGCAAGCTGCGCTGGTGGCATCCGCTGATGACCATCTGGATCGCATTCTTCGCCCTCGCGGTGATCCACATCCCGATCGCCTACAACAACTACTCCGCCTACGGGTTCGCCCGAACCTGCTACACCGGGGTGGCCATCGCTCTCTGCATCGCCTGGCTGCTGCAGCGTCGCGCCGACCTGCGCCTCGCGCTCGTGGCCTGGATGGGATCGATGACCTACGTGGCCCTCTACGGAATCACCCACGGTGGTCGTGGGCCGGGCGGCTTCATGGGAGACGAGAACGACCTGGCGCTGGCATGCTGCACCGCGTTTCCGTTCGCGTTCTTCGGATTCGAGCGTCTCCGCGGCGGTGCGAAGTGGATCGCCGGTGCCCTGGCGGTGGTTTTCGTCATGGCCATCGTGGTGAGCTTCTCGCGAGGCGGATTCGTCGGTCTGGCAGCGGTCGGGCTCTACTGCTTCTACTTCTCGCGGCGGAAGGGCCGGAACATCGCCATCGGAATCGCGTCGATCCTGGCCTTCCTGGTATTCGCACCGGCCGAGTACATCGAGGAGATCAAGACCATCCAGGACACCCAGGGGGGCACCGCGGAATCGCGCCGTTTCCTGTGGGATGCGGCCGTCAACATGTGGAAGGACAACCCGGTCATCGGCGTCGGCGGGGGCGGAACGCTCTGGCTGATCGGCGAGTACCAGCCGACGGACCCGAAGTACGACCATCCCTCCTATCGACTGCGGAACTGGTCGGGGCAGGCGGTCCACTCGCTCTACTTCGAGCTGCTGGCCGAGTTCGGGATCGTCGGAATCCTGCTCTATGGCGGGATGGTCTACTTGCACTTTCGCGTACTGAACCGGCTCAGACGTGACGTCGCCCGAAGGACGAGCAAGACGGATCCACTCCGCCGCGAGACGGAGCTCTTCGCCGGCTGCCTGGCCGGCGCCATGGTGGGCTTCCTGGTGCCGGCGATCTTCGTCTCGGTGCTCACGTATCCGTACTTGTGGTACCTCAGCGCGTTCACGCTGGCGCTCGACCGGACGACGCGCTTCGAGCTCGAGCGAAGGGCCGCGGGCGGCCAGCCGGTGCGAGCGGCGCGCCCGGCCGTGGTCACCGCGAAGCCGGCGCCTGCGTGAAGATCCTCGTCACCGACGGCGAGGAGCGCGCCGCCCTCGCTGCGACGCGATCGCTCGGTCGAAGCGCCGAGGTGCACGTCGCCGCGAGCTCGGCCGCCTCGCTCGCCGGCGTCTCGCGCTCGGCGGCCGGGCGACATGCCTTGCCCGATCCGCTCGAAGCGCCCGACCGGTTCCGTGAAGAGGTCGCACGGCTGGTCGGGTCGCTGCGCCTCGACGCGATCCTGCCGATCGCGGACGGGAGCTGCGTGGCGCTGCTGCCCGAGCCCGCGGCGGTCGCGCCGGCGCGGCTGCTCGCCCCTAGCTGGCCGAGCTACCAGCGGCTGAGCGACAAGCACACCGTCGCCGAGATCGCCGGGCGTCACGGCATCGCGCCGCCCGAGGGCGCGCTGGCGTCCGGGCCCGACGAGGCTGCGCAGATCGCGCATGCGCTGGGCTGGCCGGCGGTCGTGAAGCCGGTGGCGTCCGTCGCGCGCACGGCGGGATCGGGAAGCGCCCGCAGCCTGCCGGTGACGATCGTCGAGGACGAGGCTGCGCTGCGCGACTGCTGGGCGCGTGACATGCCCGGCGGCGCGGCGCTGGTGCAGCGCTGCGTCCCCGGCTGGGGCGAGGGGCTGTTCCTGCTGCGTGCCTCGGGCCGCACACGGGCGGCCTTCGCCCACCGCCGCCTGCGCGAGAAGCCACCCGGAGGCGGCGTGAGCGTGTTGCGGGAGTCGATTGCGGTCGACCCGGACCTGCTGGCCCGGGTGGAGGGGATCCTCGACGACACGGACTTCGAGGGCGTGGCGATGGCCGAGTTCCGGACCGACGGCGCCCGACACTGGCTGATGGAGTTCAACGTGCGGCTCTGGGGCTCGCTGCAGCTGGCCATCGACGCGGGCGTCGACTTCCCGCGGCTGCTGCTCGAGTCGATCATGGAGCCGAGTTCGGGGCCGCGATCCGTGCCCGAGCCACGCCTCGGTGTCCGCTCGCGCTGGTTGCTCGGCGACCTCGACCACGCGCTCGCGCTGGCTCGCGGGCGTCCGGATACGCACGGACGCAGTGGCCTGGCCGCGGCACTCGGAGTGCTTCTGCGGCCAGCCGGACCGGACTGCCGCTGGGAGGTGCTGCGCGCTGGCGACCCGAGGCCGTTCTGTGTCGAGCTCAGGCGTTGGCTGCGAGCGGCTCGGAGGGCGCCGGGACCGACGCCGGCAGCACGTGCTCGGGCAGTCGATCCGCGCGCCTGAGCTCGGCCAGCACGTCGGCCATCGGCGCGAAACGGTGCTCCGAGAGCAGGCCGCGCAGGCGGGGCAGCGTGCGACCGAGGTTCCAGTAGTGGTTGATCCGCACGGCGAGGCCCACGTCCTGACGCGGCTGGCCCGGATCGATCTCCCACGGATGCAGGTAGAGTACGGTCGGCTCACCGCGCCGGGCGAGGCGCCGGAAGCCCCAGCGGAACACCGGCGCCGGCAGGAAGCGCAGGTAGGCGCCGCCGGACAGCGGGAGGTTCGTCCCGCCGACGGGCAGCGTCGTCATCGGAAACTCATCGATGCGGCCGCCGCCAGGCAGCACGAGCCGGCGCGGGTGGCGCGGGAAGTCCGGGATGCCGTAGCGGTGGTGGCGGATCGGGAAGATCGACGAGTCGTAGTCGAAGCCCTGCTCGGCGAGCACGTCGAGCGCCCAGAGCGAACGCTCGGTGATCGAGTAGGACGGCGCGCGGTAGCCCACGACGGCGCGCCCGCAGGCATACTCGATCGCCGCGCGCGCGCCCTGCAGGTCGCGGGCGAAGCGCTCGGCGCCGATCTCGTAGACGAGCTCGTGCCCGTAGCCGTGGCAGGCGACCTCGTGGCCGCGATCGGCGATCTCACGGATCAGGCCGGGCTCGCGCTCGGCCACCCAGCCGAGCACGAAGAAGGTCGCCCGGGTCGCGTATGAGTCGAACGCGTCGAGCAGCTCGCGGGTATTCCGCTCGATGCGCCGCGGCTGGGCGTCCCAATCGCTCCGGCAGACGACATCGTCGAAGTTCGAAACCTGGAAGTAGTCCTCCAGATCGACCGTGAGAGCGTTCAGGGGCAAGGGGGCGGCCATCAGACTGCTGAGTCTAGAGCTTTCGAAGCTGCCTGGAGCCCTCGAAGCTGCCTAGAGCCCTC
>CAZETS010000125.1:0-6795 GCA_964515335.1 uncultured Spirochaetaceae bacterium
CATGGCCCGAGGTAATGCGAGATGTGGGCCAGGACCAATCTCGTGGGCACGTCCTGAATAGTACAGCCAGCCCCGCAGAGGCACCTCGAAGAGCGGGCACTCGACGCCACCGGCGGATCCTGGAGTGGAGGACGGCCGACCGCGCACCCGACCTCGCGCAGATCAGGTGTCGATCCAGGCGAGCGCGGCCACGACGACGAAGATCACCACGCACGACACCTGGAAGATCGTGTCGATCCGATTGATGCGGCGTGCGACCCGCGGCCGATCCGGCTCTTCGGCCCGGTCGTAGATGGTCGTTCCCCAGGTGAACAGGCCGAAGAGCCCGAGACAGACCGCGAAGCTGATCGAGAAGAGCTTGTCGAGAAAGGTCAGGTAGGGGAGCGCGGGAAGCTCGTCGTGATAGGACTGGTGGAGGAAGATGAGCGAGAGCAGGGCCGTCGAGGGGATCGCAATGCGGATGTCTCCCAGGGATCCGGCGACGGAGGGTGCGAGCAGCACGACCGCCAGGATGATGAGCAGCGGGAAGATCCAGTTGAGGAACGCGCTCCAGTAGTCGGAGCGGTATTCCATCTCGAGCCGCACCTGGCTGAGGGTGGGCCGGTACCAGGACCCGAAGCGGCTCGGATACTGATGGAGCAGGGGTGTGAGGTCGGCCGACTCCAGCCGATAGCCACTCAACGATCCCGAGCGCCCGATGAATCCGTTGGCCTGATGGTGTGGAATCAGCGTGACGCCCGCGTATTTCTGGGACATCGAGGACGGACCGACCTCGATCACGATCGGCAGACTCAGGCTGTCGAATGGGTCCTTGTTGAGCATGATGTCGTCGTCGTAGAAGCGACTCGAGAAGCGGTAACGCTGATAGAATCGGCCGGCCGACAGCTCGATCGGCTCTTCGGTCACGACCTCGAAGAGCGAGTCCCAGATCTCGATCCGATTGGGCAGCCGGATGAGTTCTCCGGGCGAGATCCCCTCCTCTTGCATCAACTCGTCGACCTCGGCGGGCCACTCCAGCCAGATGTACCCGTCCGCCGAGAACGTGCGGGAGACCAGGGAGAGCTCGTAGACCTTCTCTACGAAGATGCCGGCGTAGACGAGCGGGATGTGCGGCGGCAGCTCGTCGAGCGGGGCCAGGGCGGTACTGGATTCACGCTCCTCGTGGGCTTCGAAGTAACCCTCGGCGACGTCGGTACGTGCAGAGCCCGCCCACAGCCAGTAGACGGAGGCCGCGACGACCACGGCGCAACAGAGAAGCAGGAGCTTCGAGTGGCGACGCTTCACGTCATGAGCCCTCGACGACTCCGGTCTGCCAATCACAGGTCCGGAATCGCCCGCCCGAGAGCAGCGGGTTGAAGGGAACCGGGGACATCATCCCGCGGTCGGCCAGCAACTCGAACTGCCCGTTCGCCTCGACCCGCCCGATCAGGGCCGGCTGGGCGAGGTGGTGGTTCGCCATGACTTCGAGGTGCCCCGCCGGACTCTCGAACATCGTGCCCGGAAGAGCCTCCCTGACCAGAGCAAGGTCGGTGGACCCCGCAGCCTCGGCCGCGCGCGCCCAGAGGTACACCATGCTGTACGCCGAGACGGCGGGCGAGCTGGTGAGCCTTCGGATCCCGTAGGCGTCGGCGAACGCCTCCCCGAAGCTTCGCGACTCGGGGGTATCGCTGCCGTGGTAGAAGCTCCAGACCGCGTAGCTCCCGGCCATGACCTCGGGTCCGATGGCGGCGACCTCCTCTTCGGCGATCGAGAAGCTCATGACCGCGTACTTCCGCTGGATGTCCATCCCCTCGGACGCGAGACCGTGGAAAAAAGAGAAGTTGCTGTCGCCGTTCAGGGTGTTGATGATGGCGCCGCCGTCCGGAAGGACCCGCCGGATCTCCTCGATCGTGGCCTCGACGTCTCGACTCCCGAGCGGCAGGTAGACCTCTCCGACGATCTCGGCCCCCAGCTGCTCCGCCTTGGCGCGCACGATCCGGTTGGCGGTGCGCGGGTACACGTAGTCCGAACCCACCAGGAACCAGCGGCGGTGGCCCTGCTCGGCGAGCCAGCTCAGGCCAGGCTCGATCTGCTGGTTGGGCGTCGCCCCGGCGTAGAAGACATGGGGCGAGCACTCCTCGCCCTCGTACTGGATCGGATAGAAGAGCAGGTGGTCGAACTCTTCGAGGACGGGCAGCAGCGCCTTGCGGCTGGCCGAGGTCCAGCCGCCAAAGAGGACGGCGACCCGATCGCGCTCGATGAGTTTGCGCGCGCGTTCGGCGAAGGTGGGCCAGTCGGAGGCGCCGTCCTCTTCGACCGCGACGATCTTGATTCTCTTGCCGTTCAGATCGAGCCCGCCGCCCGCGTTGATCTCCTCGATCGCGAGAAGCTCCGCCTCGGCGGCCGAATGCTCGGAGATCGACATCGTGCCGGTTCTCGAGTGCAGGACGCCCACGCGGACCTCGCCGTCGAAGGGCCGCGCGCCCTGCTCGGCGGCGCCGCACGAGACGAGGGTCAGCGCGAGCAGAGCGAGGAGCGCGTGGGGAAATCGAGTCTGCAGGTGGGCGATCACGGGGCTGAAAAATCTCTCGAGTAGGCCCGAGGTGCGTCGAGGCACCCGGTCGCGGGCGGGTGCGAAACATAACGGCTCGCACGGCGCAGCGCGCAGAGCAAAAAGGCATTCCTTTGGCTTGTTTGCGGCTTATTTTCTGCCGATAGGAATAGCGGCGCTGATAGAATGAGCGCAGCTGATGCGCACGCCCCCGCGCGGGCGAGCGCCGAAGATGGGGCGGGCAGCCGTGACTCCTGGAGGCAAGCAGCGCCTGATCCTGGCGAGCCTGGTCGCCCTCGGGCTTCTCCTGGTCGCGGTCTTTCTGGACGACAGGAAGGCGCCCTCCGGAGAGCAGGAGAAGGCCGGACCGACCCTCGCGGACGCGGTCGCCCCGGCGCAGGGCGCGTCGCCCTCGCCCGCCCAACGGCTCGCGTCGGGAGCCGCGACCGCCGCACGCCCGGCATCGCCTCGCGCCACGGCGAGCGTTCGAACCACTCCGAGCAGCGCGGACTCCCTCCCGTGCCGCATGCGGACGGAGCCGGCGGGACGGGTGGTGGCCGACCAATGCGAAGCGAGTGCGCCGAGAACCGTCGGCGAGGCGGGGGCGCGCGAATTCCTCGAAGCCCACCCTGCCTCGCTCGGACTGACCCCCGGACTCGAAGACCTCGAGACCGTAGAGGTCAAGCACGGGCTCGCCGGAACGCGAACCCTCTTCGCGCAGAGACTCGCCGGTCTGCGCATCTACGACGCTCACGTCTCCGTCAATCAGAACGCAGATGGTCGGATCACCGGTCTCTACAGCACCTACCATCGCGCCCAGGCGCCCCCGACCGTCGCCCACTCGCTCTCTGCCGAGAACGCAGAGGCGATCGCCCGAGAGGCCGCGGGCGTCTCCGCGCTGCGGCAGGCGTCGGACGCCGAAGCCGTCTGGTTCGCGAGTTCCTCTTCGGATCTCCGCCTGGCCTGGCGGTTGATGATCCATTCCTCCGAGCCACTCGGCGACTTCCTGACGGTCGTGGACGACGCGAGCGGAAAGGTGCTGCTCCAGGAGAACCGGATCGCCTTCGCGACCGGCAGCGGCTTCGTCTATCAGCCCAATCCCATCCAGACTTCCGCCGACACGAGCTTGCAGGACGGAAACGACGCCACCTCGCCCGCACTCGATGCGGAACGCGTCAGCGTCACCCTCCTCGGACTCGACGACGGGATCGGCACGCTCCGCGGCGAATACGTCGACCTCGTTTCGCTGGCGGGCGGCAGGAACGTGCCGGACGCCGACGAGGTGGATCGCATCTACGAGTACGACCGCGCAGACTCCCGCTTCGAGCAGGTCGTGATCTACATTACCGTCGACGTCATCCAGCGCCGTTTCCATGCACTGGGCTTCGACGACGACGTCGGTGCGGCGAACGGCATCCGCGACTTCCCGTCCCTCGCCAACGCGCACTGGGACAACCAGGACCAGTCCTTCTACTCGACCGGCGACGACGCGATCCACTTCGGCGACGGAGGCGTCGACGACGGCGAAGACGCCGACATCATCGCCCACGAGTACGGTCACGCGATCCAACACGATCAGAACGCCTGCTGGGGCGGCGGCGAGATGGGCGCCATGGGCGAGGGATTCGGCGACTACCTGGCCGCGAGCTTCTTCGCGGACGACGGCGATCCCACCTTTCAAGCCAGCCACGCCGCCTGCGTGGGCGAGTGGGACGCCGCTGCCTACAGCAGCGCCACACCGCCATGCCTGCGGCGGGTGGACGGAAACAAGCAGTATCCCGGCGACCTGGTCGGGCAGGTCCACGCCGACGGCGAGATCTGGTCGCGCGCCCTATGGGACCTGCGGCAGGCGATCGGCGCGACCGCGGCCGACCAGCTGGTGCTCGAGCACCATTTCATGTTGCCCTGCAACGCGAGCATGACCGACGCCGCCCTCGAGATCCTGCAGTCGGACACCAACCTGAACGGCTCGGCGAACGGGGGCGCGATCCGGACCGCGTTCTGCGACCGCGGCATCCTTTCCGGGGCCGAGTGCTCCCCGCCTCCGAGCCTGCAGCTGACACAGACGATCTCGCCGAACCCGCCGGTCGCGGGCCAGCCCGCAGACCTCACGGTCACCGCCACCAACACGTCGGCCTCGCCCCTCACCGCCGTCGCCTTCACCGCCAACCTGCCCGCCGGCAGCAGCTATGTAGGAGGCTCCGCGAGCGACGCCGGAGCGGAGTCCGCTGGCGTGATCAGCTGGCCCCCGGTCGACATCGGGGCCGGCGTTTCGGTCCAGAGGAGCTACCAGGTCGTGCTCGACTCGGGACCCGGCTCGGCGACCGTGTTCGAAGACGACATGGAGGCGGGCAGCGCGCTCTGGTCGGTGAGCCGGGCCGCGGGCACGGTCGACTGGACGATCGGCAGCGCACAGCCCCGGTCGGGCACGATGGCGTGGTTCGCGTCGGAGCCCGCCGCGGTTTCGGATCAGCGCCTGGCGACTGCTTCGCCGATCGCGATCGAGAGCGGCACGACCCTCGCTTTCTGGCACAGCTACGATACGGAGAACACCTACGACGGCGGTGTCGTCGAAGCCTCGGTCGACGGCGGTACGAGTTGGACCGACCTCGGGAGCGCCATCACCTCGAACGGCTACTCGGGCACGGTCTCGACCGGGCACCAGAGTCCAATCGGAGGACAGAGCGCCTTCACCGGAAGCTCCGGCGGCTACGTCGAGACCCGCATCGACCTCCAGGCTCTCGCGGGCAACGACGCCCTCTTCCGTTTCCGGATGACTTCCGACTCCAGCATCAGCGGGAGCGGCTGGCACGTGGACGACGTGACCGTCGCCCGGGTCGTGAGCTTCGAGAGCGTCTTCGCCGCGCCGGGGGTGAGCGGGGCGACTTCGACCCTGACGGCAAACGTCCAGCCTCCTCCGCCGAACTCGTCTCCCCAACTCGCGGTCAACGCCGGCTTGAACCTGAGCCCAGGCGGGAGCGCGGTCATCAGTACCGCCCTTCTCCGCGCGACGGACGCCGACCCCGGCGACACGCTCACCTACACGGTCACGACTGCCCCGGCGAACGGCGCGCTCAGCCCCGCGACCACTTTCACGCAGGCGCAGATCGACGCGGGGGGCGTCTCGTACCAGCACGACGGAGGCGCATCGCTCTCGGATGCGTTCGACTTCACGGTCTCCGATGGCCGCGGCGGATCGATTCCGGCCACGCGCTTCGAGATCACGATCACGCCGGTCAACCAGGCGCCGGCGCTCGGGCTCTCCGCGCTGCCCTCGGCAACCCAGGACAGCCCATACGTGTTGACCGTCTCGCCCACCGACCCAGACGCCGGGGACGTCCTCGAACTCTTCCTCGACGCGGGTCCGAGCTGGCTGGGCAGCCCCGTCTCGCAGGGATCGAATACCTGGACGCTCTCCGGCACGCCGGGAGCGGCGGACGTGGGGGTCACGAGCGTGCAGCTCCGCGTCCGCGACTCGGGTCTGCCCGTGCTCGAGGATCAGGCCACGCTCGACCTGACCGTCCTGCCGGCGCCGCCGGCGGTCCCGACGATGAGCGTGCTCGCCCGGTTCGTGCTGATCCTGTTCGGGCTGGCCGTGATGACGCGCCAGCTCGGCGCCCGCAGCGCGCGAGGCTGAGCCCGGGCGGTCGCCCGAAGGCGGCCGATCTCACCGGGCCCCGGCGCTGATCGCTCGGCCCGCGATCGGCTTCCTCACGACGCGAGAGGTGGCTCGAAGATTGGGCCCAAGAAGACTCGAAGTTGTCGATTCGCGGTGGGTTTCGGCGCTTAGACGGCGAACCGTGCCGCGTGGACCCGGATCCGCGGCAACCGCCTCGTCGGGATCCGTCCCCAGTAGCACCGCTCGAGCCAGGGCGAGAGCTCCCGCTTCCGGGGAACCAATCGGGTCTCGAGGATCTTGCGGACCGTGAGCCGTTTCCCGATCACCCCGATCGTCACCCCCGGCGGCTCATCGCTCCGGTTCTCCGAGGTCGACTTCACGTAGTTGCGCCATACCGCAAAGATCGCCATCCGGTAGAGGGCCCCCTGCCGCCGCTTCGAGAACGCGATCGTCTCCCGTTTGTGGTTCGCACTGCTGTGGCGCAGCAGCAGATCCGCCAGGTTCACCGGGAACAGCGGGTTCTGTGTCGTCCGGCTCGCCTTCGACGAGGTCGTCTCGTGCTGGATGGTCCGGTTCGGGAGCTGCCGCAGAGCCCTCGGGTAGCTCTGGTGCTCGTCCGAGAGGATCGTCGCCGAGGCCCCGCGTG
>CAZETS010000126.1:0-6439 GCA_964515335.1 uncultured Spirochaetaceae bacterium
GAATCGACGACTTCGAGTGGTCTTGGGCCCAATCTTCGAGCCACATCTCACGGTGCGAGCAGCTCGACGCGCCCGGCCACGTGCAGGCTGCCCGTGGTCGTATGGAGGAGCGCATGCCACGCGAGCGCACCGTCGGGCCTCGCGCCGACACCGGGCGGTATCGTCGCGTCGAAGGTGCAGCTTCGGCCCCCGGGTGCACAGCGCCGCTTCCACTCCGCTGCACGCACCAGGGTCTGGTCGGCCGTCACGTAGAGCGCATGGGCGATGCCCGTGGGCACGCCCGTCAGATCGACCGTGAGCGAGACCGGGATCTCCTCGTCGTCGCGAGCCCTCGCAGGTGCCTCGGCGGCAAGCAACCGGGGACGGGCTTCCAACACCGTGTCTACGCCGATCCGGTACACCCAGTTGTCGAAAACGGCGCCCCCCTCGAGGTCGAGCGACTGGAGGCCGATCGGAACGAAGAACTCCCGCAGCTCGGGGTGGAAGGCCGCCTTCCAGGCCCACATGCGGGTCGTGGGCGGCCGCGGGAGCTGGGCGGCGCCCACGTCCAGCGGCGCGGTGCTCGCGAAGACGACGGCGCCCGAGAGCGTCTCCATACGCCGCGTCGCACCGAGCGCCGCGCGAATTCCCAGTGAGAAGACGGTGCGGGAGGCCGCGTGCTCGAAGAGGTGCGGGCTCCAGGCGGCGCCGAAAGCGGCCAGCTGGGGGGAGCGCGGGGCACCCAGGTCCAGGTCCGCCGGGCACCTCGTTCCCGGCGGCCGAAGCTCGCCGGTGTCGCGATCGAGCACTCCGCAACGCTCTTCCAGCGATCTGCGGCCAGTCGTCGGGTTGCGAAGGAAGACCGCCAGCGGATCGATCGTGAACGGGCTTCCGGTCTGCACCCAGAGGTTTCCGGTGCCGTCGTACAGCACCGCGCGGCCACGCCACCGTCCGGCACAGGAGGTGCGGGGGTAGCTCGGCGCCTCGGGGACGAAGAGCGGCGTCACCGCCTCGATCTGCGCTGGCGCGTACGGTGTCGGAGCGCGGTACCGGAACTCCTGCACGAGCTGGCCGAGGCCGCACGAGACGCTGTCGTATACCACCGCGAAGCGCTCGTCTCCCAGCTCGCTGGTCGGGTCCACCTCCACCGCCCGCGCGGGCACCACGATGGTCGCCGGGGCGTCCGGATCCTCGCAGAGACACGGATTCGCCAGCTGGAGACCGTGCTCGAAGCTCGCCAGGGCGCGTCCCTCCTGATCGAGGACGGCCAGCCCGTGTCGGGTGTAGAGGGTCGCCACCACGTGCCCGGAGCGAGGCAGCAGCGCGAGCTCGTTCAGGCCGCCGCAGTCGGTCAGGGCACATGTGCCTCCGGGCCCGCACGTGAGTCCGACCGGACAATCCGCGCTGGCCTCGCATGCGATCGAGCACCGACCGAATTGCTTCCCCATCAACGTGATCGGCTCGGAGTAGTCGCAACCTCCGCGCACCGGGCAGCTGCGGTCGTCCGAGCAGAGGAGCTCGGTCTTCGGGCGGCAGATCGTCTCACTGGCCGGCGGGGAGAGGTCGCGGAGCTCGCTGGCGAAGTAGGTCTCCGACGGGTCGACGTCCCAGCCCGCGTGGGTCTTTCGGAAGCTGCACCAGGCGGGATGGAGCTCGGCCGGCGCCACCATGGGCGCGATCGAGCCCAGCAAGGAGCTCGCCAGCAGTCGCTGGTCCTGACCGCTTCCCACCACGAGCAGATCCGAGATGTCGGCTCCGCCCGCCTCCCCCGGCTCGAGGTCGCGGCAGTCGTCGACGTCCGGCGCGAGCGTACCGGCGCGGTCGAGGTTGCTCGGAACGCGCAGATTCGCGAAGTGTGCCGGTCGTCCGGTGTCGGTGTCGCGGCAGGTCGCCGCATCCGGATTGAAGCAGGTCACCGACTGGCGGCACGCGAGCGGAACCAACTGGTTGTAGGCCTGCGTGACGTTCGCCATGAAGAGCGTCCCGTCCGACGCGACCGCAGGGTGGTAGAGAGACTGGCCCGGATCGACGGCGAAACCGTCGACGCCCACGTACGCCACCGGGACGCCTGAGGGAAGCTGCGTGGGTGCGTTGCCGAAGCGGCCGGGCCTTCCGTAGACGGTGATGTGGCGGCGCACCAGGAAGTGGCCGACGTCGGGCCGACCGTTCGACATCGACTCGGGTCCCTCGTGCACGCTCACCGTCACGGTGCGATCGCTGCGCACCACGCTGGCGAGCCCCATGCCTCCGCTGCTTGCGAAGAATCCTGTGGCACCGACGGCCGATCGCGTTTCGAGGGACGGACCGATCGCCGCGACGAGGGTGTCCGCAGCGTCCGCTTCCCCGCCTGCCATCCGGCCTGGACACGGTGCGAGCGCCTGCCCATACACAGCGAGCAGGGCGCACACCTCCACGGTCGTGGCGTACCGGAAGCCCCTCTCCACCCACCCCCCGGCCCCCCCGAGCACCTGGTCGACCGAAAGCCCCGTGGTCGCAGAGAGGCGGAGCCAATCGAAACCGTTCGCCGTATCGCGCAGCAGGAGGCTGTCATTCCGTGCGTCCAGATCGACCGTGGCGAGCTGCGGTCGAGCGCACGAGGTCGCGAGCAACGCCAACACCGCCGTGACCACCACCCAGCGCATGATTCGCCTTTCACGGAAGCACCCGAAACGTCGTCGGCCGCCGGTCAAGGATGCACGAGTCGCGGATGTTCCGAAACACGGCCCGCGACCGATGGCGCCGACCCGAAGCGGCTGTGGTTTCTGCGCTCTGCTAGCGTCGATTCATGCACAAAAGCCGGATCCTCCGCTTCGCCATGCTGCTCTCGCTGGCTCTGCTGGCGGACAGCGTTGCGTACACGGAGGCGCGGAGCGAGCTCTATTTCGGACCTCTCTCCGAGAAGGAGCGCGAGGCGTATGGCAACCGCGCCGACTTCTTCGTAAGGATGCCCGAGTGGTACCGGCCGGATCTCGATTGGCGAACGGCGCTGGCGCCCGACCTCGCCGACGAGGATCCCGAGTGGTCGCAGGGATTCGAAGAGCTGGTCATCCGCGATTTCCTCGGCGATCGAAGAGGCGGCTTCTTCGTCGACGTCGGCTGCTACAAGCCGACGGCCGGGTCGACGACGTACTACCTCGAGCACAGATTGGGTTGGAAAGGCATCGGCATCGACGCCATGGAGCGCTATCGGGCGTCATGGGAGAAGGTCCGCCCTACGTCGACGTTCGTACACGCTGCGATCTCCGACAAGGACGGCGAGATCCTCGATCTCCACGTGGCATACAACATCGTCTCGATCGAGTCGGATGTCATCGAGCAGTTCGGGCTCTCCGACCGGGCAAAGACGATCCAGGTCGAAACGTCGACACTCGACACGATTCTCGAGCAGCAGGGTGTCGAGCGGATCGACTTCATGTCGATCGACATCGAGGGAGCCGAGCTTGCCGCACTGCGGGGACTCGACCTGAAGCGATTCAAGCCGGGCTTCCTCGGAATCGAGACGACCAAGCCGGACGCGGTAATCGCTCACCTCGAAGCAAGCGGCTACGAAGTGATCGGCAAGTACAGGAAGGTCGACAAGATCAACCTGTACTTCCGGCCGAAGACTGCCCACTAGACTGAACTCTGTCTCAAAGGTCTAGACACCTCTGATCTGAAGGGGGGCGAGGGCCACTGCCATCGATCTCCTAGGTTGTTGTTACCACACAGCAACTCGGGAGGGACCGCAGTGACCCTCGAGGGCAAGGTACGCGCTCAGCGCCTTCGTCTCTTCCGCCGGGCCGAGGAGCTCGGCAACGTCAGCGCCGCTCTCAGCCCACCGATCGAAGCTCGTAGTGCGCGAAATCGGGTCGCTTGAGATCCTGATGAAAGCGCCTGGCCGACCAGGGCCAGAGAACCGGATCCCCTTCTTCGTCGAGATACCAGCTCTTGCAGCCCGTCACCCAGAGCGTGCCCTTCATCGCCTCCTTCACCGACCGATTGAAGGCCCCGGTCGCCTCGCGGGTCGGCTCGATCTCGCCGTGCCCATCGCGCTCGAGCTTTTTGATGCATTGGAGGATGTAGCTCGCCTGGGTCTCGGAGACGTCGATCACCGAGATATTGCCGAGCGGACATTGCGGCCCGGCGAGGAAGAAGAGGTTCGGAAAGCCGGGCATCGCCAGCGAGCGATAGGTCCGCGTGCCCTCCTTCCAGGCCTGCGCGAGGCTCCTGTCCTCGGCACCGATGACGTGCTCGACGCCCCACGCATGCGGATCGAATCCCGTCGCGAGCACGAGCACATCGAGTTCGTGGAGCGTGCCGTCCTCCGTTCGAACGCCTTCGGGCTCGATCTCCTGGATATGGGAGACCTCGAGATGGACGTTCTTCTTCTGGACCGTGTCGTAGAACTCGGTCGACATCACGAGCCGCTTGCAGCCAGGCTCGTAATCCGGTGTCAGCTTCGCGCGCAGCTCGGGATCGGCGACGGTCGCCAGATGATCGCGACAGCCCTTGCTGAGCCGCCGCCGGAAGAACCCTTCTTTGACGACGGCAGAGGACGAGGCCTCGAAGAGCCGCTTGTAGAAAAGCCGCGTCAGCGATGCGAGGAAGGGGAAACGATGCTTGCGGGCCCGCTGGGCATCGGAGTAGGCCTCGTTCCCGATCGGGAAGATCCACTGGGCCGTCCGCTGGAAGATCGTGAGCTCGCTCGCCACCTTCGAGAGCGGCGTGGTGGCCTGGACGGCGGTCGACCCGGTCCCGATGAGCCCGATCCGCTTGCCCTCGAGTGAGACGTCGTGATTCCACGCGGCGGTATGGAAAGCGTCGCCTGCGAAGCGTTGGAGACCGGGAATGTCGGGAATGTGCTTGTGGTGCAGCGGGCCGGTGGCCATCACCAGGAATCGGGCCCTCACCCGCTCGCCATCCCGCGTCTTGATCGACCAGCCCCCATCGTGGTAGCGCGCATCGGAGACCTCGGTCTCGAAGCTGACCCGACGATGGAGATCGTATTTCTCCGCGACCCCCTCGAAGTAGGCCCGGATCTCGTGACCCGGTGCGAAACGGTGGCTCCAGTCGAGGTTCGGCTCGAAGCTATACGAGTAGAAGAACGAGGGAACGTCACAGGTGAGGCCGGGGTAGGTATTCTCGCGCCAGGTCCCACCCACCGAGGAGGCCTTCTCGAAGACCCGAAATCGCTCGATGCCGGCCTCCTCGAGCCGAATCGCCATCAGCAGTCCCGACATCCCCGCCCCGATGATCGCCACCTCCAGCTCGTCTCTCTCCGTCACCATCCTTGTCTCCATCTCCGTCATATCGTCTTCCGCCTCTGCAGACCCGCGACTCACGAGGCCTCGTCCGCCGCCGCTGTGCCCCCGACGCCGAGAAGAGCCTCGGCATCCGCCCAATAGCGCTCGTAGATCGCGTCCGGGAAATCTCGCTCACCGCCCTCGATCCAATCGGCGAGATGCAGCTGCTGCAACATCACGACGGCCTTTCCCGTACGCCGCGCATCGTCGGTTCGGAAGCTTCCTTCTCGCATGCCCTCGTCGATGAGATCGATCATCGCGCCCACTCCATCCACCCAGCTCTCGGCACCCTCCCGCGTTCGAGCGCCAACGGCCTCGGGCATGCACCAGGCGTGGCCCTCACGCAGATGCATCCGCAGGTAGTGGGGGTGCGACGTGAAGAAGGAGATGGCAGAGCGGAGTGCGCACTGCAGCCGATCGCGCGCGGCGCCTTCCTCCCTCGCCTGCTCGACGGCGAATTGCACGAGCTCGCCGAGTCGCTCGTGGTGGATCCGGCGAACGATCTCGCTCTTGCCCCCGGCGAAGACCGAGTAGAGCGTGGCGTACGGTCTACCGCGCCCTTCGGCGCCATCGTCTGGGCACGCGCAGCCAGCGCTATGGGCTCCTCGAACGCCCGCCTCGGGGGGCTCAGCTCTTCAGGACCGTATTCGACATAGATCGAGTTATCGGACGTGGCGCCGGGTAGGGGGCTTGAATCTCCTATACTCGCAACGAGTCGACGCTCGATGCCAGCTTCAGCGGAGCGGTGGGCGGCGGATCGAGATCCTCGACCTGCGCGAAGTGAGGCCCGAGCCGGCCGGAGGGTGATGCCCCCGCGGACCCGGCGGCGCCGCAGCCGCAGGAACAGGCTGCCAGGATGCTGGTGGCGCGGGCGTCGGGGACGGGCTCCGAACGCGAGCCTTCGCCGGTGGTCTCTCGACCAGCCATTTGCTGGTGATCGTGGCCCGCGTGGTCGGCCGCGCGGTCGGAGCCGGCAGACAGAACCACCAGCAGTGCCTTCCGCGACGCAGCGAACCATATAGCGTAGACGCTAGCTTCGAATCAGTCGCCGTGCAGATTCACGCGGGTCGCTGTGCTTCCCCGGAGTGCGCCACACCGCCACACACGGACCGGGTTCAGAGCGGTTCGAGCCCCCAGAAGCGCCTCCACGTCTCGAGGTCGTGCGGAACGCTGCCCAT
>CAZETS010000127.1:0-6389 GCA_964515335.1 uncultured Spirochaetaceae bacterium
GGACTTTGCGGACTGGTGGCGATACGGGTTCAGTCGGTGGTGGCGAGGAATTTCAGCAGGTAGGGGAGCGAGATCTGCATCAGGTCGGCGTCGGGGTCGAGTGATTCGCCGAGTGCGAAGAGGTAGGAGAGTGTCTTCGCGTAGAGGAGCAGGTCGTTCGGCAGCTGCAGGCCGGGTGTGTCCTGCAGCAGGCGCTTGGCCTCGTCCTTGAGGGCGAGCACGGCGCCGCTCGAGGCGCCGAGCATGCCGCCTGCGCGGCCCGTCGATTCGAGGCGCTCGAACATGCCGGCGACCGCGGCGCGTACGCCCGGCTCGGCGCCCGGGGCGATCATGCCCATGTCGTCCATGCGCGCCAGGAAGGCGTCCAGGTCGCGCTGCAGCACGGCGTAGATGCCCTGACGCATGGCGCTGCGGAGTTCCGGGGAGAGCCGGCGACAGAGGCCGAAGTCGACGAACAGCACCCGAGGTCGCTTGGCGGCGTCCGGCGTTTCGAGCACGAAGAGGTTGCCCGGGTGGGGGTCGGCGTGGAAGAGGCCGTCCAGGAAGACCTGCTTCGCGTAGGCGTGGGCGAGGATCTGGAGCACGTCGGCGGCGCGTACGCCGAGTCGCGCGAGCCCGGCGCGGTCGTCGACGCGTACGCAGGGCTCGAACGACATCGTCAGCACCCGGCGCGTGGACAGCTCGGGGTGGATGGTCGGCACCACGACTCCGGGCAGGTCGGCGAGGTTGTCGGCGATTTCGGCGGCGGCACGGGCCTCGGCGGCGAAGTCGAGCTCCTGGGTCAGCCCATTGGCGAACTCGTCGAAGAGTCGGTCGAAGTCGACCGCCTCCGGCTGGCGGCCGGAGAGCCGCAGCAGTGCGCGGCCCAGTCGCCGCAGGACGCGAAGGTCCCTCGGGCTCGCTTCGGCGATCCACGGGTACTGGATCTTGATCACGACCTCGCGGCCGTCTGCCAGCCGGGCGCGGTGCGCCTGGGCGATCGAGGCGGCGCCGATCGGATGCGGATCGATCGTCATCGACGCGGACGCGGCGGACGGACCGAGCTCGGACTGCAGGAGGGGGAGGAGCTGGGCGAGAGGCAGGGCCGGGACGCGATCGCGAAGCTCGGCGAGCGGCTGCGAGGCCTCGGCGGGCAGGATGTCGTGGCGGATGGCGGCGAACTGGCCGGCTTTGGCGAATGCGCCCTTCAGCGTTCCGAGAAGTCTGCCGGTGCGCGTGGCCGTGCGGCGCGCGAAATCGCTGCGGGCCTTCGATCCCGCGGCCGGGTCGACGAAGGCAGTGCGAACCTGCAGCACGGCGCCGTCGAGCGCCGAGGCGATCGACCACACGGCCAGCCGGGCGAACGTTTCGAGGCCGCTGGTGCGCGCGCGCAGCCGCCACGTCCGCCGCCCGCGCCACGGCGAAGTGGCCTGCCCGGCCTCGATCCCCAAGGGTGTCCCGGCGCTCGGACGTTCGTGCGCCTCGCCCGCCTCGACGCCGCTCTCCACATCGCACGACGCTGCGATGGGGTCGGCTCCGCTGCCGGGCTGTGTGTTCATGGTCGAAGTCGACTCCGGGTCATGCCCGCGGAGGGAAAAGTCGCGCGCCGAAGATCGGCGAGCTCCGAGGGAGTGCGCCTTGGCGCTCGCGAGCGCGTATTCTAGGAGATGGCGCGGAAACCGGGCGCTAGAGTCCCGGCTGGCCGAATCGGGCGACCGTCGATCGGGCGCCGGGCGGCATGAGCCGTGTGGCGCGAGACACCCGGATCAGCGCGGGCACGAGTACCGCGGACGTCCGCAGATACCTGCACGAAGAGGACGCGCTGGGACGTCCGGACGAACGACCGGCGTCCACTCGGGTGCGATTCGGGTGCGATCGACCGGGAAGCCTTCTCGTGCGAAGTTTCCCCGCGCGAGGGCGCAGCGCATAGAGGGATCGGCGCATACGCCGAACGGATGGGGGGACGCGTCCGGGACGGACTCGCCCCATACAGGAGCCGCAGATGACCATGATCCGAACCACGGCATTCGTCTGGCTGATCGCGTGTGCGATCGGCCTGTCGTCGCTCGCCGCCCAGGCGCAGCAGGACGCCGAGGGTGTCGCCCCGACCTTCAAGCAGGGCGACGTCCTCACCATGGACCAGATCGACGCACTGCGGCCGTACCTTCCCGAGGAGTTCTGGGACAATCGGGACTTCTTCTTCCACGACGGCATGCAGCTCGAGATCGGCCCCTTCTACCGCGACTACTCGCCCCCGCCCGAGTACCAGGCGATGACCGCGAAGTACCGGGGGCAGCCGCGCATCGGTCCCGACAACAGCCTCGAGAACTTCGTGGCCGGTCAGCCGTTTCCGATGGACGAGATCGACTGCACCGGTGACCCGCAGGCCGGTGTCAAGATCATGTGGAACTTCGACTACGCGTGGGCGGGCGCCGGCGGCAACGCGAGCTTCTACTACTCGTACTGGGACCGCGGCGAAGAGCTGCCCCTCTACTACGAGGGCACCTCGAAGAGCGTGATTCTCTCCCACCGCATCGAGGAGGAGTACGCCGAGAGAGGCGGTGACGTCTTCCGCAACGAGAAGCGCAAGAACGCCTTCGGTGTGGACGTGACCGCTCCGTTCGACGCGCGCGGCATCATGCTGATGTCGTACCGATACAAGACGACCGATCAGCCACGCAGCGAGGCGAAGAACGACGACACCTGGGTTTATGTGCCGACCCTGCGGAGGGTGCGGCGCATCTCGACCGCCCAGCGCACGGACGCGATCTCGGGCACC
Organism: uncultured Spirochaetaceae bacterium; assembly: GCA_964515335.1. Taxonomy (GTDB): domain Bacteria; phylum Myxococcota_A; class UBA9160; order UBA9160; family UBA4427; genus TMED88. The sequence continues at coordinate 2,759 of CAZETS010000127.1, forward strand.
GACTTCACGTTCGATGACCTGCGCAGCTTCGCAGGCATCGTCCCGCAGTACGAGTGGGAGTGCCTGGGCGAGATGGACATGATCGCGCCCACGAACACCAAGGTGACGGGCTACCCCTACGACCCGGACCACAACTTCGGCCCCTACGGGCTCTCCTTCGCCGACGACCGCTGGGAGATGCGCAAGGCGGTGAAGATCCGGATGATCCCCAAGAACGACGATCATCCCTATCACCACAAGGACATCTACATCGACAAGCAGACCGTCAAGGCGCTCTACTCGTTCGCGTACGACCAGAAGGAAGAGCTCTGGAAGATCATCTGGCACAACAAGCGCTGGAGCGAGGACGATCTGACCGACGGCTACTACCCGGGCTGGGATGGAGTGCCGGTCCCGCGCGACAACACGCTCGTGAGCGACATCATCACGAACGTGCAGACGGGCACGGGCAACCGGATCGAGTTCTGGGACGCCGACGGCGTGCCGTTCAAGAGCAAGGGCAAGATCCGGCGCTACATCGACGTGGGCCGACTCACCAAGGGCCGCTGAGGGAGGAGGTCGCGATGCCGATCGCTCGGAACGTTGCGCCGCTGCTCGCGGCGGCGACATTGGCGCTGGTCGGGGCAGGGTGCCACGAGGTCCATCTCAGCTACGGGCACTCCGACGGCAAGATCGTGCTCTTCGACGACCTCTACTCGGTTTCGGTCGTCGACAAGCAGCACGCCGTCGCGGTGGGCTACTACGGCTCGGCCTACTACACGGAGGACGGCGGTGAGACGTGGAGCCGGGGCACGACCGGCACGCTGGCTTCGCTGTACAACGTCTCCATGGCCGACCCCAAGCACGGCTGGGCGGTCGGCCAGCGCGGGCTGATCCTGCGCACCGAGGACGGCGGGGCCACATGGCAGCGCCAGCCCAACCTGAAGGAGTCGGAGGGCACGCACCTCTTCGGCGTCGCGTCGATCGATGCGAACACGGCGATCGCAATCGGCGAGTGGGGCACGCGGGTGCGCACCGAGGACGGCGGTGCGACGTGGACCGACGTCTCGTTCACGGTCGACGAGATGCACCCGATGTTCCAGTGGCTGTCACCGCACGATCAGGAGACGATCCGCGAGGGCGGCACCGTCTACGAGGACGTCAGCCTCAACGACGTCTTCTGCCTCGGGGCGCCCAGCCAGCGCTGCTGGCTGATCGGCGAGTTCGGCTACCTCTTCTACTCGGAGGACGCCGGCAAGACCTGGGAGCGCTCGAGCATCGAGGGCTCGCGCGAGCTCGAGCCGATCCGCCTCGGCTACAACGAGGTGATCTTCGACGAGAAGTACCTATCCGTCCTCGAGGAGTTCGCTTCGGAGATCGTCGACGACGGCCACCTCAACGTGGCCATCGAGGCAGTGGCCAGCGAGGAGGAGATCAACAAGCTCGGGCGCAGCGGTGATCCCTTCGAGTTCTTCGAGATGCTCGAGGCTCGCATGCAGGAGGTCCGCACCACCCTCGAGGACGCAGGGCTGCTGTCCGAGCGGGTTCGGCTCCGCGGCCAGCCGCCCTGGGACTACGAGGAGTACAGCGACTCGGACCCGGGCTTCCTGGAGCGGTACTACGCGGGTCGCGTCGCCGACCATCCGGGCGTCAAGGTCCGTGTCATCCAGAACCCGATCCTCTTCACCGTGCGCTTCCGCGACGAGAACAACGGCTACATCGGTGGGCTCGGTGGCGTGACGATGGCGTCGAGCGACGGCGGCCGGTCCTGGCGCTACGCCAACCTCGACCGCAAGATGGCGGTGTTCTCGGTCGCCTCGGTGCCCGGCCGGGCGGTTGCGGTGGGTGAGAAGGGGCTGGTGCGGATGTCGGTCGACGACGGCACCACCTGGCAGCTGCCCACGGAGGACGCCTTCCCGTCGCTCTTCACCTTCATGCGCGACGTCGACTTCGACCCCTCGGGCCAGGTGGGCTTCATCGTCGGGCAGACGGGCCAGATCCTGCGCTCCGAGGATGCGGGCTCGATGTGGCGAAAAGTCCTGCCCCCGGACGGAGACTCGCCGGCCGCCGAGGGCTGATCGGCTCCGGGCGTCGGCGTCGCGCCGCCAGGGGCCAGCTGGCATTTCCCGCAGGGTTCCGCCTAGAATCCGCCTCAAGGCGGCAACTCACGGCGCCGATTCATCGTTTCGACGCGCACCATCGGGCCGCCTGGGCAGGCCGGCGGCCGCCGGTGGCTAGCCGAGCCCAGGGGTGGGAAGGGTCGCCGTGGACCCGGTGATCGAGCAACGCGCACGGGTGCTGTGTATCGGCACCGGCGAGCGGACCCGAGACGTGGCCAGTGGGCTGGCCCGGCCGGGCGATCTGCTGATGTGCTCGACCCCCCACGAGGCGGTGGCGAGGCTGCGCGACGTCGGGGCCGATCTGGTGCTCGCCGAATGGACGAGCGGTGATGGGCCGGGCCGCGATGCGCTGCTGGCGGCGCTGGAGGCCGATCCGACCGACGCCCGCTGGTTGGTGCTCACCGACGAGCCAGACCCGGCGTTGCGCGACGGGCTATGTGCGGCCGGCGTCGCCGAGTGCATCCCGGACGACGCGGACCGCGGCGCCGTACTGCGCGTCGGTCGCCGACTGCTCGAGGACTCTCGCCTGCTCGCCGAGAATCGCTTCCTGCGCGAGACGATCCGCATCATGGAGGACTGCCGTCCCCTCGCGAACTGCCTGGAGCCGGGCCAGCTCTACCCCATGTGCCTCGACCTGCTCATGCGCGCCACCTCGCGCACGCGTGGCGTCGCGCTCTTCAGGCGTGAGGCCGTGCCGCACAGCGATGCGGTCGCCCTGCGCGGGCTGAGCGACGACCAGGCCTCGCGGTTCTGCCGCCTCCTCCAGGAACAGAAGTCGGTCGACCTCGACGCATTCCACGGCATCGGCGTGCTCGACCACGGCCCCCTCCACGACGCCCTGCGCGCCGCGGACGTGTCCGTCGGAACACTGCTCGTTGCCTCCTTCGGCGGCGAGGGACGCGAGTCGGGCGTGGTGGTCTTGTTCGATGACGGCAAGGTGTTCACCGCCGAGGACGTCGAGCGGGCTGACATCGTGGCCCGCCACGGCATCTCGGCGCTCGCCAACGCGGGTACGTACGCGATGGCCAAGGAGCGGGCCTTCGTCGACGACGTGACGAACGCCTACAACGCCCGCTATCTGCTCGAGACGGTCGAGAACGAGATCCAGCGCGCGGAGCGCTACGGCAACCCCCTGTCGATCCTCTTCCTCGACCTCGACCGTTTCAAGAACGTCAACGACGTCCACGGCCACCTGGTCGGCTCGGAGACCCTGCGCCGCCTGGCACGCGTGCTCGAGGAGTGCGTGCGCAACGTCGATACGCTCGCCCGCTACGGAGGCGACGAGTTCACCATCGTGCTCGTCGGCACCGGTCACGACGCCGCGGTCCGCGTGGCCGAGCGCATCAGGCAGACCGTGGAGAGCCACGCCTTCGAGGCCGGGCGCGACTCGCGACTCGCCCTCACCATCAGCATCGGCGTCGCCACCTGCCCCGACCACGGATCCACCCGGGACGCCCTCCTCGACGCCGCCGACAAGGCCATGTACCGCGCCAAGTCCGAGGGTCGCAATCGAGTCAGCTCGGCAGCCGACC
>CAZETS010000128.1:0-5897 GCA_964515335.1 uncultured Spirochaetaceae bacterium
CGCGGATCCGGGTCCACCAGGCACGGTTCGCCTTCTAAGCGCCGAAAACCGCCGCGAATCGACAACTTCGAGTGGTCTTGGGCCCAATCTTCGAGCCACCTCTGATGGACTGAAGCTTGCGCGGCCTGATACCGGTGGGGCGGCGACCAGGTGGTGCCCGCCTCTCCCGCCCCGCAGAGCATCGTCAGCGATGCGGTGACCGGGGCCGTCCGTCAGGGGCGTCGGCCGGAAGGGGCTAGTCCGCAAATGCCCGGTTTCGGGGCTGAATCTGGCGGGGCGGACGGGACTCGAACCCGCAACTTCTGGCGTGACAGGCCAGTGCTCTAACCAATTGAACTACCGCCCCGCGGTAGGACTGGCGGCAAGGTTTTAGCCAACCTTACCCGTGCGGGAAAGGGGGCGAGGCCGGGCGCCGACGGCTGGCCCGCGCCGATCGGCACCTCGGGCCCTTCGCTGCCTGCCCCACCGGCGTTGCCCCACTCGGCTCTCCATCCATGCCGGCTGTGTTGGCTATGCTGACCCGGGCAACGACCCGCTCCCGGGAGGCCCTCCGTTGCTGACCAGAGAGCAACGCGAGAGCTGGGAGCGCGGCGGCTTCTTCGTCGTACCCGGATTCGAGCAGCCCGACACCCTGGCCGCGATGGAGCGCCGCGTGGTCGAACTGGCGCGGGCACACGCCGCCGGCGAGTCGATCGGCGACGCCCTCGTGCTGCCCGAGACGGCGCTGGCCGAGAGCGGCGAGCACGCCGAGGACCGGCTGTCGAAGCTCTTCCGCGTCCACCGCCAGGATCCGGTGTTTCGCGACTTCGCGTGCAGCCCGCCGGTGCTCGACCGGATCCAGGCCCTGCTCGGCCCCGACCTCGATTGTTTCCTCTCGCAGTTCATCTTCAAGCTGCCCGGCTCACTGGGACAGCCGTGGCACCAGGACGCCTTCTACTTTCCCTTCGACCGGAGCCCGCAGGTGGGGGTGTGGCTGGCGATCACCGAGGCGGTGATCGAAAACGGCCCTCTCTGGGTGCTGCCTGGATCGCACCGCGAGCCGGTCCACGCGGTCGTCCCCGACAGCCGCGAGCACGCGAGCTTCTCCTACGTGGAGATCGTCGACCACGATATGGAGGACGCCGTGCCGGTGCTGCTCGAGCCGGGCGATGCGCTGTTCTTCCACAGCCACCTGATGCACAAATCTACCGACAACGCCTCCGATCGACGCCGGGCCGCGATGGTCTACCACTACGCGGCCGGCGGAACGGTGGACGAGAGCCAGCAGCGCTGGGGTTTTACGCCGCCGAACGTCGACTGGATGCCCGTGCGTCGCGGCGGCAGGACGCTTCCGGCCGACGCCTGAGGAAACCGCGGAGCGGCCCCTCAGTCGCTGCGGCTACCCTCGGCCGCGGCGGCCATGCTGATCGCTTGCATTTGCATCATCAACGCAACATCGCCGACGACCTGGATCTTGCCGCCGAGGAAGGCCGACATCGGGTCGAGCTCGCCTTCCTGCATCGCAATGGCGTCCTCGGACGAGATCACCAGCCGGGTCTGCGGCTCGGCGGGGATCTCGCCCGGGCCGAGCTTGAACCCGGTCCGCCAGTCGCCGCCCTCGCCGCCGGTCACGACGATCTGGATCAGCCCGTCGAGCGCCCCGAGCTGCTCGATGGCCGCCGCGTTCGGCAGCGCAGCGCCCGGTGCGGCGGGTCCGCCCGGAGCGTCTTCCGGGGCCTCGCCGCCCCCCTTGAAGAGCGCACCGGCCTGCGCGCCGAAGACGCCCCCGCGTCCCTCCCAGAGCGCGCCGCGCCAGTCGTCGACGGTCTGCACGATGGTGAGCGGGGCGCCCTCACGCGAGCCCTCGTCGACGCTGAGCGCACCTTCGCGGATGCGGATCAGCCACTCGCCGCCCCCTTCGCCCTCGAGCCGCACGCCGAGCTTCACGTCGGCGTCGCCGGCCACCCGGGCGAGCCGGCCTGCGGCCATCACCTCGGGGACGAACTCTTCCATGAACTGCTTGGGGGAGACCGGGTCGGCGGGTAGATCGGGCAACGGATACTCCCTTCGAGGCGTCGGCTGGTGGGCGTGCACGGATTCGAACCGCGGACCCTCTCGGTGTAAACGAGATGCTCTAGACCAGCTGAGCTACACGCCCGCGTCGGCCTGGCGACACGCGCAGCATAGCCGCTCGCGAAGGGCCTCGAAAACGACCCCGCTCAGTTGACGCCGGCGGGATGCGGGACATCGGCGGTGGGCGCCGGCGTCGGCGGCACGAGCGGCACTTCGAGGATGTCGTCGAACTCGTGCGACCCGTCCTGGAGGAAGTCCTCGGGATCCGGGACGGCCAGGGCGTGGGCGAGCACATCGTCCATGTGCTCGACCAGGACGATCTCGATGTTCTTCTTGATCACCGCCGGGAGATCCTTCAGATCCTTCTCGTTCTCCTTGGGGATGATCACGGTGTCTACGCCCCCGCGGTGGGCCGCGATGAGCTTCTCCTTGAGGCCACCGATCGGCAGCACACGGCCGCGGAGGGTGATCTCGCCGGTCATCGCCACGTTCGACTTGACGGGCACCCGGGTCAGCGCGGAGGCGATCGTGGTGGCGAGCGTGATGCCCGCGGACGGGCCGTCCTTGGGCGTGCCGCCCTCGGGCACGTGGATGTGGAGGTCGACCTTGGTGTAGAAATCGCGCTTCAGGCCCAGCTGCTTGGCGCGGCTGCGGATGTACGACATCGCGGCGCCGGCCGACTCCTGCATCACCTCGCCGAGCCGCCCGGTGATCTGCAGCTTGCCCTGCCCCGCCGAGACGGCGACCTCGGTCTGCAGCAGCTCGCCGCCCACCTCGGTGTAGGCCAGGCCCGTGGTCACGCCGACGCGGTCCTCGGACTCGGTCTTACCGAAGCGGAACCGGTGCACGCCGAGGTGCTTCTTGACGAGCTTCGGAGTGACCTTGGTGCTCTTGTAGTCGTCGCCGAGCTTGACGACCTCGCGGGCGACCTTCCTCGCGACCGAGGCCAGCTCGCGCTCGAGGTTTCTCACGCCCGACTCGCGGGTGTAGTGGCGGATCACCTCCAGCACCCCGGCGTCGGTGAAGGAGATCTGCTCCTCGGTCAGGCCGTTCTGCTCGCGCACCTTGTCGATCAGGTGGCGCCGGGCGATCTCGAGCTTCTCCGACTCGATGTAGCCGGGGATCTGGATCACCTCCATGCGGTCCTGCAGCGGCCGCGGGATCTCGCTCAGCACGTTGGCGGTGCAGACGAACATCACGTGACTGAGGTCGTAGTCGGTGTCGAGGTAGTGATCGTTGAAGGTGTGGTTCTGCTCGGGGTCGAGCACCTCGAGGAGCGCCGCGGATGGATCGCCGCGGAAGTCCATCGACATCTTGTCGACTTCGTCGAGCAGGAAGACGGGGTTGCTGCTGCCCGCCTTCTTCAGGCTCTGGATGATCTTGCCGGGGAGCGCGCCGATGTAGGTGCGCCGGTGGCCGCGGATCTCGGCCTCGTCGCGCACGCCGCCAAGGCTGATGCGCACGAAGTCGCGGCCGGTCGACCGGGCGATCGACTTGCCGAGCGAGGTCTTGCCCACGCCGGGCGGACCGACGAGGCAGAGGATCGGCCCCTTCATGGTGTCGACCAGCGCCTGCACGGCGAGGAACTCGAGGATCCGCTCCTTGGGCTTCTCGAGCCCGTAGTGGTCCGCCTCGAGGATGCTCTCCGATTCGTCGATGTCGGCCCGCTCCTCCTTGCACTCCTCCCACGGCAGACCGAGCATCCAGTCGATGTAGTTGCGCACGACGGTCGCCTCGGCGCTCATCGGCGACATCATCTTGAGCTTCTTGATTTCCTTCTCGGTCCGCTCGCGGGCGTCCTCGGGCATCGTCTTGGCGGCGAGCTGCTCCTCGAGCTCGCCCATCTCGTTCTTGAACTCGTCCCGGTCGCCGAGCTCCTTCTGGATCGCCCGCATCTGCTCGTTGAGGTAGTACTCCTTCTGCGAGCGCTCCATCTGCTTCTTGACGCGGCCCCGAATCTTGTGCTCGACCTCGAGCACCTCGATCTCGGCCTGCATCCGCGCGTACACCTCGTCGAGCCGCGCGTGGGCCGAGGTGATCTCGAGCAGGTTCTGGCGCTCTTCGAGCTTGAGGTTCAGGTGGGCGACGATCGTGTCGGCGAGCTTGCCCGCCTCGTTGATCGACTTGACGGTGGTCTGCAGCTCCGGCGGCACTTTCTTGTTGAGCTTCACGTACGACTCGAAGGCGCCGTGCACCGTGCGCACGAGGCCCTCGGCCTCGGGCGTGTCGGCGGGCTCGTCGGGAATCGACTCGGCGCGCACCGCGAAGTAGGGGTCGTTGCTCTGGAAGGACTGGATGCGGGCCCGCGACTTGCCCTCGACGAGCACCTTCACGGTGCCGTCGGGCAGGCGCAGCAGCTGGATGATCGAGCCGAGGGTGCCGAAGGGGTAGATGTCCTCGGCCGTGGGCTCCTCCTGGCCGGCCTGGCGCTGGGCGCAGAGCATCAGCTCGCGCGAGCCCGCCATGGCGTCTTCGAGGGCCTGGATCGACTTGGCGCGGCCCACGAAGAGCGGCACCACCATGTGGGGGAAGACGACGATGTCGCGCAACGGCAGCAGCGGCACCACCTGGTGGCCACCGGGGCTGGAGGCGCCCTGCCCGTCATCGCCCTGTGCGTCGTCCTCGTTCCGGAAGAACACCATATGTGGTCGGATCCTCGTTCGGCTCGCCCGGCCGCCTCGGAACGGCTAGGCGGACTCGGCCTCGCGCTTGTAGACGAGCAGCGGCGCCGCTCCCTGGGTGATCACTTCCTCGTTGACGACACATTCCTCGACGTCGTCCCGTGACGGCAGCTCGTACATCATGTCGAGCATCGCGTTCTCGAGGATCGCCCGCAGGCCGCGTGCGCCGGATTTCTGGCTCAACGCCTTGCGGGCCACCGCGTGCATGGCGCCGTCGGTGAAGCGCAGGCGCACGTCCTCGAACTCGAAGAGCTTCTGGTACTGCTTGACGAGCGCGTTCTTCGGCTGGGTGAGGATGTCGATCAGCGCCGCCTCGTTCAGCTCGCCGAGGGTGGCGACCACGGGCAGGCGTCCGATGAACTCGGGGATCAGTCCGAAGTGCAGCAAGTCCTCGGCCTCCACGGCTCGCAACAGCTCACCCTTGCGGCTATCGCTGCTCTGTTGGATATCGGCGCCGAAGCCGATTCCCTTCACTCCGATCCTGCGCTCGATGATCTTCTCGAGCCCCACGAAGGCGCCCCCGCAGAGAAAGAGGATGTTCGACGTATCCACCTGCAGGAATTCCTGCTGAGGGTGCTTTCGCCCACCCTTCGGGGGAACGCTCGCCATGGTGCCCTCGATGATCTTGAGCAGCGCCTGCTGGACGCCCTCGCCGGACACGTCCCGGGTGATCGACGGGTTCTCGCTCTTGCGCGCGATCTTGTCGATCTCGTCGATGTAGATGATGCCCTGCTGGGCCCGCTCGACGTCGTAGTTGGCCGCCTGCAGCAGGTTCAGGACGATGTTCTCGACGTCCTCGCCCACGTAGCCCGCCTCGGTGAGGGTCGTGGCGTCGGCGATCGTGAACGGCACGTCGAGGATGCGGGCCAGGGTCTGGGCCAGCAGCGTCTTGCCGCAGCCGGTCGGACCGAGCAGCAGGATGTTGGCCTTCTGCAGCTCGACGTCGCCGAGCAGCGATCCGCTCTCGATGCGCCGATAGTGGTTGTGGACCGCCACCGAGAGGGTCTTCTTGGCGTCCTCCTGGCCGATCACGTACTCGTCGAGGGCCTCCTTGATCTCCTTCGGCTTGAGGACCTTCGACGTGGCGCGCGAGGTGGATTCCTGCCCGTACTCCTCGGCGATGATGTCGTTGCAGAGCTCGATGCACTCGTCGCAGATGTAGAC
>CAZETS010000129.1:0-5821 GCA_964515335.1 uncultured Spirochaetaceae bacterium
ACCACCGCGAATCGACAACTTCGAGTCTTCTTGGGCCCAATCTTCGAGCCACCTCTGACTCAGTGATAGCCGAGCTGCCGCAGCTGCTCTTCGGTCTCGGGCGACAGGGTTCGCGTCGCGGGGGTGTCGCGCCGGCTCGCGTCCCGAGCCACCACGGCCTGGTAGAGCCGCTCCGCGATATCGGCGCGCTCCGCCGCCAGGTCGTGCTGCTCGCCGGGATCCTCGCGCCAGTCGTAGAGTTCGCGGTGCCCCGTCTCGAGGTCGACCCAGAGCTTGTGCCGCTCGTCCCGCACCGACCGCAGCGAGTCGCGCTTGTGACTCGGGCCGCCCTCGGAGTGGATCAGGCGCCGCGGCCAGGGCGCGCCCGGGCTCTCCCACAGCGGCCTGAGATCCACGCCGTCGCCGTCGGAGGGGAAGGCTACACCGAGCAGGGACGCCGCGGTCGGCGCCACGTCCACCAGCGAGACCGGCGTGGCGATGCGCCGGCCGCGGGGCAGGGCGGGCCCGCGAAGGATCAGCGGCACGTGCATGAGCTCGTCGTAGTGCGACCGCGTGTGGAGCACGCGGCCGTGCTCCATGAATTCCTCTCCGTGGTCCGAGGTCACTACGATCAGGCTCTGGTCGAGCCAGCCCCTCGCGTCGAGCTGCTCGAAGAAGTGGGCGAGCTCGGCGTCGAGCTGGCGGATGCCGGCGTCGTGCAGTCTCGAGAGCGCCTCGATGTCCTCGGGCCGCAGCTCGAGCTCGCCCCGGATCACCTCGAGCAGCTGCTCGGTCGTGCCGTCTACGCGTCCGCGCCGGGCGTCGAGCAGGCGCTCGAAGCGCGGCAGTGATCGGTAGTCGCTGTGCGCGTCAAAGAAGTGGACGAAGAGGAAGATCCTCCCGCCGCGCTGCTCGTCGAGCCAGCTCAGCGCCCGCTCGCTGACCTTCGACGCCGCGCCTCTCGCCGACTCGTCGGGGGGGACGAACTCGTAGAGGTCGAAGCCTCGCGACAGGCCGAACGTCCCCGACATGAAGATGGTGTTCACGAACGCCGCGGACGTGAAGCCGTGGTCGCCCAGCAGCCCAGCCAGGCTGGGCACGCCGGCGGACAGGGTGTGCTCGACGGTGCGGGCTCCGTGAAGCGCCGGGTACGCACCGGTCAGGAGGGAGGCGTGGGAGGGCAGGGTCCACGGGGCTGCCGCGATGGCGTGTTCGAACAGCACCCCTTGCTCCGCGAAGGCGTCCAGATGGGGTGACGTCGGTCGCTCGTGGCCGTACGCGCCCAGGTGCCGGGCGCCGACGGTATCCAGGGAGATCAGGATGAGGTGGCGCGGCACCGCGGGCCCGCAGGCGAGCGCCGACAGCAGGAGCGGTGCGACCAGCAGCGCGCAACGCACGCTCACTCCGCGTAGCCCAGCGCCCGAAGACGCATGCGTCGCTCGGCGTCGAGTTCGAGCGGGCTTCCGACGTCCATCTCCGCGGTGCGGCGAGACCGTTCGAGCGCCTCGCCGACCAGCGCCGGCGGCAGGGCTGCCCGGCCGAGCGGGCTCGACTCCGCGGGGTCGTCGTCCAGCCGGTAGCCGCGCACGGCTCCGTTGCGCGACACGATCACCTTCCACGGCCAGCGCACCAGAGCGAGCGCGTCGGTGCGGGGTCGCAGGTGGTCCTCGAAGGTCGGATCCGGGTGCAGCTCGGCGACGAGTGACCGTTCGCTCAGCGGCGTGCCGGGCGCCAGGGAGCGGCCGTGCATGCCCGCGCCGGGCGGCAGCCCGGCCAGCGCGAGCAGGGTCGGCGCCACGTCGAGCAGATCGACCGGCTCGTCCCGGCGCAGCCCGTCGGTCGGATGCCGCGCGTCGTGGATCACGAGCGGCACGCGGAGCGACTCGTCGTAGAGCGTGATGCCGTGGAAGAGGCCGCCATGCTCTCCGAACTCCTCGCCGTGATCCGACACCACCACGACGATCGCATTGTCGGCGAAGCCCCGCTGCTCGAGCGCGTCGAGGAGCTCGCCGACCGCGTGATCGACCGCCGCGACCTCGCCGTCGTAGAGGGCGCGGAGGCGCTCGATCTCGGCCGGCTCGGGAAGCTCGGCTCGTTGGGCCAGGGCGACCACCCGGTCGGAGGTGGCGGGCTCGGACGCGCCGCCGTGCTCGACCTCGAGTGCGAGCGCAGAGAGGAAGGGCTCGCGCGGCAGGTACCCGGCATGCGGCTCCATGTAGTGGACGTAGAGGAAGAGCGGCGCCTCGGCGCTTTCCGGAAGCCGCGAGAGCACGGCCCGGTTCACCTCCTCGGCGCTCGGCGCTCGCACCGCCACCTTGCCGATCCTCAGCAGGACGTCGCCCGATCCCTCTTCGATCGCCGGCGAGAGCACCTCGAACTCGTCGAAGCCCCGGGCCAGTCCGGTCTCGGCGTTCACGTGGACGAAGTTGCCGGACACGCCGACGGTGCGGTAGCCGGCGTCGCCGAGGTGTTCGGCCAGGGTGGGGAGGTCGCTGCGCATGGCGCGGTCGAAGGCGATGGCGCCGTGCTCCGAAGGCGGCCGCGACGTGAACAGCGAAGCGATCGACGGCCGGGTCCACGAGCTGGTCGCCAGTGCGCGGGTGAAGACCGATCCGGCTCGGGCGAGCCGATCGATGCGGGGAGACGTTGGGCGCGGGTGGCCGTAGGCGCCGACGTGATCCGCCCGGAGCGTGTCGATCACGACGAGCACGAGGTGCGGTGGCTCGGGGGGGCGGGCGCGACAGCCGAGCAGCAGCGTCACGGCGACGACGATCCAGAGGGCGTGCGAGTGCCTGGCGTGGGCGGCGGAGTGGCCGGAGGCGCTCATTGAATGGGTCGCTGCGCGTCGTCGGTGGGCCGGATGACCCGTTGCGTCGTGTAGACTCGGACACTAGCAGAGCCGATCGCGTGCTGGAGAGGCCGGCAGCGATCGCCACGAGAGAAGGCCGCGCCACGACGTGAGCTCCCTTCGCATCCCGGGGCTGCTGCTGATCTTCGCCGTCTCCTTCGCGGCGGTCTCGTGGACGGCCGGCGCCCTCGACCCGGCGCCATCGTTCATCCGGCCCAAGCTCGAGTACCTCGACGAGCACGGCGAGGAGATCGATCTCGTCTTCGTCGGCTCGAGCCGGCTCTACCGGGGCGTGATCCCGGCCGTCTTCGATGCCGAGCTGGCGCGGCGAGGGCATCGGCTGCGTTCGTTCAACCTCTCGATGGTGGCGATGCGCCCGCACGAGGCCAATGCGGTCCTGCGCCGGATGCTCGACATGCACCCGGGTCGACTGCGCTACGTGGTGATCGAGCTGGCCGACTGGACGCCCGTCATCATGCCGTCGAATCGCTTCAGCGAGCGGGCGACCGGCTGGCACGACACGCCCGAGACGCGCTCGGTCCTGCGCTCGTCCTGGTTGGCCGGCTCTTCGCTCGCCGAGCGGCTCTCCCTGATGTGGAACCACCTGCTCCACTGGGGCGCGCACGTGCTGCACGTCGGGCGGGGGCCGGCGGTCGTCGGGTCGCTCCTGGGAGCCGATGCCCATGCCGGTGCCCATGCTGACGCCCGTGCCGACCGCGCCGCCTTGCGCGCCAGGAGGGGATTCGCGCCGTTCACCGCGGCGGAGTATCGCCAGGGACTGACCGGCCACAACCGCCGGCAGCTCGTCGACGATCTCGCCGGCTACCGCGCGGAGGTGGCCCGCATCGCTGCCGGCAACCGCGGGCCCGGCGGCGGTCCCGCCTACAACGTCTCCAGCCTCGAGCGACAGGTGCGGCTCGTGGAGGAGGCCGGCGCCGTGCCGATCTACGTGGTGCCTCCCGGCATCGAGGCGACGCCGCAGCTCCTGCGGCAGGGATCGCGCGTGCCGGTGCTGCTGGCCTTCAACGACCCCGAGCGGTATCCGGAGCTCTACCGGGTCGATCGCCGATTCGACCGAAGGCACCTCAACACGGCGGGCGCGCGTGCGTTCAGCACCGAGCTGGCGCGGCGCGTGTCTGATTGGCTCGCCGGTCTCTAGATGCTCTTCACCGAGCCGCTCTTCTTTCCCTTCTTCGCGACCGTGCTGGCCGTGCACTGGCTGCTGCGCGGGCACCGGCAGCGAAAGCTCTGGCTGCTGCTGGCCAGCTACGTCTTCTACGCGGGCTGGGACTGGCGCTTCCTCGGCCTGATCCTGGCCTCCACTGTCCTCGACTTCGTCGCCGGTCTGGGCATGGCGCGCGCAGGGCAGGGGCCGGCACGGCGCGCCTGGCTGGTGGCGAGCCTCTGCGGAAACCTGGGCATACTCGGGCTCTTCAAGTACTTCGACTTCTTCGTCACCTCGGTCGATCCCGTCCTCGATCTCTTCGGGATCGAGAGCGTGCGCACCCTCGGCATCATCCTGCCGATCGGGATCAGCTTCTACACGTTCCAGACCATGAGCTACACGATCGACCTCTACCGGGGTCGCATGGAGCCCGTTCGGGACTTCTTCGACTTCGCGCTCTTCGTCGGTTTCTTTCCGCAGCTGGTGATGGGTCCGATCCTCCGGGCGACCGGGTTCCTGCCGCAGCTCGAGCGCCCGGGGCGCCTGCGGGACGTCCGCTTCAAGGCGATGATCGCGCTCTTCCTGATCGGCTTCGTCAAGAAGGCCTGCATTTCGGACAACATCGCGCCCTGGGTCGATCAGGTGTACGCGGACCCGGCCGCGTTCACGAGCGGGACGGTGTGGCTCGTGGTTTGCCTCTATTCGGTACAGCTGTATTGCGACTTCTCGGGATACGCCGACATGGCGATCGCGCTGTCGGGGATGCTCGGCTACCGGGTCCCCCAGAACTTCGCCTTCCCGTTCTTCGCCCGGAACGTGACCGTCTTCTGGCGCCGCTGGCACATCAGCTTCTCGACCTGGCTGCGCGACTACCTGTACTTTCCGCTGGGCGGGAGCCGCGGCGGGCCGCGCCGGACCGAACGCAACCTGATGATCACGATGCTGCTGTCCGGGCTATGGCACGGCGCCGGGGCCAACTTCGTGGTGTGGGGCGGGCTCAACGGCCTGGGGCTGATCGTCCATCGGTTGTTCACCGCCTCGCGTCTGCCCGCCGCCGTCAAGCGCTTCTTCCACCACTTCGGCGTGCTGCTGACCTTCTACTGGTTCAGCTTCACGCTGATCTTCTTCCGGGCGCAGACCTGGCCGGATGCCTGGGAGATCTGCCGCGCGTTCCTGGCGTTCCAGAGCGAGGGCGTGCAGCAGCTGAGCCCTTGGCTCGTCGCGTGGTTCGCGCCCCTGGCCGTCGCGCACTGGGTGGCGTGGAAGTTCGATCTGGTCGAACGGGCGGAGCGGCTCGGCGGGGCGGCCTACGCGGTGGCCCTCGGCGTTGGCGTGGCGCTGGCGCTCTCGTTCGTGCGGCTCGAGTACCGGCCGTTCGTGTACTTCCAGTTCTGATGAGCCCGCCCGTTCAGCGGCGCGCAGGCTGCGGCGGTGCTTCGTTCTCGACGACCTCTCGGCGCGTCACCTGCACCCACTGAGCTGTGGCTCGAAGATTGGGCCCAAGAAGACTCGAAGTTGTCGATTCGCGGTGGTTTTCGGCGCTTAGACGGCGAACCGTGCCGCGTGGACCCGGATCTGCGGCAACCGCCTCGTCGGGATCCGTCCCCAGTAGCACCGCTCGAGCCAGGGCGAGAGCTCCCGCTTCCGGGGAACCAATCGGGTCTTGAGGATCTTGCGGACCGAGAGCCGTTTCCCGATCACCCCGATCGTGACACCCGGAGGCTCATCCCGCCGGTTCTCCGAGGTCGACTTCACGTAGTTGCGCCACACCGCGAAGATCGCCATCCGGTAGAGCGCCCCCTGCCGCCGCTTCGAGAACGCAATCGTCT
>CAZETS010000130.1:0-4542 GCA_964515335.1 uncultured Spirochaetaceae bacterium
CAGGGTCGCGGCTACACCTGAGAAGGGAACATGGGGCTGTCGAGCGCTTACGAAGCCCATCGGCTCTCCTCCGTGACGGCGCGTCGCCCGAGAGGATGCCTCACGCCGCACCCCGCGACCAATCGCCCCGCCCAGCCGGAAGTGCCGACTCAGTCGACGTAGAGGCTTCGATCGCAGCGCCGATGGGGGCGCCGCGCATAGTGTTCCCGGTCGACCTCGACCCGCGTGAAGCGACCGAGGCGCGTCAGGGTCACGCCGCCGCGTCGCATCTGCTCGCCCACGGCGAGCTGGTAGATCCGGTCGAGGGACCAGAGCGTCTTGTCGCCATTCAGGTTCACGAGGTCGCCCACGTAGTCGATCTCGCGCTCGAGCAGATAGCCGATGTGGTCCACGTAGTCGCCGCAGTAGAACGGGACGAGCTCGCCATCGACGATCCCGTCCAGCGAGCGCACGACGAAGCGCTCGTCGAGGTAGTTGCGCAGCTGCACCTCGACCACCGCGACGTTGATCGGCCTCTTCTCCGGCGAGCCCAGGCCCTCGAGAATGGAATCTGCCTGCGACTGCTCGACGTTGCCCAGGAACTCGAAGAACTGCTGGTTGCGCTGGACCTGGCGCAGCTGGAACTCGACCGAGACGATCAGTACGAAGGCGAGCAGCGCAACGCTGCCGAGCGCCACACGCGGCACCCGCAGCGGCGACTCGATCCAGGCGTCGCCCAGCTCCGAGTACCAGGTTGCCACGACGACGAAGAGCAGCGGCCAGAGGAACATGGTGTACCGCGCGGTGTGGATCGTCGGCAGGACGCTGCCGTAGAGCAGCATGAACATGGCGAAGATCGCCAGCAGCAGGATCCCGTAGCGGGCCACCTCGCCCCGCACGCTGGCGCGCAGGTGATCGACACCGGCGAGGACGCTCAGTCCGACGAGTGGGAGGTAGAACAGGCTGCGCAGCAGCGTGAAGTAGCCATAGCGATAGCCGAACACCTCGAACGAGAGCAGCGTCTTGCTCAGCTCCGTGCGGGCCGAGCCCGCCGAGAACGGAATCAGCCCGGTGACCCCGTAGTAGAGCCCCGCGTAGAGGAGGACACCGAGCGCGAAGGGCACGCCGAAGGCGAGGGTGCGGCCGAGCGCCACCGCGCGTCGCCCGGAGCCCGCGATCAGCAGACGGTAGCCCGCGGCCAGCGCAAAGAGCGGAATCGCCTCGGGCCGGATCCACGCGAGCGCGCCGGCCACACCGCCGAGGGCTGCGTCGACCCGACCTCCCCCGGCCGAGGCGTCGAGCCATCCGTGTGCACGCGCGGCACGCAGCCAGAGGAGCACGCCGAGGGCGAAGAAGACGTTCTCCGAGCCCGACTGCCCGTTCAGGATCGTGCCGGGCATGCACAGGCTCGCCGCAGCCGCGATGGCCGCGACGCCGCGCGCCGCGCCGAGATCGCGCGAGAGGGCGAAGACCAACCAGCCGATCCCGAGCAGCGCCCCGATGCTGACGATCTTGATGACCACGAGGGTCATCGCCTTGCCGAGTACGGCAACCAGCGGGATCACCGCGAACATGAAGCCCATCGAGGTCTCGCCGCCGGTGTACTCGCCCGGATTGAACTGGAGCAGATGCCCTGCGAGGGCGTTCTCGGCGAAGATCAGGTGGATCAGGCCGTCACCGGTGTAGCTCCCGAAGAAGACGACGAGCTCGGCTGCGGAGAGCAGCCCCAGCCCCGCGACGATCCACCACGCGATCCGATCGCCTTCACCCATGCGCCGGCTTCAGTCGGCCGGCAGCCAGTTGCCGTGGAAGCCGAAGGGGATCCTGTGCGGCAGCTCGATCGTGGCCAGCGGCGCCGCCTCGACGTTCTGCGCGTCGAGCACGAGCACGTCGCTGCGCCGCTCCGCCGCCCGATAGACGATCGCGATCACGAAGCCGTCGCCCTCCTCCGCGTCGGGGAGTGTAGGAGATTCAAACCCCCTACCCAGCTCCACGTCCGATAATTCGATCTATGTCAAATACGGTCCTGAAGAGCTGAGCCTCCCGAGGCGGGCCACTACGACATCCCATCGGAAGTCTGACCACCGGTCTGCTACGAATCCACGGCGAATGAACACCGTAGCGCTCGAGTTCGTACCACCCACGGTCGAAGACGGCCCGGACAAGGCCCGGGAAGAGGCCCACAAGGCCCTGGATCTCGCCCGCGCGGCGGGCGTCGGGGACCAGATCGGCCACCTGATGATCCCCGGCATGATCGAGGAGGACCCCGGCCGCCCCGTGGAGATGAAGCCCCGTCTCGACCCGCTCGAGACCTGGCAGGTCGCCTCGGCGGCGGAACCGCAGCTCGCGGGGCTCTGCACGCAGGTCACCGCCTTCCTGGACGAAGCCGCCCTCCGTGAGCGCTTCGCCAGCCTCGCCCGGGCCGGCATGGACGGCATCATCTTCGTCGGCGTGCCACGCACGATGGAGGACGGCGAGGGGTCGGGCGTGGCGCCGGTCGACGCGCTCGACATCTTCCGCGGCGAGGTCGCCAACCGCGGCGCGATCCTGATCCCGACCCGGGAGGCCGAGCACGGCCGCTTCGAGTTCAAGTGCGGTAAGGGAGCCAACTTCGCCCTGACGCAGCTCCTGTACTCGGCCCGGATCGTGGACTTCCTGGCGGAGTTCGCGGACAGGACTCCGCACCGGCCGGAGGTCCTGCTGTCCTTCGGCTTCGTTCCGAAGGCCGAGAGCCGGGTTCGGCTGATCCGCTGGCTGATCCAGGACCCGGGCAACCCGTTGGTCGACGAGGAGCAGAGGTTCGTCGAGCGCCTCGCCGAGTCGTCGCCAGCCGACAAACGCCGGGCACTGGTCGATCTCTACAAGGAGGTCGTCGACGGCGTGCGCGCCCTCGGATTCCCGATCAGCATCCACCTGGAGACGCCCTACGGATTCTCCAAGCCCGCCTTCGACACCTTCGCCGAGATGTTGGCCCACTGGTCACCGCGATCGGGCTGAGCGCGCGGCGCGGGAGTCTCATACCTCGCGGTGGAGCCAGCTCCCGCGGCGGAACCACAGCACCAGGATCGCTGACTCCAGCAGGATCGAGACGAGGATACCGATCCATACGCCGATCAGCCCCATCCCGAGAGGGCCGGCCCGCCTCGGGGGGCTCAGCTCTTCAGGACCGTATTTGACATAGATCGACTTATCGGACGTGGAGCTGGGTAGGGGGCTTGAACCTCCTACACTCAGGCGTCCTCCTCGTTCGCGTCGTTCTTCTCTACGTCGACTCGCACTCGTGGCGTTGGCTCGTTGCGGCGCCTTTTCGTCCCGGCTTGAACGCGGCGGCCTTCCAACGCTGGATCGGTGAATCCGTCGCCGTCCTCCTGCCCTTCTCGGCACTCGGCGGCGAGTTGGTCCGCGCTCGGCTCGCCATCCTCTTCGGGATTCCAGCGGCGCCGGCCTTCGCGAGCATCGTGATGGATGCCGTCGTCGCCGTCATCTCGCAGGTCCTCTTCTTCGCCGTCGGTATCGTGCTCTACCTGGACATCGCAACGACGAGTCAGGATCTGATGCAGCCGGCCCTTCTCGGTGGCTTCGCCTTGATGGCCGCCCTCGCGGCGATATGGCTCGGAATCCGTGCCCGCGCCCTCGGCCGCTTTGCGCGTTTGATCACGCCGATGCTCGGCGCCGAGCGGGCGACCTGGCTGGCAGATACCCTGGATTCCGTCGATGGCGCAGTCGCCGCCGTCATCGACGATCGGCCGGCGTTCGTGCGGTCGGTCGCGTGGCGCGTGCTCGGATGGCTGCTCGGCGCGGCCGAGCTGTGGCTGATCCTGGCACTGCTCGGCCACCCGATCACCGTCGCCGAGGCGCTGATGCTCGACGCCCTGACCTCCGCCGTGAAGACCACATTCTTCTTCGTTCCGGGCGGCGTCGGCGTCCAGGAGGCGACGTTGCTGGTCCTCGGCGCGACGGTGGGCGTCGACCGGGATATGATGCTCGCCGCAGCCCTCATCAAGCGCGCTCGGGAGCTGCTGCTGGGTATCCCAGGTGCTCTCGCATGGCAGATCATCGAGACCAGGCGCCTGAGCGACTGAAGGCGCCTGGCTAGCGGCGGATCGCCACCGCGTCTTCGAGCCCCGCCTGGGTGAGCAACGAGTCGTGCATGCGCTGCAGCGCGAGGTCGTCCGGCCGGTCGTCCAGCGCGTTCGAGAGGATTTCGAGCGCGTCGTACCAGAGGCCGTCCGCCGCGAGGCCACGGGGCGTAGGGTCGGCGGCGGCCAGCGTGCGACGAGCGATCCCGCCCATCGACACCCGATCGAGGGAGCGGTCGTTGCGGTCGACGACCAGAGTCACCGACCACTGGTAGGCCACCTCTGCTTCGAGCGTGACGCCGTGCGCGGCGAGGTCGACCCGCTGGATGCCGGCGCCCGCCTCGGGGGCTCAGCTCTTCAGGACCGTATTTGACATAGATCGACTTATCGGACGTGGAGCCGGGTAGGGGGCTTGAACCTCCTACACTCACACGCGTGTCGACCACCCGCTCGAGCCCTCGATCCTGGCCGAGTTGGTCGCTTG
>CAZETS010000131.1:0-4166 GCA_964515335.1 uncultured Spirochaetaceae bacterium
GAGCGCAGCGCGGCTTTGCCGCACAGCGCGATGAAAGGCCAGCGAAGCTGGCCCCGTCACGGGGCTCCCCCTGGGTATTTAACATAACGCCCATACCCGGACGTTGTGCCAGAATACAGCTTGTATGTCCTATCCCCTCAGAACCAATACCGCTGCCAGAACAATCTTCCGCATAACAATCCCCTTCCCTTGGGTTGAGTGAGTAAAGACCCATTCTCTCATGGGCAGGCAGGGAAGTGGCAGACAATTCGTTGTCGAACGCCATCAGAAAAGTCTCTGTGGTCGCCCAGAGCCTCCCTGGGCTCGCCAGCGGACACTTCTGGACAGTTCCGGGCACTTCCTGACGAACCCGCGACCGCCGGGTTATGAGCCCGATGAGAGCCCCTCTCGTTGCTTAACAGCGCGGGAACAGCGGGATCGAAGATAAACTGCGGACCGAATCCGCGGTTTCTCCGGGTGGCCGAGGACGAAAGGGCGGGGACCGCGAGACAGCCCGCCGCCTGGGCGTGGGTGAGGTCGGTGTTCGAGGCCCCCTGAAACGCCCCTCAGGACGGCCACTTCAAAGAAATGCGCATTGATTGCACAAATGTTGCCTCTTATCTGCGCATTTTCTGACAGAATGCAAACTCACTCACTGGGAATGAAGGAGATATGGATGTTCAAGCGAATCATGACCACGGCTGCGGTCGTCGCAGCGTTGATCGGAGCGAGCCCGGCAGTCGCAGCCACGATGTGGGGCCTCAACCAGGCAGGCGACACCTTGACCTCGTATGCGAGTCTCGGCGACTGGGTCACCAACACCGCAAGCGGCGTTCACCTGAACCCCGCCGGGGGCCCATTCAGTAACGTCGCGGTCGACGGTGCCACTGGCGTCTTCTACGGCCTTAATTACGGGGCGACGTTGACGACTTACAACAGCCTCGCTGACTGGGTCACGGGGACGAGCTCCGGCGTTCACCTGAACGCCTCCGTGAGCGGTGGCTTCGTCGGTGCGGCGGTTCATGGCGACACGATCTTCGGGCTCTTCTTCGGCGGAACGACGCTGTACTCGTACCCCACTCTCGCCGACTGGGTCACCAACAACTTTTCGGGGATTCACTTCAACCCGAACGGAACGCAATACACGGACGTCGGGCTGGACGACGCGGGGAACTTCTACGCTCTCCGCACCGATGGCGTGACCGCCGACACCTTCGCCGGCCTCGGTGGTTGGGTGACGGGGACTTCGACCGGCAGCCACTTGAACCCCATCGGTGGCGGTGGCTTCCGGGGCCTGGGTGTTTCCTCCAACACGGTCGTGCCCGAGCCGAGCTCGTTCCTGTTGGTGGGCGTCGGCCTGCTCGGCCTCCACCTGACCGGTCGCCGCCGACGGACGGGCCAATGACTCTCTCTCAGGTGCGGACCTAACTTCCCGGCATTATTGCTGGGTGTCCCGTCGTTAAGGTGGGCAATTAGTTGCACACCTTAACGACGGGAGCGGCAGGGAAGGCGGGGGGATCTAACTTCCGACCCCGTCACGGGGCTCCCCCTGGGTATTTAACATAACGCCCATACTCGGACGTTATGCCAGAATACAGCTTGTATGTCCTATCCCCTCTTGAATCGCTTATCCGCGAGATTCCGACATGTCCGAAGAACGAGCCGATTGGATCCATCGCGAGATCGAGTCACTGCGTACGACCCGAGACGAACTGAACGTACAGGTCCACCTCGCGGCCGCGGACGCTCGCGATCGCTGGGAAGAACTCGAGCGTTCGTGGCAGCACCTCGAATCCCACGCGAAGCAGATCTCCCAGGCCGCGTCCGATGCCGCCGAGGGCGTCGAACAGGCGGCGAGCCTGTTGATCGACGAGATCAAAGCGGGCTATCAGCACATCCGGCAGGTCATCTAGAAAAGCGACGCCCCACCTACACGGATCAGAGATCCGGCTCGGGATCGCCCGCCGCGTGATGCCGAGCCACCGCGATGGACCGACCGAGTTCGGACATTTCCGCGCCGAGCTCGAAGAGCAGGTCTTCCAGCGAGACGACCCCGCTCGGCTCGCCGTCGTCGTCCGTGAGCAACACGTGCCGCACGCCGTGAACGTGCATCTTGTTCGCCCACTCGAGGCGGCTGGCGCTCGCCGGTGCCATGTGAACATCCGCTTCGAGCGCGTTTCCGACGGGCGTGTTCTTGGGGTCGCAGCCCTCGGCGATCTGCCGCACGACGTCTCGGTCGGTGAGCACGCCCGAGATGGCCGAGTCTGGATCACGCTTGACGAAGAGCGCGCCGATCCCGTCACGAATCATGACGGTCGCTGCTTCCTGGAGCGATTCATCCGCGCAGACGGTGCGAACGAAACCGGGTCGGTCGGGAAGTTCCATGGGGTCTCCTCTCTGTCGGCCTGTCGACCGAGTGGTTCGTTCTCTCGCAGCATCGGCTCCACGACGCTCGCCCAGATGTGTGCAATCGCTGTACCAAGGTCCGGGTGCTTCTCGACGCGACGAAGGAACGACACCCCGAGGCACAACTGCGCGCCGCGAGTCGTTTCGCCACACACTTGCGTCGAGGTCCACCGCCAGAGCGCCCGCTGCGACTTGGTGGTTGGCACGCCGGTTGCGTACTTGCTCGAACGTGTACGCACGATCCATCGAAGGCCAGCAGGCGTTCCCGCCTCCCACGCATTCGCTCGCGCCGTCGACGAGCGCGCCCCGCGAAGTGCTGCGCTTTCAGGGCGGGCACGCCGTCGAGCTCTTCGATCGCGGCGAGCGCGCCTTCTCGGCCATGCTCGACGCGATCGAAGGGGCATCGAGCACGATTCATCTCGAGACCTACATCCTTCGGACCGATCGGATCGGGCGCCGCATCCTGGATGCGCTCGGGCGCCGCAGCCACGCGGGCGTGAACGTGCGCGTGATCTTCGACTCCGTCGGTTCTCGCGGAATCAACCGGGGCGTGCTTCGCGAGGCGGAGGAGACCGGCGTCGAATTCGCGGAGTTCAATCCGCCGTCGAGATGGATCTGGCGCTTTCGTCCCCGACTCCGAGACCATCGAAAGCTGCTCCTGATCGACGGACGAGTCGCCTTCTGCGGCGGGATGAACATCGGGGACGAGTACGCGAGCTCCTCCCTCGAGAATCGATGGCGCGACGCGCACCTGCGCATCGAAGGTCCGGTGCTCACCGAACTCGAAGCCTTGTTCATGGAGAGCTGGTTCCGGTCGGGCGGATCGAGCTTCGAGTGGCGTTCGCTGGTCGCCGCGAATCGCGCCGCGTCGGGCGAGATCGCCGCCGCGGTCGTCGCGGACGGCCCCCGCTATCGACGCCGGCGCATGCTCTCCCTCTTCCTCGACGAATTGGAGGCCGCGAGATCGCAAGTCCTGCTCGTGACGCCCTATTTCGCGCCGGGCCCTCGGATCCTCGATGCGCTGGCGAGCGCGGCGGACCGAGGCGTCCACATCCAGTTGGTCCTCGCGGGTCGCACCGATCACCCGATCCATCGACGCGCTGCCCGCCTCATGGTGCCGAGACTCCAACGCCGTGGCATCGAGGTCTACGAGGACACGAACGTCATGATGCACGCCAAGCTCGCGTGCTTCGACGAGCGAATCGCGATCGTGGGGACGTCGAACCTCGACCGGCAGAGCCTCCATCACAGCAACGAAGTCAACGTGGTGTTCGAGAGCGACGCCGTCGCCCGATGGGTCCGTGATCGTTTCGGGCCCCAGACGCCGGGCTTGACGCAATTCCCGGAGCCGGACTCAGTGGAGTCCAGCTGGATCGGCCGACTCTGGGATCGATGGGCACTCTTCTGGACGAATCTCTGAGAGTGAGGGGGCTTGCGAAGATGACGAGCAGAATCCGGGCACGACGCGACCGCCTGCAGGTACGAACGCCCGGCCGCGCCTGCCTCGGCTTGCTCTTGATCGCCCTCCTCGGGGTCGCGTGCACGGCGAAGACGCCGTTCGGGCCAGTCGAAGTCTGGGCCGCCCCGCCGGATCTCCGGCACATCCCACTCGAGCGGGTTCGGTCGTCGATGTGGGTCCTCGCGGCCGAAGTCCGACGCCTCGACGATCTCCTCGCGGACGACGCGCAGAACGAGTCCCGACGCCGCGAAGCCGTGCGTCTCACGCTGGAGCGGATGCAGGTCGCCGCGCGCGCCATCGACGAACCGGGGCGCACGAGTCA
>CAZETS010000132.1:0-3802 GCA_964515335.1 uncultured Spirochaetaceae bacterium
CTCCACCGAGGCCTGAGTCGGACGCGACCCCGCCGCCGACCGACCGCCCCCGCACGTCTCCCGAAGCCCCCCACCGAGGCCTGAGTCGGACGCGACCCCGCCGCCGACCGACCGCCCCCGCACGTCTCCCGAAGCCCTACAAGATCGCCCCAGACTCCTTGTGGCGGACGATCTCGTCCCACTCGAGGCCGAGATCGAGCAACACCGACTCGGTGTCCTGCCCGTGCTCCGGAGCGTGGGCGAGGGTCGGCGTCTGCTCGTCGAACTGGACCGGGGCGCGGACGAGCTGGCAGGTCTCGCCGCTGCCGAGCTCCACTTCCGGCAGATAGTCGTTGGCGAGCACCTGGGGGTCGTCGTACAGCTCGCCCGGGTTCTGGATCGGCGCCCACACGCCGTCGGTCGTCGCGAGCGCCCGCTTCCACTCTTCGAGGGTGCGCGTCGCGAAGACTTGGTCGAGCTCGTCCACGCACTCGCCCTTGTTCTGGGCGCGCAGCTCGCTGGTCGCGAAACGCGGGTCGTCGATCAGGTCCGTGCGGTCGAGGTGGCGGCAGAGGTCGGGCCAGTCCCGGTCCGACTGCAGCATGATGAGCATGAGCCAGCGCTCGTCGCTCGTCCGGTAGGCGTTGACGATCGGGTTCGGGGACATGCGGCGGTCCATCTTCGGCATCCCCTTGCCGAGGCCGATCGCAGCGAGCGCCTTCGTCATGGTGACGTCGGCCGAGATGTTCCACATGGCTGCGCCGAGCAGCGAGATGTCCAGCACCGAGGGCCGGCCGGTGCGCTCGCGCTTGAACAGCGCCGCCGCGATGCCGCCGGCCACCGTCAGGCCGCCGATGCTGTCGCCGAAGGCCGGGCGCTGCATGATCGGCGGCCCCTCGGACCCGGCACCGGTCAGCGCCATCGCGATGCCGCCCCGTGCCCAGTACGACGCGCCGTCGTAGCCGCCCCGCTCGGCCTCCGGGCCGCGCGCGCCCTGTCCCGTGCCGCGGGCGTAGATGATGTCGGGGTTGACGCGGCGGATGTGCTCGACGTCGATCTCCAGCTTCTGCCGCGCCTCGGGGAGGAAGCTCGTCAAGAAGACGTCGCTCTTTTCGGCGAGCTTGTAGAGCAGCTCGCGGCCGCCGGGCTGCTTGATGTCGAGGCCCACGCTCTTCTTGCCTCGGTTCGGCTGCTCCCACATGAAGTTGAAGCCGCCCTTCGGCACCAGCCCCGACGTGACCAGCCCGCGCTGGGGGTCGCCGGTCTCGGGGTGCTCGATCTTGATCACCTCCGCCCCCCAGTCGGCGAGGATCGCGCCGGCGGAGGGGACGAACCACCACTGCGCGACCTCGAGGACGCGAACACCCTGCATGGCGCCCGTCATCTCTCCGGCCGGGCCGGTCGTCGTCGTGTCGCTCATGCCCGCCTCCCGGCGGCCTCCCGACCGGTCTGGCCGAGCCCGCCAGCCGTTGACGACCCGTCAGCTCGGCGAGGCTAGCAGAGCACGTCGGAGCCCTGGCGAGCCCCTAGCGACGCTCCAGATTGATTTTCCCCGAAGGGATGCGGATGTGAGGCCGCAACCGCCCAGGTCTCGTCCGGACGAGCCGGTCGCCGCCAACCCGAAGTGGTAACCTCCCGCGCGTGGAATCCGACCCGTCCCCCACCCGCTCGGTGGGGCGCTCGTCGCGGGCAGGGGGCTCTGCCCAGAAGGCCCGCCGACACCTCGTCGCGATTGCGCTCGCCCTGGCCACGCTGCTGGCCTCCGGTGCAGCCAGCGCTACGAGTGCGCCTCCCTGTGCGCCGCCCGACATGCGAGCGTCGCACGCCGACGCCCGGCGCTGTGAGCTCGAGCGTCTTGGCATGGAGGCGAACCACCAGGGGCGCTTCGGCGAGGCCGACGCGGCCTGGCAGGCGCTCGCGGAGCTCGACCCCGAGGACCCCACGGCGCCCCTGCGCCGGGTCGAGACGGCGCTCTGGCGTCTGATCAACGACGACGGCGCAACCGGGAACGACGCGGTGGTTCGCGAGAACGCCAAGCATGCGATCCGGCTGGCCGAAGCGCGGCTCGACCGCGACCCGGACGACGCGGTCGCGCGCGGAGCCAAGGGGCAGGCGCTCGTCCATCTGGCGCGCCTCGACGGCATCCGCGGCAACTACCTGAAGGCGGGTCGGCAGGGCGAGCGAGGCCGCCAGGAGCTCGAGAAGGCGCTCGCCCAGCGGCC
Organism: uncultured Spirochaetaceae bacterium; assembly: GCA_964515335.1. Taxonomy (GTDB): domain Bacteria; phylum Myxococcota_A; class UBA9160; order UBA9160; family UBA4427; genus TMED88. The sequence goes on from CAZETS010000132.1 coordinate 2,202, forward strand.
CGATCTCGACGACAGCCGCTTCCTGCTCGGGCTCTACGAGTACTACGCGGGGGTGATGCCGGGCTTCCTCAAATGGGTGAGCTGGCTCTGGTTCGTGCCCAAGGGCGACAGCGCCGAGGGGCTGCGCGCCCTCGAGCGGGTGGCGGCCGGGACGAGCGACCACGCCGTCGACGCACGCTTCATCCTGATGAACATCCGCAGCTACCACGCGCCGACCGACCTGCGCTACGCGCTCGAGACGGGCCGTGCCCTGCACGCCCGCTACCCCGACAACGCGCTGTTCCACTCCGAGCTCGTGGAGGTTCTGCTGCTCTCGGGGCTATACGACGAGGCGATCGCCTCGGCACGCGCCCTCGAGGAGAGCCGGCCGGAAGAGGTCGAGGCGCAGGCGCGGCCCGGGCTCGCGCGCATCCTGCGCGCGCAGGCGTTGCTGCTCTCGGGGGAGGCCGACGCGGCCTGGGTGCTGCTCGAGCCGATGGACGAAGACACGACGCGGCTACCGGTCTGGGGCGGCGCGTGGCTGCATCTGGTGCGCGGACAGATCCACGACGCGCGCGGCGAGCGTCCGCAGGCGGTCGTCGAGTACGAGCGAGTCACCGGCCTCGAGGGCCAGCACTACAACCGGCGCGCCGCGCTGATCGCCGAGCAGGCGCTGGTGGCGCCGTTCGAGCCGTCCGCGTACCGCGAGCTGCCGATGGTCAGCGCGGCACCCGACTGAGAACCGGACCCATCACCGGGAACGAGGTTCGATCGCCATGCAGGACGTCGAGTCGATCATCAGCGGAGCGCTCGCCGAGCACGATCTCGGGGCGTTGCGAGAGCAGTTCGTCGAGCAGGGCGGCGTGGTGGTCATCGAGGACGCGATCCCCCCGGCGCTGCTCGACGCGCTCGTCGCGGGTGTCGACGCGGCCAGGAACGAGCTGCACCGCAACTACGTGCCGCGGCAGAAGCAGGGGGGCAGCGCGAGCCGCTTCACGCTCGACCGCGTCGAGGGCCGCTTCGGCGACCTGTACCGCTCGCCGGCGCTGCGGAAGGTCGTGAACGAGCTGTCGGGTCAGACGCTGCTCGACTGCCGGCCCGGCGACGCGCACATGTACGCGCTCTACTACTACACGGAGCCTGGCGACTACATCGGCTGGCACTACGACACGTCCTTCTATCGCGGCAAGCGCTACACGCTGCTGCTTGGCCTGATCGACAATGAGAGCTGTCGCCTCGAGTGCGACCTGCACACCCGCGACGACGACCACGCGAACGAGCGCGTGGTGATCGACACGAAGCCCGGCTCGATCGTGTTCTTCGACGGCGATGCCCTCTGGCATCAGGTGACACCGCTCGCCGAGGGCGACTCGGAGCGGGTGATCCTCACGTTCGAGTTCGTCACCGACCCACGCATGAATGCGTGGAGGCGCTTCATCTCGGACGTGAAGGACGCGGTGGCGTACTTCGGGTTCCGGGACGTCTTTCTGGGGCCGAAGACGAGCTAGCTTCGGGTTACGTGCGGAGGGGCTTCGGGTTACGTGCGGGGGCGGTCGGTCGGCGGCGGGATCGCGTCCGACTCAGGCCTCGGTGGGGGGCTTCGGGAGACGTGCGGGGGCGGT
>CAZETS010000133.1:0-1661 GCA_964515335.1 uncultured Spirochaetaceae bacterium
TCACGATCCTTCCCACCAGCGCGCTCAGCTTGTGGCTGAATCGCGACTCGGGTCGTGCACCGATCACGAATTGATCCCGAAGCCCCGCTTCTTCATAGGAGCCGGTGCGCTCCATCACGGAGAAGGCTGCCTGACGTGAAGGATATTCCTCGAGCAGCAGTTGATCGAAACACAGCGCGGCACGGCCTTGAACGACGTCGAGATTTCCCGCGTAGACTCGTTCGCCGCCCACGTCCTCTATCCAATGGCGACTGGCGCCGATCCACGCCCGGTTGAGATCCGGGTTCATGACCGACTGAAATCGAATCACGCCGACGCGATGGCCGTCGTCTCTCGCGAGAAAATTCACCCACCGCTCGTTCATCGAAGTCCTCGCGGGTGATCACCGCGCACGCCCTCCGGCAGTACACATCCGCGGGCGTCACGTTATCAAGCGATTCGAGCCACCGCTCGATTCTCCGCTGCCCTGCGGGCGGCAGGACGCCCCCGGGCGCGGGCAATCTTCAGATCGCCCAGGTGTTCGCGGGGATTTCCGGACAAGTAGAACACACGAGCAAGGAAGTCAGTCGAGTTCGACTTCCACGACCCGGCGGGCTTCGCCACCGATCGCGACATCGAGGCGATCAACCTTGTGCCGGCCCAGCCGGTACTGTGGATGTACTCCGATGTCTCGCCGAGCGAAAGCTCGTCGAGCAGGTCTCGCTCACCGTCGATCAGAGACCCACCAGGTTCCGCTGCTGATCGGCAGGCGGGCCCAGCTTGCCGACCGCCGCGGCCGTATCGGCCCGCCCCAGCCAGACATCCAGCCACGGTCCGTCGACGATGCAGTCCGTTCCGTACCGGGCAGGAGACCCGGCGAGCTGCGCTGCTGCTTGCGCTCTCCAACTGAGCGCAGCCGTGGAGTGGCCTCGCTCGGAGCACGGGGCTTCTACTGGCAGCTGGCCGATCCGCGCCGCCGCCAGATTGCTGCCCCGACGAGGCCCAGCGCGAGCATCGAGCCAGTGGAGGGCTCGGGGACCACCTGCACGGACGCCGAGAACGAGCCGGTCTGCGACAGCGATTGGAAGCTGGACACCCAATCGAAGGTCGTGTCGTCGAAGTCCGGGTGGGTGAGCAGCCCGGTGCCGCTCAGGCTCAGCTGCGTGGCACTCTGGAAATCGACGCTCAGGGTCTCCAGGCGGAAGGCAAAGAGCCCGGGCTGGAGAGAGCCCTCAACGGCCCATAGATCCGCGACCGGAGAGGGAGTGAAGGGCGCGTAGGAGATGTCCGCGTGGGTGCCCTCATCGAAGGGCGCCAGGTAGGCGCTGAAGTCACCCACGACCGTTCCTGGCAGCACCACCATCATCTGCGGGGCGACGTCGACGGTGCCCGGCCCGCTGAAATCCTGCCCCGGGGCGAGGCTGCCGGCCATCGAGAAGCCTCCGGTGATGGTCGCTGCCCCCGCGGGCATTGCCAGCAAGACCACCAGGGCGGCGAGGTGGCACCTCACCCAGAATCCAGATCGCTCGATGACGAGCGCTACGGGCTGCGACTGCATGTCCAGAACCCCCAGAACCGTGTTTCAGGCTCAGTGGTCCGGGAAGCGTCGATGTGGCCAAAACAATACACCCAGCGCAGGAGATCCGATACCCAGGGGTGCTTCAGGTCCGAAAATTCGATCT
>CAZETS010000133.1:1761-3785 GCA_964515335.1 uncultured Spirochaetaceae bacterium
GGCTGGTCGACCTACGACGCGCTGCGCCTCGCGCGTGAGCCCGACCCGCGCGTCCCCGCGACGCACCGCGAGCGCGTCTGGTCATCGCCGATCTGGATCGATCTGGCGCAGGGACTACAACCAGCTGAGAGCGCACTCGTCGTTGGGACGTCCGCCTCCAGCGGCGTCTGCAGCGGAGATCCAGGGCGTCGAGCCCCTTCTCCTCAGCTCCGCCCGCCACGCGAACGCGCGCGACTGCGTTCGCCACTCCGCGGGCGGCGGGACGGCCGACCGCCGTCGCCGCCTTCCTTCTTGGCCTTGGTGCCGGGCTTGCGCCTCGACGCGTTGCGCGAAGCGCCGGGCTTCTGGCGCGACCCGCCGGGCTTGCGAGCGCCGTTCGGACGCCCGCCCCGCGGCTTCGGCGGCCGCGTGTCGATGCGCTCGCCCTCGAAGCCCTCGATCACCTCGCGGCGAATGGGCTCGCCGAGCATGCGCTCGGTGGCCCGCAGCCAGCCGGCGTCCGCGCGCGTCGCGAAGGTGAGCGCCTGTCCGGCCTGCTCGGAACGGCCCGTGCGGCCGATGCGGTGCGTGTAGGCCTCCGGCGTGTTCGGCACGTCGTAGTTGATGACGTGGGACACCCCGCGGACGTCGATGCCCCGCGCCGCGATGTCGGTCGCGACCAGCACGTCGAAGCGCTGCTTGCGGAAGCCCGCCATCGCGCGGTCGCGCTGGGCCTGGCTCATGTTGCCCTGGAGCGCGACGGCCCGGAAGCCCGCGCGGTCGAGCTGCTGAGCAAGACGTCGCGCACGGTGCTTCGTGCGCGTGAAGACGATCGCCGAGCTGCAGTCGTCGTCCTCGAGGAGCGTCTCGAGCAGGTCGCGCTTGGCCTCTTCTTTCACCGGCACGATCGTGTGCTCGATCGTCTCGGCGGGACCGGAGCGGGTGAGCTCGACGAGCTTCGGGTCCTGCAGCAGATCGTCGGCGAGGCGCCGGATCTCCGTGGGCATCGTCGCGGAGAAGAGCAGGTTCTGACGCTCCTCGGGCAGCGCGGCCAGGATGCGCCGCAGGTCGGGCAGAAAGCCCATGTCGAACATGTGGTCCGCCTCGTCGAGCACGAGGGTCTCGATGGCGTCGAGCTTCAGCAGGCGCTGGCCGACGAGGTCGAGCACCCGACCCGGGCAGCCGACGACGATCTCGGCTCCGCGGCGCAGCGCAGCGGCCTGTCCGCGAACGGGCACGCCGCCGTAGATGCTCACGACCCGCAGCTTCGTGAAGCGAGCGAGGGTTCGGATCTCGGCGTCGATCTGGGTCGCGAGCTCGCGCGTGGGCGCGAGGATGAGCGCCCGTGGCCCCTTGCCGCGCCCGCGGACGAAGCGGTCCAGCAGCGGCAGCGCGAACGCCGCCGTCTTGCCGGTGCCGGTCTGGGCGAGGCCGAGGACGTCGCGACCCGACATCGCGGCCGGCAGGGCGCCGGCCTGGATGGGACGCGGGGATTCGAAGCCCGCGGCGACGACGCCGCGGAGGATGTGAGGATGGAGCCCGAAGCGGTCGAATCCGCTCGGGCTGTCGTTCAGAGGTGCAGCCATGGTGAAAGCTGGGTCTCCACCGCGCAGCGCAAGACGGCATCCTGCCGGAGGCGTACGCGGCCATTGGTTCCGACCCGTACAACAGAGAAGGGCAAGACCGAGAGAATGCGGCGCGACCTTTGCTCCGCGCTCGGGGCGCGGGCGGGGACGAAGAAGCGGCCCCGGGAGGTCCTGTTGTCGCCGCTGCGCGGCTCTTCCGGCCGCGCTCGGCGCAGTGGTTAGCGCGTTCCCGAGGCAGCCGCCAATCGGCCCCGCGCGCGCGGTCATTCCCTCACCTCCCGCTTCCTCGCCAGCCGCTACGGATCGCCGATCGTCGAGCGCGACTGAGGCCGGCGAGAGCGGCGCCCCCTGCGCCTTGCGATCGGCCGTAGGGCCGGCGGAAATCCGAGCAGGCACGGCGGGTGCCAGACGGGATCTGGATGGAGGATGCGGGCGGAGTGGGTGTCGTCACATAGGCGT
>CAZETS010000134.1:0-3720 GCA_964515335.1 uncultured Spirochaetaceae bacterium
CGAGAAGAAGCCCTTCTTGCGAAAGCGCCAAGTGGTCGGGTCGGCTCGGGAATCACAGTCCGGGTTGGGGCAGAAGGGAGGTGTGCGTCCCGATCGTTTTCTTGCCATGAACCGAGATCAAGCAGAAATCATGCCAGGCACAATCCTCGATCCACCGTTGTCTACGCCCCCCCGACGGGGCCCGGGAAGGGCGCCGCAGGGCCGCTGCTACCGACCGCGCCCGGTGACCTGCTCTTCCCTCTCTTCTTCCTCTTCCTGCTCGAGCGGCAATGGCTCGGCGACGATGCCCGGGGGCAGCGCCTCGCGGGGCGACACCGCGGCATCGGGCGCCCACTCGTTGATGCGATCGATGAGCACGCGCAGGCGGCCCACCCGGCGCCGCTCGGGGCGCAGCCGGATGCGCGCGAGTCCCGGCGCTTCGCCGCCCTCCTCCGGCTGCGGCTCGACGACCTCGATCGAGCCGCTGTGGAGCAGATCGGCGAACTCCTCGTTCAGCCGATCGAGCTGCTCGGCGTCCGGCGGGCGGTGCACGCGCAGCAGCAACGCGCCGTGGACGTGCCGGCTGCTGTGGTAGTTGGCGTAGAAGCGCCGCAGGTGCGCGACCGCCTCGTCGATGTCGTCGGTGACGGTGAAGAGGGCGAGATCCTCCGGACCGATCAGCCCGCGGTCGCCGAGGTGGGACTCGACGTAGCCCTGCCAGTCGCGCCAATAGCTTCCGCCCGGCGCGTCGACGAACACCACCGGCACGATCTCGCTCTTGCCCGTCTGGATGAGAGTGAGCGCTTCGAAGCCCTCGTCGTGGGTGCCGAATCCTCCCGGGAAGAGCGCGATCGCATGCGCCTCCTTGACGAACATCACCTTGCGGGTGAAGAAGTAGCGGAAGTTGATCAGCTTCTCGTCGCCCTCGATCACCTCGTTGGCGCGCTGCTCGAACGGCAGGCGGATGTTCACGCCGAACGACGCCTCGCGGCCGGCGCCCGTCTGGGCCGCGGCCATGATGCCGCCACCGGCCCCCGTGATCACCATCCACCCTTCGGAGATGATGCGCTCCGCGAAGGCATGCGCCTGAGCCCAGTCGGGGTGGTCGCGCGAAGTGCGCGCGCTTCCGAAGCACGCCACCTTGCGGAGCTGCTCGTAGGGGGCGAACACGCGAAATGCGTGGCGCAGCTCCTTGAGGGCATTATTGAGCAGGCGCAGGTTGCCCGTCGAAGCCCCGTCGCCCGCGAGACGGGTCGCCGTAACGACGATCTGCCGCAGCAGGTCGGCAGCGTCCGAATCGGCCTCGACGGCGCTGCGCTCGGAGAGCTCCCCGATCAGATCATCGATCCGGAGAGCGAGCGCGGAGTCGCGAACGTCGTAGCGCCGCCGACCCGTCCGGCTCATGGGGCGAAGCTAGCAGGTCGCCCTGTCTGGCGCTGGCAGCTGTTGGGATTTACATCCGACCGCACCTACGCGCTGCGTTCGCCTCGGATTTGGGAGAGGGTGCAGCCTGGCCCTCATGGTCACCATGCTGTGCCTTGCGACGGGAGCCTCCGCGCAGGCGCCGGTCGCACTGCTCGGCAGGCCGACTTCGAGGACGACACGCTCCTCATCACCGAACCCGGCCGGTCTTCCGTTTCCGTCCCAGCGGCAACGGCAACCAGAACGTGACGCCCCGCTGGACCGTTCCTATCGGGGGCGGGGGTGCGACGGCGAAGACCAGCGGCGGGGCTCGCTCTGTCGGGTGATTGGCACGGTTTTCGTGGGCACGTCATGTACCGTTACAGCACTGCAACACCACCGCCAGGCCCGGTACAAGGCTTGCGGCGCGCATCGAGGCGGGCAACCGCGGGGACGCGATGACGAACACGCACCCTCTCATCAGAGACCGCAGGATCCTGGTTTCGGCCGGGGTCTGGGACGTTTTGTCCGCCAAGCTCGCCGAGCAGGCCGGCTTCGAGACTGTCGTACTCAGTGGCTACGGCGTCTCTGCCAGCCTGCTCGGTGAGCCCGACTTCGGACTGCTGACCCAGACGGAGATCCTCGACGTCGCCCGCCGGGTGTGCCGGGCCGTCGGCATCCGGGTGATCGTCGACGGAGATACCGGCTTCGGCGGCCCCCTCAACGTCGTGCACATGGTCGAGTCGCTCGTCCAGATGGGAGCGGCCGGCGTCATCCTCGAGGATCAGACCTGGCCCAAGCGCTGCGGCCACATGCGGGGCAAGAGCGTCGTCCCGATGGAGGAGCACGTGGCGAAGATCCGTGCGGCCGCGAGCGTTCGCGACCGCCTGAAGGAGTCGTTCGTCATCACGGCCCGCACCGATGCGCGTGGACCGCTCGGACTCGACGAGGCCATCCGGCGCGGAAACGCCTACCGCGAAGCCGGCGCCAGCGTCATCTTCGTCGAAGCGCCCGAATCGGAGCAGGAGCTCGAGCGCATCGCAAGCGAGATCCCGGGGCTCAAGACGGTGAACAACATCGAAGGGGGAAAGACACCCATCGTCCCGCTCGAACGCGCCCACGAGCTGGGCTTCGTGAGCGTAGGCTTCGTCATGACCGGCCTCTATGCGGCGGCGCGCACGTTGCAGGAGGCCTACCGACACCTGCTCGAGCACGGCGGCTCCGCTGGCTTCGAGGAACGCATGATGGGCTTCGAGGAGTTCGGGGAGGTCATCGGCCTCGAGGAGAAGTACACCCTCGACGAGAAGTTCGCCCCGCAAGAGCCGGGCCCGGACGGCGCCGGCAGGAAGCCCCGGGCCTGAATGCAAAGGGCCTGGAGGACGAATCCTCCAGGCCCGCATGACCTTCGTCTTCGATACGACGGAGCCACCCTTGGACGGTCCGGCGTGAGAGGCCGAGCTACCGGGGACGTTCTCCTGGTCGAGTCTCAACCCTTGCGAACTAACCCGGGGAGAGGGCGGCGATGGACGCCACGAGTCGGCGGGCTGTGGGCCGCTTTTTGGCTTTCGCGCCTAGCGGCCGCCCTCTCCAAACCGGGTCAACTCACATCAACGAATGTCAGCACCAACCTCCTTGAAGAGATACTGCTGGAACAGGCCCAGCTCCAGGAAGCTGCAGACGCCATCACCGTTCATGTCCGTGTCCGTAGCCGTCGTGCTGCCGAACTCGAGCTGGAGGATGACCAGGTCCCCGAAGTTGACGACCCCATCGTTGTTGAAGTCGGCGTCACAGAGGTTCCCGTGCCCGTCTTCATCGGTATCGCGCTGGCTACTGCCACCCGCATCCAGTGAGGTCGGACCGTTGGCGACGAAGCGACAGTTGTCGCACTCGTCTCCCAGCCCGTCGCCGTCGCTGTCGAGCTGATCCGCATTCGCTGTCAGCGGACAGTTGTCGACGTCGCCACAGACCCCATCCTGATCCACGTCGTTCTGCGGATCGAAGGGGCACGAGTCGAGCAGTCCGAACACCCCGTCGCCATCGGCATCGAGCTCGGCGGCGAGCGTCTGGGTGAGCAGAGCGCTCGCCACCTGGGCGCCGTTGCCGTTGCCGACCAGGGTGTTCGCGAGGATGTCGACGACATCCACCAACGCCGGGTCCGACTCCACCTGCATCACACCCAGAGCGTCGTTGACCTGCGAATTGCCCGTGAGCACGATCGACGAGACCGCCTGACCGTCCAGCACGACCGAGACGATGGCCAGGCCGGAGACCAGCGGCTGCACGGTATCTCCGCGCATCGACCAGCTGATGCCAACGGTATCCGGACTCACGAGACCGGTG
>CAZETS010000135.1:0-2985 GCA_964515335.1 uncultured Spirochaetaceae bacterium
GTCCGAGCGGCCGAACGTGCTGCTCGTCGTTCTCGATACGACGCGCGCCGACCTCCTCTCCGCGTACGACCATCCCGCACCCACGAGCCCTCATCTCGAGAAGCTGGCTCGGGAAGGCGCGCTCCTCACCCGGGCCTACTCGACCGACTTCTGGACCCTCCCTTCGCACGCTTCCCTGCTGACGGGCCTGTACCCGAGCGAGCACGGTGCGACGTCCGAAACGAATCGACTGGGGCCCGGCGTCGAGACCCTGGCCGAGTACCTCGCCGGGGCCGGCTATTCGACTGCGGGCTTCGTGAGCAACCCGTGGATCAGTCGGGAGACTGGCTTCGCGCAGGGCTTCGGAAGCTTTACGGAGACGTGGCGGGAAGCGGGTCAGCCGCCGGATCGCCAGGCGGTCGAGCGGGCCGGCCGCTTCATCGCGAACGAGGCTCGGGCGCGCAGGCCCTTCTTCGTGTTCGTCAATCTCAACGATGCGCACATGCCCTACTCGCCGGATCCGCAGGTCCTTCACGAGGTGGCTCCGCGCGCGCACTCGGTGGAGCGGACCCGGCGCCTCAAGCGGCTGGTGGGCACCTGGGAGTACCTGGCCGGTGCCGTGGTGCTCGATGAAACCGACCTGGACATCCTGCGTGACCTCTACCAGGGCGAGCTGCGGACCGTGGACGGCTATCTGGGCGAGCTCGTCGCGGCGTTGACGGCTGCAGACGTGCTGAACGACACGCTGGTGATCGTGACGGCCGACCACGGCGAGAATCTGGGCGAGCACGGCCTGATCGACCACATGCTGAGCATGTACGACACGACGATCCGGGTGCCGCTCGTCATCCGCTTTCCCAGCCGGGTCGAAGCCGGACGCGTCTTGCCCGAGGTCGCGAGTCTCGTGGACGTCCTGCCGACGATTCTCGACGCGGTCGGCATCGAGCCACCGGCCGGGGCGGGCAGGAGCCTGCTCGGCGATACCCCGGCGGCGCCCCGTGGATTCGTGATTGCCGAGAACGAGCGCCCCCACAACGGCATCCGGCTGCTGGAGACCGGATTCCCCGAGTTCGACACGTCGAAGATCGACGGCCGCATGCGCATGCTGCGAACCGATCGCTACAAGCTCATCTGGAGCGAAGGGCGTGTGGAGCTGTACGACCTGGAGGCCGACCCGGGCGAGCAGCGCGACCTCGGTGCCGAGATGCCGCAGCTGCGTGACGAGCTGCTCGGCGAGCTCGAGGCGTGGATGGCGGCCAGCAAGATGCGATCGGGAGCGGCAGCGGCCCCGGGGCCCGTCGACCCGCGGGCCCGCGAGCAGCTGCGAGCACTCGGCTATGTGGAGTGAGCACGGAGTCGACCGAGCACGGACGTTCGGCTCTCAGTCGATGTATCCGAGCCGGCGCAGCTCGGTCTGGATCGGTCCTTCGACCTCGAGGCGGCCGGCAGCTCCGCCCTGCATGCCCGCGCCCTCGAGCACCTCGCCCAGTAGAGCCTCGAGCGGTTCGGCGCGGCGGGGTTCGACCTCGATGATGTTCGAGAGCTCGGCGGGGTCCCAACTCAGGTCGTGGAGCGAAGGTGTGTAGCGGTCGTACCAGATGAGCTTGGTCGGGTGATCGATCACCGAGACCATCCGCCCGAAGACGCGATCCTCCGCCGAGCAGGCTCGTCGCGCGTGATCCTCGTCTCCGCCGAGAGAGAACTCGCCCTTTGCGCCTTCGGGCACCCATCGCAGCCTGAACTCGTCGCTCCAGACGGACACGATCGGCCTCTGTCCCTCCATCGGCGCATTCTCGGTCGGCAAGGCGCGGTCGCATTCCGTGCTCGTCGTCCAGCAGAGAATCGACCCGTAGAGGTCCTGCATCGCCACCGCTCGATCGACGACCCCTGGCCGGATCGCGGGGCCGGTCACGACCAGCGGAACGCTGAGCGCGGCGTTGCGTATCGAGAAGCGGTGTCCCAGCAGCCGGTGTTCGCCGAAGTGCTCACCGTGGTCCGAGGTCACGATCGTGAAGCGATCGCGCGAGTTCGAGTACGCGTCGACCGTGCGCAGGATCTCTCCGACCTTCCGATCGGCGGCTGCCACGTCACCGAGGTAGAGCCCGCGCAGGATGGCTATCTCTTCCGGGGCGGGGAGGCGGCCGCACAGCGCTTCCGGGACCGAGTAGTTGGCGATCACTGCCTCCGCGTGGTCACGACTCACCCCGGTGGGAAGGTGGGCGTTCGTCTCGCGCACCTCGTAGGGATCGTGCGCGTCGTAGAGGTTGACGAAGAGGAAGTAGGGCCGCGTGTTCTCGCGAGTCCGAAGCCAGCGAGAGACCCGGCCGACCACGTCGAAATCCACGAACGGGTTCGTGCCCCGCCTGACCGATTCAGCAGTCTCGAACCCGTTGATCGAGTCGTACGTGTCGAATCCCTGATCGAGACCGGTGAGCGGTGCGACGAGGGAGTTCTCGGAGAACCCGGCCGTCTCGTAGCCCGCGTCTCGCAGCGACTCCGCGAGCGTCTCGACGGCGGCCGGGAGCACGTTCGTCCCGGCCAGACCAACGCCGTGCTGGTCGGGGCGAAGACCCGTCAGGAGTGAGGCGTGGCTCGGAAGCGTCCAGGACGACGGCGCGAAAGCGAGGGTGTAGCGAAGTCCGCGGGCTGCCAGGTCGTCGATGGCTGGCGTCGTCCCCTCGACACTGCCGTAAGCAGAGACCGCGTCGGCACGGAGGGTGTCGACCACGATGAGCACGATCGAAGGCCGCCCGGCGACCGGGCCAGCGCTCTCTCCGCCCTCGTCCGGCTCGGCGGCGGGAGTCGAAACCTCCCCCGGCGCTGGTACCTGGGAGCCCGGGTCCGAGCACGCCCAGAAGAACGCACAGGCGATGAGCGCATGCAGGGAAGCGGCGAAGCCTCGCCGGGCGCCGGACGTAGCCAAGACTTGCACCGGTTAGCAGACCACCCCGCGCCAGTTCGAAGTCGGGGACGCTGAAGGGACAGCGAGGCAGTGTAGTCGATGGC
>CAZETS010000136.1:0-2751 GCA_964515335.1 uncultured Spirochaetaceae bacterium
GTTCGAGCCCCCAGAAGCGCCTCCACGTCTCGAGGTCGTGCGGAACGCTGCCCATACCGGTCTGCCGGGCGGGCCACTCCGCGGGCTCGAGCGCAAGCGGATTCTCGCCGAGCTCGGCGCCGTAGACCAACAAGTGGCGACGGCGGGTGAAGTACCAATCCCCGTCGACGCACGCGTAGTCGTCGTGATACTGGATGGCCTGGACGATCCAGCGGTCCGACTCGCGCCCGCCGTCCTGGATCTCCCCCCGGCAGTAGACGATGCCGGTGGCATGGTGGTCGTCGCGGAAGTCGATCACGTGGTTGCCGACCTGCAGAAAGGTAATGCCGACGCCACGCAGACTCCGGTCGAAGTCCTCGCGCAGCGCATCGCGGCCGGTGCGACCGCCCGCCGCGCGCACGCCCGGCGGGTAGAGGCCGACGAGACCGTCGAGATCGCGTGCGTCGAGGCAGACCGCGTAACGAGCCGCCAGCTGCCGGATCGCCTCGGTCGCGACCAGACGTTCGATGGGATCCACGTCCGGGATTCTAGTGCACCGCCCAGCCGCCGGTCGGCGACGTCGCTCGGCCGACGCGCGGGTCGGCGCAACCTTCCCGGCGGCGCGCGGTTCAGCTCCCCAGCGATCCGGACCGGGTGCCCCGGCCGCGCGGCCCACGGCGGATCCCTCGAGGAGAAACCAATGCAAGCCCGCAAGCAGCCGTGCCTCGCTTCCCGCGCCGCCCGCTCCCCTCGCTCCCCCGCGCGTCACGGGATCGCCGCCTGGACGCGGGTCCTGGCGCTCGTTCCCCTGCTCGCCCTCGCCTGCGGTGAGCCGGCCACAGACACCGCGAGCGTCAGCCTGTTCGTGACCGACGCGCCCTCGGACGCGTTCCGCGCCGTCAACGTGACGGTGACGGGAATCACGCTGCTCGGTGGGCCCCAGGGCCAGGTGACCGTCTTCGAAGGCGACGAGACCTTCGATCTGCTCACGCTGCGCGACGTGTCGGAGCTGTTCGCCGTCAACGACGCGGTGCCGGCAGGTCTCTACTCGAAGATCCGGCTCACCCTCGCCGACGACGGCCTCGAGCTCGTCGAGGACGACGGCAGCGGCGGGCAGCGCCTCCACTACCCGAGGCTCCCGGTCGACAACCAGATCGAGCTGATTCCCCGGCCGGCCCTGCGACTGGCAGCCGGTGACGCCGCGGGAGTCGAGATCGACATCGACCTCGACAGGTCGATCCACGCCCATGCGGATGGGAACGGCAAGTACGGGTTTCGCCCGGTCGTGCTCGTGCGCGTGATGCGTGACCTGCTCGACGGCCGGCTCGTGCGGCTGAACGGCTGGGTGACCGCGATCGACCTCGACTCGCAGTCGTTCTCGCTCTGCCGGCTGCGCCGCCCGCTGGCCTGGCTGCACGACGTCAGGGCCCACGGGCCGCATCCCCGCTCGGCCGACCACCGCGCCGAGCTTTCAGGGGCAGGCGCCAGAGAGGCCGACTTCGAGATCGCCGAGATCGAAGGCATGGATCGCCGGCACCCCTGGCGCCGCTGCGTCGACGTCAACCTCACCGGCGACGCGTCGATCTTCGACGTCGACGGCACGCCCATCCGCCTCGGCGACATGCGCGAGCGCGAGCGGGCGATGGTGATCGGCCGTGTCCGGCCCACCCGCGACCGGCCCATCGAGATGTTCGCGTCCCTCGTGCTGATGGGACCGCCCGGCACGTTCGAGCACCGCGTCGGCACGGTGGCGAGAGGCCTCGACCCGGATGGCGTCTTCGTACTGACGCTCGCCTCGGGCAACGGCGATCTCGGCGTCCAGGTCTACCCGACGACGAAGATCTTCGAGCGAGGGGGCACCCCGCTCGGCGAGGACGCGATCCTGCCGGATACGCGCGCCTCGGCGACCGGGGTGATCCTGTTCTCCAGCCAGGACCCGGCCGTGATGAACGCCGCCGTGCTGATCCTCGACCTCGACGACAGCGCGCCCGTTCCGCTGCACGGCACCATCAGCTGGGTGAACCCCGAGCCCACCGCCGGCGAGTGCCAGATCGGCCTCGACGTCGGCGGCCAGGAGACCGGCGTGGGCGTGTCCGACGGGACGCTCGTCTTCGTGATCGACCCGACCAACAGCCAGTCGCTGATCGGCGACGTCGAGGACCTGAGCCCAGGCGACATCGCCGACGTCTACGGACGCCCGGGAGACGCCGACCACCCGTGCTACCGCGCGCGCGTCATCGTGGCCTTCCAGCAGGCACAGCCCTAGCGTGTCATGTACCGCATGGGTCTGGACAGGTTGCCGCTTCTCGTCATGGGCTCCCCAGACGATCGAGACCGGAGTCCGGCCTCGTGTTCCGTAGCCGCGGTGCGGCCGGCCGTAGTCGTAGAACTCGAGGAAGCTGCGGAGTGACCTCTCGAGCTGGCCGGTGCTGCTGAAGTAGCGCCTCCGGAACTCGACACGCCAGTGCTCGTGGAGGACCGTGCCCTGGACGCGCTCGACGAAGCCGTTGGTGAAGGGGTGGCGAGGCTTGATTCTCGTGTGATGGATTTCGAGGGCGCGGCAGGCCTTGTCGAACGCGCCCTTGAACTCGCTTCCACCATCGTTGAGGACTCGCTGGAGAGGCCAACCCGCGCGCGCCAGGTCGGCCTGTGACCTCACGGAGGAAGTCGAGCGTAAGCATCATAGGGCCATGGCGTCTGCGAGCGACGACGTAGGCCCCCGAGATCACGAAGGATGGTGCCTCCCGTCCCCGTCGGACATCCTCGAGTTGG
>CAZETS010000137.1:0-2638 GCA_964515335.1 uncultured Spirochaetaceae bacterium
CGCCAGTTCGAAGTCGGGGACGCTGAAGGGACAGCGAGGCAGTGTAGTCGATGGCCCGCGGCGTCGAAGCGAGGGCCCCCTGGGGCAGTGCGCTTCGCGGTGCCCCCCCGGCGTCGCCGAGGCAAGGCCTGTGGGCGCTCAGTCCGGCGCGTACCCCAGCGCCCGCAGCTGCTCGATCTCGTTCGGGTCGAGTTCGATCGCCTCCGCGGGGGGGGCGAGTGCGGTGATCTGTGCGTGCCGATCAGCCAGGAGAGCGCTCAGCTCGGCGGCCAGCGCTGGCTCACGCTGGGCGAGATCCTCCGTCTCGCCGGGATCGCTCGCAAGGTCGTAGATCTCGAGAGAGCCGCTCTGAGCGTCGTAGACGCCCTTGTAGCGCCCCTTCCGAGCCGAGTAGTAGATGGGGTAGACGCCCTTCAGCTGCTCGCCGTACTGGTGGCCACCGGACGCCTCTCCGAAGATGAGCCGGTCGGCGAGGTGCGGCGGCGAGGCCCCCCTAAGGAGCGGTGCCAGATCGACCCCGTCGAACGACGGCGCCCGGGCGCCGCGAAGTCCTCCCACGAGCCCCAGCACGGTCGGGACGATGTCGACGATCGAGACCGGCTCGCCGACCCGCAAGCCGGCGGGGACGCCCGGACCACGTAGGATGAGGGGCACGTGCAGGCTTTCCTGATAGGTGGTCAGGAAGTGGTCCACGCGGCCGTGCTCCATGAACTCCTCGCCGTGGTCCGAGGTGACGATCAGCAGGGTCTCGTCGAGCAGGCCGGTGTCGCGCAGGAAGGTGACGAGACGGCCGAGCTCGGTGTCCAGCTGCCGGATGCCGGCGTCGTAGAGCGCCTCGAGGTGGCGCACGTCCCGGGCGCCGAGCTCTGGCCGCTCGACCGAGCCATCGAGCAACCGCGGCTTCTCCTCTCCCCCGAACGAGCAGAAGGTCGGATCGAAGGCTCGCTGGCAGCGGCGGACGTGCTCGTCGGCAAAGTTGAGCTGCATGAGCTGCCAGGCCGTGCCGTCGGCGGGGCCCTGGTAGGGTTCGACGAAGAGGCGCTCGTAGGCGGGCAGCGACGCATAGTCGGCGTGGACGTCGTAGTAGTGGACGAAGACGAACAGGCCCGCCTCGCCGGCCTCGCGCAGCCACTCGATCGCCTGGTCGGTCACCATCCGAGATGGGCTGCGTCTCGCATAGTCGGCATCGCGGATGTAGCGATACTGCTCGAAGTCGCGCGTGACGCCGAAGGCTTCGCGCTTGAGCCAGATCGCGTTGACGACGGCTGCGGTCGAGTAGCCCTGTCGGGCGAGCAGACTGGCGAGCGTCGGCACCTCGCCCTGCAGTTCGAACTGCGAGCTCACCACACCGTGCTCGGCGGGGAACAGCCCGGTGAGCATCGATACGTGGGCGGGCAGTGTCCACGACGTCGTCGACGAGGCCTCTTCGAAGACGGTGCCCTCGCTCGCCAGGGCGTCGAGGATCGGCGACGTGAAGCGCTCGTACCCGTAGGTGCCGAGGTGGTCGGCGCGCAGCGTGTCGATCGAGACGAGCACGACGTGTCGCGGCTTGTCGGCGCCACGAGTCGCGGTGGCGCTGCGGGCCGGCTCGTGATCGCGACCTTGAGGGCAGCCGCTGCCGAGCAACGCGACGAGCAGCAGGGTGGCCCCCGCCCTGTTCGACCGCCTGTGGGCCGCATCTCGTCGCGGCCCGGATCCTCTCGACGTTCGCGTGCCCACCAGCAGGGCAGGGTGCAGCAGAACCGGTCGGCCAACCACCCTCGCCCGCCCAGGAATGCGCGGGGAAGGCCGCACGATTCGCCGCCGGGTCGTCCGTGTGCGGCCGTTCCCCGGGGCTTGACCCGCGGAGCGCCGCCGTCATAGACTCGGCGGTTCACAGAGGCCGATGGGGTGGATCTGGGTCGTGCCGACCGCATCCGCCGCGATCCCTTGAATCGAGGCGCCCGGGCGGTGCTTCGATCTGGAGCAACACAGATGATCCGACGCGTCGCAGACCGCTCTCTCCTGGTGCCCTTCCTGACAGCACTGGCCTTCGCCGTGGTGGTGGGCTGCGGCGGCGAGGAGGCCAAGCAGACCCCGGCCCCCGAGGCCGCCAAGCCGCAGGCCCGAGAGCAGCAGGCCCCGAGCAATCCTCCGAAGCCGCTGCGTGAGGAGCTCAGCCGGACGATCGACCGCCCGGACGACTACCCGAGCGATGCCCCCGTCTACCCAGGCTCCTCGACGAGCCACGTCCAGACCTATCCTGATTCGATGAACGTGACGTTCTCGACCAGCGACGATCCCGGTCGCGTCGCGAGCTACATGGAGCGCGAGCTCGGGGGGCAGGGCTGGGACCAGATCCGGGTGGAATCGATGCCGAACAGCGCGGGTTCGATCACCTACGGGTTCAAGGCCGACCGCAAGATCGCCGTGATGGCCGCCCAGGTCGATTCGGGGGGCGCCGACCCGCTGACGATGATCATGGTGCGGGTGGAGCGGTGACGGCGTCGCGGCGAGGAGCCCGCCGCCCCAGCGCGTCCAACGCGAAGCGGTGGTCCACCTAGGGGCGGCCCGTTCCGCAGCGCGCCGAGTCCGAACGCCTGCCTGGCTCGGCGCGCTGCTCGTTCCGCTGCTCGTCTGCGCGGCGGCGCCCGACGCC
>CAZETS010000138.1:0-2366 GCA_964515335.1 uncultured Spirochaetaceae bacterium
TCGGGTCGAGCCCGAGATCGTACTCCTGGCAGCCAGGACTCCATGCGCGGAGCCGGCAGCCGTGGAGGTCGGGTTGGCCCGAACTCCCGTCGGTCCAGAAGACCCGGCCGGCGGCGACGGCGGGCGGGAGCGGCGCTCCGCGGCCCGGTGCGACCGGCACGACCGCGCAGCGACCCGTGCGGCGGTCGATCCGGCAGGCGTGGACTTCGGTGTGATCGCGGCTCTCCCGCCGGTCGAGCCATGCGAGGGTGCGCCCCGCGATCGCCACCGAGTGCTGCTCGCCAACGCCGCCGGCGATCACACGCTCGGTGCCGCGGCGGAGGTCGGCGAGCACCAGATCCACGCTCGTCGACTCCGAGCCGTCGTCGAGCGGGCGCCGCGACTCCCAGACGACGAGCGCACCGGACAAGTCGGGCCGGGCCGCGGAGGCGCCCGGCTGGGAGATGGGCTCGGGGCGATTGCGCTCGAGCGCGAGCTGGGTGAACTCGACGAAGCGTTCGCTGCCTCCCGGCGTGGTCGCGGTCAGGCGGATCACGTACGCGCCCTGCTCGAGCCCGGCAACCCGCCAGTTCGCGAGCACGTCGACGCGCGGGACCGGACGGCTCCCCGCATCGATCGGGTGCCACGTCTCGGGCCGGCCCCCCAGCCCGTACTCGAGCGTCCAGGACTCGAGATCGCGACCCCGCACGAAGCCGCGAATCGCGATCTCCCCGGTCTCGCCCGCAAAGCTGCTGGCCGGCCGCGGTCCCACGATCGCGATCTCGAGGTCGGGCAGAGGCGGGTCGGTGAGCGCAGCGAGCGCGTCCAGCCGGCCCGCCCCCATGTCGGCGTCGTGGCCGGGCGCCCGGAGATCGACCGCGCTCTGCCGGATACGCCGGCGCACGGCCTCGTAGTCGAGACCGGGCTCGGCGCTGAGCAGCAGGGCCACCACGCCGCTGACGTGGGGGGCCGACATCGAGGTGCCCGCGTTGCGGAGGTAGTCGCCGGCCACCGCGAAGGGCTCGCTGTCTTCGTCCGCCAACGAGCGCAGCGACAGGATGTTGCGGCGGCCGACGCGGATGCCGGGATTGCCGAACGGACCGCCTCCCGGCGCGGCGACGTCGACCAGCCAACCGAAGTTCGTGAAGGTTGCGGACGGGAGATCGTCCTGGCCGGAAGACGCGACGGTGATGACGTCACGCGTGTTCTCCGGGCTGAGAAAGGCGACGTCCGACTGCCGGTTCGAGGCGGAGGTCACGATCACCACGCCCATGCGTCGAACGAGGCCGGCGACATCTTCGGCGAGCGGGTTGCGGGGGCAGGCCGGAAAGCACGACCAGCTGTTGTTGATCACGCGCGCGCCGTTCTCGGCCGCGTACAGGACGGCGCGCCAGAGCGCCGAGTCGCGCCCCGACGTGCCGTCGTCGGGAAATCCCTTGACGGCCATCAGTCGGGCGGCCGGCGCGACGCCCACGATCCCGATCCCGTTGTCGCTCAGCGCAGCGATCGTGCCCGAGACGTGGGTTCCGTGGCCGTTCTCGTCGAAGGGGTCGGCGTCCGAGACGTCGCCAGGGTCGTCGAAGTCACCGTCCCCGTTGGCGTCGAGCGAGCTGCCGAAGTCGAAGCCGTGCAGATCGTCCACGAAGCCGTTGCCGTCGTCGTCGATGCCGTTGCGGTCGGTCTCGTCGACCACTCCGTTGCCGTCGAGGTCTTCCCCGGGATTCACCCAGACGTTCGCCGCGATGTCGGGGTGGTTGTAGTCGAGCCCGGTGTCGACCACTGCGACCACGATGCCCTCGCCCCGCGCGTGCGACCACGCCTCCGTGGCTCCGATCCGCTCGAGCGCCCACAGATCGGGAAACGCCTGGCCCCACGACCCGCTCGTGTAGAGAAACGGGTCGTTGGGCAATTCGTCGAGCGTCCGTCGATGGTCGGGCTGCACGTACTCGACGTGGGGATCCTCCGCGTACAGGGCGAGCGCCTCTTCGAGGGGCAGGTCCGCACCGAACTCGACGGTGTAGACGTGGGCGAGGTCCGGCACCTCGGACACCCCGACGCCCGCTCCCGCGGCGCGCGGTGCACCCTCGAGGAGTCGCGCGCCAAGTCGCTTGCGGTGCGACTCGAGCGATCCCCGCGACCCACGAAACACCGGCCGCACGGCGCGGACGCCGAGACGGGCGTGCAGGGCGTCGATCGACCCGGAATCGTCGGCGGTCGCCGAGCGGTACGAGCGACCTTCGCGATGCAGCCGCGCCGCGCACGCCTCGAGGGCGTGGTCGCCCGAGCCGGCGAACTTGACGATCAGCCCGTACCGGGCAGCTCTGCGGGCCTCGGCGTCGGGCGCCGCCGCGCAGACGAGCAGCGGAACGAGCAGCGCGCCGAGCCAG
>CAZETS010000139.1:0-2338 GCA_964515335.1 uncultured Spirochaetaceae bacterium
GGTGAGCGTCCAACTGCCGGAGAAGACCGACGTCCGGGCGGTGCCGCCGCAGCCGGACTCCGACGCGGCCCGAGTCCACTAGCGATCGACCGGTCGGCGCGCCCGCTACACTCGCTCCGTTGCAGGAGGGAGGGAGCGGAGTGGATCGCTACAAGGTCTATCAATGGGCCACCGGTGTGGTCGGCAAGTCGGCGATCCGCGGGGTGTTGCGGCATCCCCGGCTCGATCTCGTCGGCGTGAAGGTCTACGCCGAAGAGAAGGATGGACTCGACGCAGGGCGCATCGTCGACGCCGAGGACACCGGGGTGATCGCCAGCCGGGACGTCGACGCGGTGCTCGCCTCGGAGGCCGACTGCGTGCTCTACTGCCCGCTGCCCTGGGACGCGAACGAGATCTGCACCCTGCTCGAAGCGGGGAAGCACGTCGTCACGCCGTGCCCCTACTTCTATCCCTTCGTGCAGACGCCCGACATCGCCGCCCAGATCGATGCGGCCGCGAAGAAGGGCGGCGTCTCGTTCCTGGCGTCGGGCTGTAACCCGGGCGGCATCGCCGAGCGGTTCCCGCTGACCTTCAGCGGCTGGTGCAACCAGATCGACCGCATCCGCATGACGGAGTGCGGTGATTGCCGCGAGTACAGCTCCGAGGGCGTGATGCGGCTGGTGATGAATCTCGGCGTATCGCCCGAGCAGGCCGAAAACAACCCCCTCAAGGAGATGCTCGCGAAGAACTGGTACGAGTCGATCGACATGATCGCGGCTGGTCTCGGCGTCGAGGTGGTGTCGTACGAGATGACCCACGACTACATCCTCGCCAATCAGGACATCGAAACCGCGGTGGGCATCGTCCAGAAGGGACAGATCGGGCTCAACCACTACAAGCACGTGGGCGTCACGAACACCGGCATGGAGATCGTGCAGGAGCAGATCTGGTACGTGGACGACAAGCGCCACACCCGGCTGGAGCGCAAGATGGACGTGCCCCGCGAATCGGGCTGGCGGATCTCTCTCGAAGGCGACGTCAACCTCAACGTCGACGTGGACTTTCCTGCCGAGTTGACCCACGACGAGCGCGTCGCTCAGGGGCTCTCGACGACGGCCTTCCACTGCGTGAACGCGGTGCCGCTCGTCTGCGAGGCCGAAGAGCCCGGCTTCAAGACCTACCTGGACCTGAAGATGATCATGGGCTGCCTGGGAACCTACGAGCCGCGACATCTGCGCGCCGGGTAGGCGACGCCGCTCTCCGGGGCCCCGGCTCCGGCGCGAATCGACGCTACCGGGCGGATTTCCGCTCTTTCTCGACGAGGTAGTCCACCACCTCCAGCATCTTGCCGCGGCCGCCGGCCCGCATCGGGTCGACGCGAAACTTCCCGTTCACGACGAGCTCGGGCACGCTGGCCAGGTTGTAGCTGCGCGTTCGCAGGGTGGCGCCGCGCACCTGGCCGGTGACCGACTGCGAGTCGAAGGCTGTCGAGAAGGCGGGCGGGTCGACGCCGAACTGCTCGAAGAAGAGCGCGAGCGTCTGCTCGTCCCTGATCTGCTCGTTCTCGACCACGATGGCGGTGAAGAGAGGGCGGTGGATGCGCTCGCCCACCCCGAGCTCGGCCGCGCTGTAGAACGCGCGGGCGTAGAACTCCATGGCGGGATTCCAGACCGCATGGAGCCGCCAGAAATCGATGTCCGGCCCCTGCCGATCGCGCCACTCCTGCACCGCGGATTCGAATCCGTAGCAGCGCGAGCAGCCGTACGAGAAGGCCGACACGACCTCGATTCTATCCGGGTCGCGGGTCGGAACCGGGGTCTCGAGGACCGTGTAATGGGTTCCTCCGACGAAGCGCGGCTCGCCCTCCTGGGACGGCTCGGCCGCCTCGGCGGCGCCCTCCGACGCGAGGGCCACGCAGGGGTGGGCGATGAGGCAGAGGGCGAGCACGAGCCCGCCGAGAGGTCTTGTGTAGTGTGTTTTCGTCGACATGGTTGCTTTCATGATAGCCGCCGGGTCGCCCTGCTGCGCGAGCGCCACCGGCGGCATTGGCCCGGCTCGGCTGCAGGGTATCCGACTTTCCGGACCCCCGAGTGCCCCTCGTGTGGGCTCAGTTCCCCATCCGCGCGCAGATCGCGTAGGCGGTGAAGGATGCCCCCGAGTTCGGCGAGTAGCCGTGGCACACGAAGCTCGAGTCGCTCGCGGGAAAACCGCGGCAGATCTGGTTGTAGCCGGAAGAGAAGGCCTGGGTCTCGCACGAGCAGCCGCCGCCGAGGACGACCTTTCCCGCGCTGCACGAAGCCGTGGCTGTTCCGCGGCGGCAGGAGAACGTAGATCCCCCAAACGAGCAGGTGGTCGCGGC
>CAZETS010000140.1:0-2061 GCA_964515335.1 uncultured Spirochaetaceae bacterium
ATGCTCGCCCACGGGGGATTCGAACGAGTCGCGCCTGGCGAAAGATCCGGCGGCGATGGCTGTCGACTCCCGGCAGGAAGAACGCCCCGCGACGCCGCCCCGGCTCGTCCTGCTGGTCTCCCTCGACACGCTGCGTGCCGATCGCCTGGGGCTCTACGGGCATACGCGCTTCACGTCGCCGACCCTCGATCTGCTCGCCACGGAAGGCGTGGTCTTCGAGGACGCGAGCACGCCCGCACCCTGGACACTTCCCGCGCACGCTTCCATGCTGACAGGCCGCACCCCCGCCAGCCACGGCGTGATGCGCTCTAAGACCCCGCTCGTCGATTCGGTGCCGACCCTCGCCTCGATGCTGGCGGCGGCCGGCTACGAGACCGCGGCGGTGGTGAGCGTCGACTGGCTCGGCCAGGAGCCCTTCGCGGTGACGCGCGACTTCGAGCGCTTCCGCTTCCACGAAACACCCCTCGATCGCCGATCGCCGAGCACGCTGGTGACCGACACGGCCGGCGAGCTGGTCGATGCGGCCGCCGGGCGCCCGCTGTTCCTGTTCGTCCACTACTACGACCTGCACACCGACTACGCGTCCGAAGCCAGCTACGAGTCGCTCTTCGTCGAGCCCTACGAGGGCGCCGCCGACGGCACCGGTCTGCAGCTTCAGCAGGCCAACCTGCCCAGCGACTACATCGCGTTCTGCGCCAAGAACCCGGGCATCAAGTCCTGCGAGATCGGATACCTCGAGGTCGACGGGTCGGTCGAGCGGGTGGAGTTCGACGAGCGCGCCAGACGCCACCTGCTCGACCTCTACGACGCCGGCGTCCGCCAGCTCGACACCGAGCTGTCGCGACTGTTGTCGATGATTCGCACGAAGGGGCTGTACGACGACATGCTGATCGTCGTGACGTCGGATCACGGGGAGGAGTTCGGCGAGCACGGACTGTACGAGCACATGCTCGGCCTTCACCAGGAGGTGCTCCGGGTTCCGCTGATCCTGGCCGGGCCCTCCGTGCCGCGCGGCGTCCGCATCGGGGCGCCGGTGTCGATCATCGACATCGTGCCGACGGTGCTCGGAATCGTGGGGGCCGAGCCTCCTGCGGACGTCGAGGGGTTCGATCTCGCCCCGCTCTGGCGCGCGGGCGACGACGAGGTCACGGCCCGGTCCTTCGCGAGCCGATCGCTGCCGGGCGAGGCTTCCGGGGCGCTGCAGTTCGACGACGTGTCGCGACCCTACCTGCCGTTCCGGCGCACACTGCGAAGGGACCGCTACAAGCTGGTCCGCGAGGAGAACTCGAAGCGGCTGGCACTCTACGACCTGGTGGCGGATCCCGGCGAGCAGGTCGACGTCGCCGCCCACCACCCGGTCATCGTGCGCGAGCTGCTCGCGGAGCTCGAGCAGCGAAGCCTCGGTCTCGCGCGGCCCACGGATCCCAGGATCGAGCTCGATCCCGAGGAGGCGGCGAGGCTGCGGGCACTCGGCTATGTGCCCTGAACCACCAACCGGGCCACCGGGCCGGCGACACCTTCACGCGCACGCTGCGCCGAGCGACCAGGCCCGTCTCGCTCGTCGCCGAGAACGTGAAGACCTGCTCGCCGACGTGACGCGCCTGCGGGCGCCAGAGCAACGCGACCCGGCTGCGGCCGAGAGGGAGCAGATGGGCGCCGAGCGACCCCGTCGAGCCCGCACCCACCGCCTCGACCGCAAAGACCGGGTCGCCATCACCCGGCTCGGCGATCCGCGCCACGACCACGAGCCACCTTCCGACGCGCGCCGCGCGATCACGGAGCTTCGCGAACCGCGGCAGCGTCGTGCCGTAGATGCGGGTCTCGCCGTCGCGCGCATCCTCCCAGACGACGCGGTCCCGATCGATCGCGGCGCTGCGCTGGGCCGCCATGTCGGCGGTCAGCCGCTGGGCGGGACAGCGCTCGCGGATGCGGTCGTACTCGCAGTAGAAGACGTCCTCGTCCTGATCGCCGACGCGAGCCTCCCACACCAGCCGGTCTCCGGAGAGCTGGGGCCAGGGGTCCGACACAGCGTCCTGCACGACCACGATCGGGCACTCGCCG
>CAZETS010000141.1:0-1696 GCA_964515335.1 uncultured Spirochaetaceae bacterium
TGCCCAACCTCCATCCCCCGCGCCTGTCAGTATCTCATCCAGGGCGGCTTGGGTTTGTTTAAGCGGTTTCAATAAACAGCGCCGAAGCCGCGGCAGCTCGCCACAGTCTTCCTCCGGCCATTGGCCGGTCGCTCGCCGGCGTTCGCCGTGAGTGTTCGCCGGCCGGGCGAACGGTCGCGGACGCTCGACCGGCCGTGTCGGCATCACAGACCGTTGCTCTTGCACGATCGCGTGCGCCTTTTCTTGGTTCGGCGTGGCGTCGCGATGAAGGCACCCGCCTTGCACTCCTGTAGATGCACGCGCCGACCTTCCGGCGCCGTTCACGCAGGAGAATCTCTTTGCGATCCATCCGCTCGCTGCTCTGGATCGGCGCCGGCGAGGCCCTGGCCCGCTGCGGCGTCGACGAAGCCCCCACCCTCGACGTCACCTGGGTGCGCGATGTCGACGAGGCCTACGCGCTGCCGCCCATGCCCGTCGATGCCGCCGTGCTCGAAGGCCGCGACGCCGATACGTTGATCCGCGCCATGCGCCGGCTCGGTCAGCGGCCGCAGTGTGCCCCCATCGTGGCCTGTCTGTTCGGCGGCGACGCCGACTGCATCCGGCGCCTGGTCGCGGCCGGCGCCCGCGAGGTGATCGTGCCTGCCGCCGACGACGCGGGCGACGTTACGGCGCCACGGCTGCTCGACGAGCTGCTCGAGCGCGTCGACCAGCTGGCCCGCGACGCGGGGGGCGATCCTGCCTGGGTGGCCGACCGCCTCGAAGAGGACGTGCTCGGACCCGACGCCGACACCATCGGAGCCAGCCGCGCGCTGCGCAACGTGCTTGCCCTGGTCGAGCGCGCGGCGGGCTCGATCGCCACGGTGCTCGTCCAGGGCGAGACGGGCACGGGCAAGGAGCTGATCGCGCAGCGCATCCACGCCCGGGGGCCGCGATCGCGTCACCCGTTCGTGGCCGTGAACTGCGCGGCCTTTCCCGAGTCGTTGCTCGAAAGCGAGCTGTTCGGGCACCGCAAGGGATCGTTTACCGGGGCGGATCGAGACAAGGCCGGCCACTTCGAGCTCGCCCACCGCGGCTCGCTCTTCCTCGACGAGATCGGCGAGACCAGCCCTGCCCTGCAAGCGAAGCTCTTGCGCGTCCTGCAGGAGCGCGAGGTGCTCCCCGTCGGCGCCGCACGCCCGCATCCGATCGACGTACGCGTCATCGCCGCCACCAACCGCTCGCTGCAGGCCGAGGTAGAGGCGGGTCGTTTCCGCGAAGATCTCTACTACCGCCTCGCGGTCTTCCCGGTCGCGATCCCCCCGCTGCGCGAGCGCACCGACGACATCCTGCCCCTCGCCGAGCACTTCATCGCGCGGCACGGCGGAACCGACGGCAAGGCCGCGTGTCGGCTCTCGCCGGCCGCTCAGCGCCTGCTGCTGACGCACCGCTGGCCCGGCAACGTGCGTGAGCTCGAGAACGAGATCCAGCGCGCCCTCACCCTCGCCGAGCCCGGCGAGCTGATCTCGCCGCGACTCCTCTCGCCCCGCGTGCTGGGCATCATGGAAGCCATCGACCACGCCGCCGGACAAGGCGAAACGCTGCGCGCCGCACTCGAGCGCGTAGAGGCGTGGCTCATCCGCCGGGCGCTCGAAATGAACGGCGGCAAAAAGGCAGTGACCGCACGCAGGCTGGGAGTAACCCGGGAGGGGCTCTACAA
>CAZETS010000142.1:0-1680 GCA_964515335.1 uncultured Spirochaetaceae bacterium
ACATGTCTCTTAGCTCAGGAAGCTGCGGAGTCCGAATCCTGCTGACGGGCTACACGCGACGACCCACGGCGTGAGCTTCACCGGAGGGGCCAACGCCACGGCGGCCAGCGATACGATCAAGGAGGCGAAGGCCGCCTTCACCAAGAACCACACGAAGAAGGACGGCACGACCTTCAGCCAGGAGGCCGTTGCCGCGGCCGGGGGCAAGAAGTTCGACGCCCAGCTCACCTTCGAGCTGGACAACCTGACCACCGACTTCGCGCTGCCCCCGGGCTTCTTCGAGGCCGGTCCGAACCTCATCGAGCTGACCCAGGGCGGCACGATCGAGACGGACAGCACGATCGTGCTGGACATCTTTCCGGTCGGGAGCGTCAGTGGTCTCGAGAACGTGGGCGGTCGCAGCATCCTCTCGGTCATCGTGGCGATCCCCGACATCACGACGGGTGGCATCCCCCTGATCGGGAATCAGGCCCAGCTGCAGATGAACGGGCTGGATCCGATCCTCCTCACCCCCCTCGACCTGGTGAACGCCCAGCTGCTGAATGGCGGCGGCGCGCTCAGCGTATTCCCGCCCTTCATCGACTTCTTCACGCCGTCCCTCGATCCCAACACCGAGATCCTGCTGCAATTCGACGTGGGACCGGCAGTCCTGCCACTGCTGCCCCCCCAGGCGATTCTGGCGCTGGCCCTTCTCATCCTCGCCTCCGGTGTGGTCTTCATTCGACGCAGCCGGCCGGCGACCCTCTAAGGAGGAAACTCTCATGACGCGCAGACTCCTCCCCTTGCTCTTCACCACGACGATCCTGCTGCTGTGGGCGGGCAGCGCCTCCGCGCAGATCTCCCTGTTCTCGGCCATCGTCGAGGCCAGCCCTGCCAGCTACGACCAGCACCTGATCAAGCTGACGTACATGGGCCCCCAGAAGAAGTCGACCGCATCGCTGGGGCTCCACACGATCAGCCGCGCCTTCGACGTCGCGCCGTTCGTGCCCTTCTACCGCGTCAGCCAGGACTACAGCAACGACGAGGACACGACGCGCACGGCGATCGTCACCACCAGTGAGATCGACGCCTTCGTGGCGCGCATGTCGCTCTTCTCGTTCCTCACGGACAACAGCGACATGGTCGACCCATTCCTCGCCGTCACGATCCTCAAGGACGGAGGTGGCTTCGATGTCGTGTGGGAGGGGCTCTACGACGAGGCCGAGGCCAAGATCGTATTCGGCCTGCTCGAGAACCGGATGCTCGGCAATCCCACCGCCAAGGACGTGATACACGGGTTCAAGATCAACTGCTTCGGTCTGTAGCTCGGCCCGCTTCGGGGCGGCCGGGCGCGTGATGCGCGGTGGCGGCACCGGTGCGCGGATCGCGGCCCGCCGGCCGCCTCCCCGCTGCGGCAGCCGAAGCGCAACCGGTCGGCAATCGCAGTCCCGTCCCGCGCGTTCTCGCAAGGGACGCCGGACCCGGCATCAAGTGTTTCGCCCGCTCCCCGAAAAGTCCAAGTGGAGCGGACAAGCACTCAATGACGAGCCACAAGCCCACGACCCCGGAGAGCCTTCGCGCCGAGAAGCCGAGCGGGGGCGCGCTTGTCTGATTCGGCCGCCTTCGCCTGCGCGTGCGAGATCCTCGAGCGGGAGACGAGCCTCAATCCCGCCTCGGGGCTCAGCTCTTCAGGACCGTATT